>NZ_JAVYAD010000006.1:0-438055 GCF_032337515.1 Rossellomorea yichunensis | reverse complement strand
TGGTGGAGGATGACGGGATCGAACCGCCGACCCTCTGCTTGTAAGGCAGATGCTCTCCCAGCTGAGCTAATCCTCCATATTGGTGACCCATACGGGATTCGAACCCGTGTTACCGCCGTGAAAGGGCGGTGTCTTAACCGCTTGACCAATGGGCCGTATTGTCAAAACGTCCCGCTTAAGGACATGTATAAATATATCATCTGGTTTCGCAGAAGTCAACTTCTAATTAACAGAAAACGAAAACTTTTTTCTCCATACTCAGCTTAACATTTTTGTAAGCCGAAAAAGAATATACCATACCTTTAAACAATATATCAATAGGAAAAATGACAAACTATTCAAGTTCAAACATAGCTTTAATTTATGGATACCCCTCTCCCCTCCATTGATAGATACGAGAATAGTAAATAAACCTGGGACTATATAGCTTTTGAATAATACCATACTTTCTAAATAGACAAACCGTATATTCCTAAAAGAATGATACATAGACATCTTCACCATATTTCAATAAGAGTGACACAGAATCCCCTCTTCTCCCACCACCGTAACCAAAAAGACAAGCTGTGAATATAGTACTAGTAAAGGGGGAATTCATATGATTTATGTAGTATTACGGGATGCTGGTCATGGATTAGAGACTCCAGGCAAGAGGACTCCCTATATCAGCTCTCTGGGCAGGTCGATTAAGGAAAACGAGTTCAATGAGCCTGTGAGTGAATTTTTCGGGGATGAATTAAAGCGACATGGGATCATCGTCCATGATATTTCTCCAACGACCGCAGACATCCCGTTAACTGCCAGAACAAATGAAGCAAATCGATTATTAAATTTTTACATTAATAAATACGGTGCATCAAACGTGAAGATCGTGTTAGTGAGTTTTCATTTCAATGCATTTGATGGGTCATTCAGCGGGTCAAATCCAAGTGGGATTTCTATTCATATCCAGCCTGGAAGTAAGTATGCAAGGGAATTGGCCAACAGTGTAGGTAAATATTTAAGGCAAGGGACCAAACAAGTTTGGCGTGGAGTCATAGAGCAGGACCTTCATATAACCAGGGAATTCGAAGGAGTTGCCATTCTGACAGAGAATGGATTCATGGATCATCCTGAAGAAGCTAAACTGATGCTTGATAAAGATTACCAAAAAGAAGTAGCGAGAGAATCGGCTCAAGGTGTACTGGAATACTTTAAATTACCGTATTTGCCGGATACACCTAAACCGACTGAAAAACCGAAGGAGGACGATGATATGCTAGAGAAGGCAATTGTGATTGGTACATTCAATGATTATCCGGCAGCAGAATTATTGGCAAACAGGTTAAAATGCCCGATTTATCCCCGCAATGCAATAAGCGGAAAAGTGGCAAAAGAACTGATTGTCTGTGGGGGTAAAAAAGATGGGTTAATCGCTGATAATATTGTCGTTCTTTCAGGGACCGACCGTTATGATACGTATAGAAAAATCGAAGAGTATCTTAAACAGTTATAAGAGGGACGAAGGGACAGGCTCACTGTCCCCAGTCCTCCTTATCGAGCACGGTCAATCACACTTTTGGAGGTCCCTGTTACTCTTAATCGATTCCTTCCTCTTACTTCATCAATTTGTCTTAGTTTCTTTAATAGATTGTTCCAATTATGCCTGTATAGCTTCTGTAGCATGCTGATGTTTATCCACATTTACTTCCATATCAGTCTTTCTTATTTTAGATTTTCCTAAGAAATGATCATCGTTCTGCTTCACCATGAATAATACATATCTATTTACTGATTGTAGCGATGACACTACTATTCTTCTTCGTGTATTCATGAGCATTTGAATACGCATTTGTGTGGAAATTTCTACTTTTTCATTAATAAACCGATCTTGAACTATGTTTCCGTTACGATCATATTTTATGTTGTACCATAATCATAACTGGAATTAATTCATTTAATAGCATCATAAATGGTGCCCTCTGTTTCTCTCTAGTAAGTAAATACGATTGTCCATTAAACAGTATCTATAATGTTGAAGAGCGTCTCTATTTCTATACTTATTCAATTAAACGGATAATGGAAATTAGTTAATAAAAAAAGCGAAGAAAAATAGAAGCTTTACTACTGAATTATCATATACGACATTAATCGTGAACAACCTTATTGAATCTGCACGAAAACTAAAAAACCAAGAGTGCAATAAAATCGACACTCTTGGGTTTTATTGTCTTGAAACATTCACTTTACATGAACCTGCTACGTTACTTACATAGATAACACTGTACCTGCATTGAAATAGCGCTTACTCAGAATTCAGACCAGGGGATCTAGTTCCACCAATTCAGAATCCAGGATAAGGGACCTCTCCCCCATTCCCACCACCAATTCAGAATCCGGGACAAGGGACCTGTACCCACGTCCCGCTTCTCCACCTTGATCACTACCGTGGTTAAAGGGTCCAAGGTCAATGTGTCTTTTGTAAGACTGAATCCAGACTTCTTGGAAACAGGCTTTGTTCCCGCTTCATCATTGTCTACTACAACCTTCCCTTTAGAGAAGTCATAGTCACCCACCGATAGGGTACGTGCTTCGCTATCCGCGTTGACAAATACATAGTACTCACCCGTACCATCCGTGGATACATTCTTGTAAGCAAGCATCAAGTCTGTATCGGCGATTTCAGGTAAATCAAGCAGGGATACATTCTGATCAACGAGCTCCTGCTCGCCTAAACGGAAAGCATCGGTTGATCTTCTCAGCTCAATCAACCCTTCTGTATACTCTCTTGTTGTTGTATTGACTTCATACTTCTTTTTATTCGTTGCTTTTTCCCAGTCAAACTTATTGATGGCGTCGGATGAATCGTATGAGTCGTGGATGAAGTAACCGAATGGGTTGCCCTCTTCGTCTTCCAACTCATGATATTTCTGTTCCGGTACGCCTTCCCCTAACCATTGCTTCGTTCGACCGTATTCCTGACCTGCGTGGATAAAGGCCGTTCCCTGCGATGTCAGAATCATGGAGTTACCAAGGCGGATACGTTTATGAATCTCCTGGTTGTTTTCCGGAATGGCCGGGTCCTTTTTAATCGATTGGGCAATGACATCGTATAACGGGAGGTTGTCATGTGCTGCGATGTATTGGACCATATCACCTGGGTCGTCGTCTGCCGTGTTGCCAGGCTGACCTTTGATGTTGTTAAAAATCGTGTTGATGTCGCGTGCGCCGCCTGTCAGGAATCGCGGCTCACCTTCAGAACCGAATCCGGATTTCAGTTCGTTACGGATTTCGTCGGAGAAGACTCCTACGTCGTCTGTTTTGTCCATCCAATCCTGGTCGGCACCCATTCCTTCTAATGAAGGATCTGATAAGTGACCGGCGAATGTTCTCCAGCCTTCACCGATGAACAAGGCATCCGGGTTGATTTCAGCCGCTGCGTCATAGGCTTTTTGGATGGATGGGTAGGTTGCGTCACCCATCATATCGAATCGCATACCATCGATCTTGTATTCGTCGAACCAGTATTTCACTGAGTCGACCATCAGCTTTTCAGCCATTGTATGGTTGGTTGCCAGGTTGTTCCCGAAGCCTCCAAGGAAGTTCCCTTTGTCATCCTGGAACGCATAGTAGTTTGGCACGATATCGTTCAATGTGCTTGTTTTGGCCATATGCGTGTAGACGACGTCAAGCACGACACCCATACCCTTATCATGAATCGCGTCGATCAAACGTTTCGTTTCTTTAATTCGTAATTGTGGATCAGTGGCATCCTGTGAATACGCACCATCCGGTGAGAAGTAGCTGTGAGGATCGTAGCCCCAGTTGTATTCATTGCCACCTGCTGAATACTCAAGCTCACGTTCGCCCATATTCGTTTCATCCCCATAGTACCATGCCATGATCGGAAGCAGTTGAACGTGTGTCACACCCATCGATTTAATGTAATCAAGTTTTTTGATAAAGGCGTCATAGGTACCCCATCTTTCCTTCTTCAAATCTTTTTCAATCGAAGGGTCTGACGTGAAGTCACGGACGTGAACCTCGTAAATGACGGCATCTTCACGTTTTTCATAACCATCAATGGAAGCATGGCTGAATTTCTTGGGATCGGTTCCTTTTAAATCAACGATCGCCGCTTTCCCGACGTTATCGCCGTCTGGTCCTGCTTCACCTTCTGTATTCACGGTGAAGGCTGCCATGGATTTTGCGTAAGGATCCAAGACTTTTTTCGTTACGCCGTCATTGGTTACTTCGTATTGATAGTAGTAGCCTTTCAGATCTTTAACCTTTAAGTCTTTTGCTTTTACTTCCGTTGACCAAACTCCTTGTTCACCAAGGGTCAGTTCCACACTGCCGATTGGTTTCGCGGCATCTTTTTTATCAAAGAAGTTCGCGACGACCTTGCTTGCTTTCGGTGCCCAAAGCTTTAAGGTAGCATCGCCTTTTTTATAATTGGCACCGAGATCGTCCCCATCGTAAGCATATTTGTTATCGATCAGTCTCCACCCAGCCGCCGCTGAAACGGTTCTGCCAGAGTAAGTGATCGATAGTGGCAGTTTTTCCAGGTCAAAATCAGCTTTTACTTCCACTGTTTTGTCTCCTGTGATTTCAGCACTTTGAACCGTCACATCTGATCCAGCGCTGTCTTTGATGGCTAAACCGGACAATAGCGCTTCTTCTGTCAACCCATCTGTCATCGTGAAATTCAGACGGATCGTATCGTCTGAAATGACCTCAGAAGAAATCAGTCCAGTTGCCACATCCCCGTGTGGAGAAATGTAGACCGTATCGTCGCCCTGCTTCACCCATAAGTGATCATATTTATCTAACAGATTGAACGTTTTGTTGCCGCCATCCTTACCGGCATCGCCTTTCGACTCATCCAGCATAATGAAGCCGATTTCTTTTGCATTCTCGTTTAACGGGATGTCTACATAAGCACCATAACGGTCTTCACCCTCTAAATCAGCCGCACCTGTCGGCCAGTTATCTGATGGTGCTGCGACATCTCCCCAATTCCACACACCGAAGTTCTCATAATTCCCGTCTTCACGTTCATAATGAATACGTACCGTGTTCTCCGGAAGATCAACCGGCTCATACGTATACACCTTATCAGAACCTTGTTGGATCCAAATCTCATTTACCTCTGGAGAAGTGATGGTAAATCCTTTGTCCCCACCATCTTTACCGGCATCGCCTTTTGTAATATCCATTACAAGGAAGCCGATATTTTTCGCTCCTTCAGCCAGGGGAACATCAATGTAGGCGCCATAGCTGTCAGTCTTTTCAAACATGGTAGCACCGGTCGGCCAGTTTGCCGATGGTGAAGCCACATCATTCCAAAGCCATGCACCGTAGTTTTCGTAGTTTCCATCGGTACGGTTATAGTGGATGCGGATGTTGTTTTCCGGAACCGGCTCTACTTCAGGATCCTCTCCCCCTGAACCTGATCCTGCTTCAGCACCTGTAATCTTACCGCCTTCAACGGTCAACAACGCGGTACCGCCGTCTGCTATAGAAGGAAGAGTCAGGGTGATTTCATCCCCACCGTCAGCATTATACTCTTCTCCAGAATAAGTATCTGTTACGACAGCACCAGGAGAATCAACAGTCAACGTGATCTCTTTCGCTTCGTCCGCCACGTTCAAACCAACGTATACGGAATCCTCTTTATAGTCACGGGAGAATACCAGGAACTGATCGCTATTCGAACCACCGACAGTCTTTCTCTCCCCTTTAGCGAACACATCGGAATGCGCCCCTCTAAAGTTTAAAATCTTCGTATAGTGCTCCAACACGTCATTATTTTCTACATCATCCCAGGCAAAATCATAACGGTTATCGTACTGCGGATAATTGTTCGCTCCGCTTTGTCCAAGCTCTTCACCGTAATAAATGACCGGCTGTCCCTTCGACGTTGCCTGAAGGGAAGCAGCCACTTTCAGCTTGCCTTCATCTCCGCCTAACGAATACAAGAAGCCGTCTTCGTCATGACTTCCTAAAAAATGTCCAAGTGTTGCCGTGTTATCAATCTTTCCGTTTCGAGCCGTCAGTTTATCATTGGCTGCTTTCAGGTTGCCGCTAACAAATTCATGAGCGATACCTTTGAAGCCGAAGTCCAGAAGGGAGTCCATCATTCCCGTATCAAGATATCCTAATTGGTTGTCAGCACTCGCTCCCCACGCTTCTCCAATCATTTTGTGCTGAGGCATTTTTTCCGTGATGGCGTTTTTAAAAGCCATCCACGTCGCATCTTCCACATGCTTCACAGTGTCTACGCGGAAATAGTCAATCGTATTCCCTTTAGCCGTTGTCGCTTTTTCGATCCAATCCGTTTGCCAATCGATGATTTGCTGGCGGACTTCTGGATTTTCCGTGATGACGTCTGGTAATCCTGCTAGTTCACCAACCACTTCATCCGTACCGACATCAGCACCTTGACGAACGATGTCGCTGTACTTGTCTCTTTCTGCATCCGTCGGATAACCTGCAGGACGCTTATCCTCAGCAAGCTCTCCATCAATCTCTTTCAAGCCATATCCAGTATGATTCAAGACCACATCTACCATGATTTTAATGCCTCGATCATGTGCCTCATCAATTAACGTATGGAATTCCTCCATGGATCCAAAGTGAGGATTCAACTCACCGAAGTTACTGGCCCAGTAGCCATGATAACCGAAATAAGGCTGATCCGATTCCCCGTTCGTTTCAACGGAACGGACATCATATTGAATATTTTCAACGACCGGACTGATCCAGATCGTATTCACACCAAGATTATCAAGGTAATCGAGTTTCTCTGTGATTCCTTTAAAATCTCCCCCCTGGTACGTTCCTCTTTTGCTCTTATCATAATTCAGATTGTAAGGATCATCATTCGACGTATCCCCATTGAAGAATCGGTCTGTCAGCATAAAATAAATGATGGATTCATCCCAATCGAGATCCGAATCTCCGACCGACTGTCTTGCTTTGACTTCGATTCCAGTCGTTCCCTCATAATAGTTCCCGTAAGAATCCACTATTGTCAGAGGAATAGATTTCGTGCCTGCCGTTACATCATCATCGACTGCTACTGTCACTTCTTTTAATGAAGGATCGATTTCAAGTTTCTCTGATCCGCCTAATGAAGAAACATCCGCCGTGATTTTTTGGATCTTCACATCCTCTGTCAGTCCATCGACACCAACAGATAAGACAGCATTCTCATTATAGTCCACAGCCGTTGGTGACACTGAACCCGTAACTGTCAGATCCGCTTTTTGGAAATCAAGAAACGATTCCCCATCGACTGTATTGTAAGGGTCACTTACTTCTGTCGTTTCACCATCTTTCGTGACTAAAAAGGAGTACGGGTTTTTCCCATTAGGAATGTTGTCATATGCAAGTACGAACCGTTCATTATCCGGTTCATATGTCATTTCTCTCGTTTCCCCGTTGTACTTCAACTCTACTTTTTCAATTGAATCCATCGCATCATTTGCGAATAATTCTTTATCACGATAATAGAACGTCGCATTTCCCTGATCGATCACCGGGGCCGATCCATCCGGTACAATTCGGATTTCCTCGACACCGCTTGTTATGTACGCCTTGGTGATGGTGTCGTTTTGGTTCACTTTAATAAAACGATCGCCAAACTCCTTCTCCGCCGTATTCCAATCCTCCGTACTGCGAAGAACAAAGCCGAATTGCTCTGTTTCAGGTGTAACAGCAATGTTTGCTACCGCCACTCCATTTTCATAGGAGTCAAAGTTGATTTGATCATCCTGTACCCCTGTATTCCAGGCCCAAATGTTCCAGTCTCCGTACGTTTGGTCTTCACGATCATACGTGAAACGTACCGTGCGATCACTGGACTCTGCTGATTCAATCGTGGCATTGCCGTCCGCCACTGCAGAAGCTGCCGGTGCAAATGGTGACCAAAGACTGATAAGCATCATCAAAGTCATAAAAATTGAGAATCGACGCTTTGTCCTATTTCCCATTCATGTTTTCCCCCTCTTAAATTGGATTAATAGAATAATAGAAGTGCTCTTGATGATTGTGAAAACGTTTGCGCAAACAGTTAAAAAAATGTGAGATGATTCTAGGGGTAGTTATTTTGAACTAGTGCAAGCGCTTGCAATTATCTGTCTTTTCTATTTTACAATAAATTCATAAAAGGGGCTATATGACAAAAGGGGGATTTTATTCCTAGTTTTTATTATGGCTCTTATCGTAATCATAATGACTCGAATAGTGTAATGGCTCTTTTTGGGGCGACACTGTGCTCGACTTGGAGGTCCCGCGGCTATTCATTGGCTGCTATTGAACACAGAACGACTTTAGATTGTCCATTTTTAGCTGAGGTGGAAAGCTGATCGGATTAGAGGGGGTCCGGTTTGGCTATAAATCCTGATACGTAACCCTCTCCCCGAGAAATTGATCCGGATTGGACTATTTTCAATCCGGAAATGAAATATTCAATCCTGTTTGGAAATTATTAATCCAGATTTTGAATAATTGATCCTCTTTACGAATAATTGATCCTCCGTGTCGAATTTTCTTCAAGTAAAGGCTGCTCAGAAGCAGTGATCATTCAAGTCTAAGGTTCATATTAACCCTTTGCGAATAGATCCAAAAAAAAATAGGAACAAGCGGATACCCTGTCCCTACAATGTCACACGATCCACTTGTTGACGCAGTTGGATCATATTGTCTTTCACTCGTTGTGAAATTTCACACAATGCTTGAATCGAATTTCCTTTATGTTGACTGAGCTGGTGGACGATGTCGTCAAAGAGCATTTCCATTTCTTCATGAATGGCCATGGCCGATACATTATATATATGGATATTGGAGTAACTCATTTTATCAAAAATCGCTGAGTCGATATAAGGTCTGAAGCTGTCAAGTAACGCTGGAAATCCGATCGTCAATCTGGTTAATCCGTCCCGGAGTCCTTCAATGGTTGCAGCAAGTTCGTCTATCGGCTCCAGTGCGGAAGAAACGTATGATCGGATTTTGTCATCGAAGTCCGAGAAGATGCTGATGAGTTTTCCAGGAACCGTTCCACTCAAGGCAACATTCATGGCACCCTTGATTTGAGCCGATATGACCTCCAATGTGTTTTCGATGGCAAAAGCAAGACCCGTCAAACCTCCTAAAAGCGGAAATAGAAAACGGTGTGAAACTCCCTTGAAGGCTTCAAAGGATCCATCCAAGTAGATTTCTTTCACTTTCATACCAATGAGCATGTGATTAGACGTTTCCAGCACGTATTCGCTTTTCTTGGGCATCACTACTTCATGTGGAACCGAAGCTCCTCCTGAGATGCTTGCACTTAAAGAAGAATCACGTTCTCCAAAGTTTTTTGCAAGGTCCCCAACCTGACTCTGAAATTCTGCTATGTGACTATTCATTTTCACGTTATTGGCTTTGATAATCTCATAGTGTGAGAGCATCTCGTTCACAAGTAGGTCCTCCAGTGTTTCCTTCCCTCCGCTAAACAGCTCCGGGATTTCTTTATGAAGGATGTTCTGCAGGAATCCTGTCAGACTGATAATCTCCTGTTTGAATTCAAGCAGCTGATTCCGGGCCTGACCGAAAATGCTTTCGACACTGATGCTTCGGTTGAATAAGTGCTCCACGAGTTCGACAGGTGGGGAATTCAACACACCATTGAGAGATTTACTGGCGTTTTCAGCCATATTCACGAGTGAAATTAGATGGTCGATTTCCGAGGTCAGACGATGTCCCGTCGACGTGATGCCTATGAATAAAGGGTTTCCGATCAAGTTTTCGAACGAATCCTCAAAGATCATCTGCAGGCGGCTCAACCGTTCCGAGTAACGGTCTCCTTCATGCTGGGCGATTTCCTGCGAGTTGGTCAAGTAGTCTTGTGCATACCCCAATCTTGTGGTGACATCCCCCGCCAGGGCTTCAGCCAATAGGTTCAAATTGTCTCGATTGATTTCAATTCTATCCGAATGGCCGCCATAGAGGGGTTCTCCCGTCCAGATGCTTGTCATGATGTGGGCATCGGCTTCGTCATGGATTTTGCCGTAACCAGGGTCTCCTGGTTGACCGATCTCATAGGCTCCTTTGTCGTTATAACCTGTATGATTGTTCGTCAGCGTACTGAAATTCTCACCGATTTGCGGGATTCCCGTAGAGATGTCGTATCTCCGTCCAGGGATACGGGAATCGAGATTCAGGGCTATCAGGGTTCCGGTTAAGACGTCGTAGTTGGTGAAGTAGTTAGTGATGTTATCGTAGCTTTTGGTGGGATCGGCCATCCCTTTTGGAAGAAGTGCAGGGTTAAGCGTCACGGATGTAACTTCGGGATGATTAATGGCGACAGAGTTGGCCAATGGTCCACCCAATGAATTACCCGCAACGGATTTAACTCCTCCAATAGATTCATATTTTTTGTTCATTTTATTATAGTAATCCTGTGCTGCTTCCAGCTGAGGAAGGGTAAGGTCACTAAGGAGTTGAGCATCGGTTAGTAAGTCTTGTTTTCCGTTATCGGCTGCTGCATCAGTGCCTACATAGATAATAGATACTTCCCTTGACTTTTGGTTGATAACCGTCATTGCATCCAAGCCCGTGATGTCTCCATATACGGTATCCAATACCAAATAATCCACTTCATTTACAGTTATAATTTCTCGCGTAGGGATATCCTTATAAGCGTGTAATCCTGCTAATTCAACTAAATTTTTATCATTACTTACTGTTGTGACTCCGGTTTGATTGTTTGGACTACTCATTAAGTTATACCCCCTTACTCTTTAATAATCTCATCTGGGGTCGTTTTTTCGAGCGAATTTTCTTTTACCCCTTCAAACGACTGTTTGAGGACTGTATTGTCATTGACGAAAATACTGTATGTTCCTTTTGGTATATCATCCATGCTTTCAATATCGTTTACAACTCTATTAAATACCTTCTCATCCGGGTCAGTTTCTTTCTCTTTCATAAATAAATTAATGACTACCTCAAAATAAGTTGGATTAAACGCTTGTTTATTGTAAGCAGCCCTTAATTTTTCTCTACTGACCTGGGGATCTTCCATATATAGCTCAAAAACTGGTTTAATTGCTTCATCATTTGAAACGGAGGAAGATAAAAAGTAATAAGGTGTCATATATCCTGAACCACCAACATTTTGAAGGGATTCAATCGTTCTTCCAGTAATAGCTTCTTCATTTGCAATTTTCTCTAAATACTCATCCAAACGATCAAACTCGTCTTTAAATATTTCCCTGTATAAACCTTCTGTTATGGCACTCTCCACCTGTCCTTCTTGGGAAAACACTTTGTCTGACAGGATTTTTTCATTTGATTGATCAATTGGAACAACTGCATACGTGTAAAAATGAAGCGGATCAGTTGATTCCACAAATACTGTAGCTCCGTCTACATTACCCACAATATTATGAACCTTTACATCTGTCTTATATTCTTTCAAGAAAAAATCTTTAACCGCTTTCTCTACTTCTTCACGATTTTCTTCGGCAATCTTGTCTGTTTCTTCCCCATTTTTCAGGGTGTATCCCTCCCCATTGTACTCCTGCACACTTACATATTGATTCATAACTTGTTTTTCAGGGCTCTCTTTTTCATCCACACCATTACCATTCGCATTATCCATATTCATACATCCTCCAAGTAATAATGAAAGTCCGATTCCGCATATAATCCATTTATTTTTCGTATTCATGAATGTCTGATCCTCCTAATTGGATGGGTTCATTTAAAGAATTACCTTTATATTGTATAAAAGTCTGTAAAGTATTAACAGTTCAATCGGGTAATACTTAAAGCAATCAGGTAAAACAGGAAAATAGTAGGGGAGCAGACTTCTTTTTCACATTTCTTTTATCCTATTGATTTCGCTCATTCACCTCATGCCTTCAGGCTCATATATTTGTATAATTACCCCAATTATTCAAATGATAACCTATAAGTCTTGAAAATAATCTCCTGAAATTTATAACTAACCGACGTTATCATCAGATCGGGAGTAGTTAGATAAGGTCATACAGTTCACCACTTTAACATCACTTCTTTACAATGGAATCCGGAAACGTTAACTGCAAAGAATTATCTTCAATTCCATCGTCTACTTTTTCATTAATTATATTATGATTAATGATTACACTGTAATTTCCTTTTCTCGTAGAAAATAAAAAAAGAGAAGCAAGAGGTCCGTCCCCTCACTTCTCTTGAAATAGATTATGATACATTCTTCTCGATCGTATCTTCTTTTTTTGATGAAAGGTCTATGGTGGAGATTGCTTTCCAAATCGTGATACCTGAATAAAAAAGGAGTAAAATCCCCGGGATGATGAACATCAATGCTCCGTTTTTCGAATTCATGAAATTCATGAAGTAGCCTATATAGGGAATCGTGAACCCTTTGTATTCTGCAACCACATTTTCAGATAACACAGGTTCAAGATCCGGAGCGTCATTATTATCCCCTTTAGTTTTATACATCACATGTTCTCCGCTTTTGATCACTTCTAAAACCCGGTGAGTAATAAGAATGTTCTCTTTCTCTTTAAATGTTATCACATCGCCTTCTTTAAAACGGGTCATATCTCCTCCGGGTTTCACCGCAATGATTGATCCCGTTTGGATATCCGGCTCCATCGACCCTGATAACACTGTCTTGATTTGATAGCCCATGAATTGGGGTTCCCCACCGGCTGCCTTGGATGAAACGACAACAAATATCATCATAAACAATACCGCATACAGAACGACCGTTATACTCGTACTTAGTATTTTTTTGGCTAGCTTCATTTTTTCATCAACCTTACCTTTCTTTTACTCTTGATTACTAGTTTTTTCAGGTGAAGCAGGAGATGGTTCTACCTGATCTTCTTCCTTGGAGGGAGGCGCTTCTGAAGATTGGACACTGGCTTCTGTAGTTTCTGGTTGTTCCTCCTCCACTTCCGGTTCTGGCTCAGCAGGAACTGCAGGCTGTTCTGGTTCTTGCTTCTCCTCTTCCTGCGGCGGAGGTTCTTCTTTGATGTCCTCTTTACTTCCATCAGTAGCAGGATCAGGCTCGGTTCCTTTCGGTTCTTCTTTTTTATCCGGCGGCTCAGGCTTACTTTCATCTCCGCCCTTATCCGGAGCTTTTGGTTTTTCTTCTGTGCATTTTACAGTAATCGTTTCACTCCATATTTCATTTCTGGTGTCTTCTTTATTTCCGTGGCCGGGACGTTGGAGGGCTTTGAATTTATAGTTTCCGGGTTTAGTGATAGTCGCCTTTACTAAAGCGGTGTTCCCTTCAGCTATTGGCTGGATTTCTCCCTGCGAAACTTTATTTCCCTTTTTCGGATTTCCTGAAGCAGCATAGTAGACTTCATATTCAGTTGTTCCTTCCATGCTGCTGCCCGTGTTCGTTATAGAAGCGGATATTTCTCCTGGTGGACACATCTTAATATTTCGCTCTTTATTAGGGAAAGTTAAAGAGCTTTTATCCCATGTACTCCAAGTACCTGCAGTGATTACACCGGTTACATGGTCTTGATCATTAAAGTAGGCGCCGGTACTGCCATCTATGAATGATGTCGTAATGGTAGTGGCATACCAGATGGCCATTAGTTGGCAGAGAAGCTTCCACTTTTTAATGGGGGTTTTATGTTTTCTTGTTCTTAGGTATCTTATGGAGATCACATCCTTTGGATATGTGATAAACTTTAGTTCTCTTCAGAAAATAAAATCCAAATAGCTTTATTCTCTGAAGAAAATTAAAATTCAATGGAAAGATGGGCGAAAAGCCCACCTTCCCCAATTATTCACTTTAATATTAGCGTGCAACACCTGCGCCTTGCTTACCATCAAATGTCCATTTTAGTGTAAGAGAATCACCTTGGAATCTGTTTTGATCTTGACCGTTATCTACAAATTCATATTGAACATAAAGTTTATCTGATGTACCCGCAGCAAGGTTTCCTCCACGCTCTGCAAAGAACTGACTCCAGAAATTACCTTCGATTACATCTGGTGACATATTTTTCAAGTCATATAATGTTGTTGACCAAATCGGTGCATCTAATTTATCTCCATTTATTAAGAAGTTAACTCGAATATGCTTTCCAAAATCACTATTATTGTTACCATTTGCATCAGTCACTGTGTAATCAGTCATTAAATCAATCGTAGCAATATCAAGACTACCACCGTTTACTAAATCAAAGGAACGAAGCATAGTATCACCTGGTTTAATATCATCAACATTAATAATCGTTGTCGGGTCTACACTAAGATCCAACGTACCAGCTGCAAAAGTAGCATTTGCCTCTGCACTATCACTAAAATAAGCATATGTACCTCCCCCAACCAATGCCAACCCTAGTGCCGCTGATGCTACGCCTAAACCTAATTTTTGCTTAATACCCATTTCTAAATTCCTCCTCGTTTTCACTCTATTTTTTGGTTCGTTCCAAAGTTTCTTTTGTTCTTTTTAACGAACCCTACATTTGAAGTATAAGACAAATGTCACAGGTTGAAAAACCTCAAATTTGGCTATTTATTCGTTAAAAAGAACAAAATACGTTATTTCTCTCTATTTAACTCTGTATATCGTATTTTATTATTTATTATTAAGAACAATAAGTTCTTAATAATGCACAATAAGACTGGAAGAAGTTAGAGAACCGAGAAGGGGTTTAATTCCCTCCCCACCCCACATGCTTATATTTCCCTTTCCCTCATATAATAGGATAAGGAGTGTGAAGTGTATGAAGAAATTAATTTCACTAACGTATTTTTTCGGAGTTGTGTTCCTATTAGCAAGTGCTCTTTATTTTTTCGCATCCAACTGGCAGATGTTTTCCCGTTTGGAGAAAGTGGCTTTAGGGAGTTCTTTGATTCTATTGTTCTATGGAGCTGCTTATCTGTTGGATCGTGTTTTAAAGGGAGCCCATTTCCTTTCAAACTGGTTGATGGTAAGTGGGGTGATCTCCTTTGGGTTGTCCGTTGCATTACTCGGTCAACTGTACAATTCCCACGCAGACAGCTATTTATTGTTTTTTATTTGGGCTATTCCTGCCTTCCTATTAAGCTTGTACACAAGGTACAGTGGATTTTACGTATTAACCCATATCCTCATCCATTTGGCGATATATTTTTACCTCTTTCCGTCGTCTCCATTTGCACACTGGACACTCGCCCATACTTGGATCGCATTCGGAATCGCAATCGTTAACACATTCTTATTTTTGTTCATAAAAAAGGGCTACATCCATTCAAAACCGTTGCTATATCTAAGTCTCATCTCAGCCAATCTCCTCCTCATAGTGACTGCATTCGATAACGAGTATTCCGTCTTTTTCACCTTGTTTTATCTTTTCACACTGGGGATTGGGGTGTACCGCTTCTTCCATAAAGAAACTTCCATTTTCATCATTCTTTCTATCTTCGGAACGGGCTTCATCATCATCAAAATGTTCGAGTTGATGGCACAGTATGTGTCCAGTCTTTTCTTTGTCGGTCTGTTATTAACCGCATTTCTGTTATTAGCGGGAAGTGTATTCCTTGTTAACTATTTACGGAAGCATTCCTCTTCCCTTCATTGGACAAAGACGATCTTCGTTGCAAGTGTCACGACCATTGCCTCTGTTTTCATCATAGCGTCTGTTTTCGGACTGCTTTCATTACTCATGGTGGATGTTTCAATGGTTACGCTATTTGTATTCGCGACCGTTTTTCTCGTCATCCCAAGTACGTTAACCAGCTGGCCGTCTCCTGTAAAGTATTCACTCATGATGACCGGTATCGTCATAGGGATGATCGCAAGTACGTTTGATGAATTTTCCTTTGTTATGTTCTTCGTTCTGGCCTATGTGTTTTATGTTGAGAAACAGTTCGCCGCGAGGTTTGTATTCTACCTTCTTTTTCAATTGAACACAGCGATTTTCTTAGGGCAAACGATGGACTTAGGTACTCATGCCCTCCTTGTTGTGATGGTGCACCTGAATGTTGCAGTGTACCTTGCTCTGAATAAAAAACATGTCATCCAGCATGGAGCTTTCCTCATTGGATTCTTTGCCTTTTTCTCGTTAACTGCCATCGATCTTTCATCGACGCTTCATATTATCTATACTGCTCTGTTCTTCTTGACCGCTACGGGATGCGTCTATTTTTTCAAAAAGCAGGATCGCACCTTCTATTGGGTTTCATCGCTGGTATTCTGGTTCATGCTCATCGTTCAGCTGTATTACGATTTGGCCTGGAAGCTTGTTCATAAATCCCTGCTCTTAGCCGTATTAGGTGTCCTCTTCTTGATGACGGCCGTTTACATGGACAGAAAAGTAGGTTCTGATCAGCAATCCCAATCAATGCTT
This sequence comes from Rossellomorea yichunensis, assembly GCF_032337515.1. NCBI lineage: Bacteria > Bacillati > Bacillota > Bacilli > Caryophanales > Bacillaceae > Rossellomorea > Rossellomorea yichunensis. Next base: position 421,718 of record NZ_JAVYAD010000006.1, on the reverse strand, counting down.
GCCGGGAAAAGGCTCGGAATCCTTCTCATCATATGCCTTCAAGCGGGATGGATCGGGTATCAGGTCCATTCGAACGAAACCCTTTTACAAAAAGGGGAAACGATTCTTTTAGAGCTTCAACCTGTCGATCCGAGATCTCTCCTCCAGGGTGACTATGTGGAATTGAATTACACGATTTCTCAGCTTGAAGATATCTCCATTGATGACAACGGTCCCATCACCATTTTGTTACGTGAAAACCAACAAGGACTCCACGAATATACAGGTGTTTATAAGTTTAACGGGCAATGGAATGCTCCTTACGAAAAGAAACCCGGGGACGTGCTTTTAAATGGAAAGGTTACAAGCTCATGGGACAACAATGCCCAGGTCACATACGGAATCGAACATTTCTTTATCCCGGAAGGAACCGGACAGGATGTGGAAAGGAAGGTGAAAGCCGCGGTGGTGAAGGTGAGTGATAAGGGGGATGGGATATTGGTGCGGTTGCTGGACTAGGGAAGGAAGCATAGGGACGGTTCTTATGCTTACGAAATAATTACTTTTTTGTTAATAACGTGGACAAAAAAGAAGCAAGAGAACCGTCCCCTTGCTCCCTTGCTTCTAATGGGGCACAGCGCCTGTCCCCCTGTCCCACACCATTTCCCCACCAACAAAGGTTGCTCGAACGTCCCACTTTTCATCAATCAACGCGATATTGGCCTTTTTCCCGATCTCTAAGCTGCCAACCTCGTGGTCAATATTGAGCAGCTTTGCCTGGTTTAGGCCAACCATTGGTAAAATTTCCTCAAGGGGAAGCTTCAATACTTCTTTCATATTTTTAAGGCATTCCAGTAAGTTGGCTGTACTTCCTGCCAAGGAGTCGGTGTCCACAGTCCTCGCGATTCGATCTTGAACTTTCACTTTCATTGTACCGAGGGTGTAATGGCCGTCAGGCAAGTCGGCTGCAGCCATGGAATCGCTGATTAAAAGGATTTTATCGCTTCCTTTTGTTTTATGTAATAGTTTGATGGCGCCTGGGTGGAGGTGATGGAGGTCGGCGATGCATTCACAAAGGCAGTCATCATTGGTCAGGACGGCCCCGACGCATCCCGGATCGCGGTGCTTGAATCCTCTCATTCCGTTAAACGTATGGACTGCGATTCTTGCCCCTTGGGCGACAGCAAGATTCGTTGTTTCATAATCTGCGTTGGTATGCCCCATTGAAACCTGGATCCCCATACCCGTGAGATAATCGATGATCTCCATGGCATGTTCTTTTTCCGGGGCGATCGTCAGTACTTTTATAGTGTTATCCGAAGCATCGATCAACCCTTCTATCTCCTCCATTGATAGCTCTCGCATGTACTCCACGGGATGGGCGCCTTTATGTTCGGGTGTAATATAAGGACCTTCCACATAAGATCCAAGGATTTCGGCTCCAGTTGTTTGACCGATCGCTGTACTCACTGCTCCTACCGCCTTCCGGATGCTTTCCAGATCGTGGGTGAGTGTGGTCGGCAGGAATCCAGTTACTCCATATTTCACAAGAGAGTTAGACATCTCCTGTAAAGAATGGACACTTCCATCCATGGTGTCATGTCCCGCTATGCCATGGATATGAAGGTCAATCATGCCAGGTATGGCGGAACAACCGGGGAATTCGATGATGTCACATGGAGGAGTTTTCTTAGTAATGCCTGAAATGCGCCAATCTTCCAAGAGCAGATACCCATTTTCAACGATTCCTTCCGGTGTATAAATGCGGCCGGCCTTCACGGCTTTCATTATCCTCATCCCCTTTTATTAAAATAAACAGAACAAGCAACACCATTATGGGTGCTGCTTCTTACACTGATTCTTTCATGTTCATCCGGTTTAAAGCCAAGTAACATGCTCCGTATAATCCTGCGTCATTCCCTAGAGAGGAAGCAATGACCGTATCCTCATTCCCGTATACATCCATTACTTCTTTCCTTAATTGGATATTGATATCTTGAAGTAAAGGACCCTCACCTTCCGTGATACCGCCCCCAATGATGATCTTTTCAGGGTTGAGAAGATGAATTACATTCGTTAATCCCATACTAATATAATGAATAAACCGTTCATATACGAGCAAAGCAACTGGATCTCCCTGCTTGACAAGCTTCATAAGCGTTTCGCCGGAAACGTCCTCAACCGCCACTCCTTTTTGCTCCTTATAGTCTTGAACAAAAGCAGAAGTGGACGCATATCGTTCAAGGCAGCCTTTTCTGCCGCAGCTGCACGGCTTCCCACCTGCAACAATGACGGTATGACCCAGCTCACCCGCAAGTCCCGAAGAGCCATTGACGATCCTCCCATCCATCACGATGCTGCTGCCAATTCCAGTACCCAGTGTTAGAAAGACAGCGTTTCTCTTACCCTTGACAGCACCTTGCCACATCTCGCCAAGGCACGCACTTTTTACATCGTTTTCAACCGATACCGGTATATGGGTCATGGAAAATAATATCTCTCCCAGCTTCATTCCACTATACCCTTTAATATTATTCGAGAATAATATCGTTCCTTTCTCACGATCCACCAGACCGCAAGAAGAAATGCCAATGGCAGAGATGCGAAAATCATGCTGAAGCGATTTCACTTTGTTATTTAATACGTCAGGGATCTCATGGCTTGTGGGGGTTGCCATTTTACTTTTAACAAGAAGGTGACCCTTTGGATCAAAAACGGCATATTTAATAAACGTGCCTCCTATGTCAAAACAGACGATATGACTCATTTTCCATCCCCCCAATTCTTTCAACTACATCTATTTCCTTCACGAATCGTCGAATGTCCAACAGATTAACCTCACCCGTTTTTTCCATTATGGCGTTTGACATTCCACAAGCACAAGCCCATTTCAAGACTTCTTCAATCGGGAATCCATGGGAATACGCATAGGTAAACCCGGCGAGCATACTATCTCCGGAACCAACGGGATTCACTGCTTTAACGTTAGGAACCTTTGCCCTCAGAATTCTTTTTTCACTAACTAAAATGGCCCCTTCTTCCCCCAGAGAAAGAAGCACATAATGTATTCCTTTATGACAAATTGCTCGGGCATGCCGTAACATGTCATCGGTAGAGTCAAATGTTCTCCCTATCAACCTGGCAAATTCTTCTTTGTTCGGCTTGATTAAAAAAGGTTTTCCTGTGATACCTTCGACAAGTCTCGGCCCACTTGTATCCAATAACAAACGAACTCCTTTTTGATTGGCCATCTTTGAAAGCTCACTGTAAAAGCCAGTAGGGACTCCTTCTGGCAAACTTCCGGAAACGACGACAAAATCTACGGTATCCAGAATCGAAGAGAATGTTCGACCAAAAATTTCTAACTCATTACTTAAAATAAAGGGACCCGTTTCCAGAATTTCGGTCTGACCTTCCTTTGATAAAATGGCCAGACACGTTCTAGTCTCTCCTTTAATGGGTACAAATGAATTATGTACCTTCAAATGAGATAATTCGCTTTCAATCCACTCCCCGCTCTTTCCACCCAGGAAACCGGTACAAGTAACCTTCTGCCCCAATCGGGATAGAACCCGGGTGACGTTAAGACCTTTACCACCTGCCGATTTTTCAATGGAAGAAACACGATTGACCCCACCCATTTGAAACTGGGACAATGTATATCTAACGTCTATCGCCGGATTTAAAGTGACCGTCGCAATCATGGGACTAGCCACGATTAAAGCTGCCGCACAGCTTGATTTTGTCTGCTACAACTTTTTTCATCCCAGCGACGGCATCCGTGAAATAATAGCGGGGGTCATTGGCTTCCGGGTTTGCTTTCAGATAGCTGCGGAGCCCTTTCACAAATGCCATCTTCAGCTCCGTCGCCACATTCACTTTGCAAATTCCCCTCTCAATGGTCTTGCGGACAAGCTCATCGGGCAATCCCGATGCCCCGTGGAGAACAAGGGGGATATCGACTTCCTGCTGGATCGCCGACAACCGGTCGATATCGAGCTTAGGTTCACCTTTATAAAGTCCATGAGCGGTCCCGATCGCCACAGCCAGAGAATCAATGCCTGTTCTCGTTACAAACTCGTTTGCCTGTTTGGGGTTGGTATAGATCTGATCCCTTTCGTCCACAACCAAATCATCTTCCATTCCACTTAGACGACCAAGCTCGGCTTCAACCGTCACACCGAACGGGGCAGCATACTCTACAATTTCCCTGACAATCCGGATGTTCTCGTCGAAAGAATAATGGGAGGCATCGATCATGACAGATGGAACACCCATATGAATGAGGTTCTTGATATCATCCAGGTTTTCATGATGATCAAGGTGAAAGCAAACCGGGATATCATAGCTCTTCTTTGCCGCTTCCATCATCTTGATCAGGAACTCTTTCCCCATATATCGGACGGTACCGGGCGTAGCCGCGATCATGACGGGTGAACGGAGGTCCCGGGCGGTTTCAAGAACCGCTTTGAGCGTTTCGAGATTGTGAATATTAAAGGCAGGCACAGCGTAGCCTTTCGACTGAGCATCCACAAGAATCCTACTTCTTGACACAATCATACCCTTTCTCCTCCATTCCGATAAGGATAAATCGTGACACCTTTTACGACCCGGTTGACGAGCCCCGAGGGAGATGGATTATCCGGGGAAAGTCCCAGATGCATGGATTTACAAAGGGCGAACTGCTGGGCGTACATGACATATGGAAACGCAAGGAATATATCCTCTTGAACCGTCTCCAAGCCGGTATTCAAGAACAGGTCACTGTAACGTTCAGCGACTTCATCATGATAAGAGGAGAGTGCCACCACCTTCCCTCGCTTTTGTTCATGGTATAGCTCCTTCAATAAATCCAAATCATATTTTCTCGTGTACGGATGGCAGGATAAGAAAACGAAGACGATTGTCTCTTCATCTAAGATCGATTTCGGGCCGTGACGGAATCCCAGCGGTGAATCAAAGAATGCCGGAATCATACCTCCCGTTAATTCCAACAGTTTTAAAGATGACTCCCTTGCAAGCCCCTGGAAAACACCTGAGCCTAAATATACAACCTTCGAAAACGTGGAGGAAGCAAGCGCTTCTAACTCTGTCTTTCCGGTCTCGATAATTTTTTCACCTGCCGAACCTATTTCCTTCACAGTCTTCTCAAGAGTATGAATGTGCTCCGGCTGGAAAAGGAGCAGGACCGAAAGTAGCATGGTCGTAAAGCTGCTCGTCATCGCAAACCCTTGATCATTCGCTTCCTTCGGCATGTAGATGACCAGGTGATCCGGATTCCCCTTCTTCTTCTCAGCCAGTAAACCATCACGATTACACGTAAGGGCGATTCCATAAAAATCATCAATGATTTGCTCTCCCAACTCAACCGCCCCAACGCTTTCAGGACTGTTACCAGAACGGGCAAATGAAATCATCAAGGTCGGTGAATCCTTGTCTAAATACTCATATGGATTAGAGACAATATCGGTAGTGGCGATGCTTTCTACCGTCCATTTCTTATTCTTGACCATTTCCTTAATGGAAGTAAGAACGGTTTCCCCGACAAAAGCAGATGTTCCCGCTCCTGTCAAAATCACTCGAAGATGTGGATGCCTTTCTCCCAACTTCTTAAAAAAAGTCAGCAGTGTATCTCTATGTTCAAGCAGGATTTCAACGGTTTCTTTCCAAAGTCTTGGTTGTTGAGCTATTTCTCTTGTTGTATGGATGGCACCGGGATCATTTGGTTCCCATTTATTTGATTGTATAAGTTCCATACCCATTCCTCCAAAACTGTTAATGTCATCATTACCAGTTAAGTGAAATAGATACTCGAAAGCACCTACTTCAATTCAACTGTGTACGTAAATTTATCTCCCCTTGCGATGGAGATGGTATATTCAATGACGTCTTGATCTTCATACGTAATACGCTCCAGTCGGAGACACGGTGAGTTTTCTTCAATGGTCAGCATGGCGGCTGCCTGTCTTTCCGCGCTGACAGCATTGAAGCTTTCCAGTGCTCTAGTGATCGTCACATCGTATTGGGACCGAAAGATTTCATACATTGGCGTATATTCCAATTGTTCCTTCGTGAGATTGGTAAAACGCCCTACCGGAACATATGAGGTTTCATAAATCATCGGTTCTTCGTCAGCAAGTCTCAATCTCGTGATCTTGAATACTTCTTCTTCCACCGGCAGTTTCATAGATTTCGAAATCGTGCTGTCACAAGGTACTTTTTCAAATGAAACGACCTGTGTGGAAGGATGTTTCCCGATTTTCTTCATTTCTTCTGTGAAGCTGTAGAACTCAACAAGGCTCTGCTTATAGGTCTTCGGCGAAACATAAGATCCCTTGCCGTGAACCTTATAGATGTAGCCGCCCTTTTCAAGCTCCTGCATCGTTTGCCTTACCGTCGTTCGGCTCACTTTGTATGTTTCACACAGCTCCCGTTCAGAGGGTAACTGCTCCTGCTCCGCAAGTTCACCCTTCTCGATCTTTTCGAGAAGGATATCCATCAGCTGATAATATAATGGTAAGCGATTATCTTTTTCTATCATGTTAAACTCCTTTAGTGGTATCTTTGTCATAACCATTTGTATACTCATTATACATAAAATTGCGACAATTATCACTTGATGCCATGATAGAAGTTTTGATTAAGCATTTTCTTTTGCCTTTTCCAATTCTTCAATATATTTTTTTAATTCGATAGTCGCACCTGACAGTCTCGATTCCTCCGCTGCAAAGGCAATCAAATGACTTTGAGAAGAGACTCTGGCAGATGTTAATGTTCCTTTATCCTTCGTGCGGACCCGGTTGATAAAATCCTGCATGATACTCGTATCAGCACCCATGTGACCGCCATCCACAGTTGGAGGATGGATCACTTCCTTTTTCCCGGTAAAATGCTTGATGATTAATTCGTTATCTGCGTCATGACCTGTAATTTCCCCTTTTGTTCCCATGATCTTGAAGTTTCGATACGTTTCCTTCGTAAAGGCAGTCATCGTGAACGACACCGTCACATCCCCGTCAAATAATAAATTGACGACTTGATGGTCCACCACATCATTGTCACACCGGTATACGCAGCGGCCGTAAGGACCTTCCTGGATAGCCTTCAAGCGGCTTTCGATACTGGGACTTGCCGAAACAACATTCGCCGGCCATACATCCCGGTCATGAAGATACCACTTCGCAGCGGAATACGGACATTCTTTCTCCACCTTACAGCCATCCAGACAGCGGTGGGTCGATCCCTCAGGAGCGTTCTCCTCTTTAAAATAGGTGAGACTTCCATAGGACGAAACGCTCTTACATTCCGTTCCGATCAACCAGGCGAGCATATCCATATCATGACAGCTCTTCTGAAGAATCATCGGACTTGATTCCTTCGAATTGCGCCAATTTCCACGGACAAAGCTGTGAGCCTGATGGAAATAACCGACATTTTCATTCCATTGAACCGAGACAATATCCCCGATCACCTTCCGATCAATCACTTCTTTAAGAGACTGATAGAACGGAGCATATCTCATCACATGGCATACACTGAGGAGCGTGTCATGCTTTTCGGCCGCTTCTGCGATGGCCAACGTTTCAATGGGGCTCGGTGACATCGGTTTCTCCAGTAGAATGCTATATCCCTTTTCCATGGCACGCATGACAGGTTTATAATGATCCCGATCCGGGCTGCATATAAGCAGGGCTTCACATACCCTTTCTTGATCCAACAGGTCCGGCCAGTCTTCAAATCTCATATTCTCAGGGATTCCATGTGCTTCCGCAAATTTCTCCCGCTTCTCTTTATCCGGTTCTGCTACCGCGATAAACTCGATTTCATGAGGATACTGGAGGGCATAGGACCCATACGCATAGAATCCCCTGCTCCCAGCCCCTATTAATGCTGCTTTCATTGTCATTCCTCCCTTAGTTGCCTACCAACTTATTTTCCACCGGTGATTGCAATTCCTTCTATAAATTGCTTCTGTAATATGATAAATAGAAGCAACATCGGTAACACGGCCAAGAATGACCCTGCCATCAAGATCGGATAGTTGGTGCCATACTGCCCCTGTAAAGATGATAATCCCACTGCCAGTGTCATGGCTTCAGGTGAACTATTCACGATCATCGGCCACATCAGTTCATTCCAGGACCATAGAATCGTGAAGATCCCAAGGGCGATCAAACCCGGCTTGGCGAGTGGCAGCATGATGCGCCAATAGATTTGAAAATGATTGCATCCGTCAAGTCTGGCCGCCTCCTCAAGCTCCTTCGGTAACCCCATGAAGAATTGCCTTAAGAGAAACGTTCCAAAGGCACTAAATAACCCGGGAACCACAACGGCTTGCAGCGTATTGAGCCATCCCAGCTTCACCATGATCATGTATTGAGGAAGCAGGAATACCTGGCCTGGGACCATCAATACGGACAAAGCCAGTACGAACAGGAGATTCCTTCCGGGAAACACGATCCGCGCAAAGGCATAGGCAGCCAGTGAGCAGAGAAATAACTGCCCCGCCGTCCGCAGTACCGTAATGATAAATGTGTTCATCATAAATTTAAAGAATGGCAGCAGAGTGAATACCTCTTGATAATTCTTCCACTGAAAGTCTTCCGGTATCATCACAGGCGGAACCTGAATGGACTCTGCATAGGTTTTCAGTGAGGTCAGAATCATCCAGACAAAGGGAAACAACATGACAATCGAGCCCATGATCAGGATGAAATGGATGAGAAACGTCTTACTCCTTACAAACTGAATCGATTTCTGCATAGGTCATTCCCTCCTCAATCATAATGGACCCACTTCTTTTGCAGGGCCATCTGGATCACCGTGATGATGAGAATCACCACTAGTAATAACACCGCAATGGCAGCTGCATATCCTTTATCATTTAAAACAAAGGCATGTTGAAAGAACAAATACACAATGGATTGAGTATTCTCCAGCGCCGTACTGCTTTTACTGATCATCATAAAGATCAGGTCGAAGAATTGAAATGCTCCGATCAACGACATAATCGACACGAAGAAAATGACCGGTGATAGAAGCGGCAAGGTAATTTTAAAGAACATCGTAACGGGACCTGCCCCGTCCATTTCGGCTGCTTCATAATACGTTTTCGGGATCCCCTGCAGGCCCGATAAAAAAATGACCATGTTGTACCCGATCCCGCTCCAAATCGCCACAGCAATAATCGAATACAACGCGATATTTGGATTCGTCAACCATTGTGGACCTTCTATCCCGATAAAGGACAGCAGGTAATTCAATAAGCCGAAATCCGAATTGTATAACCATTTCCACACCATGGCGATCGCTGCAGGCATGGTAATGACGGGCAGGAAATACAACGTCCGGTAAATCGTCGTCCCCTTAATCTTTTGATTGAGCAAAACGGCTACAAGGATCGAAAGGAAAATACCCAATGGAACGGTACATAGAATATAGATCCCTGTATTCTTGAATGATTGCAGAAGATTCACATCTGTAAGCATCCTTGTATAATTCTTCAGCCCGATCCATTCGTATGTCCCAAATGCCCCCCACTCGGTAAAGCTGAAGTAAAAGGTCTGAAGCATCGGCCATAAATAAAAAACAAAGAGACCTATCATCGTTGGAGCGATCATGATATATGCCCATAAATAGTCAGAACGTTTTTTCGTACTCGCATATGAAAGCACATGAAGCTTTCGTTTCGTTTCAACCTGGAGAGGAAGCGGTTCCATTTCATTTCTCCTCCTTTGTCAGGAAATGAAGAGAAGAAACACTCTTCCCTTCTTTCCTTTCCTACTCTTCCAGTTCTTTATTCGCTTTATCCGCAAGCTCCTTTACTACTTTCTCCACACTCTCTTCACCGGCCCAGGCCTTCTTGAGGATATCCGTTTCATGCTGCCAGATCGGCCCTGTGTTTTTCACACTTGGAAGCGGATTCGAATACTCAGCTCCGTCGATATACGCTTGAAGGTTCAACTCCGGAACAGAATTCAACCAGGCATCCTGAGTACCGTTAAAGGCAGGTATGACCGTACCTGTTTCGGCAAACACTTCGGCTGCCTCTTTCGAACCAAGGAACTTCACAAACTCCCACGCAGCTTCTTTATGCTTGGTATTGGCTGCGATGACATTGGACAATCCATGAATCGAAACAGCCCTCTGCTTTCCTTTTGGCAGAACCGCTACGTCCAAATCGGGATTCTTCTTATATTCCGGGACCATCCAGGGACCATCGAACATCATGGCGATCTTTCCGGATGAGAACAGATCCGATGCTGCCGTTTCATTCATCTGTGCTTGAGTCGGAGACATTCCCTCTTCTATGAAACTAATATTGTATTTCAATGCCTCGATCGCTTCAGGCTGATCAAATCCTACCGATTTTCCATCCTCTGAAATCACATGTCCTCCGTTCTGCCAAATCAAATCGTAGTAACCACCTTGATTCCCCATCACTGCAGCAAAGCCCCATACCCCTTTATCCTTGTTCGTCAGTTTCTTCGCCGCTTCCTTTAACATATCCCAATCCCATGTGTCATCAGGATAAGGGACACCGGCCTCGTCAAAAATTTTCTTGTTATACCATAATCCCGTCGTATCATAATCCTTAGGTATTCCATATACCTCATCATTTACCGTATACAGATCAATAAGCGACTCGGGATAATTATCCAGGCTGTAATCATCTTTCTCAGCAAGGTCGCTCAGTGGCAGAAGCACCTTCCCTTCCGCATATTGAACAATATGAGGACCATTCATCCATAACACATCAGGCAATGCTCCTCCTGTTGCGGCAGTTTCGAGCTTCTGAAAATACTGCCCGTATGGGATCAGCTCCGTCTTCACCTTAATGTCCGGATGTTCTTCATTAAACTGTTTAATGATCTCTTCAATCGCAGGTACTTGCTTCTTATCCCAGAATCCATAACTGATCTCGACCTTTCCGTCCTTCGATTCCCCTGAAGAAGTGTCACTGCACCCTGCCAGTAATCCAAACACCCCAAGTACTAACGATAGTAAAACCATAAGACCCTTTCTCACCATGTTTCCCCCTCTTTCTTCAAGTGATATTCGTATACAGCTACCTGCCTTAAGAATTGTCATGATGTTATTACCAGTTAAGGTGTAAGGCGTTGTATGACCTGGTAAGAAACCGAGGATGCCCCGTCTTAGTAATGATGTCATTACCAGTTAAACAAAGTATATCACCTTCATTCAAGAAGATGAACGTTTTTATTTAAATTTTCTAAAAATTATATCGACAGGATTCTACAAAACTCCTTTTTCATTAATATCCCAATTACACCAACAATATTTTCATCAAGTAACGACGAAAGACCTTTCAAAGAGTTTCATTGGCCCCCTTTATATGATTCAATCATCTAGAAGCTGTTTCTTAACCCATCGAAAACATAACCCGTATGTACGTTAAATAATAAAAGACCCTATCATTCTACTATTCATAGCCTCGCTTACTTATCTATTGAACCGCGAAGGAGGTCAGAAATTGCTCAGTACAATCATACATTCCGTTGGAAACTTTCTTTTCATTTATCCTTTGTTCATGAGCCTTGTTTGGATCATTTCGGGTCTACTCTTCTATATTAGACGTGAAAGAAAACCGATGGACATACAAGACAACTTGGAGGAGCTTCCTTTCGTCTCCATTCTTTTGCCTTGTTACAATGAAGAAGCTCACATTGAGAAGACGGTTAAGGAATTAAATAACATCAACTATAAACATTATGAAATAATCGTGATCAACGATGGCAGCACTGATGGAACACAAGACATTTTATCCGTGTTGACCCGCTCGATTGATCGGCTAAAAGTCATCAACATTATAGAAAACAAAGGAAAAGCAAATGCCTTATATTATGGAACCATCGCCTCGAAAGGTGAAATTGTAGTGACGATGGATAGTGATGCCATGTTGGATAGAAATGCGTTACTCTATATGATCCCTCATTTCACAACTCCCAGAAATAGTGAACGTGTAGGGGCAGTTACCGGGAATCCTCGTGTTCGTAACAGGCAATCCTTATTGGGAAAAATCCAGGTGGTGGAATACTCTTCCATTATAGGCTTAATTAAACGATCTCAAAGGATTTTAGGCAAGATGATGACCGTTTCAGGAGTTTTCGTTGCCTTTCGGAAAAAAGCTCTTCTTGACGTCAACTTTTGGGACAAGGATTTAATCACGGATGATATCGGAATCACCTGGAAACTTCAGGAACGGTTCTGGGATGTACGGTACGAACCAAGAGCATTGTGCTGGATGCTGGTCCCGGAAACGCTAAAAGGTTTATTAAATCAGAGGATCAGATGGGCGCAAGGGGGAATGGAAGTGCTCATAAGGCATAGATCCATCTTTAAGGATTTCAGACAAAGAAGATTATATCCCGTTTATATCGAACAGACTCTGAGCATCCTATGGTCAATATCTTGGATGTTCTATCTCATTTATCTAGTATTCTTTGGATTTTCTCCTTCTATGCTGTTCTACGGTGCCTATATTGCTTTCATCTCATTAATTCAATTAATGGTCGCTTTATTCATTGATAGACAATACGAGGAGAAACTCCTCCAATACGTATGGTGGGCAGGATGGTATCCAATGGTTTACTGGATGGTCAGTACATTCGCACTGGTTCCAGCCATCCCGAAAGCCTTTAGAATACTCACATCAAAGAAATCGGAATATGCCATTTGGGAAAGTCCGGATAGAGGGAAACAGACATGATGATCGAAAGAAAACAGAAGAATAAGCGATTGATTGCCCATCTCATCAGTGGATTGATATGGTTAATCATCATAGTATTAAACGGATTCCTTTTCACTCCAGCCTTTGACTTTATCACATCATTCAGTCACATTGCCTTTTTACAATTTGCCCTCCCTTTGACTGTCATGTTTATCATTTTCATCGCGATCCTATCATACGGGTGGAGCTTCTATAATAAAAAACGTTTTGGCAAGCTAAACAGGCGTAGAATGCCTGATGAAGTAACACTGGAAGACCTCGAAGAAGCAATCCCCGAAAGGAATGGAACCCTTACGGAACTTCAATCGCAGAAATGGACGAATATTGGGTGAATAGAAGAGATACACGGAGAACCGTGTGTCCCTTCAATAAAGTACGAGGCATTTCTAAATGCAAAGGATGCCAGCTCACCCTTCCCATCCATCTGTTAAAATAGGAAAAGATGACTTGTTCAGAGGGGTGAGGAATTGGATTATTCAGTGATAGGAAAGAAGATTAAAGAATTAAGGAATGCGGTAGGACTGACCCAGGGTGATTTGGCTGAAGGAATTTGCACCCAAGCGCTGATCAGCCGGATCGAGAAAGGGGATATTTACCCAAGTGCCACGGCGTTATATCAAGTCGCCATGAAGCTTGGAGTGGATGTGAACTACTTCTTTGAAATCGGGACGACGCCCCGTATTGATTATGTCCGAGAGGTTGAAAGACAATTAAAAACTCTGAGGTTTAAACGAAAATTTACAGAAATGATCGAGATGGTAAGGACGGAAGAAAAAAATCCATTTTTCTACAAGGATAACGAAAAGCTGCAGCTCCTCAACTGGCATAAAGCCATCTATCTATTCGAGGTCGAAGAAGACCACGCGTCCGCCTTTTCCGTATTGCGCCAAGCGTATGAGCTGACAGCCCATCAAAAAAAAGCACCCTCTGAAAGAGAATTGGAAATCCTGATGACTTTTGGAACATGGGAGAAATTACTACACAACAATGATAAGGCGCTCCATTATTATCATAAAGTCGAAGATATCCTCAAGCAAATGGAACATTTGAGTGATCAATCCATCAATACACGATTATTATATAATATCGCCCGTGTCCTGACCCAAATAGGAAACTATGAAGAGTCTATTGCTTATTGTCATAAAGGCATCAATTGGTGTTTAGAAGAAGAGCATTTATGGGGACTGGGAGAGCTTCACTATCATATAGGCTATAATTACGAAAAAATCGGGGATTTTGAAAAGGCACTTCCTTATGTGGACCAAGCCATCCAATTGTTTATTTTGAGGAATGATGATACTCATCTCGAGTTTCTTGAACGAAGGAAACGAGAGATTGGGAGCAAGATAAAAGGAGGGGATTGAAAGGGAAGCATTCAATATGGTAGGTCGTTCACTGCACGAATCAATTCATATTCATATCGCTCAAGGGACAGAACTTCTTCTTTCATGGATCGAGCACCCCTAACTTCTTTTAGTGAGTGCGGAGTATTTGTATGTTGTCCTAAATTTCAATGGTTCTCATGGGGAAGGGATAATATTAATAGGGAATGGACAAACAAAAAAATGAGACCAGGTATTTTTCTCCTGGTCCCACTTTATCATTTACTGCTGTTTCTCATAAAAATAATTCAACCACTTATGCACTTTGTTCATCTTTTCTAACACACGTTCTTTTACTACTTCATTCAAGCTATCCATTGATTGGATCAGTTCAACACTCTTCTCAAACTCTTTTTCTACTTTGTCTTTCTTTAACGAATGATCGGGACGGTCCATCATCTTCTCCCACTTACGAAGGTTGTTCTCAAGCTTTTTACCTTCTCTCTTGTCCACTGCGCCTTTAGGAATATAGATGGATGCTGTCTGTTCCTTCAATTGTTTTACTGTAGCCAGTACAGCTTCTTTCGGCGTTTCTCCAGGATTGACGGCGGTGTTTCTCCATGGTCCTTTCCCCAAGGCATCCACAGAAGGTGCACTTGCTTGACCAAAGGCAAACATGTTTACTCCTGATGTACCGTAGGCGGCAGCCAGTACATCGTTCACGGCTGCTTTTTCCCCCAGATGGTGATAGAAGGAATAGATTCCTGTGTAATACATCATAGAAGGTGGTGTCAGCTTTTTACTTGCTACAACGGTAGACTGAATACTATTAAAGTCATGGCCATAGGCTTGCGGGATAACACCATCGATATCCTCAACCCAGTCGCTGATCAATACGGCTTCAGGTCCTGGCTCAGGGGTAGCCGTCATCATAAATGCAGGGTCGATCCCTTTACTCTGATCATGAAGCTTCTCCACGAAAGCATTCTCTTGTTCACGTAACCAAAGCCCCCATTCTTCCCATAGTTCATCAGATTCTTCTAGATTCATAGGGTCTACACCGAATTCTTCTTCAAAACGTTCGCGGTTCGATGCACTAAATCCATAACTCTTATCAAAAGAATGGTGCGGATAGCGCATATAGTCTATATTGACACCAGTGATTTTGTAGTCCTCCTGCTGTTCTTTATAGATTTCCAGCATGAATTCTTGTACCTCTGGATTGGCAATATCTAACCAATAATAATTACTGCCTGAATCGCTTCCGGGTGTTCCCGGCTCATCATTCCGTTGAACCGCGCTCCACTCAGGATACTTTTTGAACTGAGATGGAAGTCCAAGGCTGCTGTGACCGATCATGAAACCATCTGTCCATGATTGAACCGTAATGCCCCGTTCTTTTCCTTCTTCAATAAAGGCTTTCAGGATATCTGATCCGTACTTTCCATAGTCTTGGTCAGCGAAATTCGGATGTTGCTTTGGCAAACCGTAGTCTTCCATTTTATCACTCGGGAAGATTGTATATCCCCAGAATGTTGTTTCAAGATAAAGGGAATTGAATCCCGCTTCCTCCATGCGGTCCAATGTCGTGATGACATCATCCAGATCCTTCTCTTCAGGGCGATACCAGATGGCTCTCTGCTCACCTACTTCAGATGGCAGGGAATAATAATATGCGTCGTAAGCAGCCTGAGTGGCTTGCTCTGTATATTCCAAGGCCTTTTGCGGATCCTCATTTTGAATGTCATCCGCTTTTTGAAGGAGCTCTTCTGCCAGCTCGACAGAAGCATTCGCCTCTTCAAAGGCTGCATCGATGTAGTTCTCTTCTGCATGAGAGATACTTTGCTTCGCTTCCTGTAAATTCTGTTCGCTCTTGAATATATAAGTGGACGCATCGCGGATCAACTCGATATTCCCTTCAGCATCATACTCAACCTTCATACCGATTTCAGCATTTTTCAAGTATTCGGCTTCTGTTCCGTGACCACTCACGACAAACCCATCAGCCGGAATCGCACTGTCTCCTCCACCGACTTTCGTGACCACTCCACCGGTTACCGTGATTTCATACCCGTAAGGATTGGTACCGGTACTGGTCCCGAATGCCGGTGTATAGACAAGAAGTTGATTTGCTCCACGGTTACCCGGGAACGGCGCACCATCCGGATTGGATTCATCTGTTGGATCAACGTCATCTAGGACAGCCGAGTAGGTTCTTTCAACTGGCTCATTAATCCAAACCGTTTCTCCTTCATCAAGGCTCTTTAAGAACGTCATAATTTCATCTGTCGTCTCTGGACCCGTGGATAGGACAACACCATCTTCAGGAATCGCACTGTCTCCTTTACCTGACTCCACCACATGATAGCTTGAGCCTTCTTCATGCTCCAGGATCACCTCATAAGATGATCCATTGGTTTCCGTGAAATAACTGAACGTAGGATCAAATAACACCAGCTTGTTCGTGTTATTGCGATTGTTTTCTGCATCCACAGTGATGCTGATACCATCCTCATCGACTACCTTCATTGCTTCACTTTCATCTGCTTCCACTTGTAGTGCCGGGGCTTGAAATGCAGGGACGACCAATGCCATGGCCATAGCAGGCACAGCCATTTTCTTTCCTACCAACCACTTTTTCATACAATACCTCCAAATAATCGTTTTTGTATGTATGCGCTAACATGATGCGGCAATTAAATACTATCATAATTTTCAGAATAAAAGGAATAATTCTTCACAAAAGATAGTTTAGTTGGATTAATTCTTCATAAATAGTCAAAAAGATATAAGTGAATATAGATACATTATATGTTCCAGAGGACACCCCTCTGGTAGAAACCATTTTAGAAAGGGTTCTACCAGATGTCATCAACTTCATAAGTTCGAATCAAATTGGCCCTAGCTCAGGCCAGCGCAATTCAATACCTGCCACTACAAGCATCTCTTGAAATTCTTCCAACAACACTTTATCCTCTCTCACCTTGCGAGGGAGAACACCCTTCTCAATAGCAAAAGCGGCCAGATACCCCGCTGATTCACCGATATTCCATTCCACAGGATGAACTCGAAAGCAGCCGTTCGTAATATGAGTTGAGCCAATATTCTTACACGCTGGTAATACATTGTTCACTCTTACCGGCAGCAGGGCACCTAATGGAATTTCAAACGGATAGCTTTCTGCATAGAAAAAAGTATTGGTTTCTGTCGTCGGATGAAGGTCAATCCGGTAGCAGCCGATCCCCACGGAGTCTTCAAAGTGCTCGATGCCTCGATCGCCTCTGACATTGGCATTGATATGCTCTTCCACAACAGTCGTGACGGCCTTGATCCTCCTTGATTCACGAATATAAGGGTACTTGGCCAGACCATCCTCTGTTCCTAAAATATCCCCTCGCAGACGCACGCCCGGATACCCTTTTCCACCATCCGGTCTAGGCGCTTCGGTTTGCAGCCAATAAAGAAGTGATAGACTTAATTGTTTAGATTCATGAATATGTGTTTCATACTCTTCTTCATTGACGTCAATGATCGAGCCTGACCAATAATCGTTCTGTGGCCAGTTGATTAACGAAATATCCCCATCATACGTTCCCTCCTGAAATAAAGAAGGGTCTATGATGCGACGGTAATCCCACAGTCCCCAGATGTCTTCATGATGAAACATGGCGAATTCCTTCGAACCTCCCGTATGGGCATCGGGTGCGAACCAGCTTAGCTGCTTGTGTTGCAGGAATGGTGCCTGGTAATCTTTCCAGAAATCATACTTCTCCGGTTTTTCGATGACGAAATTCCCACCCTCTACATAATCCACGGCAAACACATAGGTAAACGACTGCATATCCTGTGGTCTTGCCTCTTCTGGTGCGTGGAGCTCTCCTGTATCCCGTTTGGATTCGGCACCTGTCACATATTCAACACCAGCTAAAGGAAGTAAATCCCCTACTTCTGTTGCATCCAGATAATATTGTCCCTCCAGCTTCATTCTCTTCTCGTTTTCGGTATGTTGAACGGTTACAGAGAAAACATCATCTCCTTCAACGGAGGCCAGAATGGCTTTGTAGTTGGTGTAGATCTGTAACCTCCCACTACTCGTATAAGGAACGAGCATCTCCTGAAGAACGGTAAGAGCCACTTTCGGCTCATGACATAACCTGCTGACCCAGCCATTTCCGGGATTCAGCCTGTCATTTTGACGAGCTTCTTCTTTTAAAGAGTAGTGCGACCGGTAATAGTCTCTGACCCGATTCCGAAATTGACGATACGTTTTGGTACAGCCGAATTGTTCAATCCACTGATGTTCATCCGGCGGGACCGCTTGGCTGGTCAACTGTCCGCCAATCCAATCTGTTTCCTCTGTCATAATGACTCTATGTCCGCGTTTTGAGGCAGCTAAAGCGGCCGTACAACCGCCGATTCCTCCGCCAATGATGACAATATCTGTTTTTAAATTCTCTGACATTTTTTCACCTCTTTTTGAAAAAGTAAGCTACTCCCTTTGGTAAAACCATTAAACAAACGTTTGATTAAATGATAAATCCTGCTCCAATCACACCTGAATTCGATCCAAGCTTCGCCGGGATGATGTTGACGGACTCCTTCAAACCTGGATATACATATTCTTTAACCTTACCCCTTAAAGGAAGCAGGACCTGCTCTTCGGAATTCATCACTCCACCACCCACTACGAATACTTCAGGATTAATCGCATGGGTCAGGTTGGCAATGGCTACAGCCAGATATTCAATGGCCTCATTAACAATTGTCTGAGCAACCTTATTTAAAGCTTTGGCTTCCCGGAATACTGCCTCCGCTCCACCGTGAATTCCCTTAGCTTTGCCGGCTACTCCAATAGCAGTGCCGCTTGCAAGGGTTTCGAGTGCTCCTGCATTTAAAGCCGGGTGCTTGACCCCGTTTGGAACGACAATCATATTCCCGACCTCTCCGGCGTATCCGTTCGCTCCTTGAAATACCTTTCCATTGATGACAAATCCCCCGCCGACTCCTGTGCTCACGGTTAAGTAATACACACTTTCACACCCGGAACCTGCTCCTAGTATCGCTTCTGCCACTGCTGCCACATTCGCATCATTATCCACCTTCACGGGTAATTGAAAATGCTCTTCTACCATCGATGCCAATGGAATCATGTCCCATCCCGGAAGATTGGGAGGAGAAAGGATGATGCCCGTTTTCGCATCCAGGGGGCCCGGACACCCTATCCCGATCCCCCTCACCTTCTCTTCTCCTTTGACACGCTCCACTACTGAAATCAATTTCGCAATGATCCTGACTGGTCCCAAATGTGCCTCTGTTTTCTCCCTTACTTCCCTGAGAATCGTTCCCTTTTCGTCGAGAAGAGCCGCTCGAATATTGGTCCCGCCTAAATCGACACCGACCCTTAACGTCATGACTCATCCCTCCTGCCTAAGCCAATCTCAAAGGTTCGCTTCCAGGGCAGATAGATTTCTTTAAGGGGGAAATCAAGACCATACTTCGTAAGAAACGTCACGGACTCCTTTAAGAACAATTCTTTCACTCGATTCAAAAGCTCTTCATGACTCACTGCTGATTCATCTGTCCCGGCACGCACTTGCTGTCGGACAATCGACTGATAGACGTATTCATCTAATAATCGCAATGTCATTTCTTCCAGGATTCTTGCTTTTACCTCTTCTTGAGGAAGAGAGGGCTTCTTTTTCTGCAAGTGCACCATGGCTGCCTGTGCAACGACCGTGCCCAAAGTGTTCCCCGCTGTATTCCAGCCACCAAATCCCGCTAATTGGGAAACCTCTATCTCTCCCAGCAGTCTAGGGAGCATTCTCGGGTCCACTCCGTTGGCATAGGCCGTATCGGCTACCGCTACCAGTTTATCCTGGCGAAGATAATGAGCGATGCGCTTGATCCACTCACCGATATTTCGATGAGGGGTATCCACTTCCCCAAGGAATTTTTGCAGAGCAAGATCTCCTTGGCGTTTTCCTGGAACATTGACAGCGAACACGATATCCGCCTCTCCTGCTTGATCGACCGTATAGCCACCAAAGGCATGAATCTGGCCCTTCACGGACTCACAAATCGGACGGTCTTCATACATCGCAGTCGACAATGCCCCGGTTTCTCCACTATACACCGGGTAGAAGGTCGGAAAATCGACTTGTTCCAATTGATAGATCATCTTTGCCACAAGCGTATTGGCGACCTCATCGGCTCCGGGATAGATAAATACATTCTGGAATAATTCCCGGTGTGCCACCTTATCTGAGAGCTCTTCCTGCTCCCCGATATTAAGCCCATATTCAGAGGTATCATCTTGCGGAAAGACAAGGACATCAATAGTCTTGTCTTCTACCATCTCCAACAGGGATTCATTCACCTGATAATTTTTCAGTCTGGTTGATAAATAGTCTTCCAGAATGTCTGAAGGTATTTTATTCTGTAAATCCCGAACCCTTAGATTGGAGTCATCATGCCCCGTTTTTTCAAAGCGGTGAAAGTGATAGGAATACTCCCAAAGCTCGACTCCATAGTCACACCAGTATTCCTTCTCTTCTTCGTTTACATAGTTATTGGAAATTCTCATGGTCGAGCTAAATGCCATCAATGCTTTATCAGGATATTTCTCTTTTAATGCACGGAGGATGCCAATTCTTTGTATGATCGTTTCTTTCCCATCCAGGCACACACGGGACGGAACAAGGCCACCATAGCCCAGCATATCAATCGAAAGGACAAATCCATCTACTTCAGGCGCCACTTTCCACATCCACTTTTCCAGTGCAGCCATATCCCCCGGCTCTTTCAAAAAGCCGAGTAAGTCTTTATGGGGAATAAGCACCTCCCAATTTCCGATCGATGCAATCTGCTTTGGAAGTTCTCTTGTCACAGGTCTACCATCAACAGGCAGGAGGGCAATCTTTCTGTTCATGCATTCCTTCCTCCTTTTAATAGGTAAGTACTAATTTCTTTCGGGTTCAGATGGTCCGTAAAGTTTTCTACTGTTTTCACTCGTGCATGCAGAAAATCAACCCGCTCTATTCTCTCAGCTCCAGATTTGAGCGTTACAGCCTGAACTCGATCTGTCGGATTCCATAAACGCAGCTCCACTCCATCAGCCACTCTTCTAAGTGAGCTCCACTGCACTTCTTCATTATCGAATTCTATCAAACCCGTTAACTCATTTTCTCTTGTTTCCCCGGGATAAATCCTCGGCGGTATACGGTAAATGTGAGCATCCGTTGCTACCTGGCCCAGACTTTTATCAGGTGTGAATTCAAATGCAGCATGAAACGTATATTGTCCGATACATTGAGCTTCAGGCGTTTCCATATTCGGACCGGCCCCTCCACCGCGGGTTCTGAGATCATCCCGGGACAGCCAGCCGACACTCCTGATCAACGTAACGTCCAACGTATCTTCTTCTCCTAGGCTTGTAACCTGGTATTCCTGTAAACCACGATGATAGAAAGTGAACCCATTTTCAGCCCGAATGAAAGAAAGAGAAGGTTCGACTACCACTGGAACTTCTTTTTGCTTTGGAGCATCCAATTCTTCCTCTGTCTTCGCTTTTCGCTTCACCACATCAAATGCTGTATCGCTATACGTGTACCGGGCGGAATCTCCTAGAGGATATTGAACGCGAAGACGTTGATCCTTCGAGTGATTATCGATGATGTAGTCCACATACATCTTTCGATCACCTGCGCGTAAGGTAATCGTGATATGTATCGTGGTTAGGACGTTTTTTTCAGATGGACCGGTTCTTTCCTGATCCAGTCCCTCAGGTGTTTCAAGCTTCAGCACATAGGTCATTTCTTGAACGCTGAAGGACTTCCTCACGGTTGGTAAAGAAAATAGCTCAGCGTACGTCTTCACATCGTGAACCGGTGGGGAGTAGTTGTACTCATCCCCTGCGTCCAGCGAACTATAGATGCGTTGTAATCCAGCATGTTTCCTGCCTGTTTCTTTATCTACTAACACAATGGTTCCTTCCCTACTCAATTCAATAGAGTAAAACTCATTTTCAACGGTCTCGAGATTTGTTTCAACAAATTCCTCGTAATTCCCCTCTGCTACGCTGAAGCTCGAAAGGGAGGTTCCGGGAAGATTCTCAACATAAAACTCAATGTAGTAAAAGGTACCTTCTTTAAAATCAGGAAACGCATCGAGAGGAGAAGCAAAATGTCTTCCGCTCCGTTTCTTCTTGATGACCGGGATATACAGCTTTCCATTGCGATCTTTCAATCGGAACGACCTATCTTCTTTAAGCCAGATTTCTCCCGAAACCCAACCGGTGAACGATCTTGGATGAGGATTGAAGACTGTAAACACGCTATTATCTTCAAATGGCTTTCTCAATCCGTTTCCCGAAAACATCGGATCCTGGACTGCGGCATGAGAAAGGGACCCCATTTGGATGGACTCCAGTCTCTGCTTCAACATCATCGTCCTCGTCTCCATTTCCCGATGAACCACATCGATACTGCAGCCACATATACTGTCATGGGGATGGTTCTGCATTAACAGTTTCCAAGATTCCTCTAAATATCGTTCCGGGTACTTCCCTTTGCTGCAAAGAGAGGCAAGTGGTTCGGTGTATCCTGCAAGCTCGTCTTCCATCTCCTGATTCTGCTGCTTTAGATAGCTTCTCGTAGAAAGTACATTCGGAAGAACATAGATATGTTCATTACTTCTCATTTCCCCCACATAAACGGGAAGGTCCGTTGAAGACTCGGCCTGGACTTTGGTTAAGAATTCTTCATACGTACTCGATACAAACTCCACTTCATCTTGGATATCATCGATTTGTCCCATCAGATTTCCATGCTTCGGCATCAAGTGGTCGCCGCCGTTGGTTAACAGAACATGAGAAGTCGTCGCATAAGGCCTGACCTTCCCCACATATGTCTTCAATTGCTCTTCTACATTGTCTTCATTCAATAATGGCTGATAGTACCCTTCCGGCAAAAAGGCCGTAAAGACCCGGGAGCCATTTGGTGCCTCCCAGGTAAATTCAGACGTCTCGGATTTAATACCACGCCATAAAATTGAGTTATCAATCCCGAAGCCTTTTAATAGCTGAGGCATCTGGCTCACATGACCAAATGTATCCGGTAAGTAACCGACCTTCTGGGATTCCCCATACTGACCGGCCAGCCTCATCCCCACTTCAAGATTCCGGACCAGGGACTCTCCGCTTACCAGGAACTCATCCGCCAGAACATACCATGGGCCAATGATGATCTTCTTTTCTACTATTAGATGGAGCACTTTTTCTTTCATCTCGTCTTCACAAACGTCAAAGTAATCCTCCAGTGCGGCCATTTGACCATCCAGGACGAATTGCTTCAGTTCCCCGGTTTCAAGACCGGAAACGATCCGACCCATCACCTGTGCCAATCGGTGCCTGAATACTTCAAAAGGCAAATACCATTCCCGGTCCCAGTGGGTTTGAAAGACAATATGACATGTGACTTTTTTGCCCGTCATCCTTTTACAGCCCCTTTCATGGCACCTGCGATGAAGTGTCGTTGCAGGATGGCGAAGATGATGATGATCGGAAGTATCGAAATAATTGATCCGGCAGCGATATAGCGCCAGTTGGCCGAGAACGAACCGGCAAGAGTATTGACGCCGAGAGGTAACGTGTACATGCTTGTGTCATTCAGGATAATCAGCGGCCAGAGGAAATCCCCCCACGCCATCATGAACGTGAAAATCGCAAGTGTGACGAGTGAAGGCTTCACTAAAGGCATAAGCACCCTCCACCAGATCTGAAAGGCGTTCGCTCCGTCCATGCGGGCTGATTCATCCAGTTCATACGGAATCGTCAGGAACGCTTGACGCATCAGGAAGATTCCAAAGGCAGTCGTCGCATGAGGGAGTATCAATCCTGCATACGTGTTTTGAAGCCCTAAATCCAGCGCTAATAAATAGATGGGAATCATCAACAGCTGAAACGGAACCATCATCGTACTAAGGATAAGAACGAATACAATGTTCTTACCACGGAAGTTCATCCGTGCTAAAGGATAAGCCGCCAATGAACAGAAAACGATATTCAATAGAACGGTCACGACAGATACCACGACACTGTTGAATAAGTAACGCCAAAATGGAAAGAATTCCATGACTTCTACATAGTTTCCGAAGGTTATTTTTTCTGGAATAAATTGAGGCGGGTACGCGAAGATATTCTCGCTCCCTGATTTCAATGACGTCGCCAAGAGCCATAAGAATGGTCCGACCATGATGAGTGTGACAAATAAGAGCGTTCCGTATTGAAGAGCGCGTTTGGCTATTTTTTTTACATTAATGGGTCTTTTTGAAGGTAGTACGGTTGGATTTTCTTTGCTGGTTCCAAGAGAAGGAGAACTCATGGAGAATCACCCCTTTATATCAGATTCTTTTTTGCTCATAAATTTGATGTTTATGACGGAAAAGATAAGTGTAATGACGAACAAGACAACTCCGGCTGCACTGGCATAGCCCATCTGCAGCTTGTCAAAGGCTTCTTCATAAATATAGAATACCAATGTCTTCGAACTGTTGAGTGGTCCCCCACCCGTCATGACGTAGATTTCTTCGAATACCTTCATGGCTGAAATCGAAGACATGATCGTAACAATCATGATCGAAGGCATTAATAAAGGAACAGTAATATGCCAGATTTGTTTCCATTTGGTCGCACCATCAATATCAGCTGCTTCATATAAATCATCCGGTATGGATTGTAAGCCCGCGAGGTAAATGACCATGTAATACCCCAACCCTTTCCAAATGGTGACAACCATGACGGCAAAGATCGACGTTGATGTTGAAGTCAACCAATTGATGGGTTCATCAATCAATCCGAACGATTCCAGTATGTAGTTTAAAATACCGCGGTCTGCATACACCCATTTCCAGGCAATCCCCACAACAACCATCGAGGTCACAACAGGAACATAATAAGCTGAACGGAAGAATCCAATTCCCTTCACCTGTTGGTTCACAAGAATCGCAAGGAAGATCGGCAGGATGACGAGTGCCGGTACAACAATGATTAAGTATAATAAGGTCTGACCTAACACTTTCCAAAACAATGCATCGGCAAATAGTTCTTTATAATTCTCCATACCAATAAACTCTGCGTCCGCAACGATATTGTAGTCTGTAAAGCTCAGCCAAATCGCGTTAAGCATGGGGTAGAAGATGAATGCACCAAGAATGATGACTCCCGGTATCAGAAACAGAAACGGTGTTAAAGGATTACTTTTCAATGGGCTCCCCTCTTTTCTCTATCACTTGAAATATGAGCTTAGCTGCTCCGAGCATGCCTGCTTTATTACCCAAAGAAGCAGGATGAACACTCGTATTAACGCAATATTCTTTCAATTTCCCTCGAAAGGAGGTCCACCAATGACGCTTGGAATCAATGACCCCGCCTCCTATGAAAATCATTTCCGGGTCGATGGACACCGAAATGTTATACATCGTAATCGCTAAATAATCTAAGTATCGGTCAATCACCTGTTTGACCTGTTGATTTCCCTTTGAAAATTCTTCGAAAATCTCTGAGCCATGCCTGAAAGAGAGCTCCGTTTCGGTGAGAACGGCTTGCACTAACGCAGTACCCGAAAGGTATTGCTCGATGCACCCTTTCTTCCCGCAATTGCATAGCTTTCCATTTGGAACGAGAACCACATGTCCCCATTCTCCACTTTGATGATGATAGCCATTTAAGACCTCACCATTTATAGCATTTGCTCCTCCAACCCCGGTTCCGAGTGTGATCATGACCGCCGATTGAGGTTTTCTTTGTGACTTCCATAGCTCTCCGATGAGAGCCGCGTTGGCATCATTTTCAACAACGCAAGGTAAGCTGTACCTCGATTCGATTTCTGCTTTTACATTGGTTCCCTGCCAGGATGGTAAGTTCGCTGTAGCAAATACGATTTCACCACTATGAACATTCACCCGACCTGCTGTGCCAATGCCGATTCCCAAGATGGCACTGTCTTTCTTCATTAAATAACCAATCACAATGTGAATTGATTCCAGTATTCCATCTCTTCCCTTTGAAATATCGGTCGGAACCTTTGCTTCAAATAAAATGTCCCCATCTTCATTCACAACGGATCCTTTGACTTCCGTTCCCCCAACATCTATTCCGATGACCTTCATCCCATCACCCGCTTTCTCTTATAAGAGATTAGTAGATTTTCTCCACTACGGCTCTTGCTGTTTTTTCTTTCATCCCAAGAGAGTACTCTTTATTATGAAGGGCAAGGCCTGTACATAGCATATCAATGACAAACAGCTGTGAGATCTTCGCAATCATGGATCCGCCTTCAAGAGGAGATTCTTTCCCTCCGCTTAAGAGGACAGCATCGGCAAGCTTCGTAATCGGGGACCTGGCGTAATACGTAATCGCAATCACATTCGCTCCGTTTTCTTTCGCTAACGTCAGAGAATCAATGGTATCCTTTGTACTCCCTGAAATACTCAATCCAATGACAACATCCCCCGCTCCAACTGTGGCAGCCGTCATCGACTGAATATGAGGATCGATCACTGCATCGGACCTGTAGCCGATCCGTAAAAAACGATTCTTCGCATCCAGTGCCGTCAGTCCGGATGTTCCAACTCCAAAGAAGTGGATGGACTTTGCGCCTGATAATAGTTGAATCGCTCGATCTAATGTTTCATCATCCAGTTTATTAACGGTTTCATCAATGGCATTCTTTGTGTAGGAAGCAATCGATTGAATGAAACCTGAAGGCTTGCTCGGATCCGACTCCTCTTCTTGTGAAAGGGAGGATAAATCCTTGGCTATCGCCAGCTTGAATTCCTGATACCCTTTCATTCCGATCTTCCGGCAAAACCGTAAAACCGTCGTCTCTCCCACTTCTGCCACATCGGCAAGGTCGGTGACGGAATAATAAAGGGCCTTCTCCATCTGTTCCAGCACGACTGCCGCCACTTTTTGCTCTGATTTCGTTAACGAAGGAAAGTAACTATTAATTAATCCGCCTAACTTGCTCTTGGACGCCGTTTGTGTGTTCATCTTGTTTCTCTCCTCTACTCTGAATTGATTGAACAAACTTCTTCGTGATTTCCTGAGGTCTTGTAATTGCTGATCCCACTACAACTGCGTGAGCTCCTATATCCATCGCCCGCTTCACATCCTCCGGCGTAGAGATTCTTCCTTCAGCAAATACAGGAATTTGCAGGGTATCAACCAATCTCTTTAATAAAATAAAATCCGGACAGCATTGCTGAGGAGAGTATGGGGTGTATCCCGACATCGTCGTGCTGACACAATCCACACCAAGCTTCACAGCCTTCAACGCCTCATCAAATGTAGAAACGTCCGCCATAATGGTTTGTCCTTTGGCCTTTAAGTAAGCGATCAAGCTTTCCAACGACTCACCGTTTGGACGAGGTCTGTCAGTTGCATCGATGGCAATGATATCCACCCCTGCTCCTATCAGTTCATCAGCTTCTTTTCTGGTGGCTGTTATGTAGACATCACTTTTGGGGTAGTCTCTCTTCACCAAGCCAATAATCGGCAGGTCCACATAGCCCTTGATGGCTTCAATGTCGACTGCACTGTTTGCTCTTATCCCGGACGCGCCTCCAACGCAAGCTGCTTTTGCCATTTTCCCCATTACATCCGAGCCGTGCAAAGGTTCATCCTGTAGTGCCTGGCAGGAAACCACGAGCTTCCCTTTCAGTTGATTGAATACGATTTCCTTACTGATCATTTTTTTCATCACCGTGCTTTCATTGAAATGAGAGAAAGGGAGATAAACTCCCTTTCCTTCATTTCCTTTATTTAGATAGTGTTTCGTTCCATTTCATCTCTGCTTGCTCTAAAGCTTCATCCACTGTCATATCTCCAAGCATCGCAGCATGCAGGGCTTCGTTCATAGCTGTGCGTAGCTCTTCGAAATTGCTCATTGGCGGAATTAACACTTCACTGTCCTTCAATTGACCAGCTGATACGATACGTGCTTTATCAATTGGAGTAGCATCTGCCGGCTCTTCACTAAAGTAAGGATCATCTAAAGCTGTTTCAATGGATGGAAGAATAGCCGTTTGTTTATCAAACTCCACTTGGTTTTCAGCGTTTGTTAAGAAAATCGAGAAGTCTACTGCTGCTTTTTGATGCTCGGATTGTTTCGGGACAACCACGTTCATCGCTGCCACGTTTTTCTTATTCGTATCACCAGTGATGATTGGAGCTGTTTTCGTTGCTTTTAAAATATCAGGGGCATTTTCCTCTACAATTGTCAGGAATTGGGGACCGGATGCCAGGATCGCGATTTCACCCGCCTGGTATAAGTCAACCGCTTTAGAGTGACCTTCTGTTAAGACTTCACGAGGAATTAAACCATCCTTATAAAGGTCCACGAAGAAATTGAAGGACTCTTTGCCTTCAGCTGTGTTGAACGTTGCTTTCGTCATATCTTCATTTGTTAAGTCTACACCCATCATAACCATTGTTTCTAAAAGATGACTTCCATCAAGAGCCGGGAAGAATGCGTATTTACCCGTTTTGTCTTTGATTGTTTTAGAAACTTCTTTCAGCTCTTCAAAAGTGGCTGGAGCTTTCTCGGGATCCAATCCTGCTTCCCTGAAGATCTCTGAGTTGTACATCGTTACTTGAGAAGAAAGGTACCAAGGGATACCGAATGTTTTTCCGTCAAACGTGTTAGAAGCCCAGATGTTCTCAAAGTATTTACTTTTAACATCTTCCGAAACCATTTCATCCATATTCACTAACGCATCCAGTTCTGCTAATTTCGCCGCGAATTGAGGATTCAGGTTCGCTACGTCGGGAGCCGTCTTGGAAGCGACTGCTGAAAGAATCTTTGTTTCCATATCACCCCAAGGAATGTCGACCCATTTCACTTTCACATTTGGGTTTTCCTTTTCAAAATCAGCGATGACCCCATTTAAATAATCATCAAAAGTTGGAGATAACTGCATGGTCCAGAATTCAATTTCCACTGGTTCCTTTTCCGTTCCCTCTTTCTGTCCTTCAGAAGAGCTTGAGCTGCTGCTGTTACAAGCAGCTGTAAATAGCATAGCAAACATCAACATAAGCGTTAATAAAAACTTTCCATTTTTAAACATTGCGTTCATCCCTTTCCCCTTTTATATTTGTTTCAACAAAATAGCTGATTGCACGTGGTAAGTCCCTTCGCCAAAAATCCCAGAGATGCTGCTCGTCTTCTTCGTAGTATGTAATGGTATCTGTGATGGATTGAAGTTGTTTGAGAAGACTTCGGTTGTAAGTTAGGATTGGAAGGTTTTCTCCAGTTAGTGGATAGGTAACCGCTTCTTCTTGCAGACCGACAACCTGGTACACTTGCCAATCAACTTTTTGAAGATTTTGAATTTTAACGACGTGACTAGCTGTAAAAGCACCGGACTGCAATAGTAAGTGAGACCATGATTCCGGAAATTCAGAAGCTATACTCACACTAACAGCAGCTCCAAGAGAATCCCCTAACAAACCAACTTTACGAATCTCCTTATCTTCATTTTCAAAACGGCGCCGAACAGTCATCAGAAGCTCATCCTGGAAAAATCGAATGTACGACTCGAGCCGCTCTCCCTGTGGATGATAAAGATGATAGCGTTCTTCAGAGCTTGGCGGCGGCACAAGAACCAAGAATAGATGAATGGATTCCAAGTTTTCCAGAATTGATTCCAGAGCTTGATCGATATGTCCCAGTTCTACATAGTCCATCCCATCCTGAATAAACAGTAAATCTACTACATTGCTTTGACCCCTCTTGTATTCATAGGTGTAGTAAAGTTGATCTCTTCGTAAATAATGACTCGTCATCACGCATTCTTTCAATCTAGAATTCAACGAGCGTATTCTCCCCCTTTCCCAGAATAGGTTCCCCTATTAGTTTCTATCCTAGCATATGAAAGCGCTTTTGTGAATATGTTCTCCATTTTTTATTTTTTTGGTGGATAAATGCTCCATACTAAAGAATAGAAAGATCCATTCTTACAATCAAAAACGCACAAATTTTAAACATATAAAATAAGGACGAGGCGGCTTATTAAACCTCCTCGTCCTAAAAATTACTCTATCTCCTCTAATAACTCATAAGCTTCTTCCCTCGTCTTTACATTCAACAACTGATTCCGATATTCCTCATCCATCAGCTGACGGGATAACAGTTGTAATATCTTCAAATGCTCATTCCCTTCACTTTCTTTAGGAACAGCAATCATAAATATCAACTTGGCATCCGATCCATCCAGACTCTTCCAATCCACACCGTCTTTCTTGATTCCAAACACAACACTTGGTTTTGTAACGGCAGTGGACTTCCCATGAGGAATGGCAATATTCATACCGATCCCTGTGGTACTTTCTTCTTCCCGGTCTATGATGGATTGTTTAAAATCGATGGATGAAGTGATCGTTCCCGCTTTATCTAATTTTTGAATCATTTCATCAATGACATCGTCACGTGTAGAACCTTTCAAGTTCACATCAATCAGCTCTAAATTGGTTATATCCGTTAGCTTGTTGATTTCAATTGACTCCATTTGAGGTTGCTCTTCAGCAATATCTGGTGAGTTCGTCATTTCACCCTCTGCTACTGCCTCTTCATCCGTCACAACATCCCTCTTTAAAAGGTTGACCACTAACGCGGTGACAACCGCACCAGCAATAACAGCAACAAAGAACATCAATATGTTATCCACAGCACCAAGAACGGCAACAATCGGACCTCCATGAGCCACCCGGTCTCCTACATGACCAAGCATCGCGATGACTGATCCTGTCATGGAACCGACCATGATACTAGGAATGACACGGAGTGGGTCTTGTGCCGCAAATGGGATTGCTCCTTCTGTAATACCGAACAAGCCCATTGTAAATGCTGCTTTTCCTGTTTCTCTTTCAGATGCCTGGAATTTCTTTTTGCCGATGAAAGTGGCCAGTCCCAGTCCGATTGGCGGAATACAGATGGCAACGGCTATCGGTCCCATAATTTCATAGTTTCCTTCTGCAATCATGGCAGAACCGAAGAGGAAGGCAACTTTGTTCACCGGACCTCCCATATCGAAGGAGATCATGGCGCCCAGTATGAGGGCAAGTAAGATAGAACTTGTCCCTTGCATACCTGAGAGCCAGCCTGTTAGTACTTCAAATGTTTGAGCGACTGGTGCACCAATTATAAATACAAATGCCAATCCGACAATTAAGGATGCCAACACCGGTATAATGATAATAGGCATGATTGGTTGAATGGCTTTAGGAACTTTAATCTTTTTAATATAAAGGGCAACGTACCCCGCCAGGAAACCAGCTATGATACCACCGATGAACCCTGCACCGGCTTCACTTCCATAGAAACTTCCATTCGCTGCAATGTATCCACCGACGATACCCGGTGCAAGTCCTGGCCTGTCTGCAATACTATACGCGATGAACCCTGCCAGGATAGGGACCATGAACGTGAATGATGCTCCGCCGATCGCTTCAATGCTTTTCCAGAATGAATCTTCTGGTATGACGAGACCACCCGGCGTTTTCACACCACCCATCGTCAAGGCAACGGCAATCAATAATCCACCAATCACAATGAACGGGATCATATACGATACGCCATTCATTAAGTGGCGATAGATTGGGTTTTCTTTCTTCTCCGCCTGTTTCTTTTCTCCGGAAGTAGAGTGATAGACAGGAACATCGCCACTCATTACTTTCTTAAGCAACTGCTCCGGTTTACGAATGCCATCCTGCACTCCTGCTACTAATACCTTCTTTCCATTGAACCGCTCTTTGTTTACGGCTTTATCAGCAGCAATGATAATACCGTCAGCTTCTTGTATATCTTTTTCAGTGAACTCATTTTCTACCCCGATGGAACCCTGGGTCTCTACTTTTAACTGGACCCCCAACTGTTTGGCTGCTTTTTCCAGATTTTCAGCAGCCATATAAGTATGGGCAATACCATTGGGACAAGATGTAATGGCTAGTAGTTTCATCTCTCATTCTCCTTTTTCGTAATCGCTTACAATCACTATACAATGAAAAGCTGAAACAAAAAGACCATTGTTTTACCGGAGCTCCGGTAAAAAGCAAAAAATAAGAAGTAAAGCCAATTCGCTTTACTTCATTCATTCTTGAACACAGATAGAAAGTTCATGATATCCTGCTGCACAATCAAAGATTGAACCTTCCTGGGATCTTCACTTAAAGATGAAATTTCGCTAAATAGGTGTTTCACTTCTTTCTGCTCTTCATTATTCACTGCCAATAGAAAGACTAATGATACTTTTTCTACTCCCCATTCAATAGGTTCCTTTAAGGTCGCAATACCAATCGCAGATTGCTTGATCAAGTCAGGGTGTCCATGAGGGATGGCTATCCCTGCACCGATGGCGGTAGCTGACATTCTCTCCCTTATCATAGTGCTTTCGATATATTCCTTCTCCACATAGCCTTTTGAGTAGAGAGAGGCAGCGAGCTTCTTTATGATCTCATATTTGCTCGTTTCATCTTGTTGAAGAAACACCACAAACGGATTGGTATATTTTAATAAGATAGATTCCTCAGGTGATCGTTTGAAGGACCGTTTATCCTGCTTTAGCCACTGCTCCAGACGTTCTTCATCACTATTTTCCAATAGAGGTGAAACGACGATGTGAGGGACTTTGATTTCCGGCAACGAAATGGTGCTGATCACCAAGTCCACTTCTTGCTTACAAAGGAAATCCTGTAATTCAGACTTAGCAATACTTCCTAAAACGTTTACAGAATAGAATTTCCTTTCAATTTTCGTACGCAATAATTGAGACATACCGATACCCATATGGCAAACGAGTACAACTTTTGTTGTGGTTAGATGTTGATTTTTTATTCTTTCTAGTGAAGATTGAAAGTGTAAGGTTAAATAAGCTGCTTCTTCTTCGGGAATATCAAGGGCTAATGATTGATTAATATCCCCTAACGAAAGCATCAATTGATCAAACATATAAGGATACATTTTCTTGATTTCATGTAACATGACATTCGAGACAGGAAGTCCATGTTCCAAACGATTAAGTGTAGAATGCAAATGAACGTTTAATCCTTCCCGTAATTCCCTGTCTTTCTTAAAATCGATGTTTGTAGATTGGGATACCCGTTCCACTAGCATACTCATCACTTTTAAAAGAATAGGATTGTCATCTTGAAAGCTTTGGTTTAAGGTGTCCTTCTGAGATCGATATTTCCCTCCAAGGAAATGAAGGGTCAGGTATGCCTTTTCTTTATCTGGAAAACGAATGGAGAAGAAAGGTTCAAGCTTCTCTGAGAAATCAACAGCCCAACGATACTCGGTTTTCTTTAGTAAAAAAAGACGCTCTTCCTCTGATATAGAAATGATTTGTCCCAGTTTGGTTCTCTTGATCATCAGAAGAGTATGAAGGACAATCCGTTCAAAGCTTTCGTCGGTAAAACGCAGTGCATATTTCCGTTGCACTTCTTTCAGCTCCGTATTTACAACCTTGAATTCTGCAGATGAAAATTGATCCTTCATGAAATCATGAATAAGCGCTGGATGATTGACCATTTCCGATAAACGGGAAAGTGCTGAGCGCTTATTCTTTTCTGTGCCCTCTAATGTTAAGCCTACCTTTTGCCTGGTACCTAATGTAATATCAAAGCGCTTTAACCATGTTTCAATTTTTTCTATATCTCTTTTTATAATAGCCTTACTCACGTAAAATCGGCTCATAAAGTCCTGGGATGTGACCGGGGTAGTATCCATCAGTAGATGATAGGCTATTTGAATAACCCTTCTTTCATCCTCCTGGTCACTCGATGTCGCATCAGTGGAGTGAAGGAGAGCAAACAGCTTTTTTTCATCCTCTTCATTCACTTCCAAACAGACACCCAGCCCAGGTTTTCGAATTAGTTCAGCAGAAGAAATACCTTCTAAATAATGTTGGATCGCTTTCAAGTCGTTTCGTACCGTCTTTTCAGAGCACTGTACTTGATCGGTAATGTTCCTCACTAGTATGTAATGATTGGATTGGCCTATAAGCATACGCAAGATTTCGTTTTGTCTCTCATTCATGATTTCACCTTCTTAATGTTTGAGACGATTATCTCCCTTATGATACTTTTTGCTTATGGAAATGTAAACTCGGTAGTGGAATTGTTGTTCTAAACAAAAAAAATAAGGCGAGGTTCTAGTCGCCTCGCCCTTCCATCATCTTAACAATCGTACAACCTGCTCAACCGTCACCCGGATCTGCTCACCCGTCACCTCACTCTTCAACGCTTCCTTCAGCGACCGGCACTCTGTCTGAATCGAGAAAACAGCATCCAGGTACTGATTCATCTCTGCCAAATCCGTATCAATCCGACCCGCGATCCCGATCACTTTCTTACTGTGCTTCTTCGCCAGTTTCGCAACCCCAACCGGCACTTTTCCCATCAGTGATTGCTGATCCAAGCTTCCTTCTCCGGTGAAGATGATGTCTGCTTTCATCACTTTCTCTTCTAACTTGGTAAGTTCAATAATCGTATCCACCCCCGATTGAAGAACCCCGTTCAAAGCGGCAACGATACTTCCACCAAGCCCTCCGGCAGCACCCGATCCAGGGACATCTTGGACGTCGATCCCATACACTTCACTAAATAGGGAAGAGAGCTTCACCAAACCGGCATCAAGTTCCAGGATCCCTGCAGAAGTGGCACCCTTCTGTCTGCCAAAAATATGGGCAGCACCTTTCTCTCCATAAAAAGGGTTCGTGACATCGCTCGCAATCGTGAACGAGCATTGCTCCAGTTGGGGTATCCGCTCATGATCAGAAAACGAAGCTGCCTTAAGCAATGGATTCCCTTTCACTTCAACCTCTACTCCGTCCTCATCATAAAAGGTCCATCCCAACGCCTGCAGCATCCCGACTCCGCCGTCGTTCGTGGCACTCCCGCCAAGGGAAATGACAATGTTGCGATATCCGTTCATGACGGCATCCTTTATCTGTTCCCCCAACCCATACGTATTCGACACCAATGGATTCCTCTTCTCAAATGGTACGAGGGGAAGTCCACTGCTGCGGGCACTCTCAATAAAAGCAGTGTCTCCATTAAAAACAACATAACGCGCGAGAACAGGGTTCATTAACGGGTCATGTACCGGGACTTCCTTCTCTTCTCCATCCAGACATGAGAGCAGGGCATCCAGGGTTCCCTCTCCACCATCTGCCATGGGAGAGTTCTCAACATGAGCTGATGGCATAACAGAAAGGATCCCTTTACGAGCCGCTTCTCCCACTTCAAAAGCTGATAATGAATCCTTATAGGAATCAGAAGCTATTAAAAAATTCATATCACACACGCTCCTATGAAAAGGTGCCAGAAGCCTGTAAAAGCGACTGGCACCTATATTGATCTATTGTTTTACCCACATGAATTCATACGAGTTTAATTCAACTTCTCCACTTACTTCTTTTCCACTCTGTAAATCGAAGCCTGAATGAGGAAGCGTTACAGCTGCTGGAGCAGCATCCAGGTTGACGACAAACGTGATGCTCTCTCCTGTTTCCTGATTGAAACGCTTCAGTCCGAATAGATTGGCACCCAGTTCCAGCACTTCCTGCCCTGCATACGGAGAAAAAGCAGATTCCTTTTGTCGGATCGAAATCATTTCCTGTAAGCCTTCGAAAATCCCTTTGCGACGGGAACTTGTCTCTAATTCTCCAAGGATACTTGAAAGCTCCAGCTTCTCACGATTGATCCTGCGGTTGATGCCTGACGACGCTACACCCGCTTCATCGTTATGAGAGCCCAGTAAGGAATGATAGTAAATGGCCGGAACTCCCACAAACGATAACAAGATGGAATGTGCGGCCAACATCTTCTTCACTTCCAGTTCTTCTGTCGTATCCTCACCTTGGTTGACCAACGCTGCTGAATAGTTGATGTTCAACTCATAAACAGACTGGCTGCCATCACTATTGGCTTTATACGAAACACGACCGCCGTTTTCTTTCACTTTATTCACAAGCTTGTGTTTCTCGTTCTCTGTCAGGATCCCTTCAGTCGGACGCATCCCGATTCCATCATGACTCGCCAGAAAGTTGAAATAGGTCGCAGTATCCGAAACGGTATCAATCGTTTTCGCCCATTCCGTCAGCTTTTCACCATTGTGAGTCGTCAGTGAAAACAGCACCAATGGAGGCAGGGAGAATTGATAGACCATATTGGCTTCATCAGTCCCATCACCGAAATAGCTGATGTTTTCTTTATGCGGTACATTCGTTTCCGTAATGATCTGGGTATTCGGCTTAAAGAAGTCCATGACCTCTCTCCACAGCTTGATGATTTCATGTGCCTGGGGCAGATGGATGGAGGTTGTGCCTGATTCCTTCCAAATGAACCCGATGGCATCCAATCGGATGCTTGTCCCGCCCTTGCTCGCATACTCAAGTAAAATATCCGTCGTTTCCTTTAATACCGGAAAATGGCGGAAGTTCAAATCAACCTGGTCTTCACTAAAGGTCGTCCAAGCCGTTTTCAAGCCGTCACGTCCTTCATATTCATGATACAAAGGCGATGTGCGGGGACGTACGACGCCACTAGGATCAAAAGAAGGATTCTTTGGAACAAAATATTCCTTGTATCTCTCTTCACCATTGATATAACCTTGAAACCACGCACTGGATTTCGAAATATGATTGGCAACAAAATCAAACATCAAGCGATAATCCTGAGCCAGTTCTTCAATGTTCGTCCAATCCCCGAGTTTCGGGTCCACTTGACGGTAGTCCACGACTGAGAAACCATCATCGGATGTATAAGGAAACATCGGCAGCAAGTGTACGTCCGTAATCGAACCCTTCACCTTTTCATTTAAGAAGGTGCGAAGAGAAGCAAGTGTGGGCTTGCCCTCTTCGTAAATGCTGTCACCATACGTGATCAGATAAACGTTTTCTTCAGACACTGGTGCTGCGCTTTCCCAGGAATGACGACTCCATTTATCCACTAGCCCTGTAAAAGAAGTCAGGAACTCCTCTTTGAAATCTTCCCCGTAAATCGTCTTTAATCTCTCTTCCACATTCCGTACTAGTTCTTGCTTTGTCATGATTTCACCTTCTTAAGATAGTTTTAATGTGAGGTGGCTCTTCGGATTGACTGTGATCGCCGTACCCGCCTCTTCCTGGAATTCCTCCGCCAGATTCGTGATGGAAACGTTGCTGAATTCATGGTCTACTTTCACGGTCTGAACGGATTCAGTCGGGTTGAACAAGCGAACAACAATCGACTTGTCATCATAGGCACGCTTGCAGCTGCTCATCACAACAGAAGGATTGTCCATTTCCAACAATGAAACCTTGTCATCCATCTCCTTAACCG
This sequence comes from Rossellomorea yichunensis, assembly GCF_032337515.1. Taxonomy (NCBI): domain Bacteria; kingdom Bacillati; phylum Bacillota; class Bacilli; order Caryophanales; family Bacillaceae; genus Rossellomorea; species Rossellomorea yichunensis. The sequence goes on along the minus strand of NZ_JAVYAD010000006.1, from coordinate 384,292 downwards.
GATAAGGAATCTCAAAACGCTCCAACCGCTCTTCAAACGTATTCAAGCTTTGTTTCTGATAAGAAGCATGTCGAGCAACATAATGATCCGTCAGCCCGAACATCTCCACAGGCTCTGCATCCCCTACATAAATCCCGTACTCAAACACCATCTTCTGCTTCATCTGCGCATCAGGGGTATAAACGACTTTATTGTTAATGCCCGATGCTCTTCCCGGACGCCACATGAGATCATCTTTCCCTAACAACCCGACGCTTCTAAATAGAGTAAGAGCGAGTTCACCTGAGTTTTCAAGCACTTGATATTCCTTGATCCCTCTTGTTACGGCCGCAAAAGTATGGGAATCAGTCGATACCCCTGCAAAGTTTTCAAGGGAATAAATCGGTACCGGTGCTTCCGCAAAACCATTCTCTTTCCAATCCTTCATATACGGATTGTCCACACTTCGCTCAATCAGCCCAAAGCCTTGATCGGCAAAGGAAGTCTGAGGTTTGTTTGTCCCTGTATTCAATAGAACGCGTACACGGTGATCCTCAACAGCATTCTCGATTGTATGCTGAACCCGGACGAACTTTTCATTTTTTTGAAGCTCAAGAGTCGAGATGACCACCAATGGTTCGCTGTTGATTTCCGCCTGGCGGTCCTCCAGATTCCCTGGTACAAGGGCCTCATGTTTCACCATGATTTTCTGTGAAAGCTCACCTGTTTCTACAGAAAGAAGCTCTCCATTTTCTAACCAAAGAGGCTGATCATCTTCCAAAGGTGAGAAATCATAGGAATCTCCTGCATCACCGACATTTTCAAATCGAAGCAGATTGGGAATCACTTTGCCCTTACCTTTCTCAGTCAGGGTCAGATTACCTTCCACAAATTCAACTTTCACATGTTCATTTTCAATCGTCCGACTTTTGCTGTCTTCAAGCCTTTTCATACCTTCGCTGAGCTCTTCAACCATATATGTCTCGTACCCTAACCCGGCAACATCTTTCAAATCTGCCATTACGACGGTGCGATAATAACCCGGGACCTCTACCTGTTTTTCGCCTTCAGCAGTCACGACAATTTTCTTACCGCCGCTTATATATTCCTGGTCAACGGCTTCCATATCAACAAGCTCTCCATTAAGGTCCTTCACGTTGAATTGATCAGACTTTGTAAACAGGACAGCCTCCACCGTTCCGGAAAATTCAGACGCATTCGTGTTGAAGAATACAAAAACGGAGTCATTACCGAGCTTCTTGCTGATCGCTTCAGTCATTTGTTTCTTCAAGATATTCAGGAGCCCATCTGCAATACGGTTCACCTTTTCCAGCCGTTGAACGATATCACGATTGGTATCATCGGAGTTACACCCGCCGATACTGTCGTGGGCATGGACATCGAAGAGTTCCTTCCACATTCCGTCCAGCCATGCCTGGGGATAACGAAGGCCCAAGGATTGACCGATGACCGCCAATGGCTCCAATACATTCAAAATCTTATGTTCGACTTCATAATTTGCTTTCTTAATATCATAGCGCTGGGAACGGATTGTGTTATGAATACGGGACTTCTGGGTCGCCGTCAATTCGCCTTCAATCACATTTGTCAAATCCGCCTCGTTCTCCCATGCATCCTTCATAAAGGTCTCATAGTCGGAAAGGACAAACTCATAGTCCTCTGAGCTTTCATTCAGCTGCTTAATGGTCTCAGGGAAATGCTCACGCACAAGCACCTGATCCCCGCCTGCCGGGAGAAGGAGATGGTCACTATTCTGATTCATATCAGCCAGTTTCTCCAGAATCGGAAACAGTCGTTCTTCCTTATACTCCTCTGTAGCTTCAAGGAATTTCCCCGGTCCATATCCGAAATAAATGTTGTTGGCATGCACGGTTTCACCGTCAGGAGATTTCCACTTGAAATTCAAATCACCTTTCAATTGATCGGTGTAAATTCCCCGCTGAAGGACGCTGTTATCGATACCGAATCCTTTGAAGATTGAAGGAAGATACTGATTCTGTCCAAAAATATCAGGCAGGTAACCACAATTCATACTGTGACCGAAACTCTTCGATATCTTGGTTCCGTATAACAGGTTACGGATGATGGATTCTTTATTCACAAGCAGGGAATCGGTCTGCGTATACCAAGGTCCGATAAACAGCTGCTTCATTTCCACAAGCTGCTTCAATCGGTCCCTGTTTTCAGGACGGACCTTCAAATACTCCTCCACAATGCTTGCCTGGGCATCGAATACATAGCCCGTATAGTCTTGATCTGTTTCAAGAACATCTAAGAGATGGTCCAGGTTTTCTGCAAGTAATACATTCGAATCTTCTATTGTAAAATACCATTCACGATCCCAGTGGGAATGAGGTACGACATAAACGCGCTTTTTCATGGATGTTCCCTCCAAATAATAGGTAAAGGGTTCCGGGTCCATAAAGACCCAGCCCCCTTTTTGTGATTATTTTTCGTTCTTTTTCAAGATTGCAAAGCGGATGAAAATGTTTGCGAAAGCGATGAACAATACCCCTACCAGAAGTCCAATGAGGTAAGCCCAAATATTTTCAACGAGCGGCCATCCCCAGACAGCCGGAAGTGGATACCACTGAACGGCCCCAAGTACGACTGCCGTTACGGATCCTAAAATAGCCCCGATGATATTGATCGGTATCGTGATCAGCGGGTTACGGAGCATGAATGGAATCGCTCCCTCACTGATGGCGATAAATCCAAGTAATAAAGACGTATTCCCTGCCACTCGCAGGTTCGCATCGAACACACGGCGACCTACTACATATTTATCGATAACCGTCGCAAGTCCCAAACCGATCGGCGGGATAACGATCGCCAATACACGTGCTGTCAACGGATAGATCTGATCAGCTGCAAGTCCGATGGCAATAGCTCCGGCTGCTTTGTTGATCGGTCCACCTAAGTCAAAGGCGGTGGCAGCAGCGATGATACTTGCGAGCACTACATTCCCTGCCCCTTGAGCCGCTGTGATCCACTCACTTAGAAGTGCATTAAGTCCGCCGAAAACGGGATCAACAATGTAGAAATTAAGGAAGAAAATCGTTAATACAGAAATCGCAGGAATGATTAACATCGGTTTCATTGCGATTAAATTTTTATTTAGCTTAATTCTTTCATTTAAGAATTTAGAGACATATCCAGCCGTTAATCCAAGGATCAGTGCCCCTAGGAAACCTGATGGAATTCCACCTTCGATTCCCCAGAACGTATAGTGAAGTCCTGCTGCAAATACCCCTCCAATAAACCCGGAAACGAGTCCAACTCTGTCGGCAATTGAATAAGCAACGAAAGCCCCGAAGATTGGATACATGAACTTAAAGATCATGCCGCCGAATTTATCAAGGTGATGAAGGATCACCAATAGTTCATTTGAGTGAGTCGCATACTTAATATCATGAATTTGATCTACGAGACCCATCGGCATGGCAGAGAGCTTCGCAATCCCCATCATCAGACCGGCTGCGACAAGGACAGGAATCATATAAGAAATCCCGGTCATGACCGCCTGAGTGATCTCAGACAGAAGTCCCTGCTTATTACCTCCAGTGGAAACCTCTTCTTCACCACTGTCCCCTGAAACGGTTCCATCCGGGTTCGTCAACGCCCGGTTAATGATCTCCTTGGCATGCTTCAACGGTTCTGCTACACGTGTTTGAACGTATGGCTTCCCAGCGAAACGTTCCTTATTCTTAGGAGCAATATCGGTAGCAAAAACAACGGCATCCGCTTCTTTCAAAATCGCCCCCCGGTGCTCATCTTCAATCCCGTTCGCACCCTGTTTCTCTGTAAGAACACGGACACCCATCTCACGTCCTGCTTTCTCCAATGCCTCTGCAGACATATACGTGTGGGCGATACCCGCTGCACAGGCAGTGATGGCCAGTACCGTTTTGGTATATTCTTGAGGAGCCTCGACTACCTCTTCCTTCTGATCTAATAATGATAGAAACTCTGAAGGTGAAGAAGCGTTCATCAAGTTATTGATATAGCCCTTGTCCATCAGTCGTGTACTCAGTTCAGATAGGACACTTAAGTGGGTTGATCCGGCTTCCGCATCCGGTATGGCAAGTAGGAATACAAGCTTGACTTTGTTCGTCGGATCAATGCTTTCCCATGTATCGATACCGTTTCGAAGTCTGGCGACGGCAAATTTCGCTTTCTTTACAGCTGAGCTTTTCCCGTGGGGGATCGCAAGCCCCGCTTCTAACCCTGTGGGAGAGATCTTCTCCCTCTCCAGTACAGCTTGTAAAAAATCTTCTTTAGACGTTAAAACATCCTGTTTATATAACGCATCCACAAGCGTCTCAAGAATCTCTTGTTTTGAGTTTGATTCAATATCAAATATGACCAATTGTCCATCTGTCATTTTTCTTAATTCCATGAGGTTCACCTCTCTATTAGTAAATATCATTTCCTGTGAAATCCCTTACAATGTAGTTATAACACAGAAACCATCAGGTCTTTTGTACATCCAGCGTACAATTGTACAGAATGAAAGCCTTATCATTCGTAAGAGGAGGTAAAAGAGTATAACAATCAGTGATATAATGAATGATAAACAATGAAACGGTTTACAAAGGAGTATTCTATGGGGAAAGTATTGGATCGATTTTCTTCCCATATCGGGGAGCTTACATACGCGGAAAAACATGTTCTTTATTATGTGGAGGAGAATTTGGAGACCGCGAAGAATCAATCGCTGACCGCCATGGCCGAAAGCAATAGCGTCAGCACCACTACGATTATTCGCATGTGCCATAAGCTTGGGCTCGGGGGCTTTTCTGAATTCAAGTTTAACCTAAAGAACATCGATGAAAACGTGGGACCGGCAGAAAACATGCTCGATCGTTATCGTCAGGATACGAATCGAACACTGGAGTCTTTACGAGTGGAAGAGTTAGAAAAAATCAGCCAACAGCTTTTACAATCGAATCGAGTGATGATTGTCGCCGTGGGCTTGACGAAGATGGCGGGGGAATATTTTAGCAAGCTGTTTATGCAGGTAAACAAGCCAACGTCTTACGTATATGAATCACATATCATCGACCTGCTCCCCAATATGGTTCAGCAGGACGATCTCATCGTCTTCATCTCATCCAGTGGAGAGACGAAAACCATTGTCGGGGCAGCCGAGAAGATCCGTTATAAGAATGCCGACTCCCTGGCAATCACCAATTCGGCAGACAGCACGCTGGCCAAACTCACCAGGAACGCCATTAGCGCCGATGTACAAAAAGTACAGTTTGCGGGGTATGATCTGACTCCCCGTTCTACGATGGTGATCTTGATTGATTTGATTTTTGAGTTTTATTTGAAGAAAGTGATGAAGTGATCATTAAACAATTGTTTAGTTGGATTCTTCCTATTGCCTAGGGGTTTCCTATAATTAATCAAACGTTTGTTTAAATCCTTACAAGGAAGGATACGTATTCAAATAAGCACTCGAATACATAATAAACAGGAAAGCTTCAATAACCTCAATTATTCCTATTGTCGTGGAAAAGCTTATAAAATGTAAAAGACCTCAACAACATCGCTCATTCGTTAAGGTCTTTTCAGCAACGCCCCCTATTTATTTACATGTTTTTAGTACACCTTCCCTGGCTAAAAACAGCGATCCCATCACTCCCTGATTGTCATTCAATTCAGGAGGTACAATATAATGTTTAAAGTCGTCTATGTCGACATATTGATTAAGAAGTTTTGCTACTTCCTCTCGAATGAGCGTGTATAAAACGGCTTGCTTCATGACTCCCCCACCCAATATGATTTTTTCGGGAGCGAGGATCAAGATGTAGTTTACGATGGCTTGGGCAAGATAATATGCCTCAAGTTCCCAAACTGCTTGCATCTCTTCCAGCTCGTCCCCTTTCTTTCCGTATCGGGTATGTATAGCCGTACCAGAAGCCAGGCCTTCTAAGCAATCCCGATGATAGTGACAGCTGCCATCAAAAGAATCTTGCGAGTGCCTTGGTACATAAATGTGGCCCATTTCGGTATTGAAAAATCCCTTTGACACTTTACCATTTTGTACAAATCCCGCCCCAATACCCGTTCCGACAGTTATATATAAACAACTGTCGGATTCTTGAGCAGCTCCTGAATGAAATTCCCCCAATGCAGCTGCATTCACATCTGTATCAACAAAAACAGGAACAGAAAAGTGACTTGAGAGGGCTTGATGGATATTGAAATTCTTCCACAGATGTTTTGGAGTATTTAAAATTTGCCCGTAACTGTCCTTGTTCTTATTTAATTCTATAGGCCCAAAACAGCCTACCCCAATCGACGTTAAAGTGTAATTAGAAAAATAAGAGTAGACGTTACCTAATGTAGTCTCAGGATCTTGAGTAGGAAAGACCTTCTTGCTTATGATTTCTCCCTTCTCATTTCCGACGGCACAAACAAATTTCGTTCCACCGGCTTCTATTGCACCATATAACATGTATCTCCCTCCAATTGAAAGAAGGGTTCACACTTGTCTGAACCCTTCTTCAAATTATTTCCCTTGGTAGCTAATCTTGTAATGATACAAAGGAGAGCTGTCCTCCCGCGCTCCTATTGTTCCTTCTTCCACTCATCATATTGCTTTTGAATTTCATCCAATACTTTTTGCATTCCGGCTTCGTCTAGCTTTTTATTGAAAGCAGGTAAATATTCTTCAGGATCTACAGCACCTTTTAACAATGCAGGAGAGAATTCACTAGTGACATTCGAGATTGCTGCAATTTCTGTTCTAACTGGATTAGAGTCAAAATAGAAACCAAGTGCCGGAGACGATTTTGCGCTTTCATTGAATTTTTCAAATGCCTCCCATTTGTCTGCCGGGTCATCTTCGTAAAGTTTAAGGATCAGCTGATTCCCGATAGCAAAGCTCGGCATGTTATAGTTTTCAACACGAGCAGGCAAGTCTTTAATTGTTCCATCTTCGTTCTCTTCATAGTGAACCCCTTCGATTCCTTTATCAAGCAAATTTCTTAAATATTCGTCGGAGTTTAATAGATTCAAGAACATCATGGCTCTTTCAGGATGTTTAGAAGTAGCTGAAATGGCTTGCATGGAGCCCGTAACTGAGTTATTAAAGATATACGGTTCATGAAGTTCTCTAGTCACGATTTCATATCCTGCTGATCTGGACCAGATGTCTTCTGCGTATGGTTGATAAATCTCTTTACGTACGAACCAGTTAGCCGTTTCCAGTGGCCATGAGTCTGTGCTTGTTGCTGCATCTTTTTGGATATAGCCTTTTTTATAGTATTCATGCATCGTTTTTAACGTTTCCATCGTAATATCTTCTTCGTATTTGTTCACAACCTCATCAGTGTTTCCATCTAAACGGAATGCAAATGGTAACTCCTCTTGAAGGATGGAGTCGAAAGGAAGATAGGCATCAAATGTTGCAATGGGTGTTACATTCTTTTCTTTTTCTTTAATAACAGCAAGCAGCGGCTCCAGGTCTTCAATTGAGTTCACTTTTGAAATATCTAGTCCATGTTTTTTTACCAGTTCATTATTAAAGGAAAGTACGGCTTGCTGACCTACTTCTTTATTCGTTGGTACTGCATAAAGTTCTCCATCAATCTTAGCACCCTCAAGGAATGCCGGATCAATTAGCTTCTTCATGTCTTTCCCGTATTCATCCATTAATTCATTCAATCCAACAAATGCTCCCCTTCTTGCATTCAATGCGTAATTGTTGGCCCAGGAGCTTGTGAAGGCAATATCATACTCTTCTCCAGAAGTTGTAATAACCTGCATCCGATCATTATACTCTCCCCAATCAAGGAGTTTAAGGTCGATAGACGTGTTGATCTTTTCCTTCGTGTACTTGTTAACCTCTTTCATGACATCGTCAACATCTTTTTGAGGAGTTCCGATTAAATACCAGGTCAGTGTAACATGATCCTCCGTGGAGTCACCTGATGTTTCCCCGCTTGAACTTTTCCCGCTACATGCTGCCAGTATCCCCATAAGCAGCACCAATACAAGTGAAAGTACCCCTACTTTTTTCATTTCCATCCCCCAGTTCGTTTAATTGATTTGGTTCTATCAAAAAAGGAATTCGCTCCTTCAATGAATACGATCAATCCTTTACTCCTCCAATAGTCAGGCCTTTAATAAAGTACTTTTGAAAGAAAGGATACGATAAAGCAATCGGAAGAGTGGCAATAACCACCATCGCCATTCTGGCTGAATCTTGTGGAATCGATTCTAAGATGGAACTATTTTGGTTTGATAGCATGGCATTCTGTTTAATAAAGTCCATATTGTTCTCAATCCGCATTAATAGCGATTGCAATGGTATCAAGTTCGGATCGTCAATGAAGAGGAGAGCGTTAAACCAATCGTTCCAATAGGCAAGGGTATTGAATAGTGCAATGGTTGCTATACCCGGAACCGATAACGGCAGAACAATGGTTAGAAATATTCTCCACTCTCCTGCTCCGTCGATGCGGGCGGATTCAAGGATTGCTTCAGGTACGGATCTAAGGAAAAACGTTCTCATAATAATGATATAGAAAGCATTAACAGCCATTGGAAGAATGAGGGCCCACATCGAATTCTTCAAGTCCAGAAATTGTGTCATCACGATGTAGAATGGAACCATTCCTCCGCTAAATAGCATCGTGAAAAAAGCGATAAAGGTGAATTGCTTTCTGAATATAAACTGTTTTCTCGATATAGCATAGGCGTACAATGCAATAACCGTCACACTGATGAAAGTACCTAATACTGTAACCAAAATGGTTACACCATATGCTCTCACTACCTGTGCTTTCATTTCCCATAAATACTTATATGCTTCAAAACTCCACTGTTCCGGAATAAGCTGATAACCATTTTCCGCTAATGATTGTTCATTACTAAGCGAAATAATGATCACATATAAAAATGGAAAGATACATAGAAAGGCAAAGGTACCAAGCAATAGATGCATAAAGATGCTCGTCTTTCCTGAAAATCCATAAGGGTTATACGTTTTTTTCTTCGTTAGTTTCTTATCCGCTTCCTTCTGGTAACTCGTCGTGACATTAGTAGATGTCTCCATCTAGTACTCTCCTTTCTCTCTAAGGTATTTTCTTAGAACAAGGCATTATCTTCATCAATCTTTCTCACAATATAGTTAGTTATTAGAATTAATATAAAACCAACGGTCGCTTGGTATAAACCAGCCGCTGTACTCATTCCTATATCCCCCATTGTCATCAATCCCCGGTAAACGTATGTATCGATAACATTCGTTACAGAATAAAGAGGTCCCGAGTCACGAGGGATTTGATAGAACAATCCGAAATCGGCGCTGAAGATGCTGCCAATATTCAGTATCGTTAATATCACAATGAGTGGCATGATCATAGGAATAGTAACGTGACGAATCTGCTGCCACTTATTTGCTCCATCAATCATCGCCGCTTCATAATGCGTCCTATCAATACCGACAATGGCAGCAAGATACACAATACTGCTAAATCCTACACCTTTCCACTGGCTAATTACTGTGATGAAATAAGGCCAATATTGCGGTTCGTTATACCAAGAAACGGGCTCTATATTAAAGAAGCCCAGCACACTATTAAATAATCCCTTGTCTACACTAAGAAAGGCGAATACAAAGTAACTGACTACCACCCACGATAAGAAATGAGGAAACAACATTCCAGTCTGATAGATTTTGGCTAATTTCTGCTTCGTTATTTCACTTAAAATAATGGCTACGGCTACGGATAATATCAATCCGACTATGATAAATAGGATGTTATAGAGTAGGGTATTTCTCGTTATGACAAATGCATCATTTGTACTGAACAAGAACTTGAAATTTTCAAATCCCACCCATTCACTGTGAAATACGCTGGCAAAAAAGCCATCAGGATGAAACCGAAAGTTCTTAAATGCAATGATCTGCCCAAACATGGGAATATATTTCATGACGATGAGCCATATAAACCCTGGTAAAATCATTAACAGCCATATTCGGTTATCGTACACATTTTTAACAAATCGATTGACTCTGCTCATGCTTCTCCTCCCTTCTGATCACTATAATTCAATTATATGAAAACCCTTACATGATAAATAGTTGAGATATCTTAGATTTACTGGTCAAAATAAATACAATCATTGAAATTACCTTTATTTTCAGGAAACTATCAAAAAAAGCCTCTTAATCAAAGAGACTTTTTTTCATGCTTGTGAGTGTTGTTTTCTCCACTCGGAAGGGGTTGCATGTTCGTATTTTTTAAACTGCTTATAGAAATAAGTAGCATCCGTATACCCTACTTTTTTGCCGATATGTCCCGCTTTCTCATGTGAATTCATTAAGAGTTTCTTAGCCCGGTCAATTCTAAGGTGGTTCAGGTATTTGGTGAAAGAGTCTTTGACTTCCTTTTGAAATAATTGTCCTAAATAGATGGGATTGATGTGAAAACGATGGCCGAGTGTTTTCAAGGACATATCTTCTGAGTAGTTCTGATGGATATAGGTAAGGACCGTTTGAATGATCGGACTCTTCTTCTCTTCTCCACTATCATCATGTTCAATGTACCTTATGCATTGATCCATTATGGCAAGGGCGTCTTCATTACCTTGAAGGTACAGAATTTGGTGGATTAATTGAACGTATTGAGTATACTCCAAGGAAATCAGAAACTTGTTTTTCATCTGAAAGAAGTACTCAAGCATGATGCTTTTTATAACGAATACGTCTTTATCCTGTTCAAGCTGAGTGAAGATTTCACTTAAATAATTGCGTACAGTATCATATTCCTGATTAGCTAATTGCTCCAGAATATCCGGTTTCAGGTAGTTAATCGTCTGTTTATCAGAGGTTGATGATTTCAAGTGCATTTCCTCTGCTATACGATGATCTTGATCCGGCAGCAGCATCTTCAATTCACACGCCATTTCTAACTCTCGGTAAACCTTCTCGGCATCTTCAATTAGATCTACTCTTCTACTCAAGACAACAACGTGTTCTCTCCCGTTGCATACATGCTCAACAATCGAGGAGACCTCCTCTTTCTCCTCTTCAAAAGACTCCTCAGACCAAATGAGTAGAACGTCCCCTGAAGGTGTAGTGATCGCCAATGTACTCGTTTCTTCCTCAATCGTTTTCTGCAGGTGTATCGCATCTTCCAATTCTGTTTTTAACAAACCTAGACGAAGAGGTGTTTGAATATTGACCATGGGGTATAACGAGATTCTTTCTTTAAAATCATTTTCCGTCATTTTTCTCATCAGCCATCTCCAAATGGAGTGATCGCGGAGAATAAGGATAGACTCTTCTTCTAGTGATATCCGATCTATTTTCTCTTTCAAGTGAAGGATGGTAGACAAGAGCTCATCTTCATTAATGGGCTTTAATAGATAATTTTCAATACCAAGCCTCAGACCTTTTTTCACCAAGTCGAACTCTTGAAAACCTGAAAGAATAATGGACTTAATCGATTCTTTTTCCTTGCTTATCCTCTCTATCAACTCCAGGCCGGTTAGTTCAGGCATTTTAATATCAGTGATTAATACATCAAATTCAATTTCCCTGGACAGTTCTAATGCTTCCATGCCATTCTTCGCTGTAGCCACAATAGTAAATCCAATGTCTTCCCAATCAAGTATATACTTCATTCCTTCTAGAATAAGGGGTTCATCGTCTACCAGCATAACTCTTATCACTTACTACACCTCACTTATTAGTGGTAATTTAACCGTGACGGAAGTTTTGACATTAGGTACACTTCGTATCTCCACCCCATAATCGGAACCATACTTTAATTGAATGCGCCTGTGAACATTTCCCAGTCCGATTGAATCGGAAGTTCCTTCTTCCTGTTTCAATCTTGATTTGATATCTTCCAACTTTTTATGTTCAATGCCACTTCCATTGTCTTCAATATCTATGATAAGGATATCGTTCTGCTCATAAATGGTGACCGCTAATTGGTTGGTTTCGCTATCTCTCCTGAAGCCATGCAATAAGAAATTTTCAATCAAGGGCTGTAATATAAATGAAGGCGTATAGTAGTCCCTGATTTTTTCTTCTACATTAATGTTGTCGATTAACTGATTTTGAAATCGGATTTTAAATAATTCAATATATTGTTGTGCATGGTTGATTTCGTTCTCAACCGTAACCAAGTCTTCTGTTTTCAAGGAATATCGAAATAACTGAGCTAATTGGACAATCATTTTGGCAGATGTTCGTCCACCCTCAGCTAATGATTTCATTCGTATGGCTTCCAATGTGTTGTATAAGAAATGAGGATTAATCTGTGCTTGAAGATTCGCCAATTCAGCTTCTCTTTGTTTCAGCTTGGATAGATAGACTCTATCTATGTAATCATTTAAATCATCCAATGTTTCATTAATAGTATGGGATATATCTGTAAGATCATCATCTACATTGGCTGTTATAATTCGTGCCGATAAGTTTCCTTCTTGTACTTCCCTCATCTTATTAAGAATCTCATCCACCCGTTTAGAGTATCCTCGTAATGCGATGTAAGGAAGGGCAATAGACAAAACCGTCAACAATACAATAATAGAAAAAATCGTTAATTTATACGTAAGGAGCTGAGCCATTTCCTTCTCTGAAATTACGGCAGTGACCATGAGCTGACTCGTGGGCTCGATGGAGGATTGAATATAATAGCGCTCATCCAAATTCACTTTCTTTTGAACGGCACTATAAGATAAGTCCCTAAGAAGTCGTTCAGGAGCATTCCCATTAGAATAATAGAGTCGTTTGTTCATATCTGTGATAAAAAAGGTTCCCTTAGAGGGGGTATCTTTCAATGATAATAATCGATCTAAATTTTCATAACTGAAATAGACCATTACTTTTCCCAATCGATCCATAGAAACGGGATCGTTTATTTGTTCTTCCACGACATACATATCCTTTGGCACGACATACTTATCCTTTGGAAGGGGCTGGTTTTCTAACATGAAGCTACTGTCTTCTTTAGGTTGATTATGTTGATTCCACCTACCATGATCGAACAAATACATATACTCTGTTCCTAAACTTTCATTTCGAACACGCAATGCGATGGACTCTGAATCTCTGGAGAAATAGTTCTTTACATAAATATCGAAGTTATAAGGAACAAAGGAATCACTGCTCGAGAATTTATCTAAACGATACCCAATATATTCTTGGTAGTCATGCTGTAAAGCAAAAGCCAAATCTTCAATTAGCCGTTCTTCTTGGTAAAGCTGACGAATACCTTGACTAACGAATTGATGCTTGGCATGTATTTCAGATTTGATCTCATCGATCACCGCTTCTTGTCTATCAATTTCACGTTGAACGATAAAGTCAGAATAATATTCTGATAGAAAAACAAACAAGGTGGACATTGTAAGGAAAATGATGAGGGAATAAGTTAAAAACACCCTATAAAACATTCTCTTGCTTATTCGTTTGAAAAATAGGAACGCTTTCATTTATGAATCCCCTAACGTAAGGTAAAAGGGGGAACAGAAGCTTGGACGCACCTGTTCCCTGTTCTTCACCTGCGATTCTATCAAAATGGTGACTTCCTTTATGGAGGCCAGCCTATCAGGCAGAAAGATCTGCTCATAACCCTGGTTCAGTCCTATAGGGACGCTCAGCGTTCTGCCCCTTTATAATGAGTTCAATCGTCTTGATTTCATAAGGATTGAATGTCAAACATATTGGGACTTCATTGAAATCCGAGATGCTTTCATCTTCCATAAGATTGATTTCCCGCCATGCCTCTAACGGCAATGAGCTGGTGATGGTGACGGATGAGCGTGCACCTTCCATTTCATGAAGACGGACAATCAGGGATTCACGGTCTTCCGCTTTTTTCACCGTGTCGATGATGACGCCATGTCCGGAAATAGACAGTAGGGGTTCCTGGAACCCGGATTGGGTTTCTCCCCGGACGATCCGAAGCGGTGCGTTTAAGTAAGTAGCTTCCCGTTCAATATCATGCTTAGACGTTTGTCCAGCGAAAGGATAGAGTGAATAGACGAAGTGATGATGCCCTATATCAGCCTTGGGATCTGGATATACGGGCCCTTTTAATAAAGAAAGGCCCAGGACATTATCTTTAATCGAGTAGCCATACTTACTATCGTTCATTAAACTGATTCCATAATAAGGTTCGGTCAGTGCCGCCCATTTATGACCCACCGACTCGAATCTCGCCATATCCCAAGAAGTGTTCCAGTGGGTTGGGCGTTTGACATTCCCGAATTGGATATCGTATATGGCTTCGGTCGATCGGATGCTAACTGGAAACTCCACTTTGAGAAGCTGCTGTCTGGCAGACCAATTAATATCCGTCTCGAAGTCGATGCGTTTTGTATGAGAATAACAATGGATTCTCTGGAAAATTTCCATTTGTGGGGTTTTCCATGTAAATGCTACGGTTGTTTTTAATGGTCCATTTTCAAGTATAGTACACTCCTCGAGTAAATCAATAGGAGTCGATTTCTCCACATAATAAAGGTCAATGTCCCATGCATCGTGGGCGAGTGGCTTGTCTTCATAGAGCTTCAGCACATTGCCTGTTGCTCCCGCCTGAATCATCTCCCGTCCCTCTTTTTTATCGAAGAGACTTGTGATGTGACCATCTGTATTCCATCGGATGCGATAAAACGGTGTTTCCCATCTTCTTTCATTCAAGTCAATGTTACTCAACATCCTTTTTTCCTTCTCCCCCTTCTCTGCCACACTGATCGTGTGATAGGAGAACGGTTTCGTTTCAGGTATCAGGACGAGGGTATCACCATTAGACAGAGTCTGGGCATCGACCTCTACTCCATCCAGCTCATAAACTCCATTGGATTCAGGCACGGTGATCAGGACCGATGATGTATATTGATGGGGATGTAGAAATGACCAATGTTTATCCCCATCGAAGATATGATTCTCTTGAGAGGTTATAATTGTTTCCTTGATTCCAGACGCTTTTTCATAATCTTGGTGTGCATCCTCATATACCTCCGTAATCGAAGAACCCGGAATGATGTCGTGGAATTGGTTTAGTAGAATCATCTTCCACCCCTTTTCAAGGAGCGCCTGGGGATATTGATCCCATCCATTCACAGCACCGTTCCAGGAAGAGAGGAGTTCCGCTTCACGGTACCCGTATTCAAGTGTCCGATTCATCTCTTTCATCTTCGCATGGCTTGTGTAGGTACCTCTGTGATATTCCAAATATAATTCCCCGTCCCACGTATGGGTGTACTGATCGGATTTCCCAACTGTATCATGAAGCTTCTCGAAATAGTTCCGGGCATTGACGGACTTAACGGACGGCATGCTTGGAACGGTGTCGAGATGGCGCTTCATTTCGATCATTTCACGATTGACACCGCCGCCTCCGTCTCCGTATCCATATGCCAGAAGCAGTTCTTTATTCAGGTCTTTATCACGGTACTTTTCCCAAATGCCTTTAACGGTTTCAGCCGTGATCAGCCCGTTATACGTATAGAACCATGAGTCGGCAGGTCTTCCCGGTTCAGGCGTCGTAATGAAATGTGTCAGGATTTCGGAACCGTCAATTCCTCTCCACTGGAACGTATCGTGGGGCATCCGGTTATATTGATTCCAACTGATCTTCGTCGTCATGAATGTATCAATGCCAGATTTCCTTAATATTTGCGGGAGGGACCAGCTGTAGCCGAAAACATCAGGAAGCCATAAGGTCCGGGTCTTCTTATTGAACTCTTTCTCAAAAAACCTTTTACCGTATAGAAGCTGACGTACGAAGGATTCCCCGGATGGAATGTTACAGTCGGCTTCCACCCACATGGAGCCCTCCACTTCCCACTGACCATCCGCAACCTTCGCTTTGATCGCTGCGAACAATTCCGGATCTTCCTCCTTCACCCATGCGTAAAGTTGAGGCTGGCTTTGCAGGAAAGTGTAGTCAGGGTAAAGTTCCATCAATCTAAGTACTGTGTAGAACGTCCTCCTTGCCTTTTCCTTCGTATGTTTTGTACGCCACAGCCAGGCAAGATCGATATGGGAATGACCGGTGGCATGTATGGTTATATCCGAGTGCTTAGGAAGGTTATCCATTTCATGTAATAGTACAGAACGGGCAGAATATAGGCTTTGATAAAAGGCCTCACTACCTCTGTCCGACCAGTCGATCTCATGGAATGCCCGGTTGAGTATGGTCAATACGATGGAACGGTTAGGGTCGTGCTCATCTTGCTGCTTAATAGAATCCAGTATCGCTTTGGATTTGAAATACAGCTCATCCGCTTTCTCATCCAAGTATCCCCACCAGGCTTCCTTCAACCGGTAATACTGGTTAGCAGGCTGACCGCCCCCCTCTAGGCCGGACCAAAGCTGAATGGAAATATCGAGGAAGTCCTCTGCAGGCAGGATGACTTCTTTATGATTGGAGTCGACCCCTTGGAACGGCTTTTCATTCACATAGAGGAGGGACTCGAATCCTGAGTTGTTCCCCCCTCCTGTTCTTCCGAGATCGAGGTAGAGGACAGGCTTCTTTCCTTCCCATTCTTCCGGGATAGAAAGAAACGTATTCAACCAAAGATATTTGTCCCTTCCTGACCAGGTATCGTTTACTTTCATTTTTTGATCTGAATATCCTTCAGGGGGGGTATTCTCTTTTCCTTGTTGGGGCTCATAAAGATTAAAAGAGTCGATGCCCCTTATATCCCGGTAACGCAGGCGATCCAACTCGTTTACTCGGTTTTCTAGCTTTTGGACAGGATAAAACATATGGAGCCTCCATTCAAAAAATTTTTATTGATTAGCAAGCCCCAACGGACTTTCAGGTACGAAGATCCCGACTTCGCTTAGAATGAATTCACTAAACATGGAATTGGCCCACGCAAACCAAGAACGAGTGAACTCTTCCGGACGATCGGCATCGAATCCTTCGTGCATGTAAAGGGTAGATGCGTGTGTATTCTTGAACATCTCGAGGATCTTTGCCTTTTCTTCTTGAGAAGTCGCCGTCATTCCCTGGATGGCCAGGCTGATGTGCCAGATGTAATGATCAGGTGTGTGTGGACTTCCGATCCCTTCCGCCTTTTTCCCTTCATAGAAGTAAGGGTTGTGGCGGCTTAGAATGAACTTCCGGGTATTTACATACGTTTCATCATAAGGATCTTTATATCCTAGGTACGGGATGGCCAAAAGGCTTGGTACGTTGGCGTCATCCATCAGATTGTACTGCCCGTCCCCATCGGTTTCGTAAGCATAGATTTCCCCGAAGACCGGATGGTTCACTTTAGCGAATGTCTCGATACCCTTCTTGATTTCAACAGAAAGCTGCTCCATTTGACCTGCGAGCTGGTCCTCCTTCATTTCCACAAGCATTTCCTTCGCATACCCCAGTACCACAACAGCGAACATATTGGCAGGCACAAGATATCCATACAAACACGCGTCATCACTAGGACGGAATCCCGACCAAGTCATACCTGTCTTCACAGAATTTCCACCTTTCCCCTCCCTCAGAAGAGTATCCGATACGCGGCAGTTCTCCCGTTCAAAGAGATACGGAGATTCGGCCTCGTGATCCTGCTCCACTTTCCATACATCATGGATGACCGTCAGCACTTCCTTTAGCTGGTCATTCAATACGCTCTCATCACCTGTCGCCTTCCAATAAAGGTATGTCAATTGAATCGGATAGCACAGGGAGTCCACTTCATATTTACGCTCCCAGATCCAAGGGGTCATCTCCGTACGGTCAGCCTGATGTCCTTGATTGTCAGGTGTTTGGTTGAAGGCATTCGCATAAGGATCCAGAAGGATGTACTTCCATTGGCGTTCGATGACCCCCTTCAGCATAGCGGCAATCTCCGCATCTTCTTTCGCGAGAATCAAATACGGACGAACCTGAGCAGACGAATCCCTTAGCCACATGGCCGGGATGTCCCCTGTTATCACAAAGGTTCCATCCTCATCCTTTTTCAAAGTTGTTTGGTACGTATTCAAGAAGCAATTTTCGAATAATTCATAGACTTCCGGATCATGGCTATAGGCCGACTTCACTTTATTCATAATCGTTTGAAAAGACGCTGGTACTACTTTTCCACTCATGATATTCACTCCTCGTCAGTTTGAATTAAAACAGTGATAATTTCTTTAGGGCGGATGGTCCTCTCCACGTATCCGTGTCCCAGACATTCTTTCTTTTCTTCTAGAATCGTAGAAAGATAGACTTCATCTCCTTCTACACTCAGTTCCTGTGGTTCATCCGTAGGGTTAAACCACCTAACAATAATCCCTATTCCTTCTTCCGCAGGCTTGCATGCAGTCAAGGCTAAAGCATCACCCGACCATTTGAGTAGATTGCTAGTCTTTTCATTTCTTCCTTCACCTTGTTCTACTTGCACAACAGTCGGATTCAACGGATAGTGATAGGCTTCATTGAAAGCACGTGAATCAATGACATTTCCTCGATGGGGGATCAACATGAATTCTGCTTTATTTAGACCAAGGCACTGTGCTTCCGGTGTTTCAAACACCCCCCAGTCCCCAAGCTCCCCAACGGATCGGAGCAGTGTGACCGCAATGGATTTTCCGTCCAAGATTTCATATTCATGAAGACCCTTCCCGGCAATCGTCAACCCCTTCTCATGGTCATTGAGGCTGACAAACCTTTGCATATGGTGATCGAACGTCGGATTGATCCACTGGCTTTCCGGTTGGTTTGGACGCTTTACCACTTCAAACACACTATCGGCAAAGTGATACAGATTCCCGTTTCCAACAGGAAACAACGCACGCAAGCGATGGTCTTTTGCTTGATTGTCTATTGTCACTTCGACTTTCAGCCCTTTAGAACCCTTTTCGAGGATGAGCAGGGTTTTAAAGGTTAGCAACACTTCTTCCTCATGTCGCGCCGCTTTACGCTCAGGGTGCCAGACCAGGTCCTGCCGCTCTAATTCCAATTGTTCATCCGCTTGCTTCGGGACAGAAATCTTGGACTCAATCTCAATGGATGCACGAAACGGGTTATTTTCTACAAGGTTCACGGTAGAGGTTTGCTGCTTCGTCGTGAAGACGATACCGTCACTACTTGCTTTGAACATATACTCGTTTCCGATATCCCCCATGTCTTCATACATACCAAGACTTTCATAATGATAGCCCGTTTGTTTGTCCAAGATTGAATAGGATCCATTCTCATGAACGGTCACGCAGATATGCTCGTTTTCAAGCTTTTGTTCTGATTGGTGCCAAATAAGGTTCTCCTCATAAGGCGTATTTTCCCCAGGCACTAAATAACAAGTTTCATAGCCAATATGAATAGGGGATTCTATTGCAAATGTTATTTCTATTTCCTTCGCATAATAAGGTTTTCTGAATCCATCTCCCGGGAGATCGTAACCGAATGAGATGCCCTTTTCTTTCACATGAACAGGTAACGTCGTACCATCCCCTCTCTCTAATACAAAAGAAGGGAGTGGGCTGCTCTTTAACTTACCCGGAATCTGACGAAAATCCAATTCATCAAAATAGATTTTCTGAACCATTACTTTTTCTCGAATGACTTGAGTAGAAGGTTTTCCATCCGTGTAAAACAGGATAAGTGGAATCGCTTCAGGGTTATGATGTGTCGTGGAGATATCGGATGCGATCTCACGCTCTTGCTCCGTAACATATCTCAAAGCCCCTTTCTCAACCTTCTCGAAACGCGTCTCCATTTCCCGATGAACGCCATCTACACTGCATCCACAAATACTGTCATGCGGATGATTCTCCATAAGCATCTTCCAATAAAATTCCGCAAAATCACGGTGAAGTCTTTTATCTTCTACCAAAAGCCCCATCGGCTCCAATATTCTTTCCAATAGAGTCTGACAGCGGTCGTTCGCCTGCTTTAAATAGATTCTCGCAGAAGCTGTGTTCACTAGTGTCGACCATCCATCCGTTTTTTGGTTCCTGAGTTCTCCACGAATGGTTTGAAGCTCATCCGGCAGTTCTTTTTTCACCTCATCTATATATTCTTTGAAACTTGAGTGCTTGAATGTGACGTTCGGAATTAGCTCATTGGCCGTCCCAATGGCTTTTACAATATCCTTTTGCAGAGGTTGATGGTCACAACCATTCATAAATAGTAATTGGGAAGTTGAAGCAAACTTCTCAGCATCTGCAAGTTTCTTTTCCCAAAAAGCTTCAGCCTCCGCTTTACCGGTTGGAATTTCATTTCCATTGGAATACCAATTGGCGAATAAAATCCCTAATACATTCGAGCCATCCGGAGCCTCCCACTTCATTTCCGAATAAGGGGAAGAGAATTCATCACCGTGATGAACCTGATTATTAAACCCTGTCGGTGTCACCCCTCTTCCGAAGGCTGCAACATCTATATGGGCTTGTTGTAATAATTGCGGTGCCTGTCCGTAAATGCCGAACGTATCAGGAAAATACCCCAGCGTAGCTTCTTGACCAAGTTTCTTCGTATCTTTCATCCCATAAAGCAAATTCCTTACATTTGCTTCAGAACTTGTAAGAAATGCATCTTGCAAGATATACCATGGACCGATGATCAAACGCCCTTCACGAATATATCGTTTGACTTCTTCTTCTTTATCAGGACGGACCTGCAAGTAGTCATCAACCATAATCGTTTGTCCATCCAGGTGAAAACTGTGGAAACCCGGATCTTGTGCCAATTGCTCTAACAAATCATCAAACAGCTTTACTAAGTAATAACGGTGTTCTTCCAGTGACATATACCATTCCCGATCCCAATGAGAATGGGAAATAATATGAGCGGTTTTGTTCTCCATCATGACTCTCCTCCAATCATTTCGACTTGTAATTGTTTATAGCGATTCATCGATACTTTCATCACCCAATAGGCTGGCATGACACCCAAGGCAAAGGGAATTAACCCAGGCATTTGATAAATCAGGTAACCTACCATCGTTAAGCCGATGGTGAGGATAAGATTCTGTTTGAAGCTGATGATCGTTATGATAAATGGCTGGTACAGATAACGCTTAAAAGACTGGTCAAAATGAACGTAATAGGGGAATAAATATAGAAATGAAAATACATACAGGATGAGTATGAATAAAATGAGCACCGTGCTGAATAAAGCAATGATACCCTTTAGTTGGGTCACAAGATAAAGATCGATCCATAAGAATAGACCAACACTTGAATAGATCCAGCCCAGACCGTTAACCTTCCAAAAATTCTTTTTGTAATAGTGATGGTATTCACTAAAGAAAGGTTCATCCCGGCCACCTTGTAACCACTTTCTAGTAATTGCAAATAAAGAAACGGTTGCGGGGAAGATTCCCAATACAACACCACCCATTACAATGTGTAATAACCAAGAAAGATTGAGTTGAATCGTCTTCCAAATCCATAGGCTCGCATCTGTAAACAAATCACCCAAACGACTAAACATGAAGATCCCCCTTTCTGTATTCTTCCAACCACACATAAGCAGCCCCCACTAATTGTGCTTCATCCAGATAGTGACACAAAGAGATGGAAGGCCGTACTTTAGCAATAGGCTTTGCATCCAATATCTTGTCCATTCTGGATTCCAGCTCCTCTAAAAAATCAGGCTGTCTAGTAATTCCTCCCCCTACCAAAATCTTCTCAGGATCCAATATGTACTGGATGTTGAAGATTCCGATCGCCAGAGTATAAAAAAAGGAATCTAATGATTTCTGAGCTCCTTCATGGTTCTTCCCGGCTTGTTCAAATACCATGGGCCCTGTCCATCCATCGTCATAAGGGGCTTGATGCTCCAGCCTTCTTGAAATGGCTGAGGACGAACCCAGCTCACTCCATGTCTCATAAACATTTTCATGAATGTCACTTGCTAAAATCGAGTATCCAAATTCGCCTCCATGAAGATTGGCTCCCTTGAAGAGTTTCTTGTTAATGATAAGAGCCCCACCTATTCCCGTACCACATACGATACAGGCGAACGTTTCACATTCTCTTGCCGCCCCTTTCCAAAGCTCTGAAAGGGCAGCACAATTGGCATCATTCTCCATGGCCACCGGCAAACAATATCTCTTACCGAGCAACTGCTTGAGATTATGCTCATGAACAAATGGCACCGCACTATAACCTAAGACATGCCCTGTATCCGTCACACTTCCCGGACTGCTAATGGTTATGCCAATCAAGGAATAATTCTTGTTCATGCGCTTATAATACTCATCGATCACGTCACTAAATTCATCGATTGATTGAGGGGTTGAAACTTCTTCTTTCTCAACTAACTGACCTCTTATGGAAATCAGCGCAAGCTTAATATAGGTGCCGCCTATATCAATGGTTAATAGAAACTCCATATCTCATCACCCTAAATCCGGAAGCTGATTTGATTCGGCAAGTGCCTTAAACCAGCCTGCACTTTTTTTCTTATACCTTCTCCCGGTCTTCAAATCCAGTTCAACGAGTCCATACCTATTCTTGTACTCATTTAGCCAAGACCAGTTATCAATGAAGGTCCATACATGATACCCATAACAATTTGACCCTTCTTCGATTCCTTTGTGAAGCCATTTTAGATGATTGCTCATGAATTCAATCCGGTAGGAATCCTGAATCATCCCTGATGAATCTCTAAACCTTGATTCACCCTCCACTCCCATCCCATTCTCCGCTATATACCAGGGGATGTTTCCATATTGGTCTCTTATCGTCAGGGCAATATCATAAATGCCCTCTTCATATATTTCCCAGCCGCGATGTGGATTCATTTTCGCTCCGTCCCATTGATACGGTTCGAAATAGTGATCAAGTGTGTTTGTCGAAGCAGGTGACCCTGCCTGTACCCTTCGTGGTTGATAATAATTAACACCAAGAAAGTCCACGGGGGAATCTTTCAATAGTTGGAAGTCTCCAGGAAAATAACGGACGTGAATGTGTTCTTGTTCTTTGAAGGACAACAACTCTTCCGGGAACTCACCCTTAACAACCGGATCTAAAAAGCTCCGATTATACAGCACATCGGCCCACATAGCTGCTTCCAAGTCTTTAGGTGTATCTGAGCGGGGATAACTTGGCGTTAAGTTTAAAATGATCCCTATTTTCCCCCGATGGTTCCTGTCCTTAAATGCCCTTACTGCTTTCACATGGGCCATCAACGTATGATATCCAGCCTGAAATGCTCGATTGAGATCGAACACTCCCGGTAGATGCTTATCATTTAAATAACCCATTTCAATGGGTACAATAGGTTCATTAAATGTGACCCATTCCTCAACAAGATCTCCAAATCGTTCAAATGCCACCTTAGCGTAAAACTCAAACTCATCGACAACTTCCCGATTGTCCCAACCGCCTTTCTCGTACAATCGAAAGGGCATATCGAAATGAAACAAATTAACAATCGGCTTAATACCACTTTCATTAAGCCTCTTAAATACATCCCTATAAAAGGCAACCGCCTCTTCATTCACTTGAATGCCATCAGGTAATAACCGCGCCCACGATATCGAGGTTCGAAAGGAATTAAAGCCCGTTTGCTTCATAGTGTCTATGTCTTCTTTATAGTGAGCATAAAAGCCTGAAGTCTCTTCCGGCCCTGTCTGCTGAAAGAAACGTACAGGTTCCTTCTGAAACCAATAATCCCAAACATTTTGAGCCTTTCCTCCACTACTTCCCGCTCCCTCCATCTGGGGTCCCGAAGAAGCCGCGCCCCATAAAAAACCATCAGGAAATTTCATCATTAACACCCTCTCCGGAAATCGCTTACATTTCTTCTTAAAGCCATCATATATAGAAAAAAAAGGAGTTGGAATATGTTCACTCCAACTCCTTTAATAAACGCATGAAAACTTTAAAAATGACACTTTTTGTGGACTGGTGGTTCCCAACTAAACACTATAAGAGAAAAGTAAAAAAACGCAAAGCTCCTAAGCTCTGCGCCTTTCTCATAATCAATCAAACATGAGAAACAATCAACTCAACCTGTCCCTCAATCTCAAATGTCTCAACATCCGCAGGTAGTATGAAATGATCTCCTTTTGTAAGAGAATACTCTTCTCCCTGGACCTTCAGTACCCCATTTCCATCTAATACACTTGCCAGCTGGAATGGCTGGTCTTGCACAAGTGCTGCATGTCCATCGACTTTCCATTTGTATACTGTGAAATACTCTGCTTCCACAAACTTCGTTGACTCTACCCCTTCACGTTTTTCCACAACCGGTTCAACCGCCTCAGCTTTGTGTGGAATGGTCGTCACTTCAATCGACTTGTCGATATGAAGCTCACGGGTATTCCCTTCCCCATCCTTACGGTCATAGTCATACACACGATACGTCGTATCCGAACTTTGCTGTGTTTCTAACACCAATGTTCCTTTACAAAGGGCATGGATGGTGCCACTTGGGACATAGAAGAAGTCACCAGGCTTAACCGGGATTCGGCGAAGCAGGTCATTCCACTCGCCTTTTTCAATCATCGATACAAACTCTTTCTTCGTTTGAGCTGTATGTCCAAAAATCATTTCGGCATCTTCATCACAATCGATGATGTACCAGCACTCAGTTTTACCCAGTTCACCGTTTTCATGTTCTTTAGCATAGGGATCATCCGGGTGCACCTGCACAGAAAGATCTGCGTTTGCGTCCAAAATTTTCGTCAGTAATGGAAACACCGGTGACGAATGGTTCCCAAATAACTCACGATGCTCGTTCCAAAGCTCGCCAATCGTCTTTCCGGCAAACTCACCGTTGACTACTGTGCTCTGTCCATTCGGGTGGCCGGATATGGCCCAACATTCACCCGTTATATCAGATGGAATATCGTAGTTGAATTGGTCTTTTAATGCCGTACCTCCCCAGATTCTTTCCTGGAATACGGGTTGTAGAAATAGTGGTTGGTTCATGGTTGCCTCCTAATGTTCGCTTTTTGTATGTACTTGTACGATTTCACTAATCTTATCAACGACCCAGTTGATTCTTTTGAGCTCCGATCTCTTATCTCATTGATAACCATTTCATCAATCATAAGGCTCATTAGCTCTTCCCAATTGATTGTCTTACATAATGTAGGTTCTATCAAGTACGAAATAGTGTTCGACCTTATTTCATTGACTGACAATCGATCATCCGTAGTGGCTTATTGAATGATCGCTTTACTCCACCTTCTCGTCATTATGTTCCCCAAGCACTTTATATCTTATTGACTACCTCAATTTCCAGTAGCCTTCTATAAAAAAAGCCAAAACCGACATCCGATTTTGGCAAAATTCTATTCTGAAAGTAAATGATTAATATCCATGAACCTCCAGTTCAAAAATACGCGCTGCCTGATCCCCTGTTTGAGTAGGTTCGTTTATCGATAAACGAACGAAGCGAGCTTCTGTCACGGGTATCGTATGCTCGGTAACAGAGGCCTGGTTATCAACCACGCTTACATTCTCTTCCCACGTTTCTCCATCCATACTCGTCTCTATAACAAAGGATTTTGTGTTAAACGCAGGAGATTCTCCTCCTGCTTCAGCATGTTTCACGATGAATTTAGATAAATGATACGTATCTTGTAAATCAACCATCATCCACTGATCCGTTCCAAGCGCACACCATTTACTGTTATTCTCCACTCCCCCATCGACAGCCTTATCTGCTCCTTCACTCGGAGCACAGGAACCACTTGATTCAGTCGCTTTATTCAAGGCAACATTTTCAATCGCATCCGCGTCTTCAGAAACGTAAATATAAGCTTGTTTCGTCATGACATCTTCGCCCGATGTATTCCGAGCCGTCAACGTAACTGAAAATAACCCCTCCTCGAGATATTGAACAACAGGGTTCTCCTCTGAACTAACCGCCGGCTGGCCACCTTCGAATTGCCATTCCCACTCTTCAGTGACTTCTGAAGCTTCACTAAAGAATTGTACCTTATCACCTGGGCGTATAACCGTTTGATCGACCCGAAAGTCTGCTTCCGGCTTTGGATAGGCTGGCCAGTCCATTTTGACGACACTGCCTTCTCCTCTTACAAGCTCCTCACTAACTGATACTACCTCATAAGAAGTAGATACTTCTTTTCCCTCTCTTTTTAAATCATTTAAAGCAAGGACATGGTTTGGAGTTGACCCTACCCATTCTTTTGAACCATCTGAATGAATTCTGTACACCTCATAATGTTTAACTTTATCTACTCTTTTCCATGATAGCCTGACATCTGCATATAAACCATCTACAAAATCGAGTTGAGAGACCTTAAGCCCTGTTGGATTTTGAGGCTTATCTTTTTCATCCTTATCATTGTAAATCTTCATTTCTCCAATATGAATTTCATAATCCTCAGGTTTTTTAACTTTATCGAAATGAAGGGAAACGGAGGAAAGACGATGTCCCTTAAATTTCGTCAGATTAAACGTTTGAGTGACCCAATCTCCGCTACTCTTCTTTTTCACTTTCAAAAAGGAAGTCTTATCATGATCAAAGTTTAGTTGTACGTCCATCTCAGGTTTCTTTTCATCTGTTTTATACGTAATGGAAAACTTTGTGTCTTTGGTAATTTCCACATCTGTTTCATAAAGAGACAGAGTCGTCTTGCTATTCTCATCACGCGTGCCTTGAACTTTCAATGAGCTTCCACCGTAGTAAGACTTACTCCAGTCAAAGGTTGGATCCAATAATTCGCCTTCTCCTTCCACTTTCCAACGCCAAGTCGGTAAAATGTCTTGGAGACTTCGGTTATTCCACTCCCGTTCAGATAACTTTTCTCCGTCAACAGCAAAGAATTCTCCACTTCCCGTATTAAAGTTCGTCGTGAATGGAAGGGACTGAATCGTTGTCTTTTCAGAAAAATGACTTGAAATTCCAGGCCAATTCACTTCAGGATCCCCTGTCCAAAACGCTTCTTCTTTTTGATAAAACTCGGTCATCGTACTTGACGATTTAAATGCCCAATCCGGGCGATAAATACCAAGAGATGTCCAAGGAGAACCGTCCTCCCTGAATAGGTTGTCCCACTTCACCGAGGTCTCTGTCCCATTTGCTTCCACATCTATTCCTGAATACAAATCGAAAGGAGATCGTCCAATTTCCAACGCCTTTTCATACGAGCGTTCTTGACTTTCACCCCTCCACCAGAAATTCAGGAACATACTGTCGGATACACGTTGGCGCTCATCTTGCAGAAAATACGTATTCTTATCCGTTAAATAGTTCTGCCAATCTATTTCGCCTGATTTCACCATCGAATCATACCACATAATCTCAAAGTCCTTTGGCTTATGATCCTGAAGGTAGATAAGAAACTCTTGCATCTTCTCAGCTTGTTCCTCGTCACCACCCTCGGTCTCCTGATTAATAAACCAGCCGTCAAACCCATAATATTCTGCTACTTCAAGCAACTTGTCAGCAGCCGGGAACGACCCATCCTCCCGCTGTGTCAACATTTGATCGACCCACTCTTCTTTTCCGCCATACACTTTTGGCGGGAAAAAGACGTTTCCTAAAATCGGTACACCGTTACGGTGAGAAGCATCAATCACATCAGCACTCGGGGGCACGATGATTCCTTCTCCAGAAGAACCTGCCCAGTACACCATCACATCTACATATTGCCAAAAGGCAAATGTGTTCGCATAAAACTCCTCTCCTCCTTGAGAAGGTACTCCACTCGTATGAGGGTTCAAAGCAGATAAAGCTACAACACGCGCAGAATTAGTACCTTCACTCGACTCTACCCGATTCGCCAGAGGAACCATGGACCTGTTGTAGGCTGCGTCCGGATCCTGATCAGGCGACCATTCTAGAAGACCTTCCGGATACCAATGAGAAGAAGTGGGGCCTTCCGCCATTACTGCCATGGGAAATAGAAACAAAACGAAAAACATGAAACTTCCAACCATTCTTTTATAACCGTTCTTCATTTCCTTTACTCAACCTCCTATTATGAATGGATCAATCCTTTTATTGCCTTGTTCCAATCCACCCCCTTCATGAATTAGAAACTACTAATCTCCATTTTGTAAACGTTTACAAAAATAGAAAAAAGCAGATGGATTAGATTTAATTTAGTCGAGAAGGTAAGAGGAATCAATTGATTTGGAGGATGTTGTAAAGTATGGACAGTTAATCTTTAAATATTACAGTCTATTTATTTATCTACCTGAGAACGAATTTATGAGAAGCTGGAGGAGAAGGTTTATATTATAGGTGCTATATATGTGGCAGTTTGAAGCTTCCTTCATAAGTATCAATGGGAGGGAACTACTTATGAATCGGGAATTGATAATTAAACAATCCTTGCAAGATCACAATCAAAAGGAAAGGTGACACGACAAAGCTGTCCTGCAGAACACCGATCGTTTTCTCGATTTCTGCCGTATCGACCCCGTTCTTTCCAAAATTCCTACCGAGATAGGCATATACTAGAAGTGCGATGACAAATCCAGGAATGGTCGTGTATAGCATATGACGGATATGTACAAACAAATTGGTGTTGGTCAGCCCCGAAGCAAGATTCGTCGTATCCGACAACGGCGACATCTTATCACCGAAATAAGCCCCTGAGATGATGGCACCGGCTATCATTGGAGCTGGGATCCCCATACTCATCCCGATTCCCATGCCGGCCACCCCGATCGTCCCCATTGTTGACCACGAGCTCCCGATGGCAAGGGAGACAATCGCACAGATCACCGCAATGGACAGCAGAAACAGGGACGGCGTGATCATTTTCAACCCGTAATAAATCATTGTCGCCACAACGCCCCCTCCAATCCAGGCACCGATCGTCAGTCCGACCAGCATAATAATGACAACGGCCGGAAGCGCAAGGCGAATCCCCTTATACATCGCCTCCTCAATCTCTTTCCACTTGAACCCGGCAAACCAGGCAACAAGCGCTGCCGTAGTTGTCCCAATGATAAGCGGGATGTGCGGCCCCTGCTCCAACACCACGATCGTAATAGCCATGACCGTGATCATGACGAGGAGCGGAATGATCGCCAACCCAAAAGACATTTCCTTCTTCTTCATCCTAAATCCCCCTTGTAATCCCCTTTTGTTTTTTGACAATTTTAAATTGTCGCTAAATAGACGTTATATAAGTACTATAATGGGAGAGCGGGAAGTCGTCAATCGGATATTGGTAGGGTTTAGGGGAAGCAGATGGAGCAGGGGGACGGTTCTTCTGCTTCCTTTAATAGAAGCAATAGAACCGTCCCTGCGCTCACCTAGTGTGGGTGCGCAGGTCACTACCCAAATAAAGACGAGGGGATCACCCCCCTCGTCTCTAACACTTATTGGGACACGGTGCCTGTCCACCAGTCCCACAATCTAACGCTTAACCGTGAATTTCCTCGGCTCAGACGACAGCGTCAATCTACTCTCATCCTGCATTGTAACCTTCACGTAGTAGTCCCCATCTGGATAATCACTATCCGGAACCCACGGAAGGTTATAAATGGAATGTTCATTATAGATGTCTGCTTCTTCAAGCGTTCCCCCTGTGCATCGGTAATTTCCAAATGCCAATTGAGGCGTTTGCATCCGAAGAGCATCAGACGCAGCGGCTTGGTTTCACTTACGCTTGAAGCGTTGTTGATGCCTAAATAGTTAATAAGGGGTTCAGCGTTTAAATACGTTTCATCCCCCTGGTACGCAACTCCCACATTCCGGGCATTGTCTATGGCAGAGATGGTGACCAGCTCAGGCTTAACGTTGGAAATGTACTCTGATGCCCCATCTTGAACCCGTTGGGACTTTCCGTTCACCCAAAGCAGGGGCTGCCAAGAGGACCGGTGCCTGTGTCTTCTGTTAGATCCCAGCTGATATGGTAGTTTCCACCCGGCAACTCTTCCACCTTGATGTCTTCTACTTTAGGAGCCTCGGAATCTACTTTTATCGGGATCTTGGTCACTTGCGGTTCAGCCCCCTCATAATTCAACGTACTTGTATATACGTAATAGTACTGACCATCCGGTATTGTTTTCCCTTCATCATCCGTAGAATTCCAGAAGAACCCTTCCATTTTATAAGAGTAATCCCTGTAGCTCATGATGTTCTTTCTGAATTTAAACGGAGTTCCATCTTCTGTGAATTCACTAAAGTTGCTTATCTCTTTAATGGTATTCCCTTTTTCATCCTGAATTCTCAGGGACAGCTCCTTCAGGTTGCGCAGTGCGGTGAAGGAAGGATTGGCCCCCTCACTAAGCAAGTGGAAACAGCCTTGCACACGACTAAGTTAGTACATGATAAGTCCATTAAAGCCCGGTTATTTTACAATATTTCCAGAGTGCTGACACGAATAGGAGAACTCGAGGATTCAACCGCCTATTGCCTCGAGGCCATCAAATGGTGTTTCGAAGAAGAACTTCTATGGGGATTGGGCGAATTGCATTATCAGATAGGCTACAACTATGAGTTGGTCGGTGACTATGAAAAAGCCCTTCCTTATTTCAAACATGCCTTGCATATGTTTGAAATAAGGGAAGATAAGGTGTATATAGCGTTTCTTATAACTAAGATTAATGAGATTTCGAAGCGATTGCAGATGGGATGAAATAAACAAAGGCAGAGATAAAAGGAAGCACAGGATATCCCTGTGCTTCCTTTTTATGTTATTTAATTTGTATCAAATTCGTATCCAATTCCTTCACAACGTTTTCGGTGATTGCTCCCGGTCCACCCCATACCATGTAATGAGAATAATCCATCAAGAGGGATTTGGTCGGACTTGGTATAGAGGTATCGCTGACCAACAAAATAGGCGAGTTATTTTTTGCTGCCAGGACAGATCCTGCAAGGGCATCAGGGAAGTTCTTTCCTGTCGCAACATATCCCGTGTTTTTCCCCAGTGCCAGGTTTTCAACAATCAACTTAGCTGTTTCATAGCGATTTATTCCACCGTAGCGAACCGGGCTTGGGAGTTGATTTTCTATGGACTCACTGACTGCACCTGCCGCACCTACAATGATGGTATTTGCCTTCCCTGCAAGTGCTTTTTTCGTCGCATCCGGTAACGAAGCTTTTTCAGTCAATAGAATCGGGATGCTATTCTTTGAAGCGTATGGTGCTACAGCCAGGGCATCAGGAAAATTTTTACCGTTTGCGATCACAGCTTTTGTGGAGGGTATTTCTTTCGCCACATACGCAGCTGTCTCGTAACGGTTATCCCCACCGATTCGTTTCACAGAAATATCCATGTACTCCAATTCTTCCACAACATGATTGGAAACGGCTCCCTCACCACCAAGGATGATCACGTTCTTCGCTTTAAGGCGCTGAACCTCCCTCCAGGTGGCAATCGGAAGTTTTTCCTTATCCGTCAATAGAATCGGGGCATTGTGATAATAAGCCAGAGGACCACCTGCAAGGGCATCGGGGAAGTCATTCCCTGAGACCAACACAACCGTGTCAGAGGTTTTGAAGCCCTGCTTTGAAATCTCCACTGCTGTGTCGTAGCGCTTCGCTCCCTGTATCCTGTCTGTTAACTCCTGTACTTTAAACGCATATGGCATGTTCGGGGTACCCCAATTGTTTTCCAATCTTACATAGTACGTCCCAGCAGGCAGCTCCAGCCGCTCTACATCAGGACCATACTCGGCAAAATGGACGTCTGTGTCCAGATTGACATATTCCTTCCCATTTTCATCCACAAGGAGGGCATTCCATGATCCTTCATTATCTCTTTCTATACTGAAAGCAATCTTCTCGGTACGATCTAAGGTAAATGTAAAATAATCTTTGTCGTCATATGTTTGTATGTGACCTTTGTAGGTTTTGTTCAATTGCATAGAAGATGCTGCTTCCATTTTGTCATTGAATTCTTTTTCATAATAATCGTTTTGGGTTTGTTTGACCATGAACGTATATGGGACTTCTGGGGATTTGTGATAGTCGGTGCTCACCTTGATAAAATATTCTCCCGCAGGCAAGCCGATATTCACCTCTTCAGCACCCGTGACCCCAGAATGAAATCTAGTACTAAATTGCGTATAAGGGTCACCATTTTCATCAGTGATTTCCACATCCCATGTAGCGCCTTCCACTCGATTAAATTGTATAACCGTATTTCCAGTCTTATCTAGTGTAAAACGGTAAAAGTCTACATCTTCAGTCGATCCCAGGGTTCCTTCATACTCCTGGTCAAGATTGATTGACACCGCATTCTCCAAAGTATCTCCCTGTACAGAAGCAGCTTTCACCGTACCACCTATACATACAGATATTAACAACATCGTAATCATACCTAGACTGCTTAGAAATTTCCTCACATTTTGCCTCCTTAGTATTTGGGTTATTTTTACAACAAGTCTATTATACTATGTATTTGGGTTAATATTACATTTTAATTACAAACATAACTTTTGACCCATTCTTAGGGTGGCGAGAGGGCAGGACCCCCCACGAAAAATCTATTATTCACAAGGGGCTCATGGCTGCAGAACCAAATTAAAATGATAGTTTTAGAGCACAGTTACCTTAAAGACTCTTCGGTTACTGAGAAAGATAACATCTAAGTTATAAAGTAATCCAGTTTATTTGACTACCTAAAGAAAATTCGACAAGTAGGATCAATTATTTAAAAAGAGGATTAAAAAATCGAATACAGGATCAATTATCTTAAAACAGGTTTGAAAATAGTCCGATCAGGATTAATTCTTAAGCAGAGACACCCTCACCATCCTTTCCGGCCGCTATATGTACCCATGTAACTCTCAAAATCCCACCTCAGCTAAAAATCCGCAAACTTTTCCTTGGTTTTCAAACAAAACAGACAGAATGGGATCCTTTGAGCATCGATTCAATCTCAATCCAGCCCGATTTGTTTACAGTGGGTGCCTGTCCCCCGTCCCATCCCAAAAATCTAGCTCTTCCGATATTTATCCTCAATGATTTTGTAGTTTTCATGGTTAATCTTATCCCACTCAGTCTTCTTATAATTAAGCCCTTTGAGTTTTTGATTGATCCACACAAGATCATATTCCCTGAAATATACTGACTTAGCCCATGACTTCATGTTCTCATGCTCAGGATGCTTCTCATCACGATAAGCATCAAGAAATTCATAGAACCCATGTATACCACCAACATCTTCAGGTGGTGCTGTTTCCGCTCCATCAAGAAGAGTCGGAAAGCCAAAATAGTAATCGTCGACAATCCGCTCAAGCTTTACAGTAAAATGCCAACCATCACCAAAATCATAGGAATACCTGATTTCCTTATGCTTTTCCAGATACTCATCGATCTTTAAACCAGTGGGTTTCCGTACTTCAATCTTAAGTCTTTCCTGATAATTCTGTTCAAAATTCAGCATTTCAGATGATATGGATCTTAGCCGTTCTTCATACTCGGCCTTGTTTTTCTTATAATGCTGATGCTCAAGGTATGCTTCTTCATTATCCGTGACAGTCTTTTGATCCTTCGTCAGGTCGAATTCAAAGAGGTGATAACCACCATGAGGATAACCACTCAGAAAATTAGTCACGTTCTGGATAATATCATGAAGCCTCCTATATGTCGCTCCTGCTGGCAAGATCACCCTTCTCCATATTAACGGATCGGACTCTTCTAATTCGATTTTGACAATGTAGGATTTCAATTTGAATCCCCCCTATTTAATATTTGCTGAGAAGGGACAAAGGGACAGGTCCCTGTCCCAGAACAAAAGAATACGAGTACAATGAATTCTCCCGTCATCCTCACTTTTTTGCGTAATGGTTCTGTCCCCATGTCCCAGGAAAAGGAATATCCGTGCCCCCATTCCCATAGATTTAGAGTAATCGAAAGGAGCTGGTCTCAATGCTTGAGTGGAGTGCTGTTATTGCAGCCGTCGCGTTCTCCGTTCTCGTCATCTATTTAATTATGACATTAAGAAAAGTAATGACAACCCTTGCTGAAACGGAAAAGACGCTGTCTGACGCCAGGAAAGCCGTGAACGGAGTGACAGAGGAAGCAGAAGAATTGATTCATACAGCCAACCAGATTTCGGATGATGTAAAAGGAAAAATGAAAGCTGTTGATCCTTTACTTGAGTCCGTTCATGACGTGGGTGATATGTTACAAAATGTGACCAGCTCGGTGAAAAGGACCGCTTTGCAAAAGAGGAATCCGAAAACCATTCATACACAAGACAGTAATTCAGTCCAAATTAAACTGAAGTAAGCCATAAGAGGTCCGGGCAGCCGGCCTCTTTCTTGTGTTCTTATTCATCCCCTGTTTAACAAGTTGCGAATAGAAACGGAAAAAAGACACCCTATAAAAATTTTTAAAAAATGCTCCATTATTAGGACGGCGTATTCTTTATTGATAAATAATTTCCGATATGAAACAACGTCGTGAAGAATATAATGTAGAAACAAATTGACAGACTTTCAGGGGGACAGCTATGAACACATACATTGAAGTGGAACCGGGAATCGAATTATTCGTGCAGGATACCGGCAGTGGGGAGCCTATTGTATTTATTCCGGGTTTTACATTTACCACTGAGGTCTTCACCGAGCAGGTCAAGCATTTTTCAAAAACTCACCGAGTAATTGTGGTCGATCCCAGAAGCCATGGACGGTCAACCATGACGGTCCACGGGAATGACTATGTCACGCATGGGACAGATCTACAAAAGGTATTGAAGCAATTAAAGATCGAGAATGTAACGCTTGTCGGCTGGTCATTCGGATGCTTAACGGTTTGGGAATATATCCGCCAATTCGGTACGGTTGGGATCAAATCCCTCGTCCTCATTGATATGCCGCCTAAATCACTATCCCTCCACCAAGACCAGGAATGGGTGGAAGGCCCGCTTGATGACATGGCGGCAGCCTACACGAACTACCTTCGCAATCCAAAAGGACAACGGGATTTCATTGCTGCTTATGCCAAGGGAGTCATGGTCCAACGGGAGCTGGAAGAAGAAGAGTTGACGTGGATTGTCGAGCAATCGCTGAAGACACCTTACTATATTGCCGCCAATTTGTTTTCTTCGGGGCTTTTCTCCGATTATCGTGAGGAGGCGGCAGAGAGCAGTGAATCTGTTCCGACTCTTTTTGTTGTAGCCGAGCACTGGGCAGAAGTTGCGACCTATAGTCTGAGAAAGCTTGCTCCTAAAGCGTCGGTGGAGGTATTGGGAGGACACCTTATGTTTTGGGAGTATAGTGAGAAGTTTAATGGTGTGGTTGAGAGCTTTTTGGGAGGGAATGGATAATACTTTTTTGTTCTGCCGAAGACTAGAACAACAGAGACTGCCTTTTCGCTGAGAAGGCAGTCTTTTCTTTGAAGATAAATTTGATTGAGTGAACGGTGTATTTCATTTATTAATTGATGGTTCAGACTTTTGAACTCACGATACTTGATCAAAAAAATACCTCCAATAATAAAATCAGTGTCCTTTTATTATCTGAGGTTCTATGCCCGGGACAATGGCTCAAATTATCCTTCCTCCCCCATGTTTATGTGAAATGTAGAGTGAGGAAACAAATTCACCGTAATACAAAAGGAAGCTTCTCCATGAAAAAGACGGGGTTTTGATGGATTCACCTTATAACAATGAAGAGGTAGTTCAAGGTTTCAACATACTCACATTTGAACCGGTCCTGAAAGAAATGGCCAGTATCCCCCCTCAATGAGACCCCTCTCCGTGTTACACTAAGAATAATGAATACCACCAAAGAGGTGCTACTATGGACTACTCAGTAATAGGAACAAAAATCAAGGAAATGAGGAAGATGGTCGGGCTCACACAAGGAGACCTGGCGGAAGGAATCTGTACGCAGGCACTCATCAGCAGGATTGAAAAAGGAGACATTTATCCAAGTGCCACGGCTCTGTATCAAATTGCTGTTAAACTTGGTGTCGACATCAATTATTTCTTTGAAATCGGAACCACACCCAGGTTGGATTATATCCGGGAAGTGGAAAAGCAATTAAAATACTTAAGAGATACACGGGAATACAGAGGGATGATCGATGTCGTGAAAATCGAGGAAAAGAATCCCCTGTTTTATAAAGATAATGAGAAGCTTCAGTTACTCTACTGGCACAAAGCGATCTACCTGTATGAAGAGAAGAAAGAAACCGAATCGGCCTTTACCCTTTTACAAAAAGCGTACCATCTGACCGCCCATACTAAAAAAGCCATGTCCGAAAGAGAAATGGAAATCCTTTCAACCATTGGTACGATTCATGCTACGCTCCATCACCATGACGAAGCACTCGATTATTATCATCAAGTTGAAACAGCCATGAAAACGACCGAACATTTACAAGAAAAGGTCATCAAAACCAAATTGTTCTGTAATATGGCCAGAGTCCTGACCCGCTGTCACAGACTGGAAGAGTCAACAAATTATTGCCTAAAGGCGATCAAGTGGTGTTTCGAGGAAGAACTTCTCTGGGGAATAGGCGAGCTGCATTACCAAATCGGCTACAACTATGAGCTGATGGATGACATGGAAAAAGCCCTT
Source organism: Rossellomorea yichunensis (assembly GCF_032337515.1). NCBI lineage: Bacteria > Bacillati > Bacillota > Bacilli > Caryophanales > Bacillaceae > Rossellomorea > Rossellomorea yichunensis. Next base: position 347,895 of record NZ_JAVYAD010000006.1, on the reverse strand, counting down.
TTCTATATGCAACGGGCATACCATATGTTTGAGCTTCGTAATGATAAAGTCCATATAGACTTTCTCGGGAAGAAGATGGAGAAGATGAGGGCGCAGGAAGCATAGGATTCATCCACGATGTTTTCCTCAGCAGGAGTACAGGCAAGGTTGATGGGATGAATGGATGCAAGAACTAAGGGGACGGTTCTGGTGCTTCAAAAATAACACCCAAAAAGAGAGCATGCGAAACGTCCCTCCCCTTCCCGATTGCATCCCAACATTATATACAATACAATTCATTATATATAACCTCATAAATCTAAACGCGATAAAGGACTGTATGAAATGTCGAAAACCAAAAAAGTGAATACGCTTATTTCCCTCAAGGATGAAGTGAAAGAAAAACTTAGAGAGGATATTATTATGTTCAAACTCAAGCCCGGTGACCGCATTGTCGAAACAGAAGTTGCCAAAAGGCTGGGTATTAGTCAGGTCCCGGTGAGGGAGGCACTTAGGGGCCTGGAGGAAGAAGGGCTCATTCATACGATTAAGTATAGAGGTGCGTTTGTAACGGATATCAATCCCGTTGAAATGTATCATATGTTTTCATTAAGGGCGAAGATCGAGACAGATGCCATTGAAGTGGTTCTCCCCCAGCTGACCAAAAGGCATTTTGGTGAATTATACGATATCGTGGACAAAATGAAATACGCCGAGAAGGATTATGCGGTCCAGTCGCAACTGGATATGGAGTTTCATCGTACAATCATTGAATGGTCCAATGTAGATGTATTTTTACGCATTTGGGGAATGTTAACGAATCATATCCGACGATATATCACGTTATTGAATCCGAAGGTCCGGATCCTTCCAGAGGAAGTCCATCAATATCATCAAGCCCTTGTGGAAACACTGGAAGAAAGAGATGTAGAGAAAGCAAAAACCGTCTTCAAAGAGCATATTATGAAAATGGTTGAAAAATAGACTCGAAACGAAGACCCTATCTATTTATGGTAGGGGTCTTGACGTGCCCTTATAGATTATATATAATCACAGATATTATATATAATATTAAATCTGAATTTTCACAAAGGTTTTGGGGAGTAAAGAAATTTTTTTGAAGTGTATTGTTAGCGGTTACATTCTCTGTTTGAATCAGGATTCTCATCTGTTTCTTACAGGGCCAATTACAAAGGGGGAATCAAGATGAAAAGAAAGTTCAACGTTTTTAGCCTGATTATGGCAGCTGTCTTACTGATTGGATTAGCAGGTTGTGGAAAAAGTGCGGGGGGATCAGAATCCAAAACCGTTACATTAAAGCTGGGTCACAATCAGCCGACCTCTTCGCCATTCCATGCAGGGGCCGAAAAGTTTGCAGAATTAGTAGCAGAGAAATCAGATGGGAATGTGAAGGTTGATGTGTATCATGACAGTCAATTAGGGGATGAAGGGGAACTTGCTACAGGTACGAAAATGGGAACAGTGGATATCTCGCTTGTGGCGACTGGAAGTGTGACGCAATATTACCCTCGCTATTCCATGTTTGATTTGCCTTTTCTCTTCAGGGATTACGATCATGTCGATAAAGTATTACAGGGCGAAGTGGGAGAACAGCTTGCCAGTGAAGCGGAAGAACAAGGTGGCTTTAAAGTGATGAGCTACTGGGAATCCGGGTTCAGACACTATGTAAACAGTAAGCGTCCTTTGAAATCACCCGAGGACCTGGAAGGACTGAAAATCAGGACGCCTGAATGGCCGGTGCTGACCTCCGCCACCGAGACGCTTGGGGCCAGTGCCGTACCAATGCCATTCTCCGAGCTTTATATGGCAGCACAGCATGGGGTTGTCGATGGTCAAGAAGGACCAATATTCGCGATCAAAAGCTCGAAAATGTATGAAGTGCAAGATTACATGGTCTTAGACGGTCATACGTATACAGCGATGCTCCTGATTATGAATCCAGATAAGTTTAATAGTCTATCAAAAGATGTCCAAGAGGTGTTAACCGAGGCATCGAAGGAAGCCGGGGATTATGAGAGACAGTTAATCCGTGATAATGAAAAGGAAGATATTCAGTACCTGAAAGAAGAAGGCGATTTAGAAATCGAAGAAAACCCCGATAAAGACGCATGGAGAAAAGCCGTTCAGCCTGTCTATGACAAGTACAGCGATGAATTTGGTAAAGATCTTATTCAGCAAATCATGGATACAAAGTAGATGTATAGGGGGGCTTTCCCTGCCCCCTTTCATGAATGAACCAGGAGGTGGGACGTATGAGAACATTAAAGCTCATTGGCCAAGGATTAGAAAAGTTCGTGATGTACCTAGTTCTATTCCTTATGGCCGTTTTGGTTTCTCTTGTCTTCATTCAGGTCGTCCTTCGATATGTCTTCTCGAATGGGCTGGTCTGGGTAGAAGAGCTTGATCGATACATTTTTGTTTGGTTAATGTTTTTAGGAATTGCAATGGGCGTTTATAAACAAAAACATATTGCGATTACGGCAGTGGCCGATCGACTGAAAGGGTTCTCGAAAGGCATTCAGCTTCTCGTACATATCATTACAGGATCCTTTTTAGCCGTTTTGTGTTGGCAGGGAATTCAATTCGTAGAGGTGAATATGACCGGCACGGCGGCTGTACTGCCTATTAATCTGGGAATCATTTATTCAATTATACCCCTTTCAGGTTTCATTGCGATGATCTTTGTTGTCGTATTAATCGCCTCATCCAAGGAGGAGAAACGATGATTTTATTACTGTTTATAGCCTTTTTTGTCCTATTGATCCTGGGTGTGCCGGTTGGGATCTCTTTAGGAGTCGCCTCGATTATCACCATTTTATGGGAAGGGGTGGTCCCGCTATTACTGATTCCCCAAAAAATGTTCGTTTCCATGAATAGCTTTACATTACTAGCCATCCCATTCTTTATGCTGACGGGTGTCATCATGGATAAAAGCGGATTAACGCAAAGGCTTGTAAACTTTGCCGACTCCATCATTGGATGGACGAAAGGCGGCATGAGCTATGTGAGTGTCACTTCCGGGATGATGATGGGAGGCATTTCAGGATCCGCCCCTGCTGATACAGCTGCACTAAGCAGTGTCATGACGCCAAGTATGGTGAAACTAGGCTATCCAGCACGCTTTGCCGCCGCATTGCAAGCAGCATCAGGATCCATTGGCATTATTATTCCACCGAGTATTCCGATGGTTGTGTTAGGCGGAATTGCCAGTATTTCCGTCGGGAAGTTATTCTTAGGAGGAATCATTCCCGGTATTCTCATTGGGATTCTATTTATGGTGGCGTCGAGGATCATTTGCATCAAGAAAAACTATGGTGTATCTAAATCCAACTCGTTTTCATTCAGCTATTTCATCGACAGCTTTAAAAAAGCGATACTCCCATTATTTGCTCCGGTCATTATCGTTGGCGGGATTTTAACAGGCGCCTTTACACCTACAGAATCCAGTGTCATTGCGGTTGTGTATACGTTAATCCTGGGATTGTTCGTTTATAGAAGTATTCAACTTCGAGACTTGTCATCGATTTTCATGGAAGCCGTCATCAGTTCAGGGAATGTGTTGTTAATCATTGCCGCCTCCTCCCTGTTCAGCTGGATCCTTGTGAGCCACAACTTCCCACAGATCCTGAGCAGTCTCATCACAAGCGTATCAGACAGCCCGTTCTTTATTATACTCGTCATCAACCTGATCTTTATCGTTGGCGGCATGTTCATTGAAGGGCTTGCGCTGTTAATTATGTTTGTTCCCATCCTATTACCCATCGCCATGGGTGCCGGAATGGATCCAATTGTATTCGGGGTTATGATTGTTATTAACATTGCGATTGGAACACTGACTCCTCCGGTAGGTGTCTGCCTGTTCGTGGCATGCTCCTCCGCGGGCGTTAAGCTCGATCATGCGATGAAGAGTGCCATTCCATTTGTTCTGGTGCTTTGCTTTGCACTCGTTTTAATCGTGTTGTTTCCGTCGATTGTTACGTTTATTCCTAATTTAATAGAATGATTATTATTATGACAGAAGGAGAGAGATACATATGACTAAGAATCTATTTGATTTAACTGGAAAGGTAGCCGCCATCACGGGGGCTACGCGTGGTATTGGACGGTCAATGGCAATGGCCCTGGCAGAAGCCGGAGCAGATATTGCCTTACTTCAAAGGAACCCGGAACAAACTGATGTGAAGGAAGAAATTGAACAGTTTGGTAGAAAGTGCTCCATTATACCATGTAATCTTGAAAAGGAAGAGGAAGTGAAATCTGCTATTCCCAGTGTGATCTCGACATTTGGAAAGATTGATATTTTAGTAAACAATGCCGGTATTCAGCGCCGGTCGCCTTCTGTTGATTTCCCTGAATCCGATTGGGATGATGTGCTGAATATCAATCTAAAAGTGGTCTGGCTATTATGTCAGGAGGCAGGACGTCACATGGTTGCGAAAGGAGAAGGCAAAATCATCAACACCGCTTCCCTCCTTTCTTACCAAGGAGGATTGACCGTTCCAGCCTATGCAGCGGCAAAAGGCGGTGTGGCACAACTCACGAAAGCCCTCTCGAACGAATGGGCCAAAGAGGGTGTGAACGTCAACGCGATCGTTCCAGGTTATATTGCCACGGACATGAATACAGCCTTAATCGATGACCCTATCAGAAGTAAACAAATTCTTGATCGGATTCCAGCAGATCGATGGGGAGAACCGGATGATTTCAAGGGTACCGTCGTTTATTTAGCTTCGGGAGCTTCGAATTATGTTCATGGGCATTTGGTGGCTGTTGATGGGGGGTGGCTTGGGAGGTAGTTTGATGATTTAAGTTTTACTACATTTAAACGAATCCTATATAAAGGCCACTGGAAACCTGCCCTTTATATAGGATTCTTTTATAAATTCCCACAAACATAAGGATGCTAAATTATGGAGTGGCAGGTGTTTTGTAAACACTTTAAAAAATATGTTCTTTCTGTTTCTGGTGGATAGTCATGAGTAGCCAAGTGAATAAGGGCATGTATTGTGGTCTGATTATTAAGTGAAATATTTTATTAGTGTTTGAACAAGAATGAGCTTGAGGTTTGGTGCCTCAAGCTCATTTTTTCATCTGTTTATAGGGTGGAGCCACAGAAAAAGACGTGCCCCCTGATACGTCTTCACTCCCCTATTATCGCTTCTCTTTCTTCTGGCTTTTGATATACTTCTTCTCTTCCTTGGTACTTAACAGTCCGGTTGCCACGCCGATATTCCCTTTCCTCATTCTCCAAATCTTATTATGATCGCTGACGGCACCAGAGAAATCTCCCTCTTTCCAGCTCGTTAAGATTTCTTTATAGGTGTGTTCACTTTTATAGTTATTGATTTCTAATTGCCCTAACAAGTAAGCGATACGTTCATCGGTTATCTCAAAGAATGACCATTTTTCTTCAGCTTCTACCTTTTGGTGACTCATCGCATGTATGTATTGCTGAATCAGATCTTCACTTAACGGTGTCTTTACTTTTTCCCCGAATGGATTTTCTTCACCCGTTTTGGTTTGAGGTGCAGTAGTGGTTACACCCGCTGTCGAGACCACATCTGTCTGATTGATTTCATCCGTTGTGCCGGCATTATTTAAACTGCTTACTGCAATATAGACTCCGATGGCCGTCAAGAGCAGGACGCTTCCCACTATGATGGTGAATGATTTTTTTCGCAGCATGGTTCTCCCCCTGTATGGAATCTCTATTTTTCTGTAGTACTACTTCTATTCGTTAGGCATAATGTCCTGCAAGTATTTGTAAATGAATTGTTATCCTTCCATACTTTTCAATGGTCCTAAAGAGATGGTCGCTAAGTTGGTTGTATTCCCCATCTGATTTCTATATAATTACTCAATGTTTGTAAATTGATTTCCAGTCTACATAAGAGGAGTTTTGATAGATTTGAAGAATCAGACGTGGTTATCCGTTCAGTTCTTTGCGATTTTTTTCACATGGGGAATTTTCATCCCTTATTGGACAGCGTGGCTGGTCGAGAGTAAGGACTTTTCCATTTCGGCTGCAAGTACGGTGATTGCGGTTGGAATGATTGCCCGGTCGTTTTCGAGCTTTTTCCTGTTTCCAAAGTTGAGTCAGACGGTTTCGTTGGGTCGACTTTCTCGGTGGCTTGTGTTGATTTCCGGGGTTGCATTGCTACTGTTCCTGCCTATGAATTCCTTTGGGATGATTTTGGTGTGCATGGTATTGTTCAGCCTTGTTTACCCGATGATGCTTCCGATGGTGGAGAGCATGGCGGCTGTGATGATGAAGGAAGATGGCATTGATTATGGGCGGAGCCGTTCCTGGGGATCGATTGGGTATACGGTTGCGTTGCTTGCAGTTGGATTTTTGACTTCGATTTTTACCGAGGGGGCAGTGATTTATCTGTTGTTCGGTGGGATTGTGGTCATATTGCTGTCATCTCTTGCGAAGCTGCCACAGTCCATGAGTGGTACCCGTGGTCAGGAAAAGCTTTCATACCGGGGATTGCTGAAATCCCGTAAGTTTGTCTGGGCCATGGTAATTGTTGTCTTGATTCAGGGGGCACATGCTTCATACTATAATTATGGTGTGCTCTATTTGAAGGAATTAGATGTTAGCGCCGTTTATATCGGCGTGATTTTAAATATTGCCGTGTTGTCTGAAATCCTGTTCTTTACGTTTTCAGATCGTTTGTTAAAAGGGCGAAGCATATCGGTCATGTTTATGATATCAGCAGGGGCTGCTGTGACGCGTTGGACTTTGTTGTTCCTATTCCCCAGCACCCCTGTATTCATCTTTACCCAAATCTTTCACTCTCTAACCTTCGGATTGACACATTATGCTTTTATGCGGTTGATTTATGAAGAATTGGAGAGCAAGGATATCCCCGCTGCACAGGGAGTGTATACTTCGTTGGGTATGGGATTGAGTACGGCGATTCTGACGTTTATCGGTGGTTTCTTGTATGATATTTCGCCCGGTTCTGCGTTTCTAGGAATGGCGGTTGTCGTGCTTCCTTGCGTGGTGCTTGGTGGATGGATGTATTGGAAGTATGACCGAGTGGCAGATGGTGTGCTTAGTTATAAATAGAGTTTGTCGGGAGACCGTTCAGGATGTTGATTCTGGGCGGTTTTTTTATGTGAAGTTTTTCGTGTAGACGGTCCCTTTGGTGGATCCCTCCGTTTTGAGATTGAGAGATTGCAGGATCAGTGTGGCAGACCTGGGCGATGACAGGTTCAGGAAGTTTCGCAGTTCCCGATTGGTGATAGTGGGTTTGATGAGAAGGAAGTAATCTTGGATGGCTTTATGGTGGGCTGTTTTGGACAAGTGGTGGCAGTTGGAACATTGCCATATGCCTGTCTTCCTATTCATGATGTGAAGACATTTTTCACACTGTACACCTTTTATGATGTCTGTTTCGGTTAACTGATAGGTTGTGAGTATTGATGAATACTTAGGTTTGTGTTGATTCAGTAAGAGTCGCTTTACTTTTTTGATGTTGATTACTTCCCGGGTGTATTGTGTGTTTAACTTGCTGATTTCTCTCACGATGTTTTGGGCGTGGATGATTTTGTCGTAAGGAGGGATTCGTTTATGACCGGGAGCCATCTTCAGAATCGTTGACGGATGACTGAAAACCACCAGGAATTCGATTGGGGGACACGGAAGCTTATTATTCAGGAACCACTTCTGAAGGAGCAGTTTCTGGCGGTTGACCTGTGTGATGGGATCTTGATAGCCGGTTTCGATTCCATTGAACTCCTTGGAAAGCTGATTGAATTCGGGGTCTATCGTAAGGATGCCGGAAATGTTTTTTATTTCGATTGGGAGTAAATAGTAGGGGGTGACCAGCAGGCTATCGATTTGGAAGTCATGCGGTTCCATTGGCAGACTGAGGTCGTTGAAGATCATATATTTTTTATCCGTCAGGAAGCTTAAGTGATAATCGACTGACCGTTCCCCTGCGTATCCCGCTTTCCTTTTTTTGAAATCCTGTTCGATGAGAGGCCTTTTCGGGTGATCAAGTGGCTGCAGCCTTTTGAGTAAGGCTTCGGTTTGGAGGAGTTTGTGGGGAGGTATTCGTTTTTTTACATTCATTTGTTAAGGAAACACTCCTTTTGGGTTGGAATATAGAATTATTCTACTTTTTTGAGGAAATTCCTGCTTTTTGATGGGATTTTGTTTAGGATTGTCTTTTTTCAGCTGGAGTGGCGGTCCTTTACGGGAATTGTGGAACGGGTTGGGGATGAGATTTCGGGCTGGGCATGTCTTGGTGGAGGAATTGATCCCCTTTCAGAAGGATTCAATCCCGATTTCGGATTATTGATCCTGTTTGAAATTTATTGATCCTGTTCCTGATTTATTGATCCTCTTTCCCATTATTTGATCCTCCGTGTCGAATTTTCTCGACGATGTATGTCTGCGTCAGATCCCATCACCAACCGCTCTCCCATCTCCGACAACAGGCAGAGACCCGGTTGTTGAAACAGCGTATCTTCGGATACAAGTGTTTTGGCCATACTGTATCTACTTTTGAACACAAAGTGACTTTAGATTGTCTTTTTTTAGCTGGAGTTGGATCCTGAACGGGGGCTGTGGGCCGGATTAAGGGGGAAATGCTTGATCAAGTATGCCTTCGTGGAGGAATTGATCCCCTTTTAGAAGGATTCAATCCCGATTTCGGATTATTGATCCTGTTTGAAATTTATTGATCCTGTTCCTGATTTATTGATCCTCTTTCCCATTATTTGATCCTCCGTGTCGAATTTTCTCGACGATGTATGTCTGCGTCAGATCCCATCACCAACCTCTCTCCCATTCAGACAACAGGCAGAGACCCGGTTGTTGAAACAGCCTATCTTCGGATACAAGTGTTTTGGCCATACTGTATCTACTTTTGAACACAAAGTGACCTTAGATTGTCTTTTTTAAGCTGGAGTTTGATCCTGAACGGGGGTTGTGGGCCGGATTAAGGGGGAAATCCATGATCGAGGATGCCTTCATGGAGGAATTGATCCCCTTTCAGAAGGATTCAATCCCGATTTCGGATTATTGATCCTGTTTGAAATTTATTGATCCTGTTCCTGATTTTTTAATCCTCTTTCCCATTAATTGATCCTCCGTGTCGGATTTCCTCGGAAATAATACAAATAAAAAACGCCCTGCTTAGGCAGGACGCTCCATAATATTAGTTAAATCTCTTATATCCGACAAACTTAGGATTCCAATACGTGTTGCTCAGCTTCGAAATCGTTACCCCGCTGTCTGAGGCGTGGACGAATTCTCCATTTCCTAGGTAGATCCCCATATGGCTGATGCCGGCTTTGTATGTATTCTCGAAGAATACCAGATCCCCTGCTTTCGGGCTTGATACGAAGGATGATTTGCTATAGTAGCCGTCTGTGTTGGTACGTGCAATCGATTGTCCTGCCTGGTTGAATACATAGTAGATGAACCCGCTGCAGTCGAAGCCGGATGGTGATGTTCCGCCCCATGCGTATGGAGTTCCTACGTATTTCTTCGCAATGTCGACGACACTTGAAGATGGAGTCTGCGATCCGCCGTCTGACGTTCCTTTAATGGAAAGCTTTTGACCGACATAGATGTTATCGGAGGTTAATCCGTTCCATGACTTGATGGATGAAACGCTCACATCATAACGGATAGCGATGTGGGATAACGTGTCCCCGGATTGGACGGTGTAGGTACTAGAGCCTGATGGTGGCGGTGTACTTGTGCTTCCTGAAGAAACGACCAGCGTTTGACCAGGATAGATGACGTCACTCTTTAGATTGTTCCACGCTCGGAGTTCAGCGACATACACATCAAACTTTGCACCGATTTTTGACAGATAATCACCTGATTGAACGGTATACGTTTTAGCAGAAGTACTGCTTGGTGCTGAAACTTCAAGAACTTGGTTTACATAGATCATGTCGGAGCTCAGGTTATTCCAGCTCTTCAGGCTTGAAACAGATGTATCATATTTATAAGCAATCACCGAAAGGGAATCCCCTGATTGTACGCGGTAAGAAGCCGCTTCCGTTGAATTGACAGCAACTGACGAAAGTAATGCAGCAGTAGTAAAGGCAATAATGGTTTTCTTCAAAAAAATTGTCTCCTTTATCGGGTAATGTCGAATTTTGTTGCTTGTCCATTATGGAGGAAGAAGACTAAGAGTTTAATAGGCTAAAATTCTTATATGAAGAAAAATAAGGAAGAAACCCCAGTATAATAGCGTTTAGTAATTTATGGTTGTATTACCATTATCGGTAACCTGCTGATAAAGTTCCTCTTTCCGTCCTCCATTAATGAGTCAGGTAGGTGAATGTGCTTATTTCCTCAAAGGAACGCGTCACCCCCCGTCTCGTGCGCTTTAGAAATTTATGGTTGCGCTTTCATTGCTGATTTGACGGCTTTATAGGGCTTTCCTCTCTATTTTTCGCAAGAGCACTGGGTTTCTCACCTTTCCTATGAACCATTCAATCCCATGCAGTCCCTCCCTATTACCCACTCACCGATTCCACCAAGAAAATTCTGAATGACAAGACTATTTTTATAGATTAAAATGAATAGAATTTATATTTATGTATACAAGGGGCGGGTTGGATTGGCGGAGAAAATTAGGCTGTCAAACTTTGAATCTCTCAGGGTACTGTCGATGGTCATGATCGTCTTGTTGCATTTCGGTACCTACGGATTTTCAAAATATATTGCGATATCAGAGCTAAGCACGGTGAATCAATATCTATTCCATTTCATAAAGGTGCTTTGTATCGTTGGGGTCAATGTGTATGTGCTGATAAGTGGATATTTTTTATGTAAGTCACAATTTAAAATGAGCAAAGTGTTAAGGGTCGTTCGGGAAACGTTCATTTTTTCGGTTCTTATTTTTGCCGGATTGACGGTCTTACAATTAACGGATGGATCCTATACCAGCTTTATCAGGTCGGTATTCCCGGTGTATCTGTCCACCTACTGGTTCATCACCGTATATATCGCATTGTTTATGCTTTCACCTTATTTAAATATCTTGATCAATCAGCTATCAAAGAAGGATTACGGAAAATTCCTCTTCCTATTATTTATGATCAATTGTGTATGGCAATTTTTCCATCCGTTGGGGAGCTTCGGGGTAAACAGTGGCTATAGCATCGTGCATTTCATCTTCCTTTATTTTGTAGCGGGCTATTTACGACACCACGGACAGTTTCTGTCTGCCTTAAACAAGCACTATTATTTAAGCGTTTACATTTTACTGGGAGCCGTTACGGCCATGGTTTTACTACAATCGTGGGAATTACCATTTAAGCTGCTGTCGTATAACTCCCCTGTCATTGTTGCGATGTCACTTGCACTGTTCTTATTCTTCTCGAAACTTACGTTTGTATCTAGACCGATTAACTTCCTATCCGGATATGTGTTGGGGGTTTACTTGATCCATGAGCATCCGTTGATCAGGCAGCGGTTGTGGAACAACGTGATGGAGTGGATGAGCACGGGGAATGAATCTTTATTGATTGTTCAATATCTGTTGTTTGCCGTTGTGGTATTCGGAATTTGCCTGGGGATATCTTATGTGGTTTACTCGATGATCAATTATAAGACCCTCTTAAAGAAGAAGGATCCAGTTAAAAAGGTGAAGATGGCCGGTTGATGTCCTGAGATGAAAGAATGCACGCCAGCTGGAAATCAGCTGGCGTTTTTCATTGGATTTGCAAACTAAGTGTCAAAAAGCGGTTTACTTTTAGTAAAAACAGGTAAATTTACATATAAGTGTAAAATATTAAGGAGGGGTACTTTGGAAGCTTTGATGTATGTGTTCAATATTATTATTGCTGTCTATCTATTTATGGATGCCAAAAAGCATGACAAAAATCCATGGTTATGGGGGATCCTTGGACTGCTGTTCAGTTTCATCACATTAGGAATCTACTGGATCATAACTGGCAAGAAACTTTTGGGATGGTTGATCCTCATCGCCTATATCGTGTGGATCATATTAGGGTTTATTGGCGTAGTTGCAATTGGTATGTTTGATGCCCTAAATTAACTAAGATTGAAGGATTAATGGAAGATGTCTGCTTTGTTTTGCAGATGTCTTTTTATTCGAAAGGAGGTTCCATATGTGGGAGGGATATACCAAGAAGGTAGACAAAGGTTTCGAACTGGTTTATTTCAGGCTCACTTATAGAAGGAAAATGATTCGAACCCTTTGGATGACCCTGCTACTCCCAGTTTTGTATTTTCTTTTAAGATTTATCGGGCTGGACCTTTTCTACACCTGGATCTTTCTCGCGGCCTTCTCTCTTGGTCATCTGGCTCAACTATTTTATACCTATTATATGTGGAACAAATATGAGAGAGATCGTAAAGGATAGGTTCTGATTGGAGGCACTTTCCCTGGTTACAGGGGGTGTCTTCTTGTTGTTTGGGATAAAAAGGTGGAAGTTATAAGGCCACTCAACCACTTCTTCAATACTCCATGTTCCTTTTCTTTTATAAAAGTGAAATCAACCACAATCTCCACATACAAGTTTTGTTTTGACTACCTTCAAATGAAAACGCTACACTTTTCCATTGACAACTTGTATATACATGAATACAATAATAGTACATCTTGTATATACAACAAGATTCCTCTTAAATGAAAGCGTTTCGCTTTATCGGAAGTTTTTTACGAAAGCATAGAGAGAAGCGTTTTCCACATACTATTTAGGGGAATTCCATTAATAGAAATGAAAGCGGGTTCAAGACAAATTTCGACATTTTTCGAGAATTGTCATGCACCATACCTAAAGGAGGGAATTTCATGAGCGTGAAACGTGAAGACGTTCTGGAAATTATTGAAGCGATTGGCGGCAAGGATAATATCCGTACAGCCACTCATTGTGTGACTCGTCTTCGATTGGTATTGAATGATGAGAAAAAGGTGGATAAAGAAAGATTAGAGGCGATTGATCTTGTGAAGGGTTCATTCTCTTCCAACGGTCAGTTCCAAGTTGTCATCGGACAAGGTCTTGTAAATAAAGCGTATCAAATTTTAGCAGAAGAAACCGGGATTGAGCAGGCTTCAAAGCAGGATGTGAAGGATGCCGCTACTCAAAACCTGAATCCATTGCAGCGTGCGATCAAGGTATTGGCGGATATCTTCATTCCGATTCTGCCGGCGATCGTAACAGCCGGTTTGTTGATGGGTCTGAATAATATTTTGACCGGGCCGGGGATTTTCTATGATGAGAAATCGGTCATTGATGTTCATAAGCAATGGGCCGATTTCGCTTCGATTATTAACTTGATTGCCAACACGGCCTTTGTGTTCCTGCCAGGGTTAATTGGTTGGTCAGCGGTCAAGCGTTTTGGGGGAAGTCCATTACTCGGTATTGTATTAGGTCTTATGCTTGTTCATCCGGACTTACTTAACGCTTGGTCTTATGCAAGTGCAGAAAAGATTCCTACGTGGAACTTATTCGGCTTTGAAGTCGACAAAATTGGGTACCAAGGACAGGTTCTACCGATTCTATTCGCTTCCTATCTATTAGCGAAAATCGAAATGTTCCTGGATAAGAGAGTTCATGATTCCATCAAGCTCTTAGTAGTTGCGCCAGTTGCACTCTTAATTACTGGGTTTGCTTCATTTATCTTGATTGGACCGGTTACGTTCTTTATCGGTAACCTTTTAACAGACGGTGTGGTTTGGGTATTCGATTCTGCTTCCTGGTTAGGCGGATTGCTGTATGGTGGTCTCTATGCGGTAATGGTTATCACAGGTATGCACCATACCTTCCTTGCAGTAGACTTACAGCTAGTCGGAAGCCAAGGTGGAACATTCCTATGGCCAATCCTGGCACTATCGAATATCGCACAGGGTTCTGCAGCCCTTGCGATGATGTTTGTCGCGAAGAAGGAAAACGAAAAGCTTCGTGGCCTGGCAGGTACGTCTGCCATCTCTGCTTATTTAGGAATTACAGAACCCGCGATGTTCGGGGTTAACCTGCGCTATCGCTACCCATTCATCAGTGCCTTAATCGGATCTGCAATCGGTGGTGTCCTGTTAGCGATGACAGGAACAAAAGCTTTCTCCATCGGTGTAGGTGGATTACCTGGTTTCCTATCGATCATTCCTGAATACTGGCTATCATTCTTTATCGGAATGGCCATCTGTATCGTCGTGCCATTCGTCCTGACAATGGTATGGTCAAAATTCAGCAAAAACGAAGTAGCCTAATAAATAGAAAAAGAAAACAGTTGTAACAACTTGTATATACAAGTTAAACTAAGGGGGACAAATCAATTCTAACCACAAGCCTGTTCAGGTTATGTGCAGTGGATGATTGTCTCCCTTTTGTTTAGTTGTTTTAAGGGACGGACCTCCGAAAAGCTTGCAGTAGTGCGGAGTGTCCAGTCTCATTAGTGAAAAATTAGAGGAATATGTGTTGGAGGTCCGTCCCTCTTGACTGACCTTAAAAAAGCAAAATCGCAGAACAATCATGTTTGACGGCCATGGTTGTATATAAGCGAAATCGATTGAGGTCCGTCCCTCAAAATTATATTTAGGATGGTGTATAAGGTATGAAGCAGCCTTGGTGGAAGAAGTCGGTTGTGTATCAGATTTATCCGAAGAGTTTTTATGATACGTCTGGGAATGGCGTTGGGGATATTAAGGGGATTACGGCTAAGTTGGATTATTTGAAGGAGCTTGGGATTGATGTGGTGTGGTTGACGCCTATTTATAAGAGTCCTCAGCGCGACAACGGATACGATATTAGTGATTATTTCAATATTCACGATGAGTATGGGACGATGGAGGATTTCGATGAGCTATTGAAACAGGCTCACCAGCGTGGAATCAAGATCATCATGGATATCGTCATCAACCATACATCCACGGAGAACCAGTGGTTCATTGAGTCCCGTAAGTCGAAGGACAATGAATACCGCGATTTCTACATTTGGAAGGACGGCAAGCCGGATGGTTCCGAGCCGACAAACTGGCAGTCCAAGTTCGGCGGCAACGCCTGGCAGTATGATGAGGAAACAGGTCAATACTACCTTCACCTCTTTGACGTGACCCAGGCTGACTTGAACTGGGAGAACGATGAAGTCCGCCAGAAGCTTTATGACATGATGCACTTCTGGCTGAAGAAAGGCGTCGACGGCTTCCGCCTGGACGTGATCAATCTCATCTCCAAGGATCAGGACTTCCCTGACGATGACGGTTCGGTCGCTCCTGGAGACGGACGAAAGTTTTACACTGACGGTCCCAAGGTCCATGACTATATGCAGGAAATGAACAAGGAAGTCTTCTCTCAATACGACATCATGACGGTCGGGGAAATGTCTTCCACAACGATCGATCATTGTATCAAATACTCACGCCCTGACCGGAACGAGCTCAGCATGACGTTCAACTTCCACCATTTAAAAGTGGATTATCCTAACGGGGAGAAATGGTCAGTCGCTGACTTTGATTTTCTGAAGCTGAAGGACATCCTCTCTACCTGGCAGCGTGAAATGCATGAAGGCGGCGGCTGGAACGCCCTATTCTGGTGCAACCATGATCAGCCCCGTATCGTGTCCCGCTACGGAAATGACGGTGAGTACCGTAACGAATCGGCGAAGATGCTCGCAACAACGATTCATATGATGCAGGGTACCCCTTATATTTATCAGGGTGAAGAGTTCGGGATGACGAATCCGAAATTCACAAGCATCGATGAATACCGTGATGTTGAGTCGATCAACATCTTCAATATATTAAAAGAGCAAGGTAAATCTGAAGAAGAGATTTTAGAAATTCTGCGTCACAAGTCACGTGATAACTCAAGAACGCCTGTGCAGTGGAATAGTGATGAAAATGCCGGATTTACAAGCGGCACTCCTTGGATTCCTGTGGCGAAGAATTATACAGAAATCAATGCAGAACAAGCCTTACAAGACGAAAATTCAGTCTTCTATCACTATCAGAAGCTGAATCGCCTTCGCAAAGAATACGACATTATAGTGGATGGTGACTATCAATTGATTTTAGAAGATCACCGAGATATTTTTGCTTATGTCCGAAACGGTGAAGGTGAAAAACTGCTTGTGGTGAACAACTTCTATGGACATGAAACGAAATTCACTCTTCCTGATAAGGTCGATGTTGAAGGCTGGTCGAGCGAAGTGTTGTTGTCTAACTATGAAGATACGGCGAACGTTTATAAGAACATAACATTACGTCCTTACGAGTCTGTTGTGTTTCATTTTAAAAAGTAAAAGATAAAAGGCATTGTTCCGACAATGCCTTTTTCTAATGCTACAAAATCATTTTTAAAATAATAGGTGTAAACAACCATATTATGGGTATATAGTATGCAAAAAGGCTCACTCTTTTCACATGAATTCTTTCAGGAGAAATTACCCATTTATCCCGACCTCTTCCATTTGATACCATATACTACGTATGCCTTACCGAATATACAAAAAATGAATATATAAGGGGATGAAAGACGTGTCCTATTTATCCTATTTAACTTCACAGCTTCACGAAAAAAAAGAACAACTTATCCGACTAAAGAATGCTTATTCTTCCGTCAATCAGCTCCAGGGAGAATTTCTCCGGCATCAAACGAGCATTACTCATCCCGAACTCACTTCTTCCACTTGGCAGGGGACATTAGCCAGAAAGTTTATCGAAGTCCGCGAAGATGTCATATTATCTTATAAAGATATGTCTCAAACCCAGATGGACACCGCCATCATGAGCATAGAAGATAAAATTTCCTCGATTCGGTCACAGATTCAATCACTGGAAATAAGCATCGCAAACGAACAAGAGCGCATCGAGAGGGAACTTAGAAGGGAGGAAGGAATGTGAGTCAGGATATTAAGCTGCGGTTCTCCGATATCAATGAAGCACTGGCTGACATACAAGCTGCCTCTGAATCATTTGAAACGTCACTCTCCAAAGATATCGCCTCCCCCAACCAACTGGACGTTGTCAGGAGATTGAATGAATTAAGTCATCTGTTCGAGGAAGTGGCAAACGTATATAAAAGCGTATTAATCGAAAACAATCAATCTGCAAGCAAGGCCATTGAAGACTTTAAAGAAGTGGATCACACGATCTCTGCTTCCATCATGTCACGCTAGGGGGAGAAACCGGACCATGAAAATGCTTGATAACCAATCGCTACATAGCGGTATTGAAGATTTGTTAAATAAACTGGAAGCACAGAAGAAACAACTCGATGAACTCCGGCGGGCTGTCGGTACCTTTACTGGATTGCAGGAGTCATTCAGCGGAAAAGGCGGGGAAGCCATCCGTTCGTTTTATCAGGATATGCACATCCCCTTCCTGACCTTTTACTCCCTTTCCCTTCAAAACTATGAGAGGACCCTTACAAGCCTTAAAGGAGCTTCCATTGAGCTGGAGTCTGATTCCAATGGGTTGATTCGTCAAAGTTTTTTGGATGGAGAGTTAACCGATGGGTTGAA
Source organism: Rossellomorea yichunensis (assembly GCF_032337515.1). Lineage (NCBI taxonomy): Bacteria > Bacillati > Bacillota > Bacilli > Caryophanales > Bacillaceae > Rossellomorea > Rossellomorea yichunensis. The sequence goes on along the minus strand of NZ_JAVYAD010000006.1, from coordinate 330,431 downwards.
TAAATCCGAAACCGTCACCTGCGACCTCGTGGATGAAACAAACGAAACGTTGAACTCCATTAGCGACATTGTCCATGTCCCCCACATTCAGGACCAGCGATTCCTGGGTGATACGAAGAGGGCTCATCAGGAAATCACTCAAACCATTGATCACTTAACCTCTTTTGACGCTGACCAAACAAAAGCCCTGGATACAGTGGACCATGACATTCAGCTGATGAAACGTTATATTTATGATATACAGGGAATGTTTAAAGGCGGAAAACTCAGCGTGTCGGAATACTCGGGTACTGAGCTTGATCAATCATTTCACCGTCATCCATTTATGAATACACTGGAGGAAAGATTGAATTCTCGTAATCTATTATTATCAATGTCTACGATTCCTGGTGAGTATGGATCACTGGAAGAGCTTTTGATGCTCCAAACCAATCAAACCTCTTATAATAACGACTTAGCCGTAGCTGGTAATGGAACTGCCCAGACCCAATACGGTTTCTGCCCTCGACCGCCGAGCACCACTGTCAGCTACGGGAAGCCACATGAAGATATGATGGGATCCGATGGGGTTGGAAATGCAGGGGCGTTATTTTCTGCTGATTTGAAAGAAGGAACCAGTGAAGCCAAACTATTTGCTTCGATGGTGGACACGAAGTATATGGATGATGTTCCCGAATTTGTCGATCAAAAGGTCCTTTATACTGATATGGGTGCTGCAATGCCATATACTCCATTAGCTTTTGGTAAATCGGTTCTTATGGGACAACAAATAGGCTTCAAAACGGAGGCAGGTATCTCAAAGTCCAGCTTTTCACATGACAATTCACCTCTTGGAGGGGATATAAGCTTTGGCCAGGGTGAGGCAAAGGTCAATTATGAGAATTATACTGCCAGTGCCGGGGCCGAAGTGAGTGCAGCAAAAGTCGAACTAAAGCTCGAGCCTCTAAATTTCTTCGGGTATGAACCCTTGGAGGAGTGGTTTGGGTTTGAGTATGATCCTTACGTAGGTGTCGACCTTTCCCTCGGCAGTGCAGGAGCCAGTGCTTCCGTAGGTTTAGAAACCAGCATATACGCGGCCTTGGGTATCGGTGTCGGAGTAAAGGGCGGATTCGAGGAAGACAAGGAAGACGAGTAAGGAAAATCAAGAAAAACGGGTGATATTGAGTTCATGAATACAAACAAAAAAAACGTTAAGAAAGCAGTACGCTTCGCATTATTATTTTATGCTATTTTTATAGGGTTAAGCGGAACCATTATGTTTTCCGTTTTGCTCCTTTGGGTGATTCCGAAAGATCAACTCTCAAATGTAAGCCTACCTCTGTCCATGATGGCTTTATTCATATATGGGACTTGTGTGGCGGCTCTAGTGATTCGATCAAAATTCTTCAAGAAAGAGGTCATTGCTAATGAATAATTCAACCCCCACCCTTCTACCGATCGGAACCGTCGTCAAATTAAAAAAAGTAGAGAAGCCGGTCATGATCTATGGACGACATCAGATACAAAAGAAAACAAACAATATTTTCGATTATATAGCCGTTCCTTATCCGGAAGGAAACCTGACAGACGAATTCAATGTCTTCTTCAATCGTGAGTTGATTGAAGATATCATGCATCCAGGGTTCGTTTCACCTGCCGAAGAATTAATGAGAGAAAAAGTAGAAGCAGAAATACAAAAAAACCAAAGAAATGAGAACAATCATCGTGAGGACTAAATATCTTTTTATTTTATTTGTACTGGTATTTTCTTTAATTGGCTGCAGCCAGACTCAAAGTAATCAACCTGAGGAAACTAAGGAAGAGAAGGTTCAGGAAGATGAACTTGATCCTGCAAAGCTCCTTCCTATCGGAACCGTCGTAAAGCTGAAACAGGTTGAAAAAAGCGTCATGATCTATGGGTATAATCAAATTCAAAACAGCACAAATAAGCAGTTCGACTATATCGGCGTCCCTTATCCGGAAGGAAATATTTCGCCCGACTATAACGTATTTTTCAACCGTAATTTAATCGAGGACATTCTACATAACGGCTATGTAACGGATGAAGATAAAAAAATTCGTGAAGAAGCCGATCGCGAGGATAACACTTACTAGGAGGTTTATCGATGTTCACAGACAATCCATCCATTAGAAAAATCGTACGGACCGGCCTGCTTGTATTCGCAATTATGGCCTTCATCAGTGGGACACTGCCACTGGCCATCATCAGTCCTGCCCTCCTTTCAGGCAACCCTATGCCTGATCAGTTTCCAGCATTTGCGATCATTGCCGTTGTCAATTATAGTTTTGCTATCGTTTTACTCTTGGTGCGGTCAAAATTTTTCAAGAAAGATTCAGATCAGCGTATACAATAGTAATCCTTATACATAAATTAGTTAACATTTATTCTACCTGTAGGAAAAAAAAGCTAGTCAGAGCTTGATGAACTATTCAACCGTTATCAACGATTGAAATGAAAAAAGGCTGCGCGCTAACGCAGCCTTTCATCTTATTCCGTTGCTTCCTCTTCCCCTTCACTAGCCAAGAAGAAAATCGCTGCAACCTTCCATCCATCTTCTTTATTATGGAAGACGGTTACCTGCTTCCCTGAACGGGTCACTTCCTTATCGCTGTTCGGGTCTTTCGTTGTCGCTTGGATATCAGAATAAACATCTGCTTTTTTTCCAGATGCATAGTTGATGATCTTCACGTTTTCCACCGTACGCTTTGAATCGACGGAGTCAAAGATTTGTTTCACATAGCGCTCTTCGTCTTCGTATTTGAAATTCACCGGTGTCTTCGAGATGACACTCATGTATGATTCGAAGTCTTCTTCGTTAAATGCCGTGATATATTGATTAAAGGCTTCGTTGATCGCCGTTTTCTCTTCTTCCGGGATACCCTCTGCTTCTTTCAGCTCGCTCGCATCCTCAACGATTTGTGTCATTTGATTCAGGGATGCCGCTTCGTCTGTTGCCGGGTCTTCACTTGGCTTTACCTCTTCCGTACTGTTTGTGTTCTCTTCCTTCTTCTCTTCGTCTGCACCACAAGCACCCAATAGTAACGTACTCATGCCAATTCCCAACATGATTTTCTTCCAATGCTGTTTCGACAATGCTCTTCACCCTTTTCTAAAATTTGCGCTATCTCCATTCTATTGAAAATATTCACAACACTCAAGTTCAATCTCATTTCTTCCTATTAATTATGGTAAAATACTAGCAGGTGATATTATGACGAAAAGCAATAAATACAAACAAATCTTCGAGGATCTCTCTAAAAAAATACAGGATGGCACCTATACAGCGAATTCAATCCTGCCATCGGAAAACGAGCTCTCGGTGATTTACGCCACTTCACGTGAGACTATTCGTAAAGCGCTTACATTATTGGCTCAAAAAGGGTTTATACAAAAACTGAGGGGAAAAGGGTCCCTTGTGCTCGATGTGTCGCGGATGAGCTTTCCGATTTCAGGGCTTGTGAGCTTTAAAGAGCTGCAGACCTCCATGGGTCGGGATCAGATCGAGACGTCCGTGCATGAATTTGGACTGATGCGTGCCAATGACCAGGTCGTTTCCCAGCTCGAGACTTCTGCAAACGCTGAAGTCTGGAAAGTCGTCCGCTCCCGTCAAATCAGCGGGGAAAGGATTATACTGGACAAATCCTATTTTCTGAAAGAACAAGTCCCTTTGTTAACGAAAGAGATATGCGAGAACTCGATTTATGAATATCTGGAGGGTGAACTCGAGCTCCCAATCGATTTTGCCAAAAAAGAGATTGTCGTGGAAGAATGTACCGATGAGGACCGGGAGTATCTTGATTTAGATAAGTATGATCACGTGGTTGTCGTGAAGAATTTTGTCCATTTGAAGGATGCAACATTGTTTGAGTATACGGAATCGAGACATCGGTTGGATATGTTCCGGTTTGTTGATTTTGCGCGGAGAAAGCATTAGGATGGATCCACTTCCTGGTCGGGAAGTGGCTTTTTTAGTGGTACACTGTATTAACAATCAAGCATCTGCCTGTTGTCGGAGATGGGAATCGGTACTGGTTGAGCCATATTCGTAAAGAATATTCGACAATGAGGATCAATTATTTAAATTTAGGATTAATAAATCAAAATGAGGATCAATAATTCCCAGACAGGATTAAAAATCCGAAATAGGGATCGAAACCAACTCAAATGGGATTAATTCCTCCACAGGGGTTATCCTCGGATTAGGAAATCACCCCTATATTCAGCCTTCAGTCCCATTCAAGATCCCATTCCAGCTAAAACAGACAATCCAATGGCCCAAACCTATCCAAAATTCCAATCAAAAAGCGGCCCTCCACCAAGAAGGGCCGCTCTCTCAACAACAAATTAACAATACGCATATCTCTCTAAACGTTATCGTACTTCAACCCAACCGTTCTTGATCGCAGTCACTACTGCCTGGGTACGGTCGTTCACGTTCATTTTTTGAAGTATATTACTTACATGATTTTTGACAGTTTTTTCACTGATATATAATCCTTCACCAATACCACGGTTACTCTTACCATCTGCAAGCATCTGCAGTACTTCACACTCGCGGCGCGTTAATAGGTGAAGCGGGCGGCGAACTTCGGATTGTTGGAATCCACCTGAGTTTTGGGCGTTTGCCAGGCGCTTGTATTCAGCAACCAGATTATGCGTCACTTTAGGATGGACATATGAACCGCCATCAGCGACAATCTTAACAGCGTCAACCAGTGCCTCTGAATCCATCTCTTTTAATAAATAACCTAGAGCTCCTGTTTTCAACGCATGGTTTACATAGTTTTCATCATCGTGGATGGATAGGATGATTACCTTCGTATCCGGGTATCTGTCCATCAGTTCACGTGTTGCTTCTACGCCGTTTGTTTCAGGCATATTGATGTCCATCAAGACAACATCTGGTTCGTGTGTTTCAACTAGGTTCATGGCTTCTGAACCGTCATCGCCTTCTGCTACTACGTTGAAAGAAGGTTCGAATTCAAGGATTCTTTTTACTCCCTCTCTGAAAAGCTGATGATCATCAATGATAACAATATTTGTTGCCATGTCTTTCGCCTCCCTAAACCTTGGAAAAATTTACTTATTAAGCGGGACCTGGATCAGTATGACCGTTCCTGTCCCTACTTTTGAGTCAATCGTGATGTCTCCTTCAAGAAGGTCGACACGTTCTTTCATCCCCATGATGCCAAAGGATCCCGTTTTTTGTTTCTCTTTATCGAATCCTTTGCCGTTGTCTTTGACAACAACTGTTATTTGGTCTTTCTTTACTTCTACCTTAACTTGAATATGTGTCGCTTCAGCGTGCTTAAGTGCGTTCTGAACACTCTCTTGTACTAATCGGAAAAGAGCGACTTCGAATTTTGAAGGAAGTCTGATATCGAGCCCCATATTCACAAACTGAATGGAGGTCTCCTGGTTATACTCTTCGATTGTACTCAAGTATTTTTTGAGGGTCGGGATTAATCCCAGGTCATCGAGCGCCATTGGTCTTAAATCATAAATGATGCGACGTACCTCATATAATGCTGAACGGACCATCCGTTTGAGATCACGAATTTCCTTAACAGCATCATCTGTGCTTTTTTCCCGAAAAACCCGCTCGATTAAATCTGAACGAATCAAGACGTTGGCCATCATTTGTGCAGGACCATCATGAATCTCACGGGATAAGCGTTTCCGCTCGTCCTCTTGTGCCTCGATGATTTGAAGGCCGAAATCCTGACGCTGCTTCGCATCCTCCAGCGCCTCATTCACTTGCCTTAAGTCACTATTTAAATAATTAAGAACGACGGATATTTGCGAGCAAAGATTTTCTGCCCGTTCAATCGTGTCCCCGAGTGCGTGTAACCGTCTTTCCAATTCATCCCGACGGTCTCTCAGCTGCTTTTCTTGCTGTCTATTCATGGATAGCTTCATTTGCAGGTCATGAGCTTTTTCATACGCTTCTCTAACCTGATCTTCTGAATAGGTTTGAAAGTGCTTGCTTACTTCAGAAAGTCTGAGACGTGCAAACTTCGATTTCTGTTGGAGGTGATCTCCTTCATCAATCACTTTCAAGACCATTTCTTTCACTTCCAGCAGTTCTTTCATCAATTCTTCATAATCAGTTCGACATTGCTCGCCAATCTGGAAGATTTCATCCTTACTTTCGTCAACCGTATCGACCATCTTTTTCAGGATGCTATCTAACATCTTGGTGTCTATTTTTTTAAGTGACACGGTACACCTCTCTTTTGTTCCACAATAGTAGTCAACCCAGAATTAAGGTTCATGAAGTTATTCTTACATAGTAATAATCGGATTATATCTTATAATTTTCAGTCTTATGGATATGTCCTTAGACCTAAAATGCATCTATTTAATAATCCCTTTTATCAATTCCATGTAAAATCATAAAACTCCTTTATTCATCTAGGCATATTCCTATGTAATACCTCTACCAAGGAATCTTGATTTCAGAAAAGAAGAAAATGAATGGTAATTTTCTAGACCATTCGGCTTCCTGTCCGAGGCTTTGGAACAACAGAAGTATTACTTTCAGCGTCCATTATACCATGTCACATATTGTCGGAGATTAAAGTTTGATTACATTGTATTACCATTATTTCATGTAAAACCAGTTTTTTCCGTTTATAATGGGAGGTGGTTATTTATATATGTGCAATCCGTTCTACTTTTATATATAGTAGATATTGAATACAAATGGGGATTAAACGCGGATTTCGCCATCATTCATACATAAGGAATCTGAAAGGAGATAACGTTTTGCTACATCACTATAATACCGTCAAGGGTTACGGAGAACATGAAATCACGATAGAGCGCTCTCGATTCATCACGTATGTGAATCGGGTGGAAACTGAAGAAGAAGCTCAGGAATTTATCACTCACATTAAGAAAAAGCATGGAGATGCGAATCATAACTGTTCCGCCTATATGATCGGTGAAAACAATCTCATCCAGAAAGCGAATGACGATGGTGAGCCGAGTGGGACTGCAGGTGTACCCATGCTGGAAGTATTAAAAAAACGTGACCTTAAAGATACAGTTGTCGTTGTTACCCGTTATTTCGGCGGGATTAAGCTTGGTGCAGGCGGACTTATCCGCGCATATGGCCGTGCGACCTCAGAAGGCTTGAACGCTACCGGTATTGTGGAAAGAAGCCTGATGCGTATCATGAAGGCGAAGATTGATTATACTTGGTTAGGAAAAGTGGAAAATGAAGTGCGGTCCTCTCATTATAAACTGAAGGACATTCACTATTTAGAAGCTGTAGAGGTAGAGGTCTATGTAGAGGAAGCCAAAAAGTCTTCGTTCTTTGAATGGATGACAGAGCTGACAAATGGACAGGCTGACATACAAGAAGGGGATGTGGAATACCTCGAAACATCTGTTGAAACCAACTTGTAAAAAACGTTACATTGGAAATATCTTTTTTCTTACAAAGCCATCAAGAAACTCATACTAATTGTATAGAAGTAACGCGGAAAAATGACTCTTTAGACGGATAGAGAAATACACTTTTTTCGCCTACAATGGTGAAATTAATTGGACAACCTAACGTTTAGATTCATCTGGTTAATGGGTAGTTATACATTAACTTGTTACTTTTTGAAACTTTTCACTAAAATTCGACGTCTAATGAAGAAAGCCTCTGCTTTTTTTGACATAATACCCACTACGTATTTTAGTAATTGTTCCCTTAAAAAAAATGTTGCACATCATTAAATATGTGGTATTCTTACAATTGGAGTGCCCATAGAAGAAAAAGAGGTGAACGAATGTACTCTCTAATTGATTTTGTAATTGCTTTTGCTATTTCTTTAGTTGTTTCTGTAGCAGTGACTCCATTCGTCATTAAATTCGCCAAGCGATTTGGCTTTGTGGATAAACCAGACCATCGTAAGGTTCATAAAGGTCTCATGCCTCGTGTGGGCGGCTTGTCGATCGTCATTGGTGCATCAGCTGGCTTATTGTATTTGAATGATCTGATTGCTCCACTTTGGCCGGTCATTCTTGGGGGAGGAATCATCCTGATTGTAGGAATCCTTGATGATCGCTTTACCCTGTCACCAAAAGCTAAGCTTGTTGGACAAATCCTGGCAGCTTGTATCGTCGTGTTTGCCGACTTTAAAATTGACTTCATTACTTTGCCGTTTGTGGCAGAGCGTATATATTTAGGAAACTTCAGTTATGTGTTCGGTATTCTGTGGATCGTTGGAATCACGAATGCCATTAACCTGATCGATGGACTGGATGGACTGGCAGGAGGAGTATCCGTTATTGCCATGACTTCCATTATGGCTCTTGCAGCTATGAATGGTCAGTATATGGTCGTTGCCCTTACCGTTATCTTAATCGGTGGGACCATCGGATTCCTGTTCTTTAACTTCAATCCTGCGAAGATCTTTATGGGTGATACAGGAGCATTATTCCTTGGATACTGTATATCCATCATCTCGCTACTTGGATTGTTCAAGAGTGTGACCATCTTCAGTTTAGTTGTTCCAATTATCATCCTGGCTATACCAATTTTTGATACGTTCTTTGCAATCATCAGACGTATCCTGAATAAGCAAAAGATTTCAGCACCTGATAAATCTCATCTGCATCATCGATTACTGGCAATGGGCTTCTCCCATAAAGAAACGGTCCTGATCATTTATGCAATCGGAGCCTTCTTCGGACTATGTGCGATCCTATTCACCCGATCAACTCTTTGGGGAGCCATTCTCTTCTCCGCTGTACTGGTGATTATCATTCAGTTAACGGCTGAAGTGGTTGGATTGATCGGTCAGCACAAGCCATTGATCAATACGATGAAGAAATTACGCGAGAGATAAGCACACGCTTCCGTTTATGCGTGGAAAATACTAGATTAGTAGAAAACCTTGGATGATTATCCAAGGTTTTCTTTTATTGTTTGTGCTTTTTACCTGATGGGATTAGAAATAGACTGTTTTCACTTCCAAATATGCTGCTAATAAGGAGATTTTCTTTAGTTTGTCCTTTTTAAACTGGGAATGTGGTCTAAGATTAGCCTAAAGGGCGATCCTGGTGAAGAATCTGTGAGTTGATGTGGTCTTCGCGGGTAAATTGATCCGGTTTGGGATATAATTGATCTTGATTTATGATAATTAATCCTCATTCACCTTTTTTAATCCTAAATCTGATTAATTGATCCTAATTTCAATTAATTGATCCTCCGTGTCGAATTTTCTTGATACAAACGTTCCATACATCCAGGTCCGTCCCCCCTATCTCAAACAACAAACCATCCGAAATTAACGTATAAGTGAAGGAGATGACACTATTTTGCCCACGATTCGTCATATCACGCATATAAACGCTCCTGTGTCCCTTTGTTTTGATTTAGCCCGTAATGTGGAGATTCATACTCAAACTACCTCCAGAACCAAGGAGAGGGCCGTTGGAGGCGTCACAAGCGGATTGTTAGAGGTTGGAGATGCTGTCACATGGGAAGCTGTTCATTTTGGCGTTAAACAGCGACTTACGGCTCAAATTGTCGAAATGGATACTCCTCATTCATTCACAGATGTGATGGTGAAGGGGGCTTTTAAATCCTTTACCCATGTCCATGAATTTCACGAACATGAAAATGGCACACTAATGAAAGACACTTTTACATATAAGGCTCCTTTTGGCTTATTAGGGAATCTTGCAGACATCCTCTTTTTAAAAAGGTACATGTACACATTCATCGAGATGAGAGCAAACGAATTGAAGAATATCGCAGAGCAGAAAAACACTCCTATCATATAGACAGGAGTGTTTAAGTGGTTATTCTTTTTCTTCGAAATAATTACTTCTGATAATAAGATCTGATACTTGCTGGGCTCTCAATTCGTATTCCTTCTGTTCCTCTGTCAGTTCACGATCTGAACGAATGATATTCTCGAGTGGAATGACGGCAAAGCTGTTGTCCGATGTAAGCATATTTCTTCCCATTACGATGTCTTCATATTTCTTTTCCTCAATGCCCATTACATAGGCTAAAGTAGGGTAAATATCGACTTGTCCATATGCTTTGTCTAATTCCAATGGTTCCATCCCCGGATTGTAGAGGATGAACGGCACTCTGCCTTCTTCATCAATCCCCTCAACCTTAGGATTTTCTTTCATCATTTGATCCTTGTAGCTGTTTTCGAAGGCTGCGTGATCACCAAAGATCGCAATCATGGTGTCATCGAGCATATTATTCGCTTCAAGATCTTCCATCAGCTTGCCGACCGCCATATCCGTATAGTGAATGGACTGAAGATAGTGAGCAGCCGATGTGTCACTGTACTGCGCTTCAAACTCCAGGCCTCTGAATTGCTCTGGAATCACGAACGGCGTATGACTTGTTAACGTGATCAGATAGCCATAAAAAGGCTGCTCCTTCTTACTCAAGAATTCAACCGATTGATGGAAAAATTCTTCATCACTCAAGCCCATTCCGATTTCTTCGCCTTCATGGAATTCCTCAATGGCATGATATTCGTCGATATCGATATGCGGGTAAGCTTCCCTTCTGTTCCAATACGTTCCCTCGTCACCATGAAAAGCATAGGTGGAATAACCCTTTTCCTTCAATAGTCCGGGTAGCGTTGTATAATCATTCGTCGGATATCGGAAGAATGTACTCCCCTCCATTACCGGCAGCAGGGATGTATTCACAACAAACTCCGCATCAGAGCTACGCCCGCCTTTTGTTTGCGGATAAAAGTTGGAAGCATATATACTGTTCTTCAACAGTCTGTTCAAGTTGGGTGTGACCTCTTTCCCATTCACCTTTTTATTCAGCACCCAATTTTCAAGGGATTCGAATTGAAGAATGATGAGGTTTTTCCCTTCCCCGACTCCTTCGTACTTATCATTTAAATAGAGTCTCTTTTCTCTGTATTCATCTTTATTGTCAAACCAATCTTTCACAAGAGCTTCTTCTTCCTCGTTCAAGTCAATGTAACGATTGTTTTGATAAAACAGATACATATCCAGAACACTGTATTGAAGCGGATTGAACTTCAATATGTAATCATAGCGATCGTAAATCTTAAAGATTTGAGCATATGGAGTGCCATCGACATAATGATTCTTCAATGGTTTCACGGCAAGGATGCTGAAACCTGCAAGGAAGAGTATGATAAAGGTTTTCCATTGCACCTTAGGAATCGAAAATGATTTCCTTTTAGTCAGAATGAGCAATAGGATGATATCCACTACAAACAGGACATCCAGGCCGTTGATCAATTCCATGATGCTTGGTCCTAATCCTGAAAGGTTAGACGTCTGCAGCAAGGCAAAGAACGATAATGGTGTTCCAAAATAGCGGATATACCATAGCTGGGACAGCAACAGGAAGGTCGCTATGATATTAAGACCGATGATGGCCGTCTTCCTGGACCACGTCTTAAACAGAAACACAAATGAAAATAACATTAAAATACTGCCTGGAAGTGTCACGAATAAGCTTTTCACTTCGAAAAGGCCTTTTCCTAAAAATAGATAGAATAAGACGACTTTAATGGAAAGACCAATGGCAGAGATGAGCAGGAGCTTGTCTTGCCATATGGATAGCAACGCCTCTTTTAGCTTGTTTACTAGATTCATAATCTTAATACCTCGTTTACATAATTGTAATAAAATTTTAACACTTTTCCCTCTACTTATAAAGTCAGGTTTTGACAGTTTATTATAGGAATCGACTTTATTAGAGATGGACACGATAAATAAAGTCGCGAAAAAACCCGGTTTGAGCAGGCTCAAACCGGGTTTCGTTTCCATTATCTACTAGTTGGTGTCCATGTAGCCTGTCTCTTACCTGAGATCGCTCTCAGTGTACCGAGGAAGGCTGCATAGTTTACGAGGCAGAAGTAGTAAGGGATGTACGTTATTTTGTTGCTCGTCACTTTGCCTAATAGTGCGAGAATATAGAATGCCAATTGTAAGCCGAACATGACTTGATATAATGGCTGATCCAGCAGGAAGAGGTTAATGATGAAAACAGCAATCATATAGTAAGGAACAAGCCATCTTAAAAATTTATGAGACATATATTTATAGAAGAAATCGAAATTCCTGAACGGATTCAACACATGCTTGTAGCTCATGATTCCTGTGAAGCTCCGCGTTACGATACGGACTTTCCGGCCAAATTCTTCTGATGATTTTGGTGATGTCTCTTCCATCGTAACCGCATTCGGTTCATAGACGAATCGCTTTTGCTGGTTGATGATGATCAGCGGGTTCTGCATATCATCCCCAACGTTCGGATTCATCTCTTTGAATAATTCTTTACGCAGGGCATAGATTGAACCATTTGCTACGATCGTCGTACCGGTTGCCGTCTCAAGCATTTTCAGGAGCTTTTCATACTTCCAATAAGCACCCTCTGACTCCCCGATGGATGAGTTTGTTGGATTCGTTAAACGAAGCTCTCCACAAACTCCACCGATTTCTTCATCTTTAAAGTGCTTCACTAAATGATGAACGGCATCCTTATTGTAAAGCGAATTCGCATCGGAGAATACAAGTACCTCTCCAGTTGCCAGAGGGACGGACTTGTTCAGGGCTGCAGTCTTCCCTTTTCTTCCTTTTACAACATTCAACTTCACGTTCGGATATTTTGCCACAAACTCATTGACGATGTCATTCGTTCTGTCGGAAGAATCATCTGACACAACAATGATCTCAAGCTTGTCCTGTGGATAATCAAGATCCACAGAGTTTTGTACTTTTTCAGCGATGACTTTCTCTTCGTTGTACGCTGCGATAAAGAGCGTTACCTTTGGTTCATAGCCTGTATCGGTGATTTGATCCTTTTTGACAACTCCTGATATGAGCTTCAGAAGGATCGGATAACCGGCATAGATATAAACCGAAAGGATAATCAGCAGCCAAAAGATTATTTCTAGTATCATATCATGACTTCCTCTCATCTATCCTTATTACCAATTGAAGGTGGACCCTGATGAAGGATCCACCTATCATGTTATGCTTTGACCGTTTTTCTTCCGATTGACGCATAGTAGAATCCGTTCTCTTCCATGTGAGCCGGATCAAAGATATTACGTCCATCCACAATGATCTTACTGTCTACAATCGTAGACACTTTCTCTAAATCAAGCTCTCTCACTTCATCCCACTCCGTTAAGATGAGGATGGCGTCAGCGTTTTGAATGACTTCATATAAATCTTGACCAGTGCGCAGATTCGGAATAAGCGCCTTCGCATTTTTCTCTGCAATGCGATCATAAGCGATGATATCCGCTCCAAGCTCTTGCAGCTTCGGAATGACATCAACAGAAGGCGCGTCCCTCATGTCATCTGTATTCGGCTTAAATGCAAGACCAAGGACGGCAATTTTCTTGTCTGTCAGGTCGCCATTAAAAGCTTCTACCAGCTTATCTACAACTTTAAAGCGCTGTAGACCGTTCACCGCTTCAACGTCTTTGACAATCTTGAAATCGTACCCTACTTGATCGGCAATCTTTACAAGTGCACTTGTGTCTTTAGGGAAACAAGAACCTCCGTAGCCGATTCCTGCGTTCAGGAATTGAGGCCCGATACGAGGGTCATACCCCATTCCTTCTGCCACCTTCGTCACATCTGCTCCAACAAGTTCGCACACGTTTGCCACTTCATTGATGAAGCTGATTTTCGTTGCAAGGAACGCATTCGACGCATATTTGATCATTTCAGATGTTTCGATGTTTGTCACTACAATATTTTTGGTAAATGGAGCATGTAATTCCTTCAGAATCGCTTCCGCTTTCTCTGATTCCACACCAATGACCGCTCTTTCCATATTCACCGTATCGTAAATCGCTGATCCTTCGCGCAGGAACTCAGGGTTGGATGCGACATCGAATTCTTCATGCCCGACAACCTCTTTGATGACACTTTTAATCATGGCACCTGTTCCCACTGGAACCGTACTCTTCGTTACGATCACTTTATAGTCATGCAGGTGCTCTGCAATCGAGCGGGCCGCCGCTTCAATATATTGCAGGTTCGCTTCACCATTCTCCTTTGGTGGAGTGCCCACCGCTATAATGACAAGGTCTGCATCCTTCATCCCTTCAGCATAATTCGTTGTGAAGGATAACCGGCCTTCGCTTATATTCTTTTCTACTAATTCGGTTAATCCCGGCTCGTATATAGGAATGATCCCATTTTTCAGGTTTTCTACTTTTTGAGCGTCTATATCCAGGCATGTCACTTTATTTCCTGCGTCACTGAAGCACACGCCTGAAACAAGTCCTACATAACCTGTACCAATTACACAAATGTTCATCTTAATTTCTCCTTGTTCATTCTGAAATGATGTCTTTTAACCAACTTTTCAATGGACCTTTAAGGTCATCTCTCATTAAAGCAAACTCTACCGTTGCTTGAACAAAGCCGTATTTATTTCCAATGTCATATCTTTTACCATCAAAAGAATATCCGTAAACATTTTGCTTAGTATTTAATTCTTGAAGTGCGTCTGTCAATTGAATTTCATTTCCTTGACCAGGCTCCAGATTTCCTAAAATATCAAGGACATCCGGAGTCAGAACATAGCGTCCCATGATGGCCATGTTAGAAGGAGCATCTTCTAATTTCGGCTTTTCCACAAGTCCCTTGACTTTGAAAAGCGGACCTTCATTCGTAGGGTCTTCTACGTCGATGACGCCATATTTGGATACGTCCTCATCTGGAACTTCCTGTACGCCGATGATGCTCGATTCTTTTTCTTCGAATTCATCGATTAATTGTTTAAGACAAGGCTTCTCAGAGATTACGATGTCATCTCCAAGTAAAACTGCGAAAGGATCGTTACCAATGAACTTTCTGGCACACCAGATGGCATGTCCGAGGCCTTTTGGCTCTTTTTGACGAATGTAGTGAATGTCCGCCAGATGAGAGATTTGTTTGATTTGCTCTAGCTCATCGTATTTTTCTTTCATTGCGAGCATCTCTTCAAGCTCTAAAGACTTGTCAAAATGGTCTTCGATGGCACGTTTTCCACGGCCTGTTACAATCAGTATATCCTCTATCCCTGAATTAACGGCTTCTTCAATAATATATTGAATTGTAGGTTTATCTACAATTGGTAACATTTCTTTCGGCTGTGCCTTTGTTGCTGGTAAGAATCTAGTACCTAAACCCGCAGCCGGGATAATCGCTTTTTTCACTCTCAAAGAACTCACCTCTTAGTTTTGTGTAAATCAATTGTTCTTATTCTGATTCGAAGTCTTTTTAAATAGTGTCTGCAGAGATTGGCTCATTTACGCCTCTAGAAGAGAAATCTGAATGAAGATCGAAACGTTCGTTTCAATCGATGAGCCAAAATCATTAAATTTCACGAGTATTATACCATATGTTGTTGATTTCTTAATCTCACAGGTTTATTGTGCTATAATATAGCGAGTAATTTCAGATGTGAGGATGAAGAAAATGATTAGTGTAATCGTACCAACTCTTGGAACGAAACCAGAGGAACTGAAACGATTGTTTGAAAGTCTTAATAATCAAGTATATAAAGACTTCGAAGTCATTATTGTATCACAAGACAATCACAATTATATTACATCCGTTTTAAAAGATGTTAACTTTAAATACAATCATATTGAAATTGATCGCAAAGGGTTGTCACTTGCACGAAACGTTGGTATCGAGCATGCCAAGGGAAGCATTCTGACGTTTTCCGACGATGACTGCTGGTATAATGACGACTCGTTCCAGCTTGTTATTGATTATTTCAACGAGAACCTCGAGACCGATGTCGCTTGCTTCCAGATCTATGATCCGATCAAAGGCGTTTACTATAAAGAATATGACGAAGAAGAGCAGAAACAGGTTACAACCGGTAAGCTGTTGAAGAAGTCTTCTATCGAGATCTTTATCCAGACGGCCAATATCGAGCGTTCACTGATTCAATTCGACGAGAAATTCGGCTTGGGTGCAATCTATCCTTCAGGGGAAGAAAATGTCTTCTTATTTGATTTAGCCAGAAATCATAAGTCCATCAGCTATTTTCCCAAGGTTGTCGTAAATCACGAGAAGCCTGAGATGCAAACCCGTTTGTATGAAAAGTCCTTTATCGGAAAAGGTCCTTTGTTTAAGAGAATGTACAATACCCCTACTGCAGTGGTGCTATTGACTCTCTTCACTTTAAAGAAGTACCGTCATTTAGATGAGCCATTCAGCTATTATGGCAAAGCGTTCAGAGAAATTTTCAGGTATGAGAAGAAATAGTGTTTGTTTGATTTGATTTTTCGGCAGGTGCCAGGTTGTGGGCGCCTGCCGTTTTTTAGTTTGTGATAGAGTTTGGATCGGTTTTTCTATTAGCTTGTCTTTTTTGGGGTCCGGGTTCGGGCTATTTCGGTAGGCTGGTGACTGATTAGAGGGTGGAATCTCTTCTTCCCAGCATAATTGATCCTTTTTGGATGGAATTGAACCGGATTTACGATAATTAATCCTGTTATGGCTTTTTCAATCCTGAATATGATTAATTAATCCTAATTTCGATTAATTGATCCTACGTGTCGAATTTACTTTATCAAAGAAGGTTCAAATGCCTTCAGAGTTGAATCCAATCCCCATCAACAGGCACTTCATTGGTTGTTAAAAAGTGGACCTTTCGCTTCTGGGTAGATTGGGATGCTTTTGTTCGATTTTCGTTCAGTTCGGATCGTTTTTTCTTTTAGATTGTCTGCTTTGTGGTATTTCGGTAGGCTGCGGACCGTATTTAAGGGTGGAATCTTTTCTTCCCAGCATAATTGATCCTATTTTGGATGGAATTGATCCGGATTTACAATAATTAATCCTGTTTTGGCTTTTTCAATCCCGAATATGATTAATTGATCCTAATTTCGATTAATTAATCCTTCATGTCGAATTTTCTATACCTCACCTTAAGAAGAGCAGTCGCCCCAACAGGCTGTGGAGAGGATAAATAAAAAGGTGCACCCCACTCCCCCGGGTGCACCTCAAGAAATCACTTCTCTTTTAAAATGACTTCCGTAATCATGTCATTTTCTTTCGTTAACTCCAGCTCATTTTGTTCTAGGTCGAGCTCATTCTCAAGATCTCCATGGATCTTTTCGAATTCAGCTGCCGGGATGTTTACCGGAAACTTGATTTCCACTAGTCGCTTATCTTCGTTCAATCCAACAAAGGAGTTGAACTCTTTGTAGTAGTAGAAGAATTCAGCATCGCCTTTCCCTTCAAAGATGTAAACTGGATCGCCATACTTATTGAACAGGTTCTTTTCTGAGTATCCGATTGGGAGAGGCGTTTCTGGCAGAAGACCTGCGTCCACGTACTGCAGGAATTCATCCGATAGTACTTTTCTGTTGTTCTTTTCGTAATCGATTCGGAAGCTCAGTGTTCCGGACTTTTTGAGCAGCTCTTCGTCTGTTATTTCCAAAAACTCTTCTGTCGCAAGATCATCGTTCAAAGCACTTATTAGCTCGACAATCGGTATTTCTTCTTGGGCGAGCAGAATTTTGGTAATTTTACCTTCTTCTACTTCAAATACAATACTTTGTTTCTTGATGATCATATACACGTACGATTGTTCAGCATTTTCATCTGCTTTGTATTCAAACATGTCCAGCTCTAAGTTATTGTCTATAACCTTTTGGAGGTTATCTCCTACATTGATCGTGTCAGAAATCTTGAATTTTTTATTGGATGTGATCAGGTAGTCTGCTTCTCCACCAGTGAAGTGAACGCGAAGCTTTTGTTCTGAATCATCCAGGACTTCATCCTTGGAATCAGGATCTTCCAGTACCTTATATACTTCCTGGTACCTTTCACCTAAGCCGAAATTCAGGAGTGAATATTCGTTTCCGACCGATTTATATTCACTTTTTTGCACCTCTTTTGTTTTCACGCCTACAATGATGCCGAACAAAAGAACCACAAAGATCAGATATGAAAGAAAGATTTTGTATGAACTCAACTGTATCACTCCGTTACATTTTGCTATCTTTGTGTTTCATTTCACCGATTTTCACTAGCACGGCGATAACTAATAGAACTGCCCAGAATCTTGGTGTAACATAATCAGCTCTGTATAAGGATGTGACCATCAGGTGAAAGTACTCTACCAATGCAATGAAGTAGTACATATTCTTCATGCCGTTCTTCAACAGGAATACGGCGATGGATATCAATCCTGTTAATAAAAGAAGGAGTCCGATGACACCTTGCTCGAATAGGACATCAATAAACATATTATTAGCCGAGATGGCCAGGCTCATCTGAGTATGGGGCACGATTTTGGTCCCCGCCAGGAACTCATAAGCTCCCGGTCCGTATCCAAATAGTCCTGATACGATGGAATGATCGAACAGCCACTGGAATGGCATGACATACATATAAATCCGGCTTGATTGTGTCGGATCAAAAAGATTATCTCTTCTGCCCCAGATCGGAGAGAAGAATTTAGCCAACAGGTCCGGATTTACCAGATAAAGACCTGCAATCCCGATGATGCCCACCAACGGAATCATCCATAGGATTTTCTTTGGGAATTTAGGGTGGAACATTAAGTAGACCATTAAAAAGCCGATCACCAAGACCAGGTTAAAGTATGCGCTCACGGAAAACGTAAAGGCCAGTATGAATAATGTTGGAATTAGTACGACAACTGCATACACCCATTTACGTTTTACAAAAAGGAATGCCAATATAATCAGGTCAATCAAGAACGGTCCCATGTAGCTTGGTTCGTTAGTGAATGAGGTGATCCGGAAATCGAACAGGGTCACTCCTTCGACACTATGAACAAAGGAACGTGTATCTAAGTTAAGAAATGGAATGTTGAACACGAAATAGGCAAGCTGCCAAAAGGCTACAGCCACTAATAACGTTATCGACAATGGGTAGACTTTGATGATGCTTTCATTATCCCTTGGCTCATTTACAAGCAAACGGTAGCCAAAGTACACAAACATAAAAAAGCTGAGATAATATGCAAGTCGTGTAATCATCGAGCTCTTCAAGTAGTTCATATACTCTACACTATTCAAGACTGTAGCAGTATAAAAAGCAGAAAGAATAGCAAGTGCCAATGAGATAAGGAATAAAATCAGGAAGCGTTTGAGGTATTTATCAAACTCTGAGGTTTGGGTCAAACGTTTTCGATTGAGTAAGTAATACAGAAATAATAATGAGCCAACCCCCAGTGTCAATACCGCTGGAACGGGTACGGGGAGAAGCTTGATGTATTTGGCTTGAGTAGAGAACTGCGCGAAGAACAAATATCCGGCCACTAAAATCAAGATGATCTGCTCCAGCCTCGGCTCATACTTGTTCATGAGTGTGGAAAAATTCATACTAAACTCCTCATTGTCTTTTTAGTTTATGGAAGGCTTTCGTCAAACGCCTCATTGAATGTAATCTATATCCTTCAGTAAAAGTATTCCGTCCTTCTTCTCCCATTCGGTCATATAAACCAATTCATTTTCTTTATTAAACCGATAGAACTTATTAACGGCTTCGGTATGAAAATAACTTTTCCGTTGAGATGTAAGTTTTTCTTTCAAATAGTTGAAGTCCGTTTCTGTCACTGTGTTATCAGGACTCAGCATATATTTAAAGGTATTCCAATCCGTATTTTCAATATTATTGCGAATGTATTGGTCAGCTTCCAGAAGGTTTCTGAATTTCAATGGCTGATCACCGCAGCCGCTTAAAAATAAGGTAATCAAAATTAGTAGAACGGCAAACTGTCTTTTCATTACAAACTCCTTTCCTATGAGGACCATCGTCTCTTTCGAATTCCTTGTTTCCTATGTAAAAAGGGACGCACCCTGTTAAGTCTTAATAATTAAATAACAATAAAAAATTATACATGAAAACCCATCATTTGAAAATGCTTTGTTCCCCGGCCTCTGCATACTTTGTCTCCCTTGGCAATCCTGCAAAATCACGCAAATCCTCTATGATTCCGTTATGTTAAATATGTGTTACAAACATGTTTTATAGTCATATTTTTGGAAGATTGATCTATATAAGCCAAAGTTACTCTATTTTAGCTACCGGTTGTCTGTGTGGAAGGTTGAGGGGGATGGGCACATTTCGTACAAATATAAAGGAGATTCGACAAGGGGGATCAATTAATTGAATTTCGGATCAATTAATCATATTCCGGATAAAAAAAATCAAAACAGGATTAATTATCGGGGAATCCGGATCAATTCCGGTCAAAAGGAGATCAATTATCTCGAGATGACCATTTCAAGTCATGGATTCATCATCCGAATCGGCCTTCACGTTTGCCTGAGACCACATTTC
This sequence comes from Rossellomorea yichunensis, assembly GCF_032337515.1. Taxonomy (NCBI): domain Bacteria; kingdom Bacillati; phylum Bacillota; class Bacilli; order Caryophanales; family Bacillaceae; genus Rossellomorea; species Rossellomorea yichunensis. Next base: position 310,132 of record NZ_JAVYAD010000006.1, on the reverse strand, counting down.
CAGCTGAAACAAGACAATCTTTGAAGTGAATCTCACAAACGTTCACCCATGTACACGTATATCCCATAAAAAAACTGCCATCCCTAAGAATGGCAGCCTCTTGTTTCTAATTAATTTGCAAATGCCTTTTGGATGTCGCTCCGAACAGAATCTGCAATCGCCCCTTTACCACCCAGGAAGTACGTATCGGCCAAGACTGTACGCTCGTCCAGCCACTTTCCTACATTGTCAGGCAAAGCATCTTTACGTGTCAGTATCAATGGGGATTTCATTGCCGATGCAAGTGCTGAAGCAGGCAGGGCATCAATGAAGACGTCTCCTCGTGCGAAGAATAGTGTCTTCTCTTCAAACTGATCTCGATATTTTTCTGCAATCGTCAAGCTCGTTTGGTATCGGTCCAGCCCGTATACTCGGGAAACATTCGGTGCCAGGGCAGTTAATTGGCGTTCTACTTCAGAAGAAACAGCAGACTGACCACCGATGATCGTTACTTTGTTTATGGTATTCTCTTTCATGTAAGCTTCAACGCTTTCATGTAGAGTATTCTTTGTTGTGTACAAAATCGGGATCTGCATCATGCTGGCATACGATGCAATTGACAAGGCATCCGGGGATTTCTCGTCTTTTGTCACCACAAAGATTTCATTGTTGTTATTGATTTGATCTGCTACTTTTACTGCTGTCTCGTAACGCTCTTCCCCGCTTATACGAGTGATATCAGATAAACCTTTCAGCTGATTCTCTACGTTCGTGCTGATGGCATTCGTTCCACCCAATAAGTAAACTTTCTCAGGTTGAAGTCGTCTAATTTCGTCCAGTACTGTATCCGGAAGTGATGTTGAAGTGGTTAATAATAATGGTGAATCGAGTTTCTTCGCCAATACACTTCCTGTTAACGCATCAATCGATAAATCGCCACGGCCTATGACTACAGCCTTTGATTTATTCTCCCAACCATAATCAGATACACTCACGCTTGTATCATAGCGGTCGTCACCTTCAAGTTCATGGGAATAGTCGTTTAAGTCCAGCTCTCTCTTCACACTTGTTGTTGGATAGTAATAGCCAAGGATCGTTCTGAAGTTGTTTCCTTCTTTGGACATTTGGTAAGCGCCGTATTGGCTCATCCCGATTCCGTGACCGAACCCTCCGCCATTAATCGCAAATAGTTCGTCCTTCTCATCAAGACTTTTCACATATGGACTTTTCATGATAGATGTCCCAAGCATGAATCGAATATTATAAGATCGGTCATCGATGGTTTTCGTTTGCAACTTGATTGTTCCATCTTCATTTTTCACAAATCCACTGTCTTTTTTCTCAAAATAAGTGAAAGAAACTTTTCCTTTCAATACATCTGTTGAAGTAAAAGAGGAATCAGGAATATCAAATGAGACATTTTTGATACCTACTATTTTAATGTCACTATTGTCATCAATATGATTTTTATTTTTCAACCATGATTTCATGTTTGAAATGATTGTTTGATCTTTTTCCTTCACATCCGTCCACCAGGATTCCGGTTTCTTGAGATCTAATTCGTTGGTGTCGAATTGAGCTTTTGAGAGAGTGACCTTCCAATCGCTGTGTGGTGAGATTTTCGCATCATAGATGTCCTGCTTTGTCTCCAGGTAAGGAACCAAAGGTGATCCCCAAACATTTTGATTAGAGAATACTCTTCCCCCATTCGATGAAGAATAAAATGCTTCAGCATAGCCTTCGCCTTTTTTCAGAACTTCACCTTGTGTTTCATTAACTGCCTTTGTTGTATGGGGATTCCAATCATACCCTTTATACACTTGATCACTTTGGCCATCATAAATCGTCCAGTTTCCTTTTTTCAATACAAAGGTTCTGGCTGCGACAGCTTGAGCCTTTAAGGCATCCAGTCCGCCGTTATCGCCCCAGGAAGCAGGCATTTCGGCTGGCACCACGCCTTTTAAGTAGTCTTCGAGATTAATATGATTCACAGGTCTTACATATTTGCCTGATTCAACTGTGAACTCAACTTCACCCAGGTATCTCTTATCGTAATTGCCTTTAATGGTCATCGAACGATCCATCGCTTCAGTAATCGTAGGAATGATGGACACGTTGCCATCGAACTTTTTCACTAGTGCAGTACCTTTGTAAAGAGATAGTTTCCCTGACTCGACCTTGATTGTATAGGCCGCCCCTGGCTGGATGAAAATCGAAGTTCCCTTCACTTGATAGTCACCACTTGTTGAAAAAGGTAGTGAACTCTTACTTCCAATATAATTCTGAAGTTTTACAGAAATAGGTTCACCTGCTGCACTTGTATCAATCGGTGCTGAAATGAATCCCGTAACCATTGTGGAAAGAACCAGCATAGAAAGTAACTTCTTCTTCAATGTATTTCCTCCTTGGAATGGATATTGAGGAAGGCGCCCTTGTTACAGGGCACCTTCTGAATGTTTATAGTGCTTCTACCTTTTTCAATACGGACTCGATTTTATATCCGTTTTTCCCGGTTTCTTCATATACCTCTTTAATCATGCCGATTCCCGGTGCATAGTACATGGTATTGATGGTATTCACATCTCCGTTTTTCACCGTACTTCGGACAGCGACGACATTTTCGTATGTGTCATAAGGAACTTCGACCGTTTCATCTTCGCTGATGATTTCCCAGCGTGTGGTGTCGCCTTTGCCTTTATGCTTTATATCGGCCAGCGGCTTCGCTTCTTTATCCGCGGTGAAGTTGTCCAAGATGCTTTCTTTCACATTCTTTGGGTTACTTTCTTCATACACGACTTGAATGACATCCTGTTCCCATTTAAGGACCTGAAGAGTGACCATCTCTCCTACTTTGAATACACGTTGAACATGCGTGTCATTGTGATCCACTACCGTCTCCGTTAAGCTAAAATCCTTATTTTCAAAGGTTTTGACCATGTTTTTTTCAGGTTTGAGCTGCTGGAGTAACAGGTTTACTTCTTCTTTATCCGTTGTATCCTTGTCTTCATCTGATGTTTCTTCTTCAGGAGATGCATCTTCGGCCGGCTCCTGAATATCCTCTCCATCCACTTCTTCCTGAACAGTGGAGGTATCCGATTCTTCATTAAGAGAGGTATCTTCATTCGACGTTTCGCTTTCAACCTTAGATGTATCCGGTTCTTCCTTATTTGTTTTCTCACTCGGCGAGGAAGCATTGCATGCCGTAACGACAGTCATAGACAAGATGAGCAGAGAGACCAGAAAGAAATTTTTACGACTGTTTAACATGGGTTGTCCTCCTTAGTACAAGACATTCTTCATTTTTTCAATGATGCTGTCATCGACTTTTCCGCCTACTTTGATCACTTCTTTAACACCGGTTGATGGCTGATACTCAAGGATGAAATCCTCTAAATGCCCATCTAATGAACCTCCGACCAATACGATCGGTGCCTTTGTTTTCACAGACAGCGCAGAAGCTGTTAAAGCGTCGGGATAATTCGTTCCTGTTGAAACGATGAATTTGTCTGAACCCATCAATGATTTAAATTTCGTCAGCACTTTGGCAAGTGTTTTATAACGGTCTGTTCCTGAAAGCCTTTCAACATTCGTTGAATATCGTTTAATCGACTGTTCAACCGTTGAAGAAATCGCATTTCCTCCCCCAAGTACCTTCACTTGCTTTCCTTTCAAGTAAGTGAGTGCGGAAGAATTGATGCTGTCCTTGCCCGTCAGCACGATGGCCCATTGATTGGCTGAAGCGATCGGTGCAGCGCCCAGTGCATCGGCGTAATTTTTACCTGATGCGACAAAAGCACCCTTTACATTCGTCAGCTTCTTATTAATAAGAAGATTCGTTTCGTAACGATCAGCGCCGCCCACTCTGGTAACCGTCATACCAAGATTCGCTAATCGATCTTGAACCGCATTTGAAACGGCTCCCTTACCACCGATCATGTATACTTCATTCGCATTCAGTCTCGTAAGCTCCCTTTCTACTTCTGAAGAAAGCTCGTCCTTAGCCGTTAATAGAATAGGTGCGTTATCCAATTGAGCTGCCAGGGGCCCTACTGAGAGTGCGTCTGCGAAATCATATGCGGTTGCTAATACAACAGCCTTTTTCGCTTTGGAACTTGAGAAACCGTTAGGATAAAGGTCTTTGGAAACTTTGATCGCCGTTTCCATTCGATCCAGTCCAATTAAGTTTGTATCGTTGATGAAACGATTGATCTTAACCCCATCGATACTCGACCAAATGACTCCTTTAGAATCAATATCAACCACTTTTAATGGTGTTGCCTTCCATTTAGCGTAATCGATTGCGCTCTTCACATCATAATAAGACCATAAACTTTTTCCAGCCTCTGTTTGAACGCTGTACTTTTTCGATAAGTAATTAGACCAAAGAATCTTTTCAGTGTGCTCATCTACTACTCTAGTATTTGCTAATGTTTCTGCATATTGAATAGCGTCTTCTTTAATCGGGTAGGTTTTAAGCTTTTCATTCCCTTTTTGATAGACACTGTATTCATTTAAATTCTCGTACACTTTTTTCTGCTGGTATTTATCAAACACATATGTATTCGATTGGGACTTGGAATATTGAATCGCTTCGTCTTTCGACTCGTAAATCTTAAGTCGTTTGTCCTCAGCATTGTATACTTCAAATACTTTGAAATAGGAAACAATTCCATCCTTGATACCCTCTGCTGCATTATTTTGGAACGACCATGTTTTGATCAGGGCTTCCTCTGTCGGGTTCGACATGAACCCCATCTCCAATAGAAGTGATGGCATCTGTGTATTACGGATCACATAAAACGCCTGATTATTTCTCATTCCCTTGTCTGTCAATCCAATGGCATTGACCGTACTCGGATGAACCGTTTCTGCTAATCTCTTCGATTCACTTCCATACGCTACCTGAATGGGATCTGGCGGGTATTCAGCTTCCCAGGCATATTTATTATCATAATGATACGATTCGAATCCACGTACATACGGGTTTGTAGGTGCCGCATTGTGATGGACGGAAACAAAAACCGTTTGATCATTCTTTCCTCTAGCGAATGAATTAGCTATATCTGTACGCTCTTGAAGACTCAAATACGTATCTAAATTATCGTGAGTCATATAAACATTAAATCCTGCTGCTCTTAGCTTATCCCGTAATTTTTCAGAGATTGCCAGATTGGCATGCTTTTCATAATAACCAGTTGAACTCCCAGAATATCCTGCTGTTCCTGAATCCCAACCTCCGTGACCTGGGTCAATGACTACATTCTTCTCTGCTGATGCCAGAATTGGAATGACTAGAAACATCGTCATCGTAACAACAAGCATCGCAATCTTTTTCTTCATTTTTCTGCATTCTCCTCCATAATATTAAAATTTTCCTTTATTCTACCATTATTATCGGCAACAGTTGACATACTTTTGACATGTTTTCGTAAAGTTTTACATAAACATCAAAAAAGACACTCAATCTCCTTAAATTAGGATCATTAAGTGTCTTTAATATTTATTGGAAATGAAATGATGTACCCCACCGTAATAGAAAAGTTTATCTCACGACCTTTATTATTTCATTATAAAGATCTACCATTCTCTTTGAATTATCTTCCCAATCATAATGATTGATTACATGTTCCCTGCCGTTTTTCCCTAGTTTCTCTCGCTCTGAAGAATCTTTATAGAGATATAATAACTTTTCTGCTAAAGCAGCTGGATTCTTCGAGGGGATCAGATAGCCTGTCTCTCCATCCAACACCACTTCCGGGAGACCACCGACATCTGTAGCGATAACGGGTACGCCACAAGCCTGGGCCTCTACAGCTGAAACTCCGAAGCTTTCAATCAAGGAAGAAATGACAAATATATGAAGAGATGAGATGAAATCAGGAACATCCTCATGAGCGATTCTTCCTAAGAACTCTACATTCTCAACTATGCCCAGTTCTTCTGTCAGTTTCATATACTTCGTCAAGAAAGGTCCGTCCCCGGCCAGTTGCAGGCGTACATACTGGCGCTCCGATCCAAGTGTATCCAAGAAAAGCTTGAAGCCTTTCAGTAGATATTCAATCCCATATTTCGGCTCCATTCCCTTAGCAATCCCGATTCTGAATTGCCCTTCCACCTTCTTCGTTGGATTAGGTTTGAATTGTGTTATATCAACACCAAATGGCGTAATGGACAATGGCTTGTTCTCATCTATATATTTTTTTGTTTCCTGTTCAAGTGCAGGGCTCGTTGAACAAATATAGTCTGCTTTTCTCAAGGCGTACTGGAGGATGATCCGATTCATCACGTTCCGCTTGGGGAAATCATAGATGTCAGACCCCCACACCGATAGAATGTAAGGACTGAACCCTGTTAACGCTCCTATTAATCCGTAGCTAGAAGCATAATGGGAATGGATGAGATCTGGCTTATAGTCTCGGATGATCTTCTTAAGCCTTGAAACCGTAAATAAATATGAAATCTTATGATTCAATTTCAGATTTAAATAGACTCTGCTTACATTCTCCCAAGGGATGTGTTCAGAAGAGTCTTTATGGTTCTCTAAGCTAATATTGATGACCTCGATACCAACCGAATTATAGTAATCAAGCCATTTCTTCGTATGTACATTATTCGCTGGTGCTAATAATAAAACTTTCATAACTCGGGTACCACACTCTCTTTTTTACTACTGGCTTGCTGAAATGATTGACAAGGCCTCTTAAAAAACCGACTGTCAAAAGAAATATATTCAATAATATCGTTTGTGATATAATATACTAATTGATTTGATACTTCTTATCATAATATAAAAAGCGATTAAATTGAATTTATTTGTAAAAACTATATAAATTTTGTTAAATCACAGTGATAAAAATTGTACGTTCAGAGAGGTATTTCCATGTTTAAACATACGTTTATCTATTTTCTATCTAAAGGTGTGCCCGGGATCATCAACTTCGTGGCCATCGCCTTATATACACGTCTACTGTCACCAAGCGAGTACGGTGAATATGCACTGGTCATCGCGGCTGTAACATTTGTGAATACAACCTTGTTCCACTGGCTTAGATTAGGATTGCTCCGCTACAACCCTAAATACGAAGGCAATCAGAAAGCCATGTTCATCAGCTCGATCACAGCTACATTCATTTCCATGACGGTCTTGACGGTGTTCCTGGCTACAGGTGCATTCATTGTCTATACACCTTTTCATTCAATGGCTCTCTTATGGTTCCTGGGAATCGGATTACTCACCATGCAAAGCATGTTCGACTTATTCACTGAATACTTGCGTTCAGAGCTTTCGTCCAAACTATTCGGAGTTGTGACAGCTTTAAAAGTGGTATTATCCCTTATCACCGCTGTCGTTCTGATTAAATTCTTCGGGTTCGGGGCAGAAGGGATCATCCTTGGACTGATCATCGGGATCTTCCTGTCGATTGTCTTCTTTATTCCGAAGTACCTTCACTTAATTGACATTAAGTTGATTGACCGGGATATGATTAAGGAAGTCGTGAAATATTCCATTCCATTTATTGCGGCTCTTTCGATGGAAGCAATCATCCTAAATACAGACCGTTACTTGATAGGCTGGTTAATGGACAAGGCTTCTGTCGGGATCTACGCCGTTTCTTACGACTTGGCCAAACAAATCCTGTTCTTATTGATGATGATCATCAATCTCGCCGCTTACCCACTTGTGGTCAAAGCCCTTGAAACAGGTGGAATCAAAGAATGTCAGAAACAACTAAATGAAAACACGTCCCTGCTGTTACTTGTGTCTGTCCCTGCTACCACAGGAATGATTTTATTAAGCGATTCCTTTACCGGGATCTTCCTGGGAGAATCCTATCAGGGAAAAGCAGCGACGATCTTTTCACTGATTGCGCTGGCAATCTTTATCCAAGGCTTTAAAATGTACTACTTCGACCTTGCTTTCCAGCTCGGGAAAAATACGAAGCTGCAAATATGGCCAGTGTTGGCCGCAGCTGTACTGAATGTGGTCCTGAACTTACTCTTAATACCGGAGTACGGCATATTCGGATCAGCTTATGCGACGATCATTTCATACGTGGTATCCGTTTTATTAAGCGCGTTAATTGGAAAGAAAATCTTCCCGCTTACGTTTCCGTTCAAAGAAGTCGGAAAGATCTTTGTTGCGACTGGTGTGATGGCGCTTCTAGTTTGGCCGGCACTTGCTGTTGATGGCATCTTCGGCTTTATTGTGCAAATTGCAGTTGGAATTGTTGCTTATGGGGCTGTAGTATTGGCTTTGAATATTAATGGAATACGCCAGCTTGTTATGCGTCGATTGAAGAAATCCCCTCAGTGATTGAGGGGATTTTTTTGCGGGGTTTTTCAAGAATGGTTTCGTGTCCATTTTGCTGGTTTTCCTTCACCTCTGGAGTGGTTTTGGTTCAAGATGGTCCTTGGATGTGGACTTTGACTCTTTGACTAGATGGAAGGCCGATTGGCGTGATCAATCCGTGCCTTGAAATGGCACTCGGCACGATAATTGATCCGGTTTGGGATGGAATTGATCCTGATTTAGAATAATTGATCCGGTTTGGGCTTTATTAATCCGAAATATCATTATTTGATCCCAATTCCAATTAATTGATCCTTCGTGTTGAATTTTCTTTAAATATGTGTGTGAAATTCCATCTACCTCAAGTTCCCTCTCTCGCCATCAGGCAGATAACCAATAGCTGAAAGAGCGTAACTTTGGCTTTCGGATTTTTCTCTAGATGAGTAAGTGTTTGATGTAATCCTTCCATTATGAAGGGGTTTTTCCTTAAGATTGTCCTTTTTAGCTGGGAATGCGGTCTTCGACTTGCTTGAGGGCCGATTGGCGTGATCAATCCCTGCCTTGAAATAGCACTCGGCACGATAATTAATCCGGTTTCGGATGGAATTGATCCCGATTTAGAATAATTGATCCGGTTTGGGCTTTATTAATCCGAAATATCATTATTCGATCCGAATTCTATTTTATTGATCCTCCGTGTCGAATTTTCTTTAAATATGCGTGTGAAATTCCATCCACATCAAGTTCCCTCCCTCGCCAACAGGCAGATAACCAATAGCTGAAAGAGCGTAACTTTGGCTTTCGGATTTTTCTCTAGATGAGTAAGTGTTTGATGTAATTCTTCCATTATGGAAGGGTTTTTCCTTAAGATTGTCCTTTTTAGCTGTGAATGTGGTCTTCGATTAGCTTGAAGGCCGATTGGCGTGATCAAACCGTGCCTTGAAATGTCACTCGGCACGATAATTAATCCGGTTTGGGATGGAATTGATCCCGATTTAGAATAATTGATCCGGTTTGGGCTTTATTAATCCGAAATATGATTATTTGATCCCAATTCCAATTAATTGATCCTCCGTGTCGAATTTTCTTTACCAACTGTAGCATTTGCCAATCACCCTTAAGGTCCACACCTACTAAAAAACCCACGGAGCATCACTTCACTCCGTGGGTTCAATCTATAATTTCTATTCCTCGTAACTACTTGAATCCTCAGTTTCTATAGATTCCTCATAAACACCAGAATCCTCATTGGTTTCCTCCACCCCAGTTGTATCCTCAACCAAGGCATCGTCACTTACCCCATCTTCCTCCACATACTCTGCATACGACTTTGGTTCTTCACCATTCAAAAAGTCTTTTAATGCCTCGGTATTTGCCTCCAGGTCTACGTCTAACACGGCACCGGCGCCTTCATATCGGGCATTTTCAAACGAGTTGTCGATTGGTAATGTCATGGTTTCGATGTTATCAACCGGATTCAGTACAAATTCTTTTGCAAGACTGATTCGGTCCATCGAGCCAATATTCGTTTCGATATATGGTGAGACTGTCCCCATCAGTTTAGGAATTTTGGATACTCCGTTTAATGACAGCATCTCATCTTTCAAGGCATTAATGACTTCCTGCTGGCGCTTAACACGGCCGAAGTCTCCTTCCGCGTCATGGCGGAAACGGGCATATCCTAATAGTTCCTTACCGTTCAATTTTTGCAAACCTGGCTCCAGAGTCACATTAATATTAGTGGACATTTCTTTTTCCACATTCATTTCAATTCCATCTGGCGCCAGTGCATCTACAATCTTTTGGAATCCTTTAAAGTCCATTAAGGCATAATATTGTACATCTATATCGAAGTTCTCTTTTAATGTTTGTCGAAGGAGTTCCGGCCCCCCTAGGAAATAGGAAGTATTCAATTTATACTTTCCGTATTCCGGTACATCTACATACATATCCCTCATCAATGATACCAATCTGGCCTCACCTTTGTCAGGATCGTATTGGGCAATCATGATCGTATCTGTACGGGATTTTTCTTCACCCCTCGTATCCGAACCGAGGAGTAACACATTTATCTTTCCATGCTCATCTTTTTTCCCATTAAATTCAGGAATTTCTTCGGATGCCGCCTGTGTCTTGCCGGCATTCATTTTTCCAGTTTGATACTGGAAAAGAAAATACGCTGTTCCGATGCTTAGTCCCAAGAAAGAAAGTGCAAGAAATATGCGGAAGAATCTCTTTCTTCTTCTCATCCGCTGTTTATAATCATTACGAGTCTTCATGTATGTTTTCACCTTTCAAATCGAAGATCAATACGAAAAATAATTTTATCATGAAATAGATTAAAAAAATAGAATCTTACATAAATGTAATCTCTGTTTAATAATCCTATCAAAAAAGACTCTATCGATAATCGATAGAGTCTTTAGGATTAAAACCTACTATTTTAATAATACAGCTTTTTGTATAAATCTCCAAGCTCGTCTTCCACATTCATTGCACCAGGTCCTCCGAGCAGGAAGAACTCTTTATATTTCTCGACTGCGATAAAGTTGTTGACGCTCGTTGGCAGCTGTTCCGGATTAGACAATAGGAGTGGGGCCTTTTGCTTTGCTGCCAATACAGATCCCGATAACGCATCCGGGTAGTTTTTACCGCTTGCGATCAGGGCTTTTTCATCGGGATTAGCAAGTGGAAGCTTCTTCGCGATTTGAAGAGACGTTTCGAAACGATCCAATCCGCTTACCCGCTGCTCTGCTTTCACCTTTTTCATGACGCCATCACTGATGACCCCTGCACCACCCACAACGATCGTGCTATCCACTCCAGTAAGAGCCTGACTCGTATAAGAAGAAACGGCATCCTTGGATGTTAATAAAATCGGGTATCCTTTGACAGAAGCATAAGGTGCCACTGAGAGAGCATCCGGGAAGTTCTTTCCTGAAGCGATGATCGCTTTGTCCGGATTCGGATTTACTTGCTCCGAAATGAGTTGGGCTGTTTCATAACGATCGACGCCACCGATTCGGTCAACTTGCAATCCCATTCCTTCAATAGCATCACTGACTCCCTCGCTGACTGCCCCTTTTCCACCTAAAATGATGATGTTCGAAGCCTTTAATCGCTTGATCTCATCCTTCGTTGATTCAGTCAGTTTATTTTTATCCGTTAATAGAAGTGGCGCATCATTTTTATAAGCAAGCGGGCCACCCGTTAAGGCATCCGGGAAGTTATAAGCTTGTGCCACAACGACCGTATCCGCCTGATCCCAGCCAGACTGGGAAATATCAACGGCCGTCTTGATTCGATCTGTACCAGATAGTCGCTCACCGATTTTGTTTAGTTCGCTTGAAGCAACGTATGCCTCTTGTTTATTGTCTTCACGTTCAACGTTGTACCAGACGAAGTGATTCGGATTCTTGGATTGATCGTATTCAAATCCTTTAAGGATTTCAAGTACTTCCGTTTCACCACTTGGAAGTTTCGCAGAGACTTCATCAGACTCAGAAGTTGGTCGTTCTCTAAAACGGGAACCATCTGCAGAAATGACCAGGTCACCTGCTTGATACGAATGTTTTGACGTATGGGCAAGTCCCTCTACTTCATACTGCTTTTTGTTGAATAATAAATAATTGTTTGGCTCCCCGGAGTAGGTGAAATCCGATTTGGCAAAAGAAAACTCGACTCTATCATTCTTGAAAATTCCGGGATTCCCACTTACAAGCTCTGCATACACCCGTTCTTGATAGCTTCCGAAGTTTCTTTGGCCTGTCGCCATTTTGATCGGACTATTTTCCTGCACCTGGCCATTGTAAGCTAAAAGGGCAAAATACCAGTTCTCGATGATGTCACGCTCATTATCTCCGACAGTAGGGATGCTGGTAGAGCGATTCCAGTTGGTTATGCCTTTCTCACCGAGCTCCCACTTTTCGTTCAGGATTTTGATACCTGATTCGATATTGAAGGCGATGTCATTTTTCAAACGTTCAACATCATAGCCTGCTGTATCAGTCACTTGCATGATTCCGATCCCGCCATCACCCGAAATATTCGGTTCTCCGTCTGACGTGAATTGCTTCCAACCGCTCTCTTCTGCAGCTACTGCCTTCACGATTTCTGCTGGAACGTCATACTTCATTGCTGCTTCCGTCAACAGTCGATTAATTTCATATTTTGATGGGTTTTCATACCCCGCTGCCTTCGAATTGATCGGACTCGCCAGTGTCGCAGTAAGTGCCACCGCTGCTATTCCGGATACAAGCTTTTTCATTTTTGGATTCATTTTGTTCCCCTTTTAATGTTATTTTATTCCATCTTATCATAGTATCTAGTAAACTATAACCCTTCATTGGCAAAAAAAAGATAGAGAGGAATCCTCTCTATCTCACTCGTTCATCATATAATGATCAATTTCCCATGCTTTTTCTATGGATAAAGCACCCGGTCCACCTAAAATATGATAACTGGTCCTATTGGAAAATACATTGATCGATTTCTGTAAATAGGGGTTATGCTGTTTATCTACCAATACAACCGGGCTATCGGTCCTTGCAGCTAGCGGGCTTATGCTAAGGGCATCAGGGAATTTCACTCCTGTGGCAAAATAAACTGAATCCGAATCTTCCGAAGCAAACGTCTGATGAACTTTATAATTGGTTTCATAACGATCCAGACCGTAAATTCGAAAATGTCCCGGCAATTGATCAACCATCTTATTTGTAAGGATGCCCTGACCGCCGATCACGTACGTCTTAGAAATTTCATTCTCTTTCATATACGTACGAACCGACTGTGGAACCTTGTCTTTTTGAACAAAGAGTACAGGATATTGCATACTGCCACTATAGGAAGCGACCGACAACGCATCAGGATAGTTTTGACCCGAGACGACAAATGCCTTATTGGTTGTGTATGGAATGGCGTCATTGATCGCTACGGCCGTTTCATAACGGTCCACGCCAAATAGTCGAGCGGTCGAGATTGATAGATTCTTAATCTCATTTTCAACCTCATGAGAGATGGCATTTTCCCCTCCGATCATCAAAACATGAGAAGGGGTCAACCTTTTCAGTTCTTCCTTAACGGATTCACTTAATCGATTGTTCTTAACCAATAGAATCGGACTATCCAAATGAGATGCCAACGGGGAAGCTGCTAAACTATCCGGGAAGGAATCACCGCTTGCTAAGACAACAAACGATCCATACAATTTGTTGCCACCGATCGTCAACTCTTCTTCCTGTAGTGAGTTCCAGCCATTCTTAGATATTTCTACAGCTGTTTCCACAGAAGTCAGTCCGTAGTGCCGATTTTTTGTTTGGACATAGTTCAGCGCTTTTTCTGCGTTGATCAAACCCGTTCCAAGCCTTTCGACTTCAGGTAATGGGGTAGTGGAGTTTTCAAGAACATCCTTTACCTGCATACCTTTTAGAAAAGGGTATTGCTGTTTAACCATGGCGGAAATCGAACTTACAATGGCTGTTGACATACTGGTACCATCCAATGTCTCATAGCCACCCATCCATGTGCTGAAAATGTTCGTTCCCGGGGCAGATACATTTACTGTATCCCCATAGTTTGAGAACGTCGATTTAGCCAATGTCGCAGAATCCACGCTTCCTACTGCCAGGACATCCGGGTAAGTTGCCGGGTAAAGAACTGCGTGCTCATCATCGTTACCTGCAGCACCTACCACGAGAGCACCTTTGTCCACAGCGTAATCAATTGCATCCTCTAGTGCTTGCATATTGCTATAGCTGCCAAGACTCAAATTGATGATATCTGCTCCGTTGTCCGCTGCATAACGAATGCCTTTAATAACCGTTGACATATAGGTGGTCTTACCCTCAAACACTTTGACAGGCATAATTTTTACCTTTTCAGCAGCAGAAGCAATACCCATTTTGTTATTGGTCACAGCCCCTACAAGACCCGCAACATGGGTCCCATGTCCTGACGTATCGACAGGGGGCTCCCCTTCATTCATGAAATTCTTTCCTTCTATTAATCTACTGCGGAGCTCAGGGTGTTTCAGATCAACACCTGAATCGACAATCGCCACGGTAACTTCCTCAATGGGATTGTAGCTTTCCCAGGCTTCCAATACCTTCATTACCTGAAAATCTTGGTATTGATTATTAAAATATGTATCATTTGGCGGAGCAGCTTGTGTATGTACGAGCTGATCGATCTCTGCATATTCCACGTTTTCATTATTATTTAATTTGGTTAGAGTGCCAGGAACATCTTTAGCAGGAACTTCTATGACTTCTAATTTCCCTTCACCCGTGTCCGATGACTGTGTCGATATATCACCTTTTTGATCCTTGTGAACCACCAAAAGTTGAACCTTCTTCTCATCATCCGCCTGCGCAAATCCGTTTGGAAGCAGGATGCAACCAAATAAGAAGATAATAGAAGTGATTATTCTCATTTTCATTAAGCCACTCCTCTCTCAGTTGAATGTCATTTACATCATCTGTAAAAAGTATATAAGATGGTGGAAGGCCTGTCCATGAATTCAAGAAATTTTCAGAATAATAGGCTGAAAGACCTTTATGTTCATATTAAAAAAATTCTTTTGCATCTGTTGCCATTTTAAATAAGAAAGTAGTAGTTGAATTCCGCTACAGGATGCTCGCTTTCCGAGGAGGTGGCGGTGAGCTTCCGGGGTCTCACCTGTCCAGGCATTCCCCGCAGGAGTCGAACATCCTTCTGCTGCAATCAACTGTTTAAGCATGACTCTTCCAAAAGATACAAATATAAACAACACTCTTTGCCAATAACTCTCCTGCCTGGGCTCTGTCAATCAAGTGTGAGTTGTATGGTGAGGGAATTTAGTAGATCTGGTTTTAGACCAGAAAGAGAGAACGTCGAGAATGCTTGACTTCCTTCCCGGGGAATCTTGTGCTTGGTAGAGAAAATAAAAAAAGCCACCCGCTATAAATAGCAGGTGACCCTATTAAACTCTATTAGTTTGATACTTTTCCTTGAAGGTCTTCTCTTGCTCCTTCACCAACTGCACCTTTACCACCAAGTACAGTGACAGAAGTGATTTTGTTCTGGTACAGATACTTCGTTAAGAAAGCGTCTACTTCTTTCGGTAATCCATTAGGATCTGTCAGTAATAGTAAACCTGCGTTATCTGTTACAAGTGGAGCAGCAGATAATGCATCCGGGAAGTTCTTACCGCTGGCAACATATAACTTATCTGTGCTATTGGCGAACTCTCCTAGGATTGCAGCCAGTGTACCATAACGGTTCACACCAGAAAGTACTTTAACATCGACAGCTACTTTCTTAGCTTGAGCTACTACATTTTCTGGGACAGCTGACTTACCACCAAGCACATAGACTTTCTCGTCTTCAAGAATGGCTTTCGCTTCAGCAGATAAATCTTTTCCATCCGTTAATACGATTGGCATATCATTCGCACCGGCAATTGCCGCAGCACTTAGTGCATCTGCAAAGTTCTTACCAGTTGCAACGAATACACCGTTTCCTTTGAATCCAAGCTCTTGAAGCTTCGAAACGATGGCAAGGTTTGTACCGTAACGGTTTGGCATACCATCTGTTTCTAAGCGTTCGATATCAGAAGAGTCGATTGAGATGCTGTTCAATTGTGTGAATACATCTTTGGATACGACACCTTCTCCACCAAGGATATACACATTTTCAGCACCAAGACGTTCAATTTCAACTAATACTTCCTTAGAAAGTTTCCCATCGCTGCCTACAGGTAAGATTGGCGCATCGATTGCGGATGCCAATGGACCTGCAGATAATGAATCAGGGAAGTTGTATCCAGTTGAGAGGATAACTGTTTTGTATTCATGGTCATCGGCAAAGCCATCCATATGAAGCTTTTTGGAAACTTCGATCGCAGTTCCTACACGGTCTAGACCTGATACTTCATTGATGATGTCACCGTCTACCTTGATTGGAAGCAGTGATAATACTTCATCCGTTTTTGCATCAAGTAAATATACTGCTCCGATTGATCCAACTGACTCAGATGGAGTTGTAATCTTTACATCTGTCGTTAAAGATTTTCCAACTTTAAGGTTTTGTGAAGCATTGGCTTCTACTTTCCCTTTCCCTTTTTCACCAGGGGACAGTACGCCAAACTCATTGACTGATAGATCAAGAGTTGTCGTCGGATCCATTGTTGCATAGCCTTCAATGGCAATTGTGTACGTATCATCCGGTAAAGAAGTCAATGAAACTTTTTCATCAGATGTCGCACCTGCAGAGTAAGCTACCTGGTTACCTTTAGAATCAAAGATATATAGATCTACGTCATCAGTAGAATGTGATGGGTTTGAAGTTTGAACTTCTAAAGATACGTTGTTCTTCACTTTGATATCTTTGTAGTAAAATGCATTGTTACCTGGTACTTCTACCTTCTCGGAAGAAAGCTTAGGCGTGCTGAATGGTGCACCGACAACCTTCACTTCTCTCGCTTCAGATAAGTAGTTTGAGAATGTTACAGATTTCGTCATTTCAGTGTCAGAAGAAACATTACCTAAATCAATTTCACCTGGTTCAGCAACCACATCTTGAACAACAGCCTCTAATTGATATTTATTTACTTCTTTACCTGCTTCCGGTCCGGAAGTCCCATAAACATGTACTTCCCATACCCCTGGTTTAGGAGACTTGAATACATGATCTTCAACGCCCAATCCACCGGCACCGTATCCAGCATACCCTTGGAACTCACTTACTTCCACTCCGTCAGGATTGAAGACGATCGCGCGTACGCGGCCTTTATAATCATCATTTTCACTGATTGCATTCAGTGAGAAACGAACTTCACTTACACCTGGTTTTACGTCAAATGTATAACCTTTTGTTTGAGAAGATTGTACTTCACCTTCTTCGCGGAAGCGGAAACGATTTTCCTGATTAAACTCATGACCGGTAACAATTGTTTGAGCTGATCTAGCTTCTACATAAGGGGTAGACGCATCATCAAAGACTAATGTCTCAGCATTTACGCCTGTCTCTAATTTCGACGCATCGTAGTCGACTGTAATCGTTTTGCTTTCTCCAGCTTTAAGATCTACTTTCGATACAGATGGCTTGATCCAATCGCCAGTAGGAGATACATCCAGGCTCTTATCTTCATCCGTCTTGTTCTCTACTAATACTTCAACGGTTTCAGGAATTTCTTTATTTCTTACATATAGACCCGGACCGCCGGACACTTTCTCTCCGTGATAGACCGTTACGTCTACATCTTTAATATCTGTGATGAAGTTCTTGCGCAGATACTCATAAGCTGCCGGAACATCAATCAGTCCGCCACCTTCTTGAGCACGGTTGTATCCATCTAAATGATTAGCCGTTTCAATCAATGCTTCACGGGCAATTTCATAATTAAATGGAATACGATCTTTCTCAGCTGCAGATTTCAGCAACGCTACAGCTCCAGCAACATATGGTGAAGACATACTTGTACCCTGCATCACAACGTACGGTCCATTTTGTACCGGATGAGCAGCAAATGCAGATCCAGGTCCAACGATATCAGGCTTTTGATTCCCAGCTTCGTTCGGCCCTACAGAAGAGAAGTACCATAATCCTTGTCCCTCTTTAGGAGTACCGTCTGCATTTTTACCATATGGATAGGAATTGTATTCTTTTGCCCACATGTCAGCCGTGATATGTGCACCAACAGAAATGATAGGAGCTACGTCACCAGGTGATCCAACTGTGTCTGCACCAGGACCGGCATTTCCAGCAGATGTAACGAATACGATATCTGTATCTTCACTTAGGACTGTCATTAATTCTCCATAGGATCCCAGACCATCATTTAAATCCGGTGAAGAACCTAAGCTTAAGTTAGCAACATCGACGCCAAATCCGCCTTCTGATTTAGGAAGCGCCGCATCGACCATAGCCTTTTGGATACTGAATGTAGGGGCTCCGCCAGCTGCTTTGAACACACGCATACCGACAAGCTCGGCTCCAGGGGCAACCCCTTCACCGGCAACGGCACCGAAGGCATTCGCTTTTGCCGGACCGTTTGCGGCAGAAATACCCGAAACGTGTGAACCGTGCCCGTTGAAGTCAGTGAATAGATTAATCTTCTTCAAACCTGCACCGAACCAGTTCAATTCCATATCATTGACACGGAAGTTCGCTCCAAGCTTCTCATCTTCTACATTTACATCGAATGTACCTGTTTCGTTATTCGCATAGGCTGTTTCGTCAGTGAAGTCATTATCCATATCTGTATCGATATAGACTTTGTCCCCTGCCAATAAAACAGAGAAGTTATCAGAATTTCCATTTGTCCCATCGGCATTTAAATCCTGATTCGTCCAGTTAGCATTCCCCTGAGGATAAGGATTTGTTTCAAATGCCGTTTTCCCGTAGTGTAATTTATCATCGGAAGCGTCAATCCCTGCTGTATTATATGTAGTTTCCCCTACTGTAATGGAGTCACCTTCAGCATGTCCTTTATCGAATAGCACGTCTCCCTCGGAAAGATAATTGACACCGTCACCTAAGTATTTTTTATAGCGCTCTTCAATGCCATAAGCAAGTTGACGATTCGAAATGGTGTAGTCTCTTACAGCGACAATCTTAGAATCACCATATTTACGTGTTCCTTCTTCAAGACCCTCTGTGAAGGATTCATGACCCGGATCGGGACCTGAGTCAATGATTCCGATACGTGTACCACTACCATCAAACTTATCGTGGAAATCATCTACTCCGGTCGGAGCATGAGTTTCTGCCTGATTAGGTTTTACAACCGCATCTTCATCGACCTTATTTTGATCCTTCACGGCTAATTCAGGATCCTTGACCTCGCCTAATTCGATTTCAGCATTTTTACCCACTGTACGAACACTCTTAAGGTCAAGAACTTCCATCACTTTGCGTGTAGGTACATCCGCTAAGTAAACATAGTTCTTATAATTCTGTTTTACCTTAACGCCAAGCTTCTCTAATTGACTAGTCGCATCTACTTTACCGTTACCTACGATGACAAGCTCTTGAACAGCCTGCTCACTCATAGAAAGTGCCACAACCTCTGAGAAATTCGAAACTTTGAACTTTTTCGTTTCCTGTAAAGCAGCTTCTGCTTTATCAGGATTGAAAGCTGTGATTCCAGCGAATGAGGAAGTTACCAAAGCAGCACTGGCCATAACCGAAAATACCTTTTTCTTAAACGTCAATCCCTTTTCCCCCTTGATAGATTAATAGTAGTGGTCCGAAATACTCCGCATCTTCCAAAAAAATATAATTATGGAAAAATTCGAACTCTATTTTCCATTTTAATCTCAGTTAGTTCTTTAGTCAATAAAAGGAGACGTTATTTTCAGAAAAAATAATATATTTTTACTATTGTGTTTTCATATTCGTTAAATTATATAAACTTTGTTTGTAAACATTGTCTCAGAGCGAGTGCTGGTTGATTTCCGCTCCAATCAACATAACTTTACTTTTTACTATTTGAAATTTAACAATCTATTTGGAAACAAAAATTATTTAAAAGAATATGTTTAAGGACTATTGAATCGGGTAAAAAGAAAAAAACTGCTTGCCATGTGACAAACAGTTTTACTATCATTCTATTAATTTACAACCTTCACTGCGCCCAGATAACGAGGCTTCCAATATACGTTACTCATACTTGTGATTTCTACTCCATCATTACCAGCATGGATGAACTGGTTGTTTCCAATATAGATTCCACCATGTGACGGGCCGGGCTTGTACGTTTCAAACATGACAATATCCCCGACTGCGGGAGAGCTTGACCGGCTTCCAAAATTCCAGATGTCCGATGTCGTTCTAGGCAGATCAATATCATATTTATCATATACATAATTTAAATAGCCACTGCAATCAAAACCACTTGGAGTCGTTCCACCCCATTTATAAGGTGTCCCAATATACTGTTTCGCCGTCTTGATTAAACCATCTGTATCAAAACCAAATAGACTTTGGGCTTTCTCAGAAATCACGGACGTCCCGCCAATGATCGTAAACTGATTAATACCCAATTTATCAACTGTTGACTTCACAGACGATGGGACATTATTGGATTGAACCAGCATAACAGGTGAACCTTTCTTGGCTGCAAGGACAGATCCCGTCAACGCATCTGCATAGCTTTCGCCTGTGGCAATCACTGTACTATTTGAAGATGAGTAATATTTCTCGGCGACTTTTGCTGCCGTATCATATCGGTCTTTCCCTGAAATACGGGTTGCTCGTGGTAATTGATTCTTGACGCTGTCACTTACCACGCCTGTACCTCCTACAAGAATAGAGGAACTATATTTACTTAATGCTTTCTGTGTCTCTTCAGGGACATGGTTCTTTTCTGTTAAAAGAATCGGCATTGATTTACTTGCAGCAACAGGTGCAACCGCCAGACTGTCCGGGAAATCCCTTCCATATGTAACAATGGCTTGTGATCCACCTACTAATGCAGCGATTTTCGCCGCTGTTTCATATCTGTTTTCCCCTGCCACCCTTGTAGCGGTAATCCCTAAACTCTTAAGCTGAGCTTCGACTGAGGATGAAATGACAGAACTTCCACCTAATATGTATGCTTTACTTGGCTTTAATCGTTTTAATTCTTGTTTCACACTATACGGAACGCTATCTTTTGTTACTAATAAGATAGGCGCATTATATTTGTCCGCTAACGGTGCGCCTGCTAACGCATCCGGAAAATTATTTCCCACTGCGATGACGACGGTCTTTGCACCACTGCTCCACCCTTGCCTGGATACTTTAACTGCCGTTTCATACCGGTCTACACCACTTACTCGATCTATCTGTGTACCTGCAGCTGATGCAGGGTTCTGGAAAAATAATAGGAACATGAAACTTACTACCGTGACGAAAGTAATAGATACAGGTTTGCGATAATTAGACATTTCTCAATTCCCCTTCTCTATAAATCTACAAAAACAATCTTATCATTAAAATTTTCAAAATAATTTTACAGTTATGTAACAAAATTCGTCATATTTACCCCTTTTTTGTAATATCCCTTCCTGTAAACGACACAAAAATGCCCGTTTCTGCAGTAGAAACGGGCATTTTTCGTTATTCGTTTTCTTTATTCCAATACTCCAAAAGTCCTTCTCTCATAGTGAACTTTGGATCGAACCCTAAAGATTTAAGCTCAGAAATATCAGAGTAGGATTCTTTAATATCTCCTGAACGCTCTTCCAGTTGTTCGATAGGAAGCTTTGTATTCGTAATCTCTTCATACATGCCAATCAATTCGTTTAAACTTGTCGATTCCCCAGTGCCAACGTTGAATACCCTGCCGATGGCCTCTTTTGATTCTGAAACGAGAAGATTTGCTTGAACAACATCTTTTACATAAATGAAGTCTCTGGTTTGTTCTCCATCTCCATATAATGTGAAGTTGGTTTCTTTCTTGTTTACTAACTGCTTGAACTTGTCCGTTAAGATCGATACGACACCAGAGTATGGTGAAGATGGATTTTGTCTGTTTCCAAAGACGTTGAAGAATCGAACCGCCGTTGTAGGTATATCATACAAGCGGCTGAATGCCAGCACATATTGCTCTGAGGCAAATTTATCGATGGCATAAGGCGTCAATGGTCTGATCGTCGATGTTTCTTTCTTGGGAAGTGTTTGCTCATCTCCGTAAACCGCTGCAGACGAAGCGAAAACAAAACGCTCCAAACCTCCTTGTTTCCGGGCTTCTTCCAATAAGTATAAGGTGGCTTCCAAGTTGGTTTGATGTGTATGAAGGGGATCTTCTACTGAAGCCGCTACACTGGCAATCGCCCCTAAATGGAAGATTTTTTTGAATTGGTGTTGTTGAAATAACGTTTGAATGGTTTCTTTAGAAGAAATATCTCCTTCTACCACTGTTAAGTTATCGTCCTTCGGCAGGTTATCGATTGAACCCATTGAGAAATTATCTATCACTACCACTGTTTCGTTATTGTTTAACAAATCTTCTACAATATGAGAGCCGATAAATCCGGCCCCGCCTGTAACAAGGATCTTGCTCATTTATGTTGTTCCCCTTTCAGTATGGAGAGTTATTCTTTATTTTTTCACTCTTGTAAGTATAGCAAAATTCACAACACGATTCTATTCGGTCATTAAAATGTAAAATATCCTTAATTTTCACCCTAATCACCCTTCCTGAATTACCTTCCATTCATGTCAAAAAAGGGCGAAAAATATTTATTTGCAACTATCTAGTCAAACGTTCAAAACGCTATTATACTATTCTAGATGTTATGAAAATTGGTATGGGAGTACCAATGACATCAGCTTTAGTACAGTTTTATCTAAAAATAGAAAGAACATAACAATCGGGGGAAAGAAAGATGAAAAAGTGGTTTATTGCTTCAGTGGGTTCAGCGTTACTTGCTTCAAGTTTATTCAGCACATCTGTCCTAGCAGAAAGCCCTTCCCAACAAAAGATGGAGCTTTTAGGGTACGATCGTGAAGGTTTCTTCGTCGAGGAAGAGCCTAACAATTCGTTTGCCAGTTCCAATGAAATTTCTCTTGAGGATGCCATAAAAGGGACCTTCCCTCTAAATGATGTAGATATGTATAAGTTTCAAGTCGACACTGAAGATCCATTGATTATATACGGAGGATCATGGGATGAAAACCCTGGGATTCTATTAGATGTCACTCTTTATGATGAGAACAAAAATGTGATTGAACCAAATGAAATGAGCACAAATCTGACAGATGGATTAATAGCCGATTACACTGTTACTCCTGGTACTTATTATATGTCTATAAAGGATAAGACGAATTCGGCCACTGGGGAAGAGTATGTAGTCGTTGCGTCACAATTCTTATTTGAGTCTTACGTAGACCGGATATTTGGTAAAGACCGGTATGAGACCGCTCTCGAAATTGCTTTACAGGGTTGGGGATACGGAACAGATGAAATCATTTTAGCTACAGGAAGCAATTTCCCTGATGCTTTGGCCGGTGCACCGCTTGCTTATCATAAAGACGCTCCTATTCTATTAACTACGAAGGGTTCCCTTCATCCATCAGTGGAGGAAGCCATTTTTGAATTAGGTGTCAATAAGGTGACGATCCTTGGTGGGGCGGGCGTCATTTCGGATCAAGTAGTGAAGGAATTAAGAGCTTTGGATGTCTCCGTTACACGCATCAATGGGAAAGATCGCTATGAAACGGCCGTAGCCATCTCTAAAAAGCTGCCAAATAATGACGCAGCCGTAGTCGTCAACGGAAAGAACTATCCAGATGCACTATCCATTGCGTCCATTGCAGCACAAAACGGATATCCTATTCTCTTATCTGATAAAGATAGTATTCCTGCCGCAACGCTGACACAGGCGAAGACATATGAAATGAACTATGTTATTGGAGGGACAGGTGTCATCAGTAATGCAGTTTCCAGAAAGCTGAACGACCCAACGAGGATTGCAGGGAAAAATCGCTATGAAACGAATGCAAATATCATTCGCGATTTCTACGTTCCTACCACCTTCGTCTTCGTTGCTACCGGTACTCAATTCGCGGATGCGTTAACTGGTTCTGTTCTTGCAGCTAATTGGGGAGAGCCATTGTTACTGACCACACCATATGAGTTACATCCTGAAATCAGGGACTTGATGGTGGATTATACATTCGGGGCGACGATCCTTGGTGGAGAGAAAGCGATCCAGCCAAAAGTCGAGAACGAGATTTGGTCCATTTTAGAAGGAAATGAATAATGCTGAACGCGCTCTCGTGAAGGGCGCGTTTTTTTCATATTCTCTTAAACTAGCCATTTACAGTGTGTTAAAATGAGATGGTAAAGATTTAACAAAAATAGAGAGAATATCTAAATGGGGGAAAAAGATGAAAAAGGGGTTTATTATTTCGGTTGGATACGCCTTGCTGGCATCCAGCTTATTTAGTGCGTCCGTATTCGCAGAAAATCCTGCAGCTACACTACAACAAAAAGTGGAGATTTTAGGTGATGAAGAGGAAAAATTATTATCAGAAGAAGAACCAAACAATACGTTCGACGCGGCAAATAACATCATGGCCGGTGATATTGTCGAACCGACCTATGTAAAAGGAACACTTCCAGTAGATGATGTCGATATGTATAAAGTAGAGTTAGATTCCGACATTCCATTGTATTTATACGGTTCGTTTTTGCAGGAGACGGCAAATATCCCATTGGACATCATTTTATATGATGAAAACAAAGTTGCCGTTGAACCACATGAATTCTTTGTTAATGATGAAGAAGGGTATGCTGCCCTTTACCCATCCACTTCAGGAACTTATTATGTTTCTGTTAAGAATAAAAGTGATTTAGGAGTGGATAAAGAATATGTCTTGTTGGTCTTCCAATTCTATTTCGAGCCTAATGTAGAACGGATTTACGGTGCAGATCGCTATGAAACGGCTCTTCAAGTTGCATTAAAGGGGTGGGATTCAGGTAGTGATGAAATGATTTTAGCTACCGGGACCAATTATCCTGATGCCCTGGCCGGAGCACCGCTTGCTTACCATAAGGGTGCTCCCATTCTATTAACCTCCAAGCAAACTCTGCATTCTTCAGCCAAAAAAGGAATTGAAGAATTGGATGTCGAAAAAGTAACCATCCTTGGGGGCGCAGGCGTGATATCTGATAACGTAGTAGAGGAAATTAAAGATTTGGGGGTTTCTGTTAACCGTATCAGCGGAAACAATCGTTATGAGACAGCCGTTGCCATTTCTAAGTCTCTTCCCAATCATGAGGCAGCGGTTGTCGTAAGTGGAAAGAACTACCCTGATGCCCTTTCCATTGCTTCCATCGCTGCACAAGAGGGCTATCCGATTCTGTTATCCGAGAAGGACATAATCCCTGCTTCCACCCTTGCTCAAGCGAACACATATAAGAAAAACTACGTCATTGGGGGAACAGGTGTCATCAGTCAGTCCGTCATGACTAAATTAAACCATCCAACAAGAATTTACGGTATGAATCGCTATGAAACGAACGCCAGCATCATTCAGAATTTCAACGTCCATACTGGTTCTGTGTTCTTTGCAACCGGGACTCAATTTGCCGATGCGTTAACAGGTTCCTCCCTTGCAGCACATATCGGTGAGCCTTTATTATTGACTCCCCCGGACAGATTACATCCAGCAATCAAAGATCTGATGGTTGATTACACTTATGATGTAAAGATCCTTGGCGGAATCAAAGCCATTCAGCCTAATGTAGAGAAGGACATTTGGGCAGTCCTTGAAGGCAACCAATAATCCGTAGAGTACGCGTTCTATTCAGAGCGCGTTTTTTTACACAGAATAATATATAGAATTTTCTGTATTTTAATGGTAGAATAGTAGCAAGTTTCAAACCTTACATAAGAAAGAAGGCACATAACCCATGGAGTCCCTCACACAATCAGTTGCTACCATCTTTAAGAAACTAGTTATACATCTAGATAAGGACAAGCTTCGAGAAGAAATAAATAATCATTTCCTTCAAATGATGAAAAGCTCACCAACAGAGGATGAATACACCCCTAACTTGATGAAGGCCATTGTATTTCAGGTTGAAACGACAAAAGCCCTTCATGGAATTCTGCAGCCACTTTTGTTAAATGAAAAATATCCTAACCTAGACGGTGTTTCACAGCTTATGAATCGCGCTCAAGTGCGCATTGAAAATGGAATGGATGAACTAATCCCCCTTTATCACGAGCAGATCAAGAGTGAAGAATCCAATTATGATCTCATCACACAATTGGAAATATACTTTACGACGACCTTCACAGAACTTCGATTAACGTACCGTTTTATCGACGCATTCGGTACAGAGAGCAATAAAGAGCTGTTCCAACCTTTATTTGATTCTCCGGCTGAAGAGGTTGGAGAAACCATTCTGAAATACACAAGAACCTATGCCAGCCTTATATTTGAAAAGACTTTAAATCAGAAATAGAAGAAGGTCCGTCCCTCAATGAGAGGGACAGACCTTCTTTCATTTATACTTTCAAATACCACTTTTTCCTATGACAGACAAATGCAACGATTGTCCAGAAAATCAGGTTCAATAAGCCATAAGCCAGCTGGGGATGAGGGGCAAACGTTGCCACCCATTCATTGATAACCCTGGAAAGCGATTTTTCTATACCGTCATCCGTGACTGAGAGATGGATCAGCACAGAACCGAGCATAAATTTACCGAAATAGATCAAGAAGCTATTCCGTCCATACGCTTCCAGGAACCAAACAACCGGCTTAAGCGCCGTCTCTTTGGCGTCTACTTTTCGTTTATCGAATATTAGATAAAGAATCGATAGCATACTAGCTGCGAATCCAGCTGCCAATAGAGCAAACGCAGGCGTCCATAAACGTTTGTTATAGGGCAGGAAATGATCCCAAGCGAGAGAAACGGCAATCAATAGGACACCTATCCCTAATAACTCCCGCCATGCTCCTGTCTCTTTACGGGTCAATATTAATCGTCCAAACGCATATCCGAAGAGGACATTCGATAAGGCAGACAAACTGGTGACCAGCCCTTCAGGGTCATACCCCCGCTCGCCATGATGGTATAAATGACTTTCCCCAAACACCGCACTATCAATCACGTGTGAAGGATTACATTCCGGCTGAGGCAATCCGCCTTCACAGGATTGACCTGTATAGAGAATGAGCCCCCCATATACAGAAGACACCAACAAAGCAATCATCATCAACTTCCAAGGAGATTGTACAAACTTGGTGATCGCCACCGTAACAATTCCCAGAAGGGCGAACATCTGTAATACACCGGTCAGTCGGATAGTCGGGAAATCCAACGTCCATTCCACAATGATTGTAAAAATGATGCCGTACACGATCAATCGAACGGTCCGCTTTAAAATCTTCTCCCATTTCACCCCTCGCTGATACGCAATCGCCATACTCACACCAAAAATGGTGATGAACGTCGGTAAAATGATATCAATCAAAGTGACCCCATACCAATCCGCATGACGGAAATAAGGATAGTCCACTTTACCATAAGGAATCGTGCTTAAAAACACGGATAATGCTACAATAATCCCTCTCAGCATATCAAGGGAATAGACTCTTTTTTTCTTTTTTACTTGTACCTGTTTCTCTGTTGGTTGAACTTGTTCCATACTCCGTTCCTTTCACTTCACGTTCTTTACTTTCCTACTATGAAAGTATACACCAGCCCCCAAAACTTTGATAGAATCAATTAGTAAAGATTTAACTATTTTTCTCACCTGGAGGTACACATGCGAGTTGTCTATCTATCTCTCATTTTTTTACTATCTGCATCACTAAGCGCTTGTACCCTTTTTGAAAAAGAACCGGAAACATCCGTTTATTATGCTCCACACGCAGACGATGAAACCCTCAGTTTAGGCCCTTCCATCCTTCGTCAAATCGACAAGGGAAATGAAGTAGCCGTGGTGCTGCTATCACACGGTGAAGCCAGCCAATCCATTAATAAAGTCAACGAAAACTTACGAGAAAAAAATTTGCCACCTATTTCTAAAGAAGAGTTCGGTGACTCACGGGTGATGGAATTTAAGAAATCCGTTGAAGAATTGGGAGTCGAGCCAGAGAACGTTTTCGTATATGACCTACCCGATGGCGAAATCAAGGAAGATGATGTCATCGAGATCATGAAAGAAATGAATGAACGATATCCTGAAGCCAGACATCATGCGTTAACCTACAACGATCCTCACAAAGACCATGCCACTTCGGGGAAAGCCTTGAAAAAGCTGGTTGAAGACGGGACCATACAATCTGCCCTCTATTACCTCCCAGTTCAAGAGTTTGAGCATTTGGAGTACGACGACACATATCCCGTGCCTGACGATCTCTCTGATGAATATACTAAGAGTTTGGATGCTTACCGGATCTGGAAGCCTGATGAAGGGTTTTATCGTATTGGGTATACTTCGGTGAAGTCTTATTTTGTGGAGGCTGGGAAGTATGGGGAGAGTCGTTGGCATTGGTGATGAAAATAGCTTTTGAATGGGGACAAGCGACCTTAGGCATATTAAACGTTTTTCCAATAGGTTCTCTGACTGAATGGAAAATTAAGAAGAAAAGAGATGTCAACGACTCGGCGAAACAGCAGCTTCCGAGTCCGGTTCAGTATGGCAGAAAAGATTGATATGAAATATGTAACCTACATTAGGAAAAGAGTCTCGTCTATCGCGATTACCTCCATCACTTTTCCTGCCTGCTGTCTAGGAACCGCAACACGATAGGTCCCTGCTGAATCCGTCGTGGATGTGCCGATTTCATTTCCATCGACCCTCACCTTGATCGTCGAAGCCATTTCTGCTTTTCCGTTTACAGTAGTCGATCCATCCGTCACTGCATCCACACTTGGAGCCGGTGGAGCCGTTCTATCCTTTACGGTCACCTTGGTGACGTCACTTTTATTTCCTGCCTGATCCGTAGCTGTTACATCCAGGACTTTTCCTGCCTGCTGCTTTGAAATCGTTACAGCAAAGGTCCCTTCGGAGTTCGCTTTTCCCATACCTATCTCACTTCCCCCAGTTCTCACCTTGATAACAGAACCAGCCTCGGACTTTCCTGTTACAGAAGTGGATTGATCGGTGACCTCATCCACTATGGAAGCAGATGGGCCAGTAAGATCCTTCACCGTAACCATAGTGCCCCCACTCTCATTACCCGCTTGGTCTGTAGAGGATACTTCTAAAAGGGTCCCTGCCTTCTGCTTTGGAATCGTAACATGATAACTTCCGTCAGCACCCACTTTTGCCTTGTCGATTTCAGTGCCACCGGTCTTTACCTTGATCATTGAATCCACTTCGGCTTTTCTAGCACTGGTGGACTGATCTGTTACGGCATCTACAGTCGGAGCCATAGGAGCCGTAGTATCTTTCACCGTCACTTGGGTGACCTGGCTGCTATTCCCTCCATGATCGGTGGCCGTTACTTCTAACAGTGTCCCTGCTTTCTGCGTTGGAATCCCAACCCGATAAGTCCCTTCAGAACCCACTTTTCCTTTGCCGATTACACTTCCAGCCGCTTTGAACCTTGATCGTCGAATCCATTTCCGCAATACCGGTCAACGCAGTCGCCTGATCTGTGACTTCATCAACTCGAGGAGCTTCGGTTGGTATCATGTCTTTCTCTGTAGTGAAACTAAACACGAACAATTCATCCGGGCTATTTCCACTCATATCCATCACGCCATTCTGAAAAACCCTGACCGTATAAGTCATGCCGTTTTCCGGTTTAATGAATAACGTATTATTCTCTATACTGGTAGAATACATTCATCGTCCTTCATCATCTATGAAAATATCAAAATAATGAGAGCCTTCTTGTATTGGTTCATTGTATGTAATGCTTATGTCTGTATCAAGTGAAACATTGGACGTGCCTGCAGTTGGAGTCGTTCCCTCTACAACCAACGGTTCCATATATATTCATTTTTCATGATTAATTGTCATATTCTTTGTCACAGTATTCCCAAAAGGGTCTGTGACTGTCCCCGTAATCTCATTCAATCCCTCCTGCAGCACAATGCGCTCACGAAAGGTACCATCCTCTTTGACTAATGCTCCCCCTCCATTTAAAGGACCACTCACATCATAAGGTAAGCCCGGAAACGAAACACCGGTCACCTCGTTACTGCTGCTGCCAACACTAGACTGATCCTCGGGACCCGTATAATCGAACAGTGGATCAGGATAATCGGTTGTGACTTTTAACGACTGTACTCTCAAGCTTCCTGAATTCGAGAGCTTACCAGCCGGATTCGAAGAGTCACCAAACATAAAATTATTATAATTATTGGCATAAATCTCACCATTCACGGTAAGCTTACCGGTATTCTTTACTTCCCCATAAATAATCAGATTCCCATTAATCACGTAGTCTGATCCAGATTGTATCGTCAACGTGACATTTGGTGAAATCACCACTGTTTTATCAACCGTCTCGATGGCTGATAAGATTGTATCGCTTGAGAAGTACAAATAATCTTGACTTGTAGCAGAAGCAGTATTGCCTATTAGCGGTGCTGTGGTTAGGAGTAACAGCAAGATTAATAGTTTTGCCATCCACTTTTTCCTTGAAGTTTGTTTGTGCATATTGTTGATTCCCCCATCAAATAATTAGTATTTCTTCTCTTTTATAATCGGTTACTTTTGGACTATTTAATACTATCCTTATCCTGGTTTTAATAGTTAAAAAATTCTATAAAAGGATTAAAATTTCAATTACGTTCTTTTTGATAAAGAATAAATAACCACTAAAAAAAGACCTGCGTCACACACAATGTTGTGTACGATGCAGGTCTTCTTTTAAATTAACATGCTATAACGAACTTATTTAAAAATAGTTTAATAGAAAAAGCCTTTCACTAACTTCACCCACCCGAAAAATGAAACCCAAAGTGGAATACTTAGCAGTGTTCCCCAATACATACCCACTATAAAGTTGCCTTCCCTCTTCATCATTCAAGCACCCCTAACAGTTTTTAATCAATTGGAGCTATTGAACTGAACTGTGTTAACTCATTATAAGTAATGGTAATCAAAAAGATTGTCGGAATAGACATAAATTTAATAAGATCTTTTATCAATTAAAGGCTTTAAATAATCTTCTTCATTTACTATGAGTCTAGTAACACTCGTCTATTTTTTATAATATATATAAGATCTTTATAAAATATCAAAACTAATACACTTAAACTAATAAGACCTAATAGTATATTACCCCAAAAACTTCCATTAATAATCGTTCCAGTCGAATACACTGATGAAATAATAATCATAGTATAGATTCGTACTAATGGATATTTTACCTTAAAAAATCTTAAAGAAATAGATGTTCGTAGTGTGAAGAAAATTATATAAGAAAATGCTGTAGCCACAGAAGCACCAATTGCACCGAAGTTCGGAACAAGGAGCCAATTTCCTAGGATATTAATACCACATGCTATTCCTGCAATCAATATATGCCAATTAACCTTCTTATAAAAGTTAATACCCATTACAGTTGTCTCAGAGATAGTATAAAGAATCGGCATAAATACTAAAAAGGGCATGATCTTTGCTGCGCTCTGATAATCACTTCCTAACAAAATAACAATTAAATCCTTTGCAGCAATGCATACAATTGCAACAAAAAACATAGCAAACGAAACAATGATTGATATATATCTAAAGAATTCCTTCTTCTCAGGTTGATGCTTAAAACGTTCATAGGCGACTGGAGTCCAAAAGGTTGAAAAGGTCGTCCCAAGTACTAAAACTAAAGCCACTAAACGCATAGAGGCTGAATATAGTCCTAATTCATCAAATGTACTCCAATGACGTAGTGCTATTTTATCAAATCCTTCAAATAACCAAGAGATAAAAGTAGTTAATACAAATGGTGCACTAAGTTTTAATATCTCTTTTCGGGAATGCTCAACGTTTCTTATTTTCAAATTACTAATGGACCAATATTGCTTGCCAAAATATATTGCGATACTAGCGACTAAAAGTAGCGCTAAAAATTTAGAAAATATAAGAACTTCAAATGTTGAACCTAACAACCAAAAGAAAATTAAAATTAGAATAATATTAAATAACTTTTGAAAAATTTGTAGCAATGAGTACAGATTTCCTTTTTGCTGCATTCTGATAACTAATTGGCCGAACCGAAATAAAAGTTGAGTTAATATTCCAATAGAAATTATGAATGCCAATGACAAGCTTTCTTTTCCAAACAAAAATAAACTTATTGGCTGATAGAATATAATAACAAATCCAATCATTACAATAGCTATTATTATTGGTATGCGTAGACAATTATATAACAAAGCTCCCCGTTTATTACTTTGCTCTTCGTAAAATAAGCGAACAAATGCTTGGTCGGTTCCAAAGATCGCTAAAATCATACCAACTTGTATAAACAGATCGAACATAGATGCCTTACCAAAAGCATCTGGTTGTAACAGTCTAGTAGCTAACATAGTATTGAATACACCTAATATTATTCCTACCCAGCTACCATATGAAAACTTTAAGAACTTTTTTATTAATGAGTCCTTCATATCCAACCTTCTTTATCCTTTTTACTAGTTAAAAAATATCTTTTTGTTGAAAGTAATCATTTAAGACATGTATAAAAAAATTAAAGATATTTATAGTTTTTTCTTGCACATAAAATACCAAGTATTATTAATACATTAATAAACAAAGAATTATGCCAGTACGTATAAAAATTACCTATTAAACAGATAAATAAAAATACATATATGAATTCTGAGTTTTTAAGTTTATGACCAACATATATTAATAATAGTATTAATGAAACGATAACTATTACACCCATTTGTAGTAGGTATTGTAAAACAAAATTATGAAGCTCTATAAATATCCCATACTCTTGTAAATCTGCCCAACTAGAACCTATACCTAAGAAAAAGTTATCTTTCAAAACCTCTTTTGATTGTATAATTAAATCAAATCTACCATTATCATCAAAAAGACTAGATGTTCTACTTGATAGCAACAGATTAGCAGAAACTGAAAATACAAGTATAACTGATAGTATTAATATAGAGGTTTTATAATTTTTAAAAATATATTTTGTATTAAAAATAACATACAAACTAAAAATAACAATCATGACTACAATTCCTGTTCGGGATGTATTAATAATATTCCCACATAATAAAATTAATAATATCAATAAGTATTTTAACCTTAAGTTTTTATACAATCTAATTAATATTATTATTGCACCACTACTAATAAATGCAGAGAGTGTGCTCTTAGAAATAAAGTAAAGGTTAAAAATTATCCTGTCTTTATAATAAAAAATTTGGCCAAAATCTATACTGAATAAATGCATTGAAAATTGGAAAATTAAGCCTATTGACAATGAGATACAAACTAAAATATACATATTAATCATATTTTTAATATTAAAACTTTGTTTAATATTACCAACTAATGTACTTGTAATAAAGATAACCATTATCAATACTATTAGATTTAAAATATTTATGAATGTTTCAAATGGATTTAAAGAGAGTAATACCCCTATTATTAAAAAAGATATTGATAGGGTGGATAAAAATAGCAAGTAAAAATTAATACGATAGTCTTTGTAAAGAATGATTATTAATCCTAAAGCTATATATAAGAATAATAATAATTCCATAAATGAAAAAACAAAGATTACACTTAAATTATAAAATGCAGATGTGAAAATAAAAGCTGGTAAAAATTTATTTAGTAGCCCCTGGTCGCTTTTAAAGAATATAATTAAAACGGAAATTAATGTAAACATTAAGCCTAACTCATTATTGATAAGATATAAAATTACATTTAAAAAACTTAGAATGAAAAATAAAGTCATTTTATCTATCCCTTTATTATTTTTATGGCTCTAGTTAGTGTAGATCATTTTTTATCAAGTCCATAAAAAATGTAAGACATCTTTTACATAAACTATAAACTACGAATGCTAAAAATAAATTTTTATAAAAAATGAAGAAAAAAAATTCAAATCGGTTAATTAGTGCTTTTTATAGGGATATATCATATTTTCTTAAAATGGCTTGTAGTTGTTCATCATTCTTATTTTCTGCAACATTTATACTGCCCAATGATTCATTTTGACTAGATTCAATTGTAAATAAATCATCAGGAAATGAGGCTGATTTTACAACATGTGTACCTTTTTTTAATGACATTATTTTTAGCCAAAGATCATCTGCATAGAAACATAAATTTTTTATGCTTTCTTTGTTGAAAATTTCCCTATCTACAGAGTTTGGGGGATAGAGTACTCCACTAACTCCTGTAGGACACAACAATTTTGAGGGTCCTTGAAAACCTCTTGGATTATTAACCCACCTATTGTAAGAATCAATTAGATTATCTTCCTTCTTTGTTATCACATGCGCCCTATTACTACAAATACAATTAGGGTGCTTCTTGTGTAAACCAACTAAAACTTCTAAAGTATTATTGGGATAAATAACATCGTCATCAACTGTAATAATAACGTCCTCGGAAAATTCTTTAAAAGCATAATAGTACTTTTTATGAGAACGTAAATCGTCACAGAATCGGATCGTTAACCCTCTTTCTTGTTGTTTAATAATTTCAATTGGAATGTCTTCTAATCCATTGAACTGTTCTTTTGCTAACCAAAGAATAATTTCGTCCGGTTTAAACCTTTGTCTCAATAAGGATTCTATAGCTATCCAAACAACATTAATCCGACCAGGAAAAGTTGTAAGTGAAACTATATACTTTTTCTCTCTCTTGATTGTTTTATTTATTCCTATTTTTTTATAAGGGAATTTGTAATAAAATTTCACGAATATATTTGCTACTTTTCTAAGGAAAATATACTTTATTGTCCACAAAAAATTACCACTTGTTTTTTTTCTTACAAGTGAAAAGTTAAGAGCATACAAAAATTTTAACAAAAAATCACTCCTAGAAAATAGTTACAGTTATTCTAGTATGCAAATCAATATACTTTGTCGTCCACTAATTAACATAGGAAATTATATACGTTTTGATTCAGATTCACTTATATAAAAGCTTTCTAATAATTTTGCAGTATATTTTGCATCAAAACCAGCTTTTACTATTACCTCATACATGTTTCTCCTTTTATAACCTTCTCTAAATTGCAAAATTATTTCTGCCCACTCTTCAGGACCAGCAGAAAGCGGCAAATGATTTATTAAATTAGAAACATCAACTGAAAAAGGTACTCCTTTTGATACAATGCATTCTAATCCTGAAGCTTGAGCCTCAATTGCAACTGTTCCAAAACCCTCAAATATAGATGGGAATATAAATACATCCATACTATGCAAGTAATTTTCAACTTCTTTTTGTCTACCCAAGAATATAACTTTATCATCTATATTTAAGTTACGTACTTTTTGTTTTATATTAAATTCCTCCGGACCATCACCTATGAGCAATAACTTTGAATCTTCATACCTGCGTGTAATTTCCTTAAATACATCTATTAGAAAGGTGTGATTCTTTACACTAGAAAATCTGCCAATATGTCCAATTGTAAAGGTCTTATTTAATTTGAGGGCTTGACGTGTTTTTTGTCTAATTTCTTCATTAAATATAAATTTTTCACTCTGTATTCCATTCTTTATAATCTTTACATTTCCATCGTTCACGTTTTTCTTTCCAAATTGCCATTCTCCAGCTTCCTTAGAGCAAGCAAAAAAATGTGTAGCATATTTATTAGACCTATTCTTTAGATACTTCCTTATAGGTAAAAGTTTACTACCAGGGTCAAACTGTGTAGTTCTTGAATGCATAATCCTTACTGGTATATTATATTTTTTCGCTTCTCGAAGTACAAAAGAACCTGACAGTGGAGAATGGCAGTGTATTACATCATAATCATTATTATGTTCAAAAAAATCTCTTAAACCTCTCATAAATGGTTTTATAGATTCAAATGAAAATTGAGGTAAAGTAAAGACCTTACCTCCAAGATCCTTAAAATCTCTTATTAACTGATTATTATCATCAGCTGTTGTTAATTTTATTAAATCAAATTGAACCATATTTCTATCTATATTTTTATACCAATCTATTAGTCTTGACTCTATTCCACCATGATCAAACCCAGGTGTATAGTGTAATACCTTAATTCTATTATCCACTTGGAACGCCCCAATTCTAAATAACTTATCCGAAGGTCCTAAACTCCTAACGAAACAGAAGTTGCAAAGTAAAATGTATATATATTGAGTAAATTTAATGTGTTTTTAAAAATTATAATTCTAGATAAAACCGTTCTATCCATTTAGTATTTTCAGGCAAATCATATCCTGCTTCTTTTATAATGGAATACATGTTTTTTCTTTCATAAGTATTATTAAAGTCTAAAATAGCATTAACCCATGAATCAATTGAATCTCTTAATGAATAATACTCTATTAGGTCAGTAACCTTAGTTTCAATAGGAACAGTGTCTGATACAATTGTTCTTAGACCAGAAGCTTGTGCTTCAATAGAAACTATTCCTAATCCCTCATAAAGTGAAGGAAACAAAAAGATATCCATAGCTTGTAAATATTTGTTTACGTCTTTGGTTACCCCTAAAAATATAACTTTTTTTGACAGACCTAATTTTTCTACCTTTAGCTTTATTTTATTTTTCAATTCCCCTTCACCGATCAAAAGGAGCTTAGAATTTTCATCTTTTTTATTTAATTCTGCAAAAACATCTATAATTAAGGAATGATTCTTTTGAGGGTTAAATCTTCCCACATTACCTATCAGTAGTGTATCTGACGATACATTCAGTTTCTCTCTAACTTTACTTCTATCCCCTGAATTATAAACAAAGTTTTTTGAATCTATTGCATTGTTGAAAAGATGTACGTTATTTGTTTTACCAAAAACCCATTTTGCAGCATCTTTAGAACAGGCAAACCTATAGTCAGTATACTTATTTATGTTAAACTTTGAAATGGACTTTATTATAGTCTTGAAACTCATTCCAGGGAAAGAAATGTGAGAATGCGCTATTTTGTGCT
Source organism: Rossellomorea yichunensis (assembly GCF_032337515.1). Classification (NCBI taxonomy): domain Bacteria; kingdom Bacillati; phylum Bacillota; class Bacilli; order Caryophanales; family Bacillaceae; genus Rossellomorea; species Rossellomorea yichunensis. Next base: position 273,320 of record NZ_JAVYAD010000006.1, on the reverse strand, counting down.
TAACTCCTGCCCTCGAAGCAGCTTTTAGAACATGTTTACTAAAAGTATTTAAGTGAGAATGAATAATCTGATATTCAGGATGGTTAATAAAAAATTCATATAAACAATTTTCATAACCTTTTTTATTAAATACATTTAATTTTTTCACCCTAAATATTTTTCCACCTAGTGACAATATTTCATCTTCATAGTCGTTTTTTTCAGAAGAGTGAATTAAGAAATCGAACTGCAATTTATTACGGTCAATATTTCTATATAAATTAATTAGAAGGGTCTCTATTCCAGCGAAATTCATTGTACTAACTACATGTAATACTCTAACCGGTCCCAACAAAATCCCCTCCCTATTTCTTAACACTATTTTTAATTAATCTAAATTTCCCACTTTTTTCTCGTGGAATTTCATCAACATGTTCAATTATGATTTTGGTATTGGTTCCAAACTTATGAACAAACTCATCCCTCAATAAGTCATCATACTCTGATTTATAAAGGTTCTCATCTACTTCGAGTTTTATTGTAATTTCATCAATTTTCTCCTGAATAGTTTGAGCTCTAATCAATGCATTTGGCATATTTTTAAATAAATTCGCAACATTTCCTCCATTGATTTTTGCACCTTCAGCTGTATATAAAAAGTCTAATTTACGACCTTCAATCTCCTTAACCGTATGGGATTCTATACCACATTCACATTTGTCATTCTTATCATCCAAGACTATAGAATCACCAATACGATAACGAATTAAAGGTGTACCATGGGTTGTATAACTTGTAACTAATACTTCATCACTATCACATTCAAAGTGCTCAAATACACCGGAAGCCAGTTCCATATGCAATACTTGACTTTTACACTCTGTAACAAACGGCGCACCTTCACTTGAAGCATATTGATCGTAAACCTTGCATTTAAATACTCGTTCAAGTAGTTGCCGCCCTGATTCGGTTAAAGTTTCTGATGTGGGAAAAATAGCAGTTGGTGTAAATTCCAACTTAATGCTATGGCGTTCAATATACCCAGCTATATCACATATTGACATAAAAAAACCATCTAATGCTTGAGGTTTAAACTTATTTAAAGATTCGACATAATATTGCATATTCTCTTCAGTTAGATGGAATGAGGAATAGATCATTTGTTTACAAGCCTTATTATAGCGCCAAAAGACTTTCTTCTTTTGATTTGGAGGAATGATATGTTTACCATTAAAAGTCGCGCGTTTCATTTTTCGATGTACAAAACCTACTCGATCCTTAAAATGATCCAGCATGGCCATTCTTCTCATCATATCTTCGGGTGTAAATAATACAACTAGCGACTTTCCTGTCGTTCCTCCAGTATGACCTTCTACTGCACCTTTATGTGGTATCGTACAAACATCATCAATATTTTTCCTTAGCAATTCCTTATCTACTATAGGTAACTTCTTAAGATCTGCTATCGTTTTAATGGAATTAATGTCAATATCTTTATATAATTCCCTGTAAAATTTACTATTATCTACAGCATATCTAATGAATCTTACTAATTCCTCATTTTGATAATCTATTTTTTTCTTCAAACTCCATTTATCGAAATCAGACAAAAAATCTAAGTACTCATAATAGGCTTTACCGTACCGGCTCATATTACGTTGAAAACCTGAAAGAGATACCATCATATTTTGAAATCCAATTGGAGATTTATCATATAATCTTTCAAGTAATCCCATTACAAATTCTCCTTATACCATTGTATAGCAGCATCGATCCCTTGCTCAAAACTCCATTCAGGATCATAATCAAGTTGTTCTCTAGCATTACTTATATCAGCGTTACTATGTTTAATATCGCCTTTCCGGTCAGGTCCATAAATAGGCTGTATATCCTTTCCTAATGCATTCAATAAGTGGGTATAGATATCAATCAAATACTCCCTACCACCATAAGCAATATTATAGGCCTGCCCAGCTGCTTCATGGGATGCATTGCAAGCCTTCAAGTTGGCCTCAATTACATTCTCAATGTAAGTGAAATCTCTACTTTGCTTCCCATCCCCATTAATAGTTGGGGATTCATCATTTAACAGTTGTTTAATAAATTTCGGAATAACGGCTGCATAGGCACCATTAGGATCTTGTCTTCTTCCAAATACATTAAAATAACGCATGCCATAAGTATCAAGACCGTACATTTTTGTATATAGTTTGCCATATTCCTCATCTACTTTTTTGGTCAGTGCATAAGGTGACAATACGTTGCCCTCTCTTCCTTCTTTTTTTGGAAGATTGGGTTCATCACCATACACTGATGAACTTGAAGCATAGACAAATTTCTTCACGCCACTTTGTCTTCCTGCTTCCATCATATTTAAAGTACCTTTTATATTTACCTCTTCATAAAACAAGGGCATCTCAATACTTCTTGGAACGCTCCCCCATGCAGCTTGATTCAAAACATAATCGATCCCATCACAAGCTCTCATACATGTGTCAAGATCACGAATATCTCCTTCGATAAATTCGTAATTAGGATTGTCTATAAACTCTTCTACATTTTCTTTTTTCCCTGTTGAAAAATTATCAAGCCCTCTAACCTTATATCCTAATTTAAGTATGGCTTCTACTAAATTTGAACCAATAAAACCTGCTGAGCCAGTAACTAAGAATGTACTACCCTCTGGAAACTTTATATTTTCATATCCCATTTTTACAACCTCCAATATACAAACCCAGCATCCTTTGCTTCTGTTCTATTAAATATTCCTTTGAGATCTATCAGTACACAATCTTTTCGATCAATATCTATATTAATCTCAGAAGTTACAGCTACTTCTTTCATAACTTCTAAATTTACATCTCCAGTTGTCCCAAACATCGCTTTTACATCTTCCAATTGAATAGCCTTAAATTCATCATGTGGAACGGCAAAGATTACTGCATCCATCTCTTTTATATCATCTACTTCACAAAGATTGATTCTATATTCACGCCATAGATCTTCCTTATCTGCTGCAGGATCTACAACTTTGACGTCTACTCCGTACTCCTCTAATTCTTTTATTACGTCGACTACTTTCGTATTTCTAACATCAGGACAATTTTCTTTAAACGTAACGCCAAAGATAGCTACTTTAGCCCCATTTATTTGTTTATTAGCTTTTATCATTTTCTTTACAGTGCTTTCTGCTACATATTTACCCATATCATCATTTATTTTTCTTCCTGAAAGTATAATCTGCGAATAGTAGCCCATCTGCTCTGCTTTGTATGTTAGATAATATGGGTCCACACCTATACAATGACCACCAACCAGCCCAGGGGAGAATTTAAGAAAATTCCATTTTGTCCCAGCAGCTTCAAGTACAGCTTTTGTATCTATTTCCATTTTATTAAAAATAATGGATAGTTCATTCATAAAAGCAATATTAATATCACGTTGTGCATTCTCAATAACTTTAGCAGCTTCAGCTACCTTTATACTTTCTGCTTTATAAACCCCAACGTCTACCACCAGCTCATACACTCTTGCAATGATATCTAGAGTTTCTTCGTCCATACCTGAAACTACTTTTATTATAGTTTCTAACCTATGCTCTTGATCACCAGGATTTATTCTTTCTGGTGAATACCCAACTTTAAAATCTTCGCCATACTTTAATCCAGATTCTTTTTCCAAAATTGGTACACAGATATCCTCTGTAACACCTGGGTATACAGTAGATTCAAAAACAACGATAGATCCCTTAGTTAAGTTTCTACCTAGTGTTCGGCTTGCTGATTTGACCGGTGTTAAATCTGGGGTGCGATCTTCTTTCACTGGAGTTGGTACTGCTACAATATGAAATTTAGCCTCTCTAATCCTTGCTTCATCTGAAGTAAAGTCTACTGTTGTACTCTTTATTACCTCGTTACCAACCTCTTTTGTTGGATCTATACCGTTTTTATATAATTCAATTTTTTCTTTATGAATATCAAAACCAATTACATCAACTTTTTTAGCAAATGCAACCGCAATAGGCATTCCAACATACCCTAGCCCTATTAATGAAATTTTTTCTTCCCGGTTAACTATTCTTTCGTATAAGTTCATGTTTGTTCTCCTCACCCATTAGCATTTTTAATTCTTGAATGTAAGCATTGATAACAATACTCCTATCAAACTCTTGTTCCATCTTTTTTCGCCCAGCTAAGCCCATTCTTTTCTTTTCTTCATACGGTAACTGAATAAATTTAATGATTGCGTCAACCAAACTATCTACACTCTTAACTTCAAAACCAAGACCACTCACGTCTTCCTCAAACGTTTCTTTACAACCAGGAACTCTACTTGCTAATACAGGTCTTCCCGATGAAGCAGATTCTAGAAGAACATTCGCCGTCCCCTCATGGTAAGATGGAAGAATTGTTGCGTGAGATTTCTTAATAAACGAGTGTACGTCATTCTGTTGCCCATGATATTTTATTATTCCAGCTTTATTTAAAACATCTAATTTTTGAGAATAGTCTTCTTCACAAGCTCCTATCAATTCAAATTGGACATTTGGATAAATGTTCTTAATCTTTTGAGCAGCCTCTAACAATTCTTCTATTCCCTTTGCTTTCATTATCCGTCCGATAAATAGGAATTTTACATTTTCCGTTTCAGAGGGATATACTTCAAATTTGTTCGTCTTAAGATTAACTCCTGATCCTGGAACTAACTGGGTTTTCCTTTCGACAATACCACTTTCAGTAAAAAACGCTTTATTGGTCTTGTTTTGAAAGAATGTACACTTTGCTTTTTTTAAACCAGCTTTATAGAGCATTAGTGTAATTTTCTGAAGCAAGCCCTTATTTTCTAGCGAAGTACCTAACCCAGTAATATTGGCTATGTAAGGTGTTTTAGTTATTCTACAAGCTAATCCGCCGTAAACATTCGGCTTAATAGTGTAAGTTAAAACCACATCTGGTTTTATGTGCTTTACTATTTTTATATATTCAACCAAAAGTTTTATATCTGTAAATGGATTTTTCCCTCTTCTATCAAGATGGGTTTCTATGAATTTACAACCCAAATTTTTCAGTTTAGGAACATACTCATCATTTGGTAGGGAGATATATACATCATTATTATTACTAATTAATTCTTTTAATAATTCTTTTCTAAATTTATACAATCCCATACCAAAGTTGGCTAACACAAGAATCTTCATTGTTTAAACTCTCCTAGCTGGGACCCCTACATAGGTCCCGCTTTCAGTAATATCTTTGACAATCACAGAACCTGCACCAACCATACATCCACTGTCTATAGTTACATTATTACTAACTATGCTACCAATCCCTAACCACGTTTGTTGACCAACCTTCACTGACCCAGCCAAATGCGAACCAGGTGAAACATGAACATAATCACCGATGATATTGTCGTGATCTATTGTAGTTGCAGTATTAATGATGCAGCCCTTACCGATACTGGTGCAACAGTTTATCACAGCACCAGCCATAACTACTGTCCCGGGTGCTAAGCAAACTTCTTCGCCAACAATAGCAGTAGGGTGGATCAAAACAGGTAAGGTAGCACCTTTTGTCTCAAGAACTTCCTGTATTTTTTCTCGTATGGCATTATTACCAATACCAACAAAAATGTCATAATCATTTATAAGTTCAAATGCTTCATTTGATTTACCAATTACTTTTATTCCCATTGATGATTCTATACTTTCATCATCATCTAGAAAAGAGATGTGCGACCATTTATTCATATTTAACGCAATGTCAGCGACAACTTTGCCGTGGCCACTAGCACCGATAATGAGTAGTTTATTTTTCATAGTTCATTTCTTCCCTTTTCAGATCCTTTAAATGGTTCCATAGTCGCTGCGGTCTCTGAGTTGATGCCTTCTCTAACAAAAACCTTTTTAATAGTAGAAAAAATAATATTCCAATCACCAATAAAACTCACACTATCAACATATCTAACATCGAGATCAAACTTATCTTCCCAACCAATAGCATTTCTACCACTTACCTGAGCCAATCCAGACAACCCCGGCCTAACCTCATGACGCCTCTTTTGCTCCTCATTATAAAGAGGTAAATACTGAACCAGTAATGGTCTTGGACCTATGATCGACATATCCCCCTTAAGAATGTTAAAAAGTTCAGGAAGTTCATCAAGAGACGTTGAACGCAGAAACCTTCCAAACTTCGTTAACCTAACACTATCAGGAAGCAACTCTCCATTCTCATCCCTTTGGTCTGTCATCGTTCGAAACTTATACATCATAAAAACCTTTTCATTAAGCCCTGGCCTTTCTTGCTTAAAAAGGACCGGACTGCCTAACTTAATTCTCACAAGAATAGCTACTATAGGGAAAACCGGAATTATAGTAAGAATGATAATAGCAATTAACGCAAGAATTAAATCCATCGGCCTTTTTATAAACTTTCTATAAATACCACCATGGGGATTCTTCATTATTTAATCCACAATCCTTTAATAATCTCCACAATTCTTTCTAGATCCTCTACTGTCATCTTCGTATCAGACGGCAAACAAACACCATTCTCAAACAACTTCTCAGAGACACCAGATCCAAGAAAGTCATATTTCTCAAAATACGGTTGCATATGCATCGGCTTCCATATTGGTCTCGATTCAATATTTTCTTTTTCAAGAGCATCCATAACATCTATAGGTCTTACATGACCATTCAAAGTTATCGAACTTAACCAATAATTCGGCTCATCCCATTCATTAGTAGGCATAAATTCAACACCATCAAGTTCTCCAAGCTCTCTTTTATAAAAGTCACAAATATGCCTCTTCTTCTTAACTCTTTGATCTAAAACTTTAAGTTGTCCCCTACCAATACCAGCAACCACATTGCTCATACGGTAATTAAAGCCTAATTCGCTGTGTTGATAGTGTCTTGCCTGATCCCTACTTTGAGTAGCCCAAAATCTTGTTTTCTCAATGCGTTCTTCATTATTTGAAACTAACATCCCTCCACCAGAGGTAGTGATGATCTTGTTTCCATTAAAGGAAAAAATACCGTAATCACCGAAAGTTCCTGTTTGTTTCCCTTTGTAATAAGTACCCAAACTCTCTGCAGCATCTTCTATTAGTGCAACGTTATACTTCTTACATAGTTCTGCTATTTTATCCATATCAGCAGACAGACCATAAAGATGGACCACAATCACTGCTTTAACTTCAGGATACTTTTCAAAAGCTTCTTCTAAGGCTTTAGGGCACATATTCCAAGTCTCGTAATCACTATCTATAAAAACAGGAATAGCATTTTGATAGATTATTGGATTGGCTGTAGCTGAGAATGTTAGTGTTGAACAGAAGACGATGTCTCCCTTCTCTACACCAGCTGCTCTTAAAGCTAAATGGATAGCCCCAGTACCAGAAGATAGTGCTGCTGCAGCTTTGGATCCTACCTTAGCAGCAAATTCTTTTTCAAATTCATTTACGTTCTCCCCAAGAGGGGCAATCCAATTCGTATCAAAGGCTTTTTTTACATATTCCATTTCATATCCCTCATCACTCATATGTGGTGATGAAAGAAAAATACGATCTTCCATACTCTAAATCTTCCTTCCACTATTAAGTAGTTGCTTATTACTTACTTGGATATTTAGATGCTTTTTCCAAGCAACTAATAAACTACTAATACCTTTTATTAACATGGGTACTTAAGTTTGGTTAAGTACCCATGTTAATATTCTTATGTTAACTAGTTATCTTTTCTTGGTTCACTATACGCTTAAGATATTCCATTACTTGAACCTGCAAATCTCCTCGTTCCAAAGCAAACTCCACCGTAGCCTTAATAAACCCAAACTTATCTCCAACATCATAACGCTCACCCTCAAACTCATACCCAACAACCATCTGCGATTCATTTAGCTTTTTAATCGCATCCGTCAATTGAATCTCCCCGCCAGCCCCTGGTGTAAGATTTTCAAGAATACTAAAAATCTCCGGACGCAATACATATCGACCCATAATCGCATAATTAGAAGGAGCCTCTTGCACCTTTGGCTTTTCGACTAAATCATTGACATGATAAACCCCATCTTCAATCCCATTATGAATAATAGAAATTATCCCGTATTTAGAAACATCCTGTTCTAGAACCTGCTGAACCCCAATGACAGAAGAATTATAACGCTCATATATATCTACCAGCTGCTTCAAGCAAGGACTCTCAGGAGAGTGAACAATATCATCCCCCAGTAATACAGCAAAAGGCTCATTGCCGATAAATCTACTAGCACACGAAATTGCATGACCTAATCCAAGAGGTTCCTTTTGACGTATATAATGGATATTAGCCAGGTTAGAAATACCTTGCACTTCTTCTAGCTGTTCGTACTTCCCCTTCTTAGCAAGCGTCTCTTCAAGCTCATATGACTTATCAAAATGATCTTCTATTGCTCTCTTTCCTCTACCCGTAACAATAATAATATCCTCTATACCTGAAGCTACTGCCTCCTCGATAATATATTGAATAGTAGGTTTGTCTACAATTGGTAACATTTCTTTTGGTTGTGCTTTTGTTGCCGGTAAAAACCGTGTACCTAGTCCTGCTGCAGGTATAATTGCTTTTCTTACTTTTTGCATACCTTCCACCTCTTAATTTACATTCTTTACTAATAATTGTTTTTTCTTATTAGCTAATTCTAGTACGTAGTTAGATAAGTACTGGGGATCAAATTCACTTTGATTCTCAATCAAGTTTGAAACTCTCTCATACTCAAAATCAACCGTTTTGCCAATAAAGATCTTCGGAAACACAGCCTTCCCGTGTACTTCATTCTCCCCAAGCAGTTCCTCATACATCTTCTCACCCGGACGAATCCCAGCAAACTTAATTCCTATTTCTTCTATTGTATAACCCGATAACTTAATCAAATTTTTTGCCAGGTCAACTATTTTAACCGGTTCACCCATATCCAACACGAAGATTTCTCCGCCACGTGCCAAAGCTCCAGCCTGCATGACTAAACGGGACGCTTCTGGTATTGTCATAAAGTACCTTGTCATGTCAGGATGAGTCACTGTAACCGGACCGCCAGCTTGAATTTGCTTCTTAAATAACGGAATCACGCTACCTCTGCTACCTAAAACGTTTCCGAAGCGAACCGCAACAAAGTTAGTTTGACTATCTTTATTCAAGTTTTGAATGACCATTTCTGCAATTCGTTTCGTAGACCCCATTACATTTGTAGGGTTAACTGCTTTATCAGAAGAAACTAAAACAAACGTATTCACACCGAATGTATCCGCAGCCTCTGCTACATTTTTTGTGCCAATAACATTATTCTTAACAGCTTCTTTCGGATTATATTCCATTAACGGCACGTGCTTATGTGCTACTGCATGATATACAACTTCTGGAGCATGCTCTTCAAAAACTTCAAAAATACGGTTACGATCTTGTATATCCGCGATGATAGGAACAACTTTTAGTTCTGTTCCATATTTATTTCTTAATTCCATATCGATTGTGTAGATAGAGTTTTCACCATGACCCAATAATAAAAGCTTCTTAGGTCTGAACTTGCTTACTTGACGACAGATCTCAGATCCGATTGAACCTCCAGCGCCTGTAACCAGAACTGTTTTACCTGATAATTTCTTTGAGATACTATTGGTGTCCAGCTCTACTGGCTCACGACCAAGTAGATCTTCTACCTGCACTTCCCGGAATTGATTGACCGATACTTTACCAGACACGATATCCTCAATCATTGGCATAATCTGTGTCTTTGCGGTAGTTTTACTGCATTGTTGATAGACTTCTTGCAGTTCACCCTTGCGAAGAGAAGGAATGGCAATGATGATATTATCAATTTGGTGCTTTTCAACTAATGTCGGTATATCTTTGGTACGGCCTAGTATCGTCACACCATAAATTTGAAGTTTCATTTTTTTAGGATCATCATCAATAAATCCAACTGGAAGTAAATCAGTATCCTGGCTCTTTATTAACTGGCGTACAAGCATAGATCCAGCAGAACCTGCTCCGATAATTAAAGCACGTTTCTTTTCCTGTTTAGCCTTTATGTAATAGTGTCTGTACATTCTCCATGAGAATCGTGACCCACCTATTAAGATGATATGAAGCATCCAAGTGACCGCTAACACCCGAACATATATATCCCCGTTCACAATAAACTGTAGAATACCGGTGGCCACGATTGAAAATGTAATCGCTCGAATGATCGCAACCAATTCCCCGACACTGGCGTATTCCCATGCTTTCTGATAAAGACGATCAATAAATGCGAATACATGATGACTTGCCAGTAGTACACATGAGCTAAAGACGAGTGTAGGTAACGTGTACAGGCTGAAGGTTGGATGGAGGAGATAATAACCGAAATAAATGGCTGTTAACACAATCAATGAATCCAGCAGCATCAGCAATGATACCCGTTTTGTATAACTCATATAAATCCCTTCTTTTCTAAGTTATTTTGACAAAATAAATACCTAAGGAAAAGATACAACCGTATACCCTTTCCTTAGGTATCTAGATTTACTTTTGATCATTTAATCTTTTTTCAATGGCTAGGTTGATTAGTGTTCTTATTTCTTCTAGTCGCTCTATCGGTGCATCTTGATAGATGTATCTTATGGCTTTTTCATGCTTTTGGACAAAGTATTAAAATTTTTCAATTTTAGTTTCCCCTTGATTTTACAATTAATCTTTTTCATACCATTATAAGAATAAATTACATAAAGCGTTTTCATTTAAAGACTTTACTAGCTTCTATTATAATGGTATTTGTGGGCATCTAACCCTTCCTCACGTCCCACCACTGACGACAAGCGTCTAAGGCAAAGCTTCCTCTTCACCCACGGTGTGACCGAGTGCCTCCAATGATAACGGTAAGGAGACATTCCCAAAATTCTACTGTTGTCTGTGTGCAACTTATCAAGTCTGATTTACCAACGACAATAGTACCTTAGGATTACCTGTATCTTGATCATGTTAGAAGATTCCAAGGAACTTCTTCTTTTTGATCAACTCAGGTATTTCTTTATAAATATTTTTCCCATCGACCAGCAGTTCTGCATTCTCTGTAAAGTAATAGACCATGTCTATCCCGTACTTTTTCTCTATATAGTCCATCGCTTCTTCCATTTTGAAGGTGCGATTATGTATGTTGTGAGCATCTGATGCGATGAAGTGTGTCAAGTTGGCCTGGATCATTTGCTGTGAAAATTTCTGGATATTCTTGCCAAAGTATCCCGTAAGGCTGGAGGCTGTCAGTTGCGTAGCTGCTCCCCCTTGTACAAGCTTATATAGCTTTTCTGGTCGCTCAATCAGTTCGGCATTCCGCTCGGGATGGACGATGACAGGGGTCAAGCCCGTTACCTGAATGTCGTATAGAAGCTTTTCCGTATATCTTGGGACTGAGCTTGACGGAAATTCTATGAAAAGATATTGGGATACTTGGTTTAATGGCAAGATGTCACCCTTTTGGTAATCTTCTAAAATTTCACCATAAATGCGGCACTCCTGACCGGGAAGAACTTCAAGGTTGATATGCTCTTCTTTAAAACGTTCATTCACTTCTTTCACTAGTGGAAGGATGTCCGACTTCACGTTGTCGTATTTCCCATTACGGTGATGAGGAGTCGCAATGATTGTATGAATCCCTTCTGAGACAGCCTGTTTCGCCATATCGATACTGTCGTAGATCGTATTGGCTCCGTCATCAATCCCGGGCAGGATATGGCTATGAATGTCAATCATTACTAACTCCCCCTTATTCTAGTTCTTTCGACTTATTTCTACACCGACTACCATTTTACACCACTAGGTATATTTGTAAAGAGGTGAATTTTGTCGAATTCTATTTAATTTCCGTAATAGTAATAATAGTCTGTTTCTGAAGCTTTCTTATTATTAAGAACGCATCCTAACAGCTTTCCTTTTGTTGATTGTAGAAGCTCCTTCGCTTTCTTTGCCGGATCCATTTCTGTTTTCCCGCTTGAAACGACAAGGATGCTTCCATGGCACTGGTTGGCCATAATTTGTGCATCTGTTACTACCAGGACGGGTGGCGTATCAAATAGGATCAAGTCGTATTCTTTATATGCTTCTTCAAAGAAATTCTCCATTGCTCTTGAACTTAGAAGCTCTGCCGGATTAGGAGGCACTGGACCGCTCGAAAGAATATGAAGTTTGTCCACCCCGCTGTCTTTAACAGCTTCCTTTAGGGTCACTTGTCTCGATAGAATATTCGTTAATCCCGTCGTGTTCGGAAAGTTAAACGTATAGTGAACAGTTGGCTTTCTCATATCTGCATCGACGAGGAGGACGGTCTTCCCCTGCTGAGCAAAGACGACGGCTAAGTTCGCAGCCGTTGTGGACTTCCCTTCCCCGGGGCCAGCTGATGATACCATGATCGATCGGTACTCCTGATCGACGGATGAGAATTGGATATTCGTACGAATCGTACGGTATTGCTCCGATACTGGAGATTTCGGATTGACTTTCGCTATAAGCTTACGTATATTTGCGTTCATTGATTTCTTCTGTTTATTAAACACCGACACTTTCACCTCTGCGTCTTGACGTTCTTTCCTGGCGATGAGCTACCTTCTGAAATTCACTGTCGGTAATCGTCGGGATCACCCCTAGTACTGGGAGCTCAAGACCTTTCTCGATGTCCTGCTCTGTTTTCACTGTGTTATCCAAGAATTCAAGTAAGAATGCAAGTCCGACTCCGGCCATTAATCCCACTACCAACGCAATAGCGATATTTAATAACGGTTGGGGTTTAATCGGAGATGGATTTTCTCCTAGCTCTGCCTTAGCAAGGATGCTCACATTATCGACGTTCATGATCTTAACGATTTCGGTTTGAAAGACTTCTGCAATCTTATTCGCGATAGCCGCTGCCTGTTTAGGGTCTTCATCCTGAACGGAGATGTTCACAACTTGGGAATCCTTTTCGCTTTGAACCGTAATTTTCTCGTTTAATTCTTTAGTCGTCATATCTAAATTAAGGTCATCAATAACAATATCCAGAATAGCCGGGCTCTTCATAATGACATTATATGTATTGATCAATTGCAGGTTGGTTTGTACTTCCCCTACATTAAATGACTGTTGGTCGTCATTCGATTTATTCACAAGCAATTGAGTGGACGATTGATAGATTGGTGTGAGGACGAAATAGCTGATCGCCGCACTTACCAATACTGCCATAAGGGTCAGTATGATGATGAGACTCATGCGTTTCTTCAACGTCTGAATGAGCTCCTTTAAACTGATGGTTTCTTCCATGATAGCCTCCTACATTTCTTCAAAAATAAAAATCTTGTCATATTATATCATAAGTTCTTGTTATTTTTAGGTAATCTTGTCATAATTTTAATAGAATTGAAATCTTTTGTTACATATCTATTAAACAATAGATTGTTTATTATTGGAAGGGGCTATACGGATTTGGTTCCATTTTCCAAATTCATTATTCATAGGAGGTTCGTAATGAAAAAGGTAATTATTTTTTTCCTACTTATATTATGTGGTGGGGTTATCGTGTACGGGAATCTTCACTGGAAGGCGATGACGACGGACTCTACGTCTTCAGATTCGTCTCTTAAACCTGAAGAAAAAGGGCAATCTGAAAAGGATGATTCACCATCCCCTGGAGCAGATAATGGTGAGGATCTGCCTGGAACGGTCAATTGGCCAGAAGAGTCTCGTTCTCTTTATAAAGAGAAGCTGGCAGCTGGAGAACCCTTCACTATTGTTCTGTTGGGGTCAACCGAAATGGATTCTATTGAAGAGGGATGGAACGATAAGGTGGAGGACGCTTTAGTAGAAGAGTATGGAGACACCGTATCAATTGAAAGTCTTTCCTTTGAAACCAATACACTTGAATTCGTTCGTGAAGAAAAATATGAAGAGATTGGGGAATTACAGCCAGGACTCGTCGTTTTTGAGCCGTTCGTCTTTAAAGATAATGGAAATGTTACGATTGAGGACACTCTTCAGAGCATCGGAACAATTATAGATGAAGTAAAAGAGTCATCACCAGGATCCGCATTCGTCCTTACCCCTCCTCAGCCTATTTATCAGCCGGCGAATTATGCTGCACAGGTTACCGAGATTCAGGAGTACGCGGAAGAGAATGATATTCCGTTTATCGACCACTGGTCCAACTGGCCTGATGTGGAGGATGAAGAAATCAAAACGTATCTGGATGATGTCAGCAGTCCGAATGAACAGGGGCATACAACCTGGGCCAAAGGAATCACCGAATTCCTAGTAGAAAAGGAATAATTTTTTACTATTTTAGGAATAATTTAGTTTTTTCCACCAAATTATGTGATAAAATGACGGTATTATCTATCAAACTATGACAATAAAGGAGAAGTGTACGTGAAAAAGACATTGGTTTCTGTAGCAGCTACGGCTGTTCTCTCGTCTTCGTTTGTTAGCTATGCCTCGGCAAGCACTCATAAGGTGGAATCAGGCGACTCCCTTTGGCTGATCGCAAACAAATATGACACAAGCGTTGCCAACTTGAAGAGTTGGAACAAGCTGCAGTCGGAGATGATTTTTCCCAATCAGGTTCTGAAGGTTACCGCGAACGGTGCCCAGGCTCCACAAACGCCAACGCCACCTAAGCAAAACACAGGGCAAACGAACGCTAAAACGTATACGATCAAGTCAGGGGATACATTGGGACAGATTGCGGGTAAGCATTCGATTTCCCTTTCTGATTTAATGAGCTGGAATGGTTTAAGTAATCATCTGATCTATCCGGGGCAGGTGTTGAAAACATCGAAAACAGGCTCCAATCCTGCCCCGAGCAGTCCGGCACCCGCTCCAACTCCACCAAAACAAGACAGTTCGATTCAAAGCTACTCGGTTCAGTCGGGGGATACATTGTCTCATATCGGTATGAAGTTTGGTGTGACGGTAGCTCAATTGAAAAGTTGGAATGGACTTTCGAGCGATTTCTTATCGATTGGACAAGTACTGAAAGTGTCGAAATCAGGCGCTCAGCCTGTCAGTCCGGCACCGGCACAACCTGCTCCTACTAAACCGGACAGCTCAATGACAAGCTATACCGTTAAGTCAGGGGATACTCTGTCTCATATTGGTGCAGCATTCGGTGTGAGTGTAAGTGACTTGAGAAGCTGGAACAATCTTCCAAGCGATTTCCTACGTATCGGACAGGTACTGAAAGTGAAGGGTACGGCACAGACAGTCAAGCCGCCAGCTCCGTCCCCAAATCAATCTACGTCCTTTTCCGTTGATAAATTATTAAGTGAGGCAACGTCTCATATGGGAACCCCTTATGTATGGGGAGGCTCATCGGTCGGCGGCTTTGATTGCAGCGGCTTCATCTATTATGTCTTTAAAGAAGCCGGTGCTAAAAGTGTAAAGCGTCTATCCAGTGAAGGATACTACAGTCGCTCCTACTACGTAAATTCACCTCAGCCGGGTGACCTTGTATTCTTCGAAAATACATATAAAAAAGGCATTTCTCACTTAGGCATTTATATCGGAAATAATGAATTCATTCATGCCGGGGACAATGGTGTCCAGGTTACAAGCTTAAGTAACTCTTATTGGAAATCGAAGTTTGATGGATTTAAGAGATTTTATGAATTGTAGAATAGCAGAACCCGATGACTTAAATGTCATCGGGTTCTTTTTATGGTGTATAGTAATTTTGTGTATAGTAAACCCCGTACTCACCGCCGAAGTATACTCCTGTACCCAGTTGTTTGAAGAGGGGACTCAGGATGTTCTTACGGTGACCGGATGAGTTTACCCAGGCATCATGGACATCGATGGCATTGAATTGACCCGCGGCGATGTTTTCCCCCGCTGATGAGTAAGAGATTCCCGCCCGGTCCATTCTTTCAAAGGATGATAGACCATCGGGGTTATTATGACTGAAGAAGTTTCTAATGGACATGTCTTTGCTATGGGCTCTTGCCACCTCTTGAGCTTTTACATCTGCCTGAAGAGGATGCACTAGATGTCTTGCCCGTAATGCATTTGCCTGGTCGAGAATCTGCTTCTCCATGCTGTTTCTTAATTCTGTTTCGTTCACGTCCGGGTTGGTTATCGTGAAATCTTCTCTCATGAGTAAGATGCCGGAAAGTGTATTTCCATCATTTTTGTCATAATAAGCTCGAATAAGCATTTCATCGTAATCATAATCGTTGGCCTGATTATGAATGGCGCCTATTTGGTTCATTTTGGCTTCTACTTCTGTTCTGCTCAGACCAAGCTTAAGTCTTGATTGGGATACCCAGCTATCCGAATTGGAATAGACAGCCACCACTACTCCTTTAAATACACCGTATTGGATGTACTTCTTGGGATCCTGATTATAAACATACCAATCGAAGCTGAATCTGCTTTCATCGACTCGCTGGGGATCACCTGAAGAAGAGCGCAGTAATTCTTCGGTGGCATTGACATGAACTCCTTGGAATCGGAACTCTACTAAGCTGCCGGTTAATTTCTCCTGCACAACTGTTGAAACGGCGTTGATCCCTCCAAGAATACGAAATGAGTTGTAAGAGTTTACCAAGCTCTTCATCGGTGAAGGAATGGCCTCTTTCTTCACTAATAGAATAGGTGAGTTTTCTTTCGCTGCCAGCACTGACCCCGATAAGGCATCTGCGAAGTTTGTCCCCGTTGCTACATAAGCCATTCCCTTTTCCATCGGAAGCCCTTCTATGATGTTCCTGGCGGTTTCATATCGGTCGACTCCGCCATATCTGGTTGTGCCTGGGAGCTTTGATTCGACATTCGCAGAGATCACTCCGTTACCTCCGACTATTATGGTCTCTGCTTTTTGATCTGTAATCTTTTTGGTGGATGAAGGCAGTGTACTGGATTCCGTCAATACAATCGGAATACCGTTCTTGGCGGCAAATGGAGCCACGGCCAATGCATCCGGGAAGTTTCGCCCGTTGGCTACGATTGCCTTCTTGGAAGGTAAGTAGCTGGCGATTTGGGCTGCCGTTTGGAAGCGGTCGGCTCCTCCGATTCTTGTAATCTTGATATTATTCTTTTTCAGTTCATTTTCAATGGTTGCATCGATTGCACCAATCCCGCCTAATATGTATATATGCTTTGCCTGTAAACGCTCGATTTCTTCCGTCGTTTCAGAAGGCAGACGATTTTTGTAGGTTAGTAGAATCGGTGCGCTCATTTTATAAGCCAGCGGTCCCCCTGCAAGAGCATCGGGAAACGTTTGTCCGTTTGCCAGCACAACAGTGTCGGATTGAACCCATCCCCGAAATGAAATCTCCACAGCTGTATCGAAGCGATTTTCTCCATTGATCCGGTTTACATTTGCCTTAGCTGTGTCCAGTCTTACCAGGCTGAATGCAAGGATGATAAGTAAAATGGTTATGGCGGTTTTTTTGATCAATTGATTCCCTCTTTATGTTCTCTCTGCTCTAATAATACCAAATAAATCCAACCTGTTGAGGGTCACCCGACAATTCAATCCCGTTTTCTGATGCTTCTGACAAAAAGAGACAAAATTTTACTAATGTATTCCCTTTTCACGTTATTTCTAGTATATTTTTCATATGTGTAAAATTCATTATTTATAGGTGGGAAATATTTTGAGAGCAGATAAACATAATAAAAAAAGAAAACGCAAGTGGCCGAAAGTCGTTGGGATTGTCTTTATCCTGTTACTTTTAGCTGGTGGAGGATATGCGTATTCCATTTATCATTCACTGAATAAAACGGCTGAAACGATGAACGAGAACATTGACAGACCGAAGTCTGAGAAGCGGACAGAGGAAGTAAAGTTTGACAAGAAACATCCATTCTCTGTGCTCCTATTGGGGGTGGATGAAAGAGACGGTGATAAGGGCCGTTCAGATACTATGATTGTCGTGACAGTCAACCCACACGAGAAAACGACTAAAATGATTAGTATACCTCGTGATACACTCGTCGATATTGTAGGTAGAGGAACGGAAGATAAAATCAACCATGCTTACGCGTTCGGTGGCGTCGAGATGGCCATGGATACAGTCGAAGGATTCCTGGATATCCCGATTGATTATTATGCAAAGATCAATATGGAGGGATTCAAAGATATCGTAAATGCTGTCGGTGGAGTAACCGTTAACAATGATTTCACTTTCTCTTCTGGTGGCTATACCTTTAATAAAGGCCAGCTATCGTTAAGTGGCGATAAAGCCCTTGCTTATGCACGTATGCGCTATGAAGATCCACGTGGTGACTTCGGCCGTCAGGCAAGACAACGCCAGGTGATCCAGGCGGTCATTAAAGAGGGTGCGAGCGTGTCATCCCTCTGGAACTATGGTGATATCTTCGGAGCCATTGGTGAAAATGTGAAAACGAACCTGACGCTTGAAGAAATGGTCGATATTCAGAAGAACTACAAATCGGCGACAAAAGATATTTCTCAAAGTCAAATTGCCGGTGAGGGAGCCAAACTGGGCGGTATCTACTACTACATCGTACCTGAAGAAGAAAAACAAAAAGTACAAAGTGATTTAAAGGATCATTTGGATTTGAAATAATCATGAATTGAAAGAAGGACAGCTGCCTATGCGGCTGTCCTTCTTTCAATTGTAATAACCGCTTTTCTCATCAATACCCCACCTGCGATACTGGCGATCCCGATAAACATTAGGAACAAAATAGCTCCCACTGAACCATCCTGGTAAAGGATGTTAGTATAATGTCCCTTTGTTTCATCTGAAATCCCCCTTATCCATTGGGTCTCCAGCTTTGACTTAGTGTCTTCCGTGAAATCACTCTTCTTGACGATACCATTTTCATTGATCGTGTAGGTCCTGTATTTAATGTTGCCGTCCCTCTGATTAGCAGGAGTCGTTTGCAGGCTGACGATGAACTGCTCTTTGCCTGATTCAATGTCTGTTACTGATTTATATTGGATCACATTAGAGAAGGGCTGCATCCCCTCTTCCTCAGGGTCAACCTTAAGTCCTTTTATCTTCGCTTCCACTTCGTCATTTATTTCTAGAACGATGCTCGCGTTACTCTCACTTTCCACATAGGTATTTATTTTCACCCCGTGAAAGACCTGGACCGCATCAATCGATCCCTCTTCCTCTAAGGACACATAGTCATATTGCTTCTCAAACGCACGTTGATAAAAGCCCTCTCTTATGGATTGGATAAGGAAGTAAGCTACGATAGACATGATGATGATTCCTAATAATAAGAAAGATGTACTTATTTTAAACCACAACTTTTGTCTTTTATTCATTGTCCTCAATCCCACCTTATTTGTTCGAATGGAGTCCATTTCTAGGTTTCTTTGATCATCACTTTTTCTATGTAACTTTCTACTATTTTAGTGAACTTTATTTAATGAGGTTGTATATTTTTGTAGAGGGAATTCAAATACTTTCCGACAAAAAACGCGATACTCTAATAGATAGTGATGTTTATTAGATTTTTAATTTTTAGTATTTCAAACCAGTATGTGCATCCAAACCGATTGGTAGAAGTATAAACGTAGAGGTTGAGACTGTAACGATATCCCCCGCTTTCGATTGACGACGGAGACGAAAAAAAAACCAGTTCACAACTGGTTCTTTCTTTCTCTTTATATTAAATAGATAATTTCTCTTCAGAAGAAAGAACAGAAAGCTAATCATAAATTTATGGAATTGGTGCTTTACGTTATAAAGTGTCTAAAAGCTTATTTAACCTCTGACAATTCTTTAATTTTATTCCTGATAAAATTGATATATTTGTCATCCTCTTGAAGTTCAAATACAATAAGTGCTTTCTCCATATAGCTCTTGGCTTTTTGTGGTTGATTTAACAGTTCCAAATTATATCCGATTTGGTAGTGTAACTCTCCTAAGAGATACAAACTATCTTTATGAAGAGCCCACTTAATAGCGTCCTCACAATATTTATTTGATTCTTCTATTCTAACTAGTCTCGTTAGTACTCTTGCTAAATTGTATAGAAGCCTTGTTTTAATAGAATAGTTATTCAAGTGCGGTAAAATTTGCAAATGCACTTTAATTTCTTCAAATACCTCCAAAGCTTTATCAAGGTCTTCATTAAAGTAAATAGCTCCGAGAGATAACAAAATCTCTAATTCTCTTTCTTGAAGAATTTTCCCTTTAAGACTTGTAATATTTATAGCCTCTTGGAGGGTTTCCACCGACTTATCAAGATCTTTTCTTACTTCGTATAAGTATATTCCTTTGTGCCACAATAAAATTTGTTTATTTTTATTATTTTGCATAAATAAAGGATTGTGTTCTTCAGCCCTTACAATTTCCATCATTTCTTCAAACTTTAAGCTTCTCCGAAGAATTTGTAATTGTTGAAATACCTCTTGTACATAATCCAGTCTAGGTGTAGTACCAATATCAAAAAAATAATTGACATCCACCCCTAGCTTCTGAGAAATTTGATATAAGGTGGATGCATAAGGGAAAACATCTCCTTTTTCTATTTTACTTATTTGTGCTTGGGTACATACTCCTTCTGCAAGTTCTTCTTGAGATAACCCGCTATTTTTTCTGAGTTCTTTGATTTTTTTTCCAACTGCTGCAAAATCCATTAAACCCTCTCCTAAATATGCCTAAAGTTATATTTCTAAATGAAAACTGATGAATAAACGATATTACAGTTAATTAATTAGGTATTTTGATGTTATATGGGGAACTATCATAAAAATAAAATATGTTTTAATTAAACTAACATATATAATATTAATCTTATCTAAAATCTATTTAAACAAGAAAGGGAGGAAAGTCCTATGAAAAGACGTTTTCTTACTGTTTTTACAGCATCTATCCTTTTACTTAGTGTTTATGGATTTGCTACTGGTTCAAATGAGATTGCTGGGGGACAAATCCAACAAACTGAACTTCCAGGAAACCCACATTAATAAATACTTTAAAGCTTCCCTTAAAAGGGAGCTTTTTTACGATGAAAAATATTCTTATAGTAATATTCCTACAGTTATAGAATTTGCCAAAAAACGGATTATTCATGTTATAAACAAAGTTGCATGTGTGATATTAGTTCATAAGGCTAAATTCCCTCTTTTCCATATTGTGATAGGATAAAAGTACAATAAAAGAAAGGGGGCTTCATGATGAAAAGCATAAGCATGAAAGTAAATCCTCTATACTCGGATTTGGATATGTCGATCCAGTTCCAATTCGAATTTTCCAAAGGTGATTGTAAGGTCGGGCAAGCCATGGTATCCACGTACGCCATTAACAACCATGTGGAGCATCGTAAAACTCAAAGCGTAACAACTTCTAAAGTTGAGAAGTGTGCCGTCATTGATCAGTTCGAAATCGCAGGTGACCTTGGGGAATCCTGCATGAACAAGCTCCGCCACTTTCTGAAAGTGATCGGGATGAAAGAAATTCATTCTGGTTATGACATGACGCGGGAAAGAATTAGTAATTAAATGTTGTTTAGATTGAAGAGGCTATCCCATCTGGGCTGCCTCTTTTTGCATCTGCCATTCTAAAATTTCCTCATAAATCGTCTCAAAACGATATACCTTCTTTTATTCGAGCGTTTCAACATACCCAATACTGGAAGGGCAACTAATTTCACTCCGTTGATTGTAAGGGCTGCGCAGGCAAATGAATTGATTAAAAAGTATGGTAGATTGAGTATGAATACCACCATTGAGCATAAGCCCCATAACACTGCCTCCACTACTACCCTTTTTTCATAGGTTAATTTCTTTTTAATCAAATATGCCGGGATTACTGCAACCATTATGGATGAAAGGAGCAGGAAGAGCATGGCACATAATAAGCCTATAAGTGCTTCAATCATAATGATTCCTCATTTTCATAAAATCTTACCTATGATTCATTTCACCTTTTCTTAACAAAACTCCTGCCAATCTCATTTTTTCAATGAAGTTTGAACTGCATATATGTTTCACGCTTCTCATACATACGTAAAGAACTTTGGCATATGCCAAAGTTCTTATGTGAGGGACGGACCTTACTCAATGGAGCTTAAATCACCGGTCCAATTGATGTCTGGATAACCCCCTTCATGAATACTTTTCGAATTGCTCGATCCCGTATCGTAATAACCGTCTATACTATTCTCAATATGAATAACATAGGTATAATCATTCCATATTGTTCCTTCTTCGATCGCATCGTTCGAAACATCCGTCAATTTCTTCAGGAATTGGTTTGCTATGGCTCTCATTTCGTCCTCTGGTGTTTCTTGTGGGACGACGATGTTAAATTCCAACGGGTCCTGTTGAGAGTGAAGGATGACTGCGTGAGATACTGTATTTTGCACGATATAGTCTCTCGCTTCGTTAAACCATTCCTTTCGAAAATCTACCACTTCTTCCTCGCCAAGGTACTGAATATCCTTACTTAAATAATCCGCACCTCCTTTGTTCTTAAGAAGTGCCACTGATGTAATATACGATCCGCGATCAATGGTTTGAATCTCGCCAGCCGTATTTGGTTTAAGTTTGTTAAGACCGTCTAACTGCATTTCAACAATATATTCGCCGTAGTGAAAATCCGCAGTATAAACGCCTTCCATCACATTATAAAAATAATACGGTTCACCAAGCGTCTCGATAACTTGATCCAGTTTGTATACAGGGCTGATATTAGAGCGAATCTGTAACAGCTTCTTTTCATCTTGAAGAAAATGAAGTAGATAATTGTTAATCCGATCATAATCTTTATGACCTTTCATAATGTTAATATCTTCATACGTATCCTTGTATAACTCCTGTATCTCGTCAACAGAATCTCCTATGGTAAAAGAAGTCCCTATGAAAGTTCCATTCTTCGCTTCACGCTTAAATTCATCCGGGTGACTTAGGATGATAGACAGGTCAAAGGGATTTAAAGATGGTACATCCACCTTTTCAGGCTTGTTTTCCTGTTCATTTTTAACAGATGGCCCTTCTTCTAACTCTTCTATCTCTTCTTCTTGTCCTTCATTCTCATTTACACGATCAACGGGTTTCGCGGATTTCCTGATTATGGCTTTTTCATCTTTTATGTGTTCATCTGAATTGTCATTAGGTATAAACGTGAATTGATCTATAGACTCCTCTGTATCGTTCTCCTTCACGAGGTCATCCTTAAACAGATAACTGGAACTTAGAATAGAAAGAATCATGATGACACATAAAGAAACACCTAGATTGATGAAGATAGATTTTGGTGATGACTTCTTTTGTTTTTCACTCCTTATCTTCGTCAGTATGGCCCTTTTTTGACTGACAGGGTCGGTGTTCTTGAATACTTCCCGTTCTATTTCATTCTTCAAATTGTGCAATGGGTCCTTATTCATTGGGAAACCTCCCTTCCATTGTTTTCTTCAACTTTTCTCTTCCGCGATCTAACCTTGTCCGGACCGTTGAAGGGTTAATACCCAGCATTTCAGCGATTTCCTGGGTCGATAATTCCTCGTAGTAGTATAATAAAATGATTTCTCTATATTTCAGGGGCAATGAGAAGATATGAAATGCAACAGAGTCATTTTCTTCGTTTTTTATGATTTCTTGTTCCGGGGTAACTGCCGTCTCTTTATTAAGAATGCTATGGAATTTATTCACAATCATATTTTTCCTGAAATAAGCTGAACGTTTATAATCCTTACACTGGTTAATGGCTATTCTGTAAATCCACGTTTTGTAGGAGGATTTTTGATTGAACTGATGGAGAGCATGAAATGCTTTAATGAATACCTCTTGCGTAATATCCTGAGCAGTTGACCAGTCTTTCACATACAAATACACCAATTTTGTAACCTGTGCTTCATACTCGTCAATCAAATTCTCAATCAGCCTTTCCCCACTTACTTCCATCTGCATCACTCCCCTCTTCTCATGCTGTATAACTTCTCCCATTTTATATCCCCCTTGATTAGGCTGGATGGACGCTATTTCCAAGTCCTCATTATACCCAGGTCCGTTCCCCATCCGCTAAAGTTTAATGAATTTTTTTACATTTTTGTAAGTTATTCTTGAATTAGACGTTTGTCGGGATTAAGGTGTCTCATTTTTTGAGATTATTTAACAAAAAAACGAATTTTGTTATTAACTGACTTAACAATTGATTAAAAATGTTGTATCTTCTCGGATTCTAAATAGGA
The DNA here is from genome assembly GCF_032337515.1 of Rossellomorea yichunensis. Classification (NCBI taxonomy): domain Bacteria; kingdom Bacillati; phylum Bacillota; class Bacilli; order Caryophanales; family Bacillaceae; genus Rossellomorea; species Rossellomorea yichunensis. Next base: position 249,187 of record NZ_JAVYAD010000006.1, on the reverse strand, counting down.
AAGAGAGTGATTGACAATAGAAGTTACTGAAACAAAAGATAAAGGACAATTCAACATAACAGATGAGATGGAAGGGAGACGATTGGGGCAACACCGTCAAAGGTCCGTCCCTCACCACTTTAAAGCGGTGAGGGACGGACCTTTGTTATAGAAGTGAATTAATGATAAGAAGGCTTGCGACTCTACTCGTCATGTCTCGGGTGTCGAGAGTCGGGTCAATTTCTACGATGTCCATGGTGTGGACTTTAGGATGCTGCAGGGCGGTTTCGATCGCTTGTGTCAGCGTATCAGGATGCATGCCTCCTGGACCGATTGCCGGGCAGCCTGGAGCGTAAGCCTGATCGAGGACGTCCATGTCTACTGAGAGGTAGATGGTGTCGACTTTGTCTTGAAGTTGGTTTAGAGCATTATTGATTAGCTCTGTCATGGGTTGTTGTCTGACGTCCTTCATGGTATAAACTGTAACACCTTGCTCGATGGCATAGTCATAATAGGCTTTTGCGTTGGCGTAGTTACGAATGCCAATTTGGATGAGGTGCTCACCTTTGATGTGCCCCTCTTCTATTAACCTTCTAAAAGGTGTTCCGTTCGTTGGTCCCCCGTCTTCCGTGTTACGGAGGTCATGGTGAGCATCAAACTGAATGATCCCGACTGTCCCTTTCGTTTCCTTGATAGCTTTCACCGTTGATGTGGTGATGGAATGGTCGCCTCCAAGGATTATGGTGAAGGGTGCTGCGTTTGTGTTGGTTGCATCTTTGACTGATTCATAGATTCGTTGATGGCAGTCTTCTATTGATGTCGGGTGCATGGTGATGTCGCCGAAGTCGATGATGGTTTTCTTGTCTTTGGCGAGGTCCGTCCCTCTTTCGATGTTGTAGGTCGTAAACGAGTTCAGGCATCGTCTGATCGCATCGGGTGCAAAGCTTGCCCCTGAGTGTGAAATGGAAGGTTTGGAAAGGGGAGCGCCAATGATGGCGATGTCCCCTTTTATTCCTTCTACCCATGGTGTCAGAAGTTCTGCTGCTTTGGTTGTGTAGCGGTCTTTGAATTGAGCTTTACCCGCCTGCTTAATGTGTTGAAATGTGCTCATGAAGCTTCTCCTTGCGGTAGATGATCCGACCGTTTTTCATGACGGTGTGGGTGTGGTTCACCCCGTAGTGATACGGTACGTAATGATAGTTAGGTACATCCCATAGGACGATGTCGGCTTTTCTGCCCGGGATTAGTTTTCCTGCTGAATCCCCTCTGTTGATGGCATGTGCTGCGTTGATTGTTACAGCGTTCCAGATTTCTTCCGGTGTCATTTTCAGCTGCAGGGATGCTAGATTCATAATGAACTGCAGATTCTCTGTTGGTGAGCTGCCCGGGTTGAAGTCTGTTGACAGGGCGACTGCCGCTCCCGCTTCCATCATGCCTCTTGCGTTGGCGAACTTGCCTTTGTTCAGATAGAAGGACGTGCCTGGCAGGAGGACCGCAATGGTGTCCGTCTCGCCCAGTGCCTGGATACCTTTTTCGGATGCGCCAACTAAGTGGTCTCCGCTTGTTGCCCCAATTTCCGTTGCCATTTCTGTTCCGCCGAGTGGATCGATTTCGTCGGCGTGAATTTTAACGGAGAAGCCTTTTTCTTTGGCTTTTGTTAGGAACTCGCGGGACTGTTCTACTGTGAATACCCCTGTTTCACAGAAGATATCAACGAATTCAGCCAGCTGTCCTTTTTCGATATCGTTCAACAGCTCGAGCATTTCCGTTAAAAATTCATCGGAGCGACCTTTGAATTCCGGTGGGATCGCGTGTGCTCCAAGGAATGTGGAAACGATGTCTGCCGGGTGCGATTCGTTCAGTTGTTTGGCAACTCGCAGCTGTTTTAGTTCAGTTGGGCGGTCAAGGCCGTAGCCGCTTTTCGCTTCGACAGTTGTGACTCCGTATGAAATCATTCTGTTTAAGTGGAAACGCGCTTTAGTGAGCAGCTCTTCTTCTGATGCTTCGCGGGTGGCACCTACTGTAGATAGGATACCTCCCCCGCGTTTCAGGATCTCTAAGTATGGAACTCCCTGCTGTTTGAGGGCCATTTCGTGTTCACGTGAGCCGCCAAAGACTAAATGTGTATGCGGATCTACTAGACCTGGTGTGACCAGCTTTCCTTCTGCGTCGATTCGTTCCGTTGCTTTGAGGGATTGTGCTTCTTCATGTGTTCCGATCCATGCGACAAGTCCGTCCCTGATGGCAAGGGCTGCATGTTCTGAAACCTCGAGTTTACTCATTTCCTCCCCTTTAAGAGGTCCGTCCCCATGATCCATCGTCAGGAGCTGTCCGATATTGTCGATGATGGTGTCGAAGTGTTTTTCTGCGGTCATATTATTCTCCTCCTTTGTTCATCGGGATGTGGATGTTGTGTTTTTCGGCTGTTTTTTCTGCTATGTCGTAGCCTGCGTCGACGTGGCGGATGACACCCATTCCCGGGTCTGTTGTGAGCACGCGTTCTAATCTTTCCTGTGCAAGGTCCGTCCCGTCTGCCACAACCACCATACCAGCGTGCAGTGAGTAACCCATGCCTACTCCGCCGCCGTGGTGGAAGGAGATCCATGAGCCGCCTGCCGCTGTGTTGATGAGGGCGTTCAGGATTGCCCAGTCTCCTACTGCGTCACTGCCGTCTTTCATGCTTTCCGTTTCACGGTTCGGTGAAGCAACGGATCCGCAGTCCAGATGGTCACGGCCGATGACGATCGGTGCTTTCAGTTCTCCGTTTTTGACAAGCTCGTTGATGGCCAGACCCATTTTCACTCGCTCACCGTATCCAAGCCAGCAAATACGGGAAGGCAGTCCCTGGAATGCCACCTGCTCCTGTGCCATATCGATCCAGCGATTGAGGGCTTCGTTTTCTGGGAAAAGCTCTTTGATCAGGCGATCTGTTCTATAGATATCCTCTGGATCACCTGACAGTGCCGCCCAGCGGAAAGGTCCTTTTCCTTCACAGAATAATGGACGGATGTAGGCTGGGACGAAGCCAGGGAAATCAAAGGCATTGTCGACTCCCTCATCCTTCGCTACCTGTCGGATGTTGTTGCCGTAGTCGAATACGATCGATCCTCTATTCTGGAACTCAAGCATTGCTTCCACGTGTTTGGCCATGCTTTTTTGTGAAAGCGTTGTGTAGGCTTTCGGATCCTGTTTGCGAAGCTCTGCTGCTTCTGTAAGCGAATATCACTCTGGTACATAGCCGTTCAATGGGTCGTGGGCTGATGTTTGGTCAGTTACGATATCGATCTGAACATTCCTTTTTAAAAGTTCATGATGAACCTCTGCCGCGTTTCCAAGTAAGGCGATGGAAAGAGGCTTGCCTTGATCACGTGCTTCATAGGCCATCATTAACGCTTCATCGATGGAATCTGTCTTCACGTCACAGTATTTCGTGTCGAGGCGCTTTTGGATGCGTTCTGCATCAACGTCGACTGCGATCACGACTCCCCCGTTCATGGTGACGGCGAGAGGTTGTGCTCCACCCATTCCGCCTAGTCCTGCAGTTAGAGTGATCGTACCTTTAAGTGAGTTGTTGAAATGTTTCTTCGCAAGTGCTGCGAACGTTTCATATGTCCCTTGCAGGATTCCTTGCGTCCCGATATAGATCCAGCTTCCCGCCGTCATTTGGCCGTACATCATGAGGCCTTTTTGATCGAGTTCGTGGAAGTGCTCCCAGTTTGCCCATTTTGGTACAAGGACCGAGTTAGAAAGTAAAACTCTCGGAGCCGCTTTATGGGTTTTGAACACACCAACCGGTTTCCCGGATTGAACAAGCATGGTTTCATCGTTTTCCAAGTTTCTGAGCGTGTGAACAATGGCGTCGAAGGACTCCCAGTTACGGGCCGCTTTCCCGATACCACCATATACAACAAGGTCTTCCGGAATTTCAGCTACCTCAGGATCAAGATTGTTATAGAGCATGCGAAGAACTGCTTCCTGCTCCCATCCTTTACATTCAAGGTCCGTCCCTGTTTTGATTTGTACGATTCGGTTGTTTGCCTTAACCATTTGTCGTTTCCTCCTTTGTTTTGTTAGGTTTGATGAGTGTGCTTAACGAGATCTGTTGCAGCCACTGGTTGGCTTTTTCTATATCTTTCGAGAAGATCCGGTCCTTAGTGATGGAAGGGATGACCTTTCTCGCTGCTTCGTAAAATTGTCGTGTCCTGCTTGCCATGAGGTCCGTCCCTCGATGTTCTGCTGCCTGCAGATTGCAGATAAGTTCGACGGCGAGGACTCTTCTTGAGTTCTGCAGGATTTGGTAGGCGTGTCTCGATCCGATGGTTCCCATGCTGACGTGATCTTCCTGGTTGGCTGATGACGGGATGGAATCGACGCTCGCTGGATGGGCGAGTGTTTTGTTTTCGGATACGAGTGATGCTGCACAGTATTGCATGATCATGGCACCGGATTGAAGTCCTGGTTGTGGACTCAGGAACGGTGGCAGATCATTGAGCTGCGGATTCACGAGTCGTTCGATCCGTCTTTCTGAAATGTTGGCAAGCTCAGCAATGGCAATTTTCATGAAATCCATGGCGAATGCGATTGGCTGGCCATGGAAGTTACCGCCTGAAATGACCTTTTCTCCGTCATCAAAAATGAGTGGATTATCGGTTGCAGCATTCATTTCTATTTCCAGCTTTTCTTTTACATAGTCAAGCGCCTGCCAAGATGCTCCGTGTACTTGCGGGATGCATCGTAACGAATATGCGTCCTGGACTCTGAGTTCTCCTTGCTTCGTTGTCAGTTTACTGTCTACCAGGTAATCCCGGATTCTTTTTGCCGTTGCGACCTGCTGAGGATAACCCCTTACTAAATGAATATCTTCGTCGAAGGCATCCATGATTCCTCTAAGTCCCTCCAAGGTCAGACTTGCGATCATCTCACTTTGGAAAGCAAGTTCCTCTGCTTCCAGGTATCCGATGACTCCCATTGCCGTCATCGCTTGCGTTCCGTTGATGAGTGCCAATCCTTCTTTCGCCTGAAGCTGGATAGGGAAGATGTTTTCTTTCGAAAGGACAGGAAGGGTTTGATGTACCTCTCCTTGATAGTGGACTTCTCCTTCTCCCATCAATGCTAGGGCAAGGTGTGAAAGTGGCGCTAAGTCTCCGCTTGCTCCAAGTGATCCCTGCTGCGGGACCACAGGATGGATTCCTTTATTCAAGAACTCCGCTAGCCTTTCGACGATCACGGGCCTAACACCAGAATAGCCTTTTAAAAGAGCGTTGCATCTCAGTAGGAGCATGGCACGAGAAACGTTCTCAGGGAACGGATCACCCACTCCACAAGCATGAGAGTGAATCAGGTTCAGCTGAAGCTCCTCCACATCATCCGAATCAATCAAAACATCACTAAACTTCCCAAAGCCCGTATTGATCCCATACACCACACGCTTCTCCTTCACAATCCGCTCAACAGCCTCACGACTCTTCCGCACCCGCTCCATACTAACCGGCGAAAGCTCCACTCGCTCCTTCCCATAAATAACCCTCTTCGCCTCATCCAGCGTCAAACTACAACCCGTCAACTCTACCATTACAATCACCTCTCCATATTTTTAGGGACGGACCTCCATAAGTCGCCTCTGTACAACCTCAATCTGGCCAAACCCCTCTGAATCGCTATGTTTGTTGTTTCATTCTTTAACGCTTTAAACCACTCTGGGACGGACCTCCAAATCTGCACAGTCCACTCCCGAAAATCTTGACCCCAAAAACTCCACACAAAAAGAGGCTCGACCAAAGACAGACTTCTGCCGTTGGTCGAGCCTCCTTTTAACTAATATCTCTAGGCTCTCTACTTTAAATATGATTGATTCCAAGTCCGATTGTCTCGTGCTCCAACCCTTTAATGGGCGCACCAATCGTTCCATATAACGCTACTGCGATCCATTCGCCTTCATCTTCACTTGCATATGGAGTCCCCCGTACAACAGAGAAGCGCAATCCCACTGTGCGCAGAACCTCACCTAATTGTGTATGGCCGCGGGTCACACCCGTCAATGCCTCCATGATGGCGTGATATAAGGCGTGCATTTCACGATACAAATCTTCCCGGACAAGATCACTTCGCTTCGCTGCCGTTTCAATCGCAGCCACGATTTTTTGACTATCCATGGAACCGATTTTCCCAGTGCAGTAACTCCAATTCAGTTCATTGAAATGACGATTCCATTCTTCTTCCTCTTTATCTACGAGGAGAAGAAGCATGGCATTCTTTCCGATACGAGTATGATCTGTCTTATCCAAGTGGCATTCGCACCTTACGTGAAAATTCTAAAAATACTAATAACTACTTATATTGTATGGTCTGTTTCATAAGAGGTCAACGAAAAAAGTGGTGATTTTAGAAACTTAGAGAGGTAGTTTGGTAGCGTGGTAAAGGGTTTTGGAGAGCTTCTCTGGCAGAGGCATAGGGGGTGTTCACTAGTTCAAATGGTTGGAGGTCCGTCCCTCATAAACAATAAGAACTAGAAAAGACGTACCTATTCAATTTAGGTTCGCCTCATTCCTCCTTTACTCTTCTTGTTTTTTGCCCTTTCCTTTGAACACTTGGGGATTGTTCATGAGATAGGTGACGGTTCCATCATCAGACTTCAGGCTCAGGTAGGACAGAATATCCTGTTTGTCTTCATTGGCAAGACGGTCATCCATAGGGTATAAAGATCGTATATTCAGTTGCTCCACTCCATCCCGCTTTTCCAGAACAACCTTACATTCCTTTGGTGTGTTGTCACCTATTCGGACAAACTTAAATGGGATGGAATGATTACGATCGATTGGAACGGCAAATAAGGTGGTAAACCCAACTGTTTCAAGTATCTTATCGGAATACATGATGCTTTCCAGTGCATGGGAAAATCCCGGTGGCTGATTCACAACGACTAACTTATTGTAATAATGCTGGCCTTGAAAGACGACTAAATGTTTTTTCGATTTCTTGATGCTCCTCTTTGAAACATGAAAATCCTCAAACACCAACATAAAATCTTTTTTCATACTTCCTCCTCCTCGATATAGGAATTTGGTCCTACTAACTTGAATTTCGACATAAACATCTAATTCCCTTTAATTTTTTACAAAAATATTTTATTTTTTTACAACTTTAGTTGTATTTTTGTCAAATTCCTTGTTTGGGTCTTCCTTCTCTTCATCTTTGTCTACATATTCTTTATAAAGCTTCACTTCTGAATCTGGAAAATAGGCCAGGGTCCTCTCCTTTGAGAGAAGCGGATTGTCGATGGAATGAACATAAGAGGGGTAGCTGCTCCAGGGATAATACTCGGGGACGACAGTGAGTTTGGCTTTGACAGGATTTTGGTGAATATATCTGCTGACCTTAATGAAATAGGCAGGTGTATCAATCTTGGTTGAGCCATATCTTCCTTGAAAAACATGTCCGACATAATCATATTTTTTATTGAAATAAATCGCATAACGGGTATGAAGGATTCTGAAGATCTGCTCGAGTGGAACGTCATGGGTTTCGATTAGAAGATGAATGTGGTTGGACATCAAACAGTAAGCGTGGATAGTAAAGGGATACTTGTCTTTCGTTTCCTGCAGGTAGGATAAATACTTCTTTCGGTCTTCAATATCATGAAACAAATCTTGCTTCCGGTTCCCTCTTGCTGTTACATGATAAGTGGCTCCCGGACACCAATCCCGAGGCGTTCGGACCATAACATCACTCCTTCTCTTGGTTTAAACTAAATTTCGTACAATTACCTATTCGACACAACTCCGAAAAATCCTCTTTTTTTGAGGGACGGACCTTGGTAATTCACAAAAGAAGTTAAATTAAGCTTCTTGGCTTCAAGTTATACTTTGGAGGTCCGTCCCTCATCTTTTTAGTGAACCACCTTTATTCTTCTATTCTATCTATTAAGAGGTAATCTTTTCTGTTCAGTTCCTCGCTGGTAAAGCTGTTTTGAGAATAGTAGATCACACGCTGTTTGCCGTAATTTTTAGTACTGAATACCAGGTTTGACTCTGATTTCAAACGTATCCATTTGACCTTTCCCGTTAAATTGGATTCCGTGACCCATATAGCGCAAATCTTTCTCCCTCTGTTCTGATCTCCCATTCTATCTTCCACCTTTACCCCCAATTCGACAAAATTACAATTATATTTACATTTTAATACGTTTTAGTGTAATTTAGTATACCTTTTTCAATTTTTTGTAATTTCAATCAATAATTCTGAAACTTTAAAGACGAAGAAAACAGGTAAATCCTGAAAATCCTTCACGATCATCCTAAATTCAAACGGACCTATCCTCCTTCACAGAAAAGCGCAATGAAAAATTTATCTCCGAGGTTAACCACCTCTAACAGACGAAGTAGGGACGGACCTCAAGGATCCTCAATTTAATTCAATATGTGAGGAAATCGGCATTTTAACTTTATTGTTCTATCAATAGAGGTCCGTCCCTCATAAAAAACAAAAAGCGCTGAGATTCCCATTAAGGATTCTACAGCGCTTTTCGTTGATTTAAAGCATATCCAGTTTGCAATTCTTGTTTTAGCCAATCAATCATTTTATCTGTATTCATATCTCCTTGCTGACCCTTGTCATACGCTTTCTGGATAACAGAGAGAACATATTGTTCCTTGCTTACGTTTCCTTTCAAAAAAGACAACCTCCTACAATATAAAACAGTTTCTATCACTTTATTACACTATTATACGAAAGTTCAAACATCAATTACTAGTTATATTACCATATATATACAAAATTCTACAAATATTTTTCGACATCCGTCAATTTAAATAGGCTTAAAGACCTATTAATTATTAGCATATATTTCCGATAAAATTTTGGTATGGGGAAAAATTAACGTTCGTCAAAAAATATATACATACGTTCGTTATTGTCTAGCAGCTTCAAGTCGGGAAAAGGGGGATTTTTATAATGGCATTTTTAACACCGGAAGAGGCAATGAGAAAGAAGAAAACGCAGAAAGTAGTTACATATGTAAGTTTCGTTATTATTACGATTCTACTAATAGCAGGGACTACCTACCTAACCTATCAAGCATAAGCTGACAAAAAGCGTCCATTCGACGCTTTTTTATTTTATTTCTTAATTCGTTCTACAATTTATGGAAAAGTTCGATGATTTTCGATAGAATAAGAGGTGGAATCTATTCAAGTTGGAGGACATCATTTTATGCATAGAGAAGTCAGACTTTTCATTGGTTTGAAACAACCATCAATCTTCTTTTATCAACTCAATGAGATGGAGGCATTAAAAGGTTTTAAGAAACGAGTCTCATTTCTCTTCCTATTATCCATTGTTATATTTGGATTGATCTCGTCTTTCGGGATCGGAATGGACCCTTTGTCTAAAGAAATGACGAAGCTATCCCCAACTGTATTCGAGTTGGAGAAATTTTTATTTTTCTTAGGCAGACTAATAGCTGGAATGCTTTATGCAGCTATCATTCTCTTTTTTTCATCATTAATCTTCTGGACAATATCCAATGAAGGTGAATACCGTAAACTGGTTATCACTCAAGGCCTGGTCTTAATCATTTTATTACTTGAAAAACTCACCTATATACCATTATCCCTATTCTTTTCACTCGAATGGCACTCTTCACCACTCTCTTTAGGGGTAATTACCCAATATATAACATCAAAATCGTATGTCATCTATTTAATGGGAAGCTTCTCACTTTTTAAAGTTTGGGTTTTCTACATTCAATACAAAGGTATCAAACAGTTAACCAATCAAAAAAACTGGATCATCTGGTTAGTGATTCTCTTAACCAATTTATTCTTGTGGTCTCTTAACGCACTACTCGCTTTCTTAAACATTTCAACCTTAATTTAACTTTCTAAAGGCTGTGAACATGATGAAAAGGAAAACCATTTTTTATAGCACTTTAACACTCTCTCTTTTGTTTGTCGGTGCAAATACATATCTAATTGAAAAAGCGAACAGCAAGGTCGATCGCGAAGTCCGGGTAGCCAATTGGGAAATCAGCGGAAAAGACGATTTAGTTAAAGAGCTTCCGAAACCTGGTGTCGTTACAGCTGAAGAAGAAAGCTACATCTATTTCAACGACGAATTTGGCTCCTTCAAGAAATTCCTTGTTAAAGAAGGTGAACAGGTAAAATCCGGAACGCCACTTTATGAATATGAAGTAACCGATCAAACACAGCAAAAAAGTGTTCTGGAATCAGAAGTAGAGCAATTGGAAGATGAGATTGATAGTATTGAAGACAACATCGATGATTTGGAAAGCCTGGAATCGTCCCTTCCTTCCTCTTCATCGGACGACAAAAAAATTCCGATTGACGCCAGTGCACTTCAGTCGGAGTACGAAATAAAAAAAGAAATTGCCGCTAAAGAATTAGAAATTGACCGCTTAGAAAATCAAATCGATAATCTTGAACGCCAAATTTCAGATATGGAATCGTATGAAACAACGTTAACGGTGCAAAGCAGTGTGGACGGGACCATCAAGGACCTCTCCCATGCGATTGATAATCCATTGATTACAATTGCCTCACAGTCCACCATTGTAGCGACTGATCTTACGGAAAAAGAAATCGTGACCGTGGAAGAAAATATGAGCGCAGTCGTTCAATCCGACATTGAGAAAAAGACTCAAAAAGGAATTGTGACCAGTGTTGCCACTCTCCCAAAAAACGATCCACACTTGCAAACAGATAGCATGTATCCTGTGGAAGTGAAAATTCAGGACACTGAGAATAAGCTTCTACCCGGTCATCACGTTTTCCTATCGATCATCACGGAGGAAGTAAAAGGTGCATTGGTCGTGCCTGTCACTGCGATTGAAAAAGAAGGTTCTTCTACATACGTCTGGATCCTCACAGAAAAAGGAACCGTTGAAAAGCGAAAAGTTGAAACAGGGCTTCAAGTAAATGGGCAGCAACAAATCAAGTCAGGAGTGAAGGCAGGAGAATACTACATTGTTTATCCAGGGGACATTCCTGCTTTAGAGAACTGTACTCCTTTCGTAACGGGCATTGATTGGAATAAAATCAAATTGCGTGAGTTGAAGAAAGTAGATCGCCCGACGGTATTAGAAAACCTGCTAATTGGAATATTGGAACGGAAATAATAGGGATTAGTCGCATCTAAAGCCAGGTAGGTTTAGATGCGACTTTTTTTGTCGACTACATGTGTAAATGAAGACGCTTCATTTTCTATACATACTCCTTCTCAACCAACAAATACTATTGGTTAATCACTGACATAAAGGAGCGCTCACCATGAATACACTAAAACGCCTCATCATCCTAACCATCCTCCTCTCCCTCCTGGCCTTCTCCTTCCCATCCACCTGCCTATTCGCAGCCCCAAATCCACCCAAGAAAAACGTCATCCTCATGATCATGGACGGCACCAACTCCGACATCGTCACGTTGTCACGTTGGTACCGAGGAACGGACCTTCATCTGGATAAGATTCTGGTCGGCGGCGCCCGGACATACTCAGCTCAATCAGCAATCACCGATTCCGCTGCAGCCGGGTCTGCCATGGCCACCGGTATGAAGACGAAAGCTGATTACATAGGAATGAACCCGGATGGACGTCCCGTTTTGACCATCCTCGAGGGTGCCAAGTTGGCCGGCTACAAAACCGGTATCGTAGCTACCTCACCTGTCCAGCATGCCACTCCGGCTGCATTCACTTCCCATGTCTTGAACCGTGATGAATTTGGAGATATCGGCGAACAACAGGTGTACCAGGGTCTCGACGTTCTCCTGGGTGGAGGTGCCGCCTGGCTGAAGCCAAAATCAAAAGACCACGTAAAAAACGATGATGGCATGCTTAAAACGAAACAAGTCAGTCGCGAAGATGGAGAAAATCTCGTTGAGGTCATCGGCTCAGAAGGCTATGATTTGGTTTTGAAGAGGGACGGACTTCTAAAAAGAAAAGGCTCATCTAAATTATGGGGTGCGTTTGCTGAAGAGGACATTGCCTATGAAATGGACAGGAAGTCTCTAAAGCCTGATGAACCTTCCCTTGCGGAGATGACTCGTGCAGCCATCCAGCGCCTTTCTCAAAGTGAGAAGGGGTTCTTCTTGATGGTTGAAGGCAGTAAGGTGGATTGGGCCGCTCATAAAAATGATCCTGTAGGAATGATCAGTGAGGTATTGAGCTTTGATGACGCAGTTGGAGAAGCTTTAAAGTTCGCGCGCGAGGACCGAAATACAATGGTGGTCGCCGTGACCGATCACGGGAATAGCGGGTTGACACTTGGGAATCAAGGTACAAACGGGGACTATAAAAATCAGCCAGTTGAAAAGTTTGTGGAGCCTTTACGTAAAGCTGAGCTTACGGTTAAAGGTGCCGTTTCCCAGCTTAAGGAGGATCGTTCAAATTTAAAAGAGGTCCTTTCAAACTATGGGTTAGGGAACTTGAGTAAAAAAGAATTCTGTACGATGGAGGATGCTTCTAAAAAAGCAGAGGATCTGGAGGATGAAATGGTGAAGCTGATGGCGAAGCGGGCCAATCTTGGTTTTACGACTCATGGACACACCGGTGAGGATGTCTTTTTATACGCGTATGGCCCTGGGAAGCCTGTAGGTCTTATAGAAAATACCGATATACCCAGAGTGATTTCTAAGTATCTAGGATTTTCATTATCATCAGGTGAATTTGCCTCCTGGTATGTGAATGGTGCGGAATTATATCGTGAAAGAGGTTTTGAGGTGAAGATCGAGGGACGGACCTCGAAAAATCCTGTGATGGTGGTGGAGCGTGGGGACGAAGAGCTGCGTTTTCCTGAAAATAAGGACTTTTATTGGAAAAATGGTGAAAAAGTGAGGCTGAAGAGTGTGAATGTGTACGATGGGAAGACTTTTTATGTGCATGTGGAGGGATGATGCGGGGATTGGAGAGGTTTTGAGTTAATTCTGGGGTTTTATTTTCAAATTCGGCCGATTTGTTTTCAATTTTGGCGTTTTATTTTCAAATTAAGGGGATTTATTTTCAAAAACGCACTTTTTATTTTCAAATCCACCTCCATCGACCTGTAACAAGCAACTTTTTGTAGGTTTTTTACTCATCTTCAAATTTTATTATCGAGATGCGACCTTATATTATCAACTTTGCTACTTTTATTATCGACTTTCTAAATATATTATCAACTTCACTCTCCCAAGCGTCCCAATCCCACTCTGCCTCCCAACAAAACCCAACAGTCACTACACAATTCGACAAACTCCTCCACCCTCACCTCACCCTCTTCCACCACTTCCCCCGCCACATGTTCCTTTTCCCCCTCCTTTTGCGTTATAATAAAAGAATGCGATTTTATAGATTGGAGAGGTTGGTTGATGTCGATTCGTATTCAGGAGTTGAAGGATAAGTTACTTCCCATGAGTCAGTCGATACAGGGTGAACTGGACCCGAATCAGGACGAGAGTAAGAATGTCGTTTCGAAGGGCCTTCTTTTGTTCCGTCAAAATCTGGTTTCGAACGTAAAGGTCCGGGATGAGGAAGTGACGGCAGAGGTGCAGGATGTCACGCCTGTCACGCTCGAGCTGAATTTTTCGTTTCCCCTTTTAAGCAAGTGCTCATGTCCTCAGGATAAATGGTGCCGGCATCAAATGGCGACCTTTTTTATGCTATATAACAAGGTTGGACGGGTCAGTGAGTGGATACAAAATTGGCGGAGTCAGTCTGCTCCACCTAGTCAGGAATCCCAGACACTGGATGATTTATTGAAGAAGCACAGCAGTACCGGTGCTCTAAAGAAAGCAAGCGATCTGTTAAACGAACGGAAAACGCGGGGGAACACGCCTGAGGAATGGTGGCAATTCTTTAACTCTATCCTCAAGCAGGAAGACTTGGAGTTACTTGAAAGACAGCCCTATTTGATGGATGTCCTCGTTCAAAATATAACAAAACGCTTCATGAAGGAAGCTCCATTCGAACGGGAATGGAAGCCTCTTTATCAGCTCTTTGCTACCTTCTATTTATCGATTCACATCGATCTTTATTTACAAAAGAGGAATGTAGAGCTGAGCCGCGAGCAGTACAGCATGTATGATTTTCTGTTAGGAGAAATGGAAGACGCGGTTGAAAAACTGTCGATACATGCCATGCCATTCAGCTTCGATCCGTACATTGCTTTTTTGAAAAAGCAGACGATTGAAATGAGTGATTCCACAGAAAATAGTACGATGATGAAAGCCGAAGTGTACCGCTTCCTGTGGTATTACTTGTTCAAACAGAAGTCGTGGCGCCGTGAAGAGGTTGCGCGTTTAGAAGAAAGCAGCGCACAGGACTCCACTTTTTACAACGTGGCCATCCTTCATCAATATTTACTCCTTGAAGATTTAAATAAGGCGAGTGAAGTGGTGGATGAACTGGGTACCGAGCTGGTCGCGTTCAGTGAATTCTGGCTGCGTAAATTTTTCGTAGGGAAGCGTTTCGAAGTCGGCTTCTTCCTGGTCCGCAATATATTATCCAGAATGCCGGAACACCTGGAAACCCTCGACTATTATGAAGCAACCCGATTCGTACGCTGGTTTGTGAGGATCCTGCCGATGGATTGGCTGATGGAAAAGGACAGCTCCCTTGTCAATGAACTCCTCCTTTCCATGCTTCCGTACAGCTTCTTCTCGTACAATGAGTATCTCATCAGTGCGAAGGCCTATCGTGAATGGGTCGAGCTGCAGAAATATATGAGCTATAGCATTCAGGAGATGGAAGGCATGGGCCTCCGGGACGTGACGAAGGAAGCACCTGAGCTTGCCCTTCCGATCTATTACGCCGGGGTGATGGATGCGATCGATCAGAAGAATCGGGACAGCTATAAGCTTGCGGTCCGCTATATGAAAAAGATCCGGACGATTTATAAAAAGACGAAGAAAACAGACAAATGGGATGTGTATCTCCCCTACATTTTAGATAAATACAAGCGATTACGTGCGTTCCAAGAAGAGTGCAGAAAGGGTAAGTTAATCGATGCTTAAACTGTCTTCCGTAAAAATCAACGTCAACACAACTGAATATGAAGACCGTTTCTTCATCACTGCGGAAAACGACGAAGGCAAACTTCTGCCTCCAAAAGAATGGAAGAGTCAGTTGTTTCTTTGGCATGAAGAGAGTTACTACGGGACACTCCTTGAGGATTCCGCAAACGGAATTACAGTGACTCAGTGGCAGCTTCTCACCTTGCTTGCCGGTGAGCATTTCAGCAGCATGATCCAATGGGACTGGGACGAAACCGGGCAAGCGTGTATTGCGATTGCCCCTGTGATCTACGAAGCTGTGGAAGCCGGTCGCTGGCTGCCCCGCTTCGAGGAATGGCAGGAAAAAGGGTTGCAGTTTCATATCCCCGTTGAAGTCTGGTCGAATTTCAATGATGAGTTCTGGGAGGAAGAGCTTCCTGATGGAGGTCCGTCCCTCAAAAATCTCACCGAAAATTGGTTTCAGGGTGCGTTGAATGAGGCGATGGCTTCGGGTGGATCGAGTGCGATGCAGAGGATTCAGAAGCTGAAGGAAAGTACGCTTACGTCTGAAGAGCTGGATGCGTATTTTGATGAGAAGCGTTGGAGTGAGTGGATTGCCGGTGAGGATGAAGAATTACCGTTTTCGATCGGTCTGAGGATTTCTGAACCGCTTGATGAGGATGAGTCATGGGAGCTTGAGACGATCTTAAGAGACCGCAAGAAAACGAATCGCGTCATTTCACTGGCTGAAGACACAGTCCCTCCTTCCTGGAAAAAGCATCTGCCTGATGTATCCGAAGAACAGGAACGGTGGATGAAGATGATGCCGATCCTCCGTGACGTGGATGGTTCCCTCCGTACAGCTCTTGGTGAGCACGATGCCTGGGATTTCCTATCCGTATTAAGTGAGAAGCTCATCGACTTGGACATTGAAATCCTCCTGCCATCCTGGTGGGAAGCGATGAAAGATGCTCAGGTCCTGGTAAAAGCCAAACTGAAAAACACGGATACAAGCTATCGTCCTTCATTCGTAGGATTGAATGCCATGCTTGATTTCGACTGGCGATTATCCATGAACGGCGTCAATCTGTCAGAGGATGACTTTAATCAGCTCGTCGATAATCAACGCCGCCTGGTGAAGATCCGCGGTCAATGGATGAAGCTTGATCCCGCTATGATTAGAAGGATTCAGCAAATGATGACGAAAGCGAAGCAGGAAGGGATTTCGATCCAGGATATGCTGGAACAGGAGCTTGTTCCCCGCGATTCCGGTGAATCGGAACTTGAGCCAGATGATGACGAGCATGATCCTTATAAATATGCCAAGATCCAGCTGGAACTCAATCGATCGATGAAAAAAATGATCCATCAGCTGACAAATGTGTCATCGATCCCTTTAACGGAAACACCTGACGCGTTTATCGGTGAGCTCCGTCCTTACCAGCAGCTGGGGATGAGCTGGATGCTCTTTTTACGAAAATTCAGCTTTGGCGCGTGTCTGGCTGATGACATGGGTCTTGGGAAAACGGTACAGCTGATTACCTACCTGCAACATGTAAAAGAAGCCGAGAAACCGGAAACACCTTCCCTGATCGTTGCCCCTACCTCCGTTCTCGGAAACTGGCAGCGGGAGTTGGAGAAATTTGCTCCGGACTTGAAGGTCCACCTTCATTATGGACCGACCCGGACGAAAGGCGAACAATTTGCCAAGGAGATCAAAGGCATAGATGTGGTCCTCACCTCTTACGGCTTGTCCCACATCGACTTTGAAGAATTATCTGAAGTCGTCTGGACATCGATTTCCCTTGATGAAGCACAAAATATCAAGAATGCCAATACGAAACAATCCCGGGCGATCCGTAAACTCAGTGGGAAGCATCATATTGCGTTGACCGGGACCCCGATGGAGAATCGGTTGTCCGAACTGTGGTCGATCTTTGATTTCCTTAATCACGGGTACCTTGGTGGATTCACGCAGTATCAGAAAAACTATATTGCTCCGATTGAAAAGGATGAATCTGAAGAAAAAGTCAAAGAGCTTCAGGCAAAAATCAAGCCGTTCTTATTGCGTCGGACGAAGAAAGATCCTGAAGTGGAATTGAATCTTCCTGAAAAACTGGAGCAGAAAGAATATTGTCACCTAACCACTGAGCAGGCGGCATTATATGAGCAGCTGGTGAAAGACACTCTCGCTAAAATTGAAACATTGAGCGGATTTGAGCGCAAAGGATTAATCCTGCAAATGCTCAACCAGCTGAAGCAGCTATGTAACCACCCTGCTCTCTACTTAAAGGAACCGGATCCTAAATCGATCCTGTCCCGTTCTGAAAAAATGCAGAAGCTTAAGGATATCGTGGAAACCGCCCTGGAATCCGGTGAAGCTTGCCTGATCTTCACTCAATATATTTCAATGGGCGAAATGATCCAGGAAGTGATGAAAGAAGAATTCAACGTCGATGTCCCATTCCTGAACGGAAGCATGGCCAAAGGAAAACGCGATGAACTCGTGGAGAAATTCCAGAATGGTAATTTCCCAGTATTTCTCTTGTCACTAAAAGCCGGCGGAACCGGATTGAACCTGACCGCAGCCAACCACGTCGTCCACTATGATCGCTGGTGGAACCCGGCAGTAGAAAACCAGGCAACGGACCGTGCTTATCGGATCGGACAACAGCGATTCGTTCATGTTCATAAACTGGTCTCTTCAGGTACCCTTGAGGAAAAAATCGACGCCATGCTGACGAAAAAGCAGGCATTGAACGATGAGATCATCCGAAGTGATCAATGGGTTACGGAATTGTCAGATAAGGATTTGGAGTCGTTGTTGGTGTTGGAGTAGTTGTATGTGACCTCTTTCCTTTTTGGGAAAGAGGTTTTTTTGTAGGTGTAGGATGAATTGAGCTGAGCTTGCATAAAAAAGGGGGCTTATAGAGTTATTTTAAAAGGGTTTGACAAAATAGGGTTAGGTTTGAATCGTTTTTACAAATATAATTGTATAAATGATTACCGTTTAATAAGCAGTTTCCTTCTGTTGTGCCACTTTCCACAAAACTCGTGCCAAAATGTGAACAACCGGAATCATCTTCCTCCTCCAGAAAAACTAATTAATCAAAAAAAACGCCGGCTCCCCAAAAGGGAAACCGACTCTATAAGAAGACAATAAGGGGAACAACTGCTTACTTTACTCACTGCTACACATGTATATTTCTAATGAGGTATGTTTGGGGCATGTTGCGGTGACCATTGGATTTTGAGACAGCTGCTTATAAGGTTGGTTGGATTGTTCGTATGGAAAGAATTCTGGGTGAGGTTGTTTTACTTATGACGAGGATTTCAAAACAGAATTGGGGTATTCGTACCCTTGCTCAAGGGCTGTCACCCGTTGAGATAAATAGAAATTTTCGACTTTTGCTCTTGCTACTTTTTTAATGAGGTCTTCTGTTAACTTCTCCATTCTGTCAATTCTTTGTTCAAGATCTTGCAGTGTGGCCACAACTCCATCTCCCTTTCGAAAAATATTAAAACGGTAATTCGATAGGCTCTTTCTTGCTTGGCTCAGGGGTTTCTGCGGTTTCCCGCCTGCTGTCCATAAATCGGACATTTTCAGCGACAACTTCGGTTACATACGTACGTTTTCCTT
Source organism: Rossellomorea yichunensis (assembly GCF_032337515.1). Taxonomy (NCBI): domain Bacteria; kingdom Bacillati; phylum Bacillota; class Bacilli; order Caryophanales; family Bacillaceae; genus Rossellomorea; species Rossellomorea yichunensis. Next base: position 230,590 of record NZ_JAVYAD010000006.1, on the reverse strand, counting down.
GATCATTGTCAAAATAACGGGTTTGGATTCGACCGGTGACGCCAATGACAGATCCTTTCCGGCAGTATTTCTCCGTGTTGTCTGCTGCCCTGTTCCATATGGTGCAGAGCACGAAGTCTGTATCAACTTGACCTTGTTGATTCTTATAGTGCCTGTTCACGGCAATCGTTGCGTTTAGTACTGATTTCCCTTCCAATGTTTTTCTTGTTTCAGGATCCTTGGTCAGCCTTCCAACGAGGGTCACTTGGTTGATCAATGAATTCTTTCCTCCTTTCTCTTAAGGTGTTTTCATCTTACAATCTTCTGTCGCATCTTGTAAAATCGTGGATTTCCGAAATTCGAGGCAAAAATGGCTTGAATTTCGGAAATTCGCCTAGGGAGAATTCCCGGTTTTCGATCAAAATCAGGGTCAAAATCACAAAATTGCATCTTTCGTCCTTTTTTTCATCGAGGAATTTGTTAGGGAAACAATTCCTACTATGATATAATTTTATAAAACCTTTAAATGGGAGATGTTCGTTCATGAAAACCTTTAAAGTTATTTCACTGCAAGTAGTGGAGAACGATGAACTGCGTGACTTTGAGATTGTGGACGGTCTGATTATTAATAAAGAAGATGGGCAAAGTACTTGGCTTGTCGAAACGTACTTGTCGAATGAATATATCGAGTTCTTTCAAGAGGCTCAGCAACGTAAGGAAGACTTGGAAATCCAGGTCGTGATTTCCCACAAGGCCAATGACCCGGCTGCTTTCATGACTACAATCCGTTGTATTAAAGAGATGGATGAGCATATCAGTATTATGTTTGAGGGGAAATTGAAAAAACAGAGGAATGAATATGCAGAATTACTCCTTGATGACTTGGTGCAAAAAGGGTATTCGGGCGAAGAACTAATCCGGGAGTTCCGTGAGAAAATGGTATCGAAGCCTAGGATTCCGGCAACGGCAAAACCGAGCGTTTAATTATGCGAAATTATGTAATATCCGTATGATTCATTATGATATAATTGTATTTAATATTGTGACTTCTTATATGAAGTTCTTAGGTAGGTGTTCCCTGTGATTGGAGAAAGAGTAAAGAAATACAGACAAGAAAAACGCATGTCCATGACAGAGCTTGCTGATAAAGCCGGTGTCGCAAAGTCTTACTTGAGTTCAATAGAGCGTAACCTTCAACAAAACCCTTCCATTCAATTTCTCGAAAAAGTTTCAGCTGCCTTAGGGATTCCGATGGATGCTCTTTTACACGATCAACCAGATGATCAAAATATCGATCATGAGTGGCTTAAGATTGCAGAAGAAGCCATGGATTCTGGAATTACCAAGGAGCAGTTCAGGGAATTCATTGAATTTAATAAGTGGAAATTAGGCAATAAATAAAGTCTTGCGAATCGATTCGCAAGACTTTATTTATATTAAATCACTTTGTACTCTGCTTTCACTTCCTGGGACTGATTTTGAAGAAATTCTCTGATTTCTGATTTAGAAATTCCGGCGTCTAAGGCTTGTTTAATTAGTTCCATCCATTCAAGATCAAGTTCACGATTTGTCAATATAAATACCCTCCCAAAATACATATATGTATTCCAGGCAATCCAGCCATCATAGTTCTCAAATAACCACACCTTCTTCATCTATTTTCTGTTCATTATATTCAAGATGATTATGAAGATATGCCTACTTTCCCACCTTAGATCTGTGACTTTGCGTCCTTATTTTTCAATAAGTTTGCCTTTATCTGACTTCCCTTCGAACTAATTCGATTATACTAATAAACCACCCGAGTTTTTGTTGTTTTTTGTCTATTCTGATTATTTTATTTACACTTTTTTCCTACACATTCAACTATAATCTGACATTTACAAAAATATAATTATGTTGGGATTAATAAATCGTGTAAGAGCATGTTGAGGTTTGTCGAAAAACTACGAATTCATGCTATTTTTATATGCTTCTAACTTCCTTCTAAGAGGAAGGACTTTCTTATTAATATTTTGGTAATTACTAGAATCATAGAATGGCTGATCGGTTATGTCAAATTTACAGGTGGGACAAACCCATTCACCTGTTTCAGTGCTGCTATAGGATGGTCTTGTACATCGTCTGCATATTTTTTTGTACATAAGGTCACCTCTTCATTCAGGTTATGTTTCTCTTTTATTTGATAAACGTTTATTTACATATATTATTGTCAATCCCACTGTAGTTAATATAAGACCTACTGTTAATAGCAGGTAAAGGTTGGTTGCTGTGTTAGGTAGCTTTGGGCCTTGTGATGCTACAGGTAATTGGGTATCATTTGTTCCTGGGTTCACCGGGGTCGGCTTAACATTACTTTCTGGTTGCTTTACCGGATCATCTGAATCCTCGGGAGTAGTGGATGTATTAGCAGCTGCTACAATGATCATTTCAAAATATGCTGATGTTTGCTGAAACTCATTCCCTAATTCATATGGCATTTCAACCTGGAAAAATAGACTGTCAGTTACACCTTTTTTTAATGGCTTTGGTTTAAACCCAGTGAAATTTTTTAGTTTATCATCAAAGATTAATATGGATTTATCACCTTCATACACCTTCAAATCCAATTCGTTAAATAATTTCCTGTCAGATTGTTTATTGTCAACGCGAATCGAGTAGTTAAAATCTTTCTCCCCGCCATTTTTAACCCTCAATTCCCTCTCTGCCCAATCACCCGGCTTCATATTTGAAATATTAAATAAGAACTTTTCGTTAGGTATTAATATGATGTCTACTTCATTTGCATACGTTTTATGATTCATTATTCCAGAGATAAAAAATAGGATTAATAATATTACGGCAATTCTCTTTTGATTCATTCATTTCATCTCCTAGAATCAGCGATTTGTTCTTTTTAAAGAACACCTTAACTAATTATAAGATTTTACTTATGAAAAGAAAATCTTCAAAAATATTGAAATACCCGTCAAACAACGTGGATATCGATACTTTCCTCTTTATCCCTTTAAAATTCACTTTATTTCGTACTTTATAAAATAACAATTGTTCTATATAATGAATTAAATGAATTGTGAAGGAGTTATCGACATGGTAGGTGATAAGATTAAAGATCTTCGTGAACAAAAAGGGTTAACCATAAACGAGCTTTCTCATCATTCAAATGTTTCTAAATCATATATAAGTTCTATTGAAAGAGGAATTCAAAAGAATCCCTCCATTAAGATTCTTAAAAAAATCGCTCTTACTTTAGATACTTCTCTAGAGAATATTCTTTCGTCTGATAAGAATAAAGTTTTTTTAGATGAGGAGTGGGTTGAACCACTTGAGAAGGCCATTCACCAGGGCTTAACAAAAGAGGAATTTCACGATTTTCTTTCTTTTTTTCAGTATAAAAGGAGGAAGTATCATGAGTAGGAAGGTTTTTCTGATTTTAGGGATTTTCATTTTATCAAGTGGACTATCGTTTATCCTATATTCATTCCTTCAGATGAAAAGTAACGAAGAAGCCGAAAATGAAGCTCTCGTAAAAGCAAAAGCAAGTATTATGGAAAATTCTTCAGTACATAAGAGTTCAGAACCAATTAGTTCCTCTCATACCTCAATCGATTACCATTTTGAGAAAGGGGATGTCATTGGGGTTTTACAGATTCCAAGACTGGAAAGAGATGTAGCAATTATTGAAGGAACAGATGGGGAGGAACTTAAGAAAGGGGTAGGACATTATTCATCAACGTCACTACCGGAACAAAAGGATCAAATTTTTTTGGCCGGGCACAGGGATACGGTATTTAGAAACATTGGTGAACTCCAGCATGGAGATATCCTTTCCATCGTTATGCCAACCGGAACTTACTCCTATGAAATTTTTAAAACTTATATTGTAGATGAAAATGACACGTCGGTTATTCGGGCAACACGTCCTGAGGAAATTCTGACTCTTTCTACTTGCTACCCTTTTACTATTCTTGGTCCCTCAACCGAACGATATATTATTGAGGCTAAAAGAATTGAGTAAAATGTTAACCTTTGGTGTGGAGATTATGTTTCATTTTTGTCTTCTAATATCTCAATAATGGAACCGGTTAGAAATTTCATCTTACATCATCTCTATTTTTGGGGTGATGTGATTCAAAAAATAAAACAGAGACAACACTTAGCTGCCTCTGCCTTTTGAAGTGATTACTCGTCCTTCTTATCCTGATCCTGCATATCCATATCATCTTCTACAGCGTCTTCTTCAGGTGTGTTATTATCCTTCGCTGCATCTTTGTCGCCTTGCTCGTTTTGGTCCTCTGTTTCAGGGAGATTTTCTTCACCCATGTCCCCGTTATCTTCGTTCATGCCATCATCTTCCGGCACTTCTTCTTCTGTTGGTGCCTCGTCTTCCGGAGGTGGCTCCTGATTTGCGTTACATCCTACAAGAAGCATGGCAGCAAGTGCTGATCCACCAAGAATTGAAAGTAATTTTTTGCTCATGATGTATTACTCCTTTCTAACGTGTATGTTAGTTAATGTAAGACCGTTACTCTGGTCTTTCGTTAGCATTCCCTGAAAATAAATTTACTTGCATTTTGAGTAAAATTTTTTGGGTTAATTTGAATTTAAGCATGCGAAGGGTTGAATCAAAAAACTGGGCATGAAGTGAACGAATCACAACAAGCCCAGTTTGCACATTTTTTATTGTTTATCTCCTAAAGCGAACATCATTTCTAATTCGCATGCAACCTCACCATCAACCGTCGCTACGCCTTTTCCTTTACCGATCGGTCCTTTAAAACGGATCATTTCGACTTCAAGTCTCAGCTGGTCTCCCGGCTTTACTTGACGCTTGAAACGACACTTATCAATGCCAGTGAAGAAAGCTAGACGTCCACGGTTATCTTCCACTTTCAGCATGGCAACAGCACCCACCTGAGCAAGCGCCTCCACAATCAACACACCAGGCATAACAGGATAATCAGGGAAATGCCCATTGAAAAACTCCTCATTCGCCGTCACATTCTTAATCCCAACCGCTTTCTTGCCTTCTTCCACCTCAAGGATCCGATCCACCAGCAAAAATGGATAACGATGGGGAATAATCTCTTTAATCTCATTAATATCAAGCATTCATAATTCCTCCTACCAATATGTATGTACACCTTATTGTACAGAAACCGGGCGTGTAATAGCAACAGGAGAGGACGCCTGGAGAGGGACGGACCTCAAAAACAGACTAACTTTAAAAACTAAATCCCGTTATATCAAGGTTCCTTGTTCAATATGAGCGTAAAATTGAGGTCCGTCCCTCTACTTTGTCGACAATTGAAAAAGAGGGACGGACTTCGAATACAAAGCTCCATCCTCAACGAACCCCCGATATACCAGGATTCTTTGCCAAAAGCTAAATATTTCGAGGTCCGTCCCTCAAGAAGTTATCAAGAAGTTATTTCTTCATTACGATATCGATGATATGCTGCCAGGTTTCTGCTTTGAAGACGTCGGCTGCTTTGCCGTCTCCGATGCCTGCGAAGCCAATGATGGCACCTAGTACGAGACTTCCTGCAAGAAGGAGGATGAACAGAAGGATTCTGAGCCAGATTGGCAGCATGCGGACACGTACCCAGCGAGCAGGCTTGGTTTCGTCCTTTTGCTTGGCTTTTTTTTCTGTTTTTACTGATTCTCTTGTCATTTTTTCTTCTTGTAGTAGCTCTTTTTCACTCATAGCATTTAACTCCTTTTAGCGTATCCCATTTACAAGGCCCATCATTTGATCTGCAAGGGAGATCGAGCGGGCCTGAAATTGATATGATCGTTGGACATTCAGCATGTCCGTCATTTCTTTGCTGATATCAACGTTCGAGGACTCTAATGAATTCTGAACCATTGAAATATCAGAGCGTGCTCCTCCAACGATATTCGTTACGACCTCTTCTTCCGTAACCCCGAGTTCGTTAAGGTTCTCTGCAAAACCTAACAGATTGCCGCCAAACTGCTGTAGAAATTGAGACTTTTCAACCGTGACAATCCCCAGGTTGAATTGCTCTTCTACGCCGCCTGCACCCGCAACCGTCAGGATTCCATTATCCCCTAACTGGAAAGAAGACGCGTCTTCTGAAAAAGTAATATAGTTATCGTTCTCATCCAGGACCGGTAATCCGCTTCCGTTCACGAGCATCGCTTCCCCATTCCCGGTTGGACTGACAAAGAATGCTCCGTCTCTCGTATAGCGAACGGCACTTGAATTGTCATCTTGAGCAAGGACTTTAAAGAACTGCCCCCCACTGGTTAAAGCAAAATCAAGCGAGCGACCCGTTGATTTCAAAGAACCCTGATTCAGGATCAGTTGAGATTGTGAAAGCTTTGCACCACTGCCTTCCCTTACTCCAAGAGGGGTAAGTCTGCCTGTTTCAAACTCTTCCACACGCTGATTGTTCACCTGTTGCACAAGTAACTCTGAGAATGTCGCTTCCCGGCGCTTGTATCCATTTGTATCTGCGTTCGACAGATTATGACCAATCATGTCCATTTGTTTCTGCAATTGACCTAATGTGTTGGTTGCTGTAATCATTGTTCGATTCATGACGTGTTCCCCCCTATTATAAGGTATTGAGTGACGAAATTCATTTACAATCTTTAACTATCAGTTGACACGGCCGATTTCGTTAGCTGCTTTTTCCATACTTCGATCATACGCCTGGAGGACTTTCTGATTCGCTTCAAAGGCTCTGTACGCAGATAACATATCCGTCATTGTTCGGGATGCATCGACATTCGACCTTTCAAGGAATCCCTGCTTGGTGGTAAAAGAAACATCGGCTTCTTCATAGGCATCAGGTAGAGGCACATTTCCTTCTGTTGCAAATAGCCCATCTCCCTGTTTCACAAGTCGGTTCGGATTTTCTGAATAGCCTACACCCAAAGTAGCCACAACGTTATCATCGACTAGAATCTGACCCTTCTCCCCAACAGCGAACTGATCACTGTCTAATTGAATACGCTCGCCATTTTCATCCAAAATATAAAAACCGCTGTTTGTCGTGAGAAATCCGTTTCCGTTCACAGTCAGGTTTCCGTTTCGTGTATAGCGGGGATTTCCGTCTGCACCTTCAACCGCCAGAAACACCGATCCCTTCGATCCCGTTTCTTCATTAGCCGGCATCGACACGTCCAGGAGTGCAATGTCCAGGCTTCTTCCAGTCTCCTGCAGATCCCCCTGTAAAAAGGAAGGGATTGTTTCCTGCATATACACGCCCGTATTGAGGGCTCCCACTTTTTGATTGTATGGAAGGGATAATTTGTTCTCTGTCGGAATCGACGTAGAATCCATCCGCTCCATGAGCATTTCCGGAAATGCCCGCATCGATGCCTGGTCCGCTTTATAACCCGGTGTATTCGCATTCGACATATTATTCGTCAGCATTTCAGTCTTTCGCTGCTGGGAAAGCATTCCCGATGCTACTGTATAAAATCCGCGAAACATATTTTCACCTCATAACTTTGCCGTTTTTATATCGGATGAATGGTGCAATATTTTATAAAAAATTATATAATGCTTCTTCTTGAAATTTTATCGATATTCTCTAGCATCAACCCTGTTCCAATCGCTACGCAATCCATCGGGTTTTCAGCAATAAGGACCGGTACTTTCAGTTCTTCTGCAAGAAGGGTATCCATTCCGTGAAGAAGCGCTCCCCCTCCAGTTAAGATAACACCGCGGTCAATGATGTCCGCTGATAATTCCGGTGGAGTCTTTTCAAGAACATTCTTAGCAGCTTGTACGATCACTGCCACTGATTCACGAAGGGCTCCTTCGATTTCCGTTGATGTTACGGTAATTGTGCGTGGCAGACCGGACACCATGTCGCGGCCACGGATGCTCATTTCTTTTCGGTCTTCATCTAATGTTTCTGAGAATACCGTCCCGATGTTCACCTTGATATCTTCCGCTGTACGCTCTCCGATGAGAAGCTTGTACTCTTTTTTAATATAGTTCAGGATTTCGTGATCAAACTTATCTCCGGCCATCTTGATGGACTGACTCGTTACGATGTCACCCATGGAAAGGACCGCAACATCAGTCGTTCCTCCACCGATGTCCACGACCATGTTTCCGGTTGGGTTGAAAATATCCATTCCTGCACCGATCGCAGCGACTTTAGGCTCTTCTTCTAAATAAATTTTCTTCCCACCGCTCTTTTCAGCCGCTTCTCTGATCGCTTTTTGCTCGACACTTGTGATGTTCGTTGGGCAGCATATCAAGATTCTTGGCTTGGAAAGAAACCCTTTAACATTCAATTTATTTATAAAATGCTTCAGCATCGCTTCTGTTACATCAAAGTCAGCAATGACCCCGTCTTTTAACGGACGAGTCGCCACAATGTTTCCAGGAGTACGCCCAACCATGCGGCGCGCTTCCTCTCCAACCGCTAATACCTTACCTGTATTCTTGTCCAAAGCCACAACCGATGGCTCATTCAAGACAATCCCTTTTCCTTTAACATGAATTAAAACATTAGCCGTACCAAGGTCAATCCCAATATCTTTCGCGAACATCTTGTGTTTCTCCCTTCTTCTTTTACAAATTCATCATCATATTTCATCTATGGTTTCATCTTAATGTCATTACGTAAAAACGTTAAGTCAAAACTTTCACCTAATTAATTATTTTACCATAAATATGTCGAAGGTAGATATTTTTTGTCAAAAAAATGTATTGAGTTTGTTATTTAATTGGAAAAGTATAGGGAGATTGGAGGAGGATGTTACAGGAGTGTTAAGGTTTGGTGAAGTTGAGTGGGATGGGGTGGTTTTTACCTGCTACAAGTGAGCGTTTTGTTTACCTGTTAAAATACCGTATTTATTAGACTGTTGAACTTCAGAGGATTTTTAACAGGTAAATTCCAATCAATATTTAACTGTTAAAAAAAGACGTAAATTCAACAGGCAAAACCGCTTCATATACCAACATAAAACAAAAACACACCAAGCATGACCCATCTTTCTGGGGCTTGGCGTATTTTGGTTAGCTGTGGAGCTCTTCTTTTTTGTATTTTTGCTTCGTCGCTTCTCCACCTCGTAGATGCCGGATAGATTTATGATAATCAAGTATTATTTTGACTTCATTTGCGAGTTCTGGATTAATTTCTGGCAGTCGTTCTGTTAGATCTTTATGGACAGTACTTTTGGACACGCCAAACTCCTTCGCAATTACACGAACAGTTTTTTTCGTCTCCACGATATACTTACCAATCTTGATTGTTCTCTCTTTGATGTAATCGTGCACACCACTCGACCTCCCTAAATTGGATGTGAGAAGTGTGAAATGAGACTCGCATTCGCATCAATGAAATAGTATAGACCGCATGCACACATAGACCCATGCGCAAGCGGCAGAAAGCCTTATTTAAAGCACGGCAGCTTTCTGATGTTACAACATATAAACAAATATTCAGCTAATGATCAATGATATAACGACGATTCCTCACCTCAAACACTCTCTATTTTGATAGGTTTGTATCATTTTATTAGCTTGTGCCCACATATATGCACAAAAAACACAATAAGGACAAGGTTTGAGGTTAATTTTCTGAAAAATCACTCTTAGGGACGGACCTTCACTTGGTTTCCGGAGGGAAATCGTCCACGGGAATATATCCGATATGTATCACCTTTCACCCACTACCCCGGCTGACCCGAACCAACTCCCCCCAGGTTTCCACCTTCCGATCTCTTAACAGCTCCAATAGTTCCACAAACAAATAAGCCGTCATAAGGGCATCGTTCAACGCCCGATGTCTCGGGTACAACCTGGTCCCGAATAACTGGGCATATCGCTCAAGATCTCTCATATCGTAAGAGGGCGAAAGATATCCGATTAGATTAAGCGTATCCAGGCTCGGTGCCATCTGTAGATGAAGTCCGGCTCGCTTCAGTTCACTCTTCAACACGAGTTCATCAAAGCTTACATAGTGACCAACCAGACTATTCACGGTATTCCCTTCTAAAAAAGCGAAGAAATCATGGATGGCATCCCCTGCTTCCGGAGCTTGTTCGACATCCTTTGACTGAATTCCCGTCAGCTGGATTATTTCCTGAGAAATGAGTCGATGAGGATTGGAAAATGTCTGAAATGTGATGTTTTCCTTTACTTCATACCCTTCCACTATAACCGCTCCGATTTCCAGCATCCGGTCTTCCGCTCCGACGCGGAATCCTGTCGTCTCTGTATCGAAGACAACAAACTTCAGGTCTTTGATTTTACTGTTTAAGGGGACTGAATCATAGTGCAGCGGACATTCGATCTTTTTCTTTGAAAAAATGAAGATCTACACATCCCTTCTATGTTAATGAGTAATGAGAAAGCATCATATGTTGAAATTCACGAATCGTTTTCACACTCTTATATAGATTTTCTTTTTTACGGGTAGAGAGTGAGGAGAGGTGTATCGTATCTCCCTTACCCATCCGCTTTAACTCTAAATAGAGCTTCATGAATTCCTCGAATGCTCCGGATAATTCTTCTGCAAATTCCGACGAAATTGACCGTTTTTCTTTCAAAAAGTCCAGCTTCTCTCTTGTTGATCCCGAGGTGTTTCCATGAGCAGCGTTCAAGATCTGTAAGGCATGATGAAAAGGAAACAGAATGTCTTTCTTAATGGACACTATTTTTAGGTCCATTCCTAATATTGATCGGATGGAGGAGTGCAGGACAGGAACCTGCTTGGAATTTTCAACTTGAGCCAGCCGTACCAACAATATTTTCGCACTGCGCAGCTGATCTTTTATGGCTTCTTCAAATGCTGAATGAAGTGCTTCATCCCCAAATAAAAAACGGTAAGATAAGAAGTTTTGCACTTTCAATAGTGTTTCTTCTGACGAATGGAGAGACCATTCCCTCAATCTTTCCTGCCAGGAATCCATACTTCCTGTCCAAGATCTCTGATTCGCCATCATTCCTCCGTCACAAAGACTTAGTCCTGCCTTTTCCAATGCAACGACGACCCTTTCAGCAAAGTCATAGAAATAGTCCACCGCTTCTTCACTATGTCTTTCATAAACCAGGAAATGATCTTGGTCGGTGAGCATATACTGCTCTTTCCTTCCTGCTGAGCCCATGACATAAAAAGCATACGAACAAGGGCTTTCACGTCCTTCCTGATGCAATTCCTCCTCAACCTGCCTTAAGATTCGCTGATATATACGATCGAATAGCCCCGACATGAAATCGAGTATGTGAAACACAGGAGCTTGTGCTTTCCAAAGGCTCGCAAGCATCGACTCTGCCATAGGTTTAACCTTTTCCAGGGGAAAATCCTTGTTCTCCAATTTCCTTGCACTCGTCAGGGCACCTATATGATTCGCTTTCATTACATCGTGGAGGGTGATGATGCCGACGATAGGTCCGTCCCTCTCCTTACCCCCGACAACGGGCAGGTGTTTGATGGAGTGATCGATCATGACTGCGAGGGCTTCATACAGGTAGGCGTAACGGGTGATGACGGTTGGGTTGGGGGTCATGGCCATGTTTATGGGTTTGGTGAGAGGGACGGACCTTGCAAGACATCTGGAGACGAGGTCTCTTTCTGTCAGGATTCCTGTGATGCGATTGTTTTCCAGAATGATGACCGAGCTGACCCGATTTTCTCCCATGGCTCTAGCTGCCTCCCCCAGGGAATCATCACTGCTGACAGTTACAACTGAATTCGTCATGGCATCACTCACCCGCTTCAGAATCGTTGTCCGCTCTTCAAGCCCGTGCGCCACTCCCACTTGATGGGACAAGGAATAATAAACATCCTGAAGTCGTTTCGATGTTTCCTCCAATAAAAAATTCTTCAAATAAGGTTCATTCCAATAGTTTTGCAAACTAGTATACGGAACGAGACAGAGCAGGCAATCTTCTTTCGCCTTGACCTCAACCGAGGAATACACACTATCCTCCACATCTGTATTCAGTACAGAATACAGACTCGATAAGCCGACGATCCCATCCCTCGAAATCATTTCGAGAATCTCTTCTTTTTCCTTTGTCACAACAACTTCTACTTCCCCCTCTACAACAAGATAGAGTCCCAGACGATGTTCAAAGCTTTTAAGAATGGTAGAGTGCTTTCCCACCTCAAGCCGCTTACACTCAGTAAAAAGAGAAAGAGCCGTACTCCGCTCCATCCCCTTGAAGAAGGGATGAAGGAGTACAGCTTCTTGAAATGATTGGTCAGGCCTTGAAGTCGACATCGTCGTTCACCCAAACTTCTCCGTCTTTGAAGGTCATTTGTTCCGGGTAACGGAGATCCATTACCTCTTCTTGAATCTTTTGAGAAGGTGCTTTCGTCATCAGTGACACGACAATGTTGGCAATAGTGGCTGCCGCTGCGCCAAACACTCCTGCCCCCGTATCAATGATGCCAAATAGGGTAACTCCCGATCTTGCCAGGAAGATATACGTAAGGGTCACCCCTAACCCTACGAGCATCCCTGCGATTACCCCTTGGGCATTGGACCGTTTCCACCATACTCCGAGTAAGAGGGCCGGGAAGAACGTTCCTGACGCCAGTGCGAAGGCCCAGGCGACGATTTGAGTGATAACGCCTGGAGGATTGAGTGCCACGATCCCGGCGAGCACAGTCGCGATGACGATCGACCAACGGGCAACCGCCAGACGATTCTTCTCTGTTGCGTTCGGTTTGAATACACGGTAGTAAATATCATGAGCAAAGGAAGACGATATTGCGATCATCAGTCCGCCTGCTGTCGATAACGCCGCTGCCATGGCACCAGCCGCAACGAGACCAATAACAAATACGCCTAAATTCGCAATTTCCGGTGTTGCCATTACCACGATATCATTGGAGATGATGATTTCCTTCCACTGGAGGATTCCATCTCCATTTGCGTCTGCGACCTGTAATTTACCTGTATCCACCCATGATTTCGTCCAGGAAGGTAAGTCACTGATTTGGCTGCCCGCTACCTTTGTCATTAAAATAAAGCGGGAGAACGCTGCGTATGCAGGTGCTGATAAATAGAGAAGTCCGATGAAAAGAAGGGCCCATGCTCCTGACCAGCGAGCCGCTTTCATTGTAGAAACCGTATAGAATCGAACGATGACGTGTGGAAGTCCCGCGGTCCCTGCCATCAACGTAAACATGAGAGCCATGAACTGCCACTTCGTACCGTTTGTAAAAGGAGCGAAGTATTCCGAGACCCCAAGCTCACGATCGAGCTCCCCGATTTTCCCTACCAGTTCCCCATAGGAAATCCAAGGTGCGGGGTTTCCGGTAATTTGTAAGGACATAAATATAACAGGAATTAAATAAGCGATAATAAGAACGACATACTGAGCTACCTGCGTCCACGTGATCCCCTTCATCCCCCCGAAGGCTGCGTAGAAGGCGATGAGGACGACCCCGATCATCGTACCGACTTTGGCATCGATTTCGAATAAACGCCCGATTACGACTCCTGAACCCGATAGCTGACCGATGCTATACGTGAAACTGATAATGATCGTACAGATCGCGGCAATGACGCGGGCCGTGTGGCTGTTGTAACGATCCCCGATGAATTCCGGTACTGTATAGCGTCCATATTTCCTGAGCTGTGGGGCAAGTAAGAAGGTCAACAGCAAATATCCCCCCGTCCACCCCATTATGTAGGCAAGTCCATCATACCCGAGGATCATGACGGTACCAGCCAGTCCAATGAATGATGCCGCGCTCATCCAATCGGCCCCGATGGCCATCCCATTAAAGATTGGCGGTACACCACGGCCTGCTACATAAAAGTCCGATGTCGCTTTCGCTTTGTTATAAACAGCAATTCCGATATATAACGCAAACGTCAACAGAATAATCGACGTTGATACTAAAAACTGAGTATCCATTTATCGTTTCCCCCTGCTATGCTCTATATTTGGTTGAAGCCGTTTAATGATCGAGTGTTTTTCCGTAACTGATCTGTTCATTTTTACTTTCATCTATTCCATACTTTTTATCGATTCCATCGCTCACCTTCGCATTTACGTATAGTAAGATGATGAAAATGACAATCGACCCCTGGGCACCCATAAAGTAGTGAAACGGAAAGCCATTGAGGGTGATTGTTGACAGGCTTTCAGCAAACAGCACGACCCCAAAGGAAGAGACGAGCCAAATCACTAAATACATTCCCATATAACGGTTTTTTTCCTTAAAATACTGATCCGCTTTTGCTCTATCGATCTTCTTCATTTATGTAACCCCTTTTCAAGCTCATTATTTTAAACTGAAAATAAATTTCACGGTCTCAAAAAACGGAATCGGGACCATGGCGATTTGAAAAATAAAGTAAATGAATAAAGACAAGAATGGAATGGTTAAGAAGAAAGCCCGTTTCTTTCTCAGCGCAAGAAAAATGCTTCCCCCTGTTATGAGTAAAATCGCGATGAAGTAAAGCAACGTTTCACCTCCTGATTTTGTAAGCGTCTCCTTAATCACACGACCTCCCACTAGTAAAGATTTAATTTTCTGAAATTTTATTCATGCCCTCATTATCTTTTTTGAAAAAAGCCTGGTCAATAAAGAAAAAACGACAAATCTGCACTTGATCTTTCCCTATATAAATAAATCATTTTACTACAATAAAGATATTGAAATAAGTAATTACATTAGTAGAATGGAATGGCTTGGAAATGCTTTACCAGTAAAATAATTCCTTTGTCGAATTTCCGAGGAAATTTTTATATGGATGAGGCGACAAAGGGAATATATCTGAAAACAAAAAAACTGACCGGAATTCACCGGTCAGTCTTTCTTCATCTATATGATTATTCTTCGTCTTTTACGTCAGAGCCATTACCGGCTGCGTCGTCTTTTTGATCAGCATTTTCTTGTTTCGGCTTTTGCTCAGCTTCCGGTTTTTCTTCAGCTGCATCGTCAGCACCGTTTTCTTCTGTTGCTTTATCTTCTGTTGCTTTGTCTTCAGTTGCTTTGTCTTCGCTAGCTTGATCTTCAGCTGCGTTTTCCTGTGCAGCTTCAGCATCGGGCTGTTCACCTGAAACCTTCTTGTCTTCTAATTGCGCTTCTTGAAGTGTTGCAAGGGACTTATTGAAGTACTCCAGTGGATTCACTGCTACATTTGCTTTACGAATTTCAAAGTGTACGTGAACACCAGCTTCTTCATTGAATAAGCTCTTACCTGCTTTAGCGATAGCTTGTCCTTGATCTACTACATCTCCAACCGCGACTTCAAAGTCTTTGACTGATTGATAACGAGTAACGATTCCTTTGCTGTGCTCGATTTCAATCGTGTTTCCGAGTAGGGAATCTTCTTGAACCTTTGTGACTGTACCGCTCATGGCAGCCAGAACATCGAATTCTTTTCCATCTTTAGAGATGTCGACTCCTTGGTTCGGATAATACATGTTACCATAAACGACTAGGGCAGCTTCCTGTTCTTCCGCTGATGCTTCAGTATCGTAGAATTGTTTTTCGATGACTGTGTCTTCAGGGCTTGCAACAGGCATTACAAAGTTTTCCAATGAACGATTGACTTCTTCTGCAGGCTGGTTGAACTCATTATCAGTAGGAACTCCATCATAGCTGTAATCCTTGGCTTTCTCGTTTACATCATTTCCTGCCTGGTACCACAGAATCCCCGTGATAATGATTGCTGCACTTGCTAAATAGATTGCTGGGTATGCCCAACGTCTTTTCAAAAAGTTTTGAGAAGGTTGTTTCTTTTCTTCCTCTCTCATTTTCATCACCTCAGCAATCATTCTGAACAGAATTCAGAAAATATATACACATTCGCAAAAAAATTTTTTAATTCTTATCTTTCGACAAAGGGATGGAAAATATGTATGATTTTAAAAATAAGATGAAATATTTCTTTTTATTATGCGTTTTTCGTATTTTAACAGAAGCAGTAGTAGTTGATTTTCTACTACAGGACGCTCGCTTTCCGCGGGGCGGGCGCCTTTCGCTCCACTCAACTTACTGAGATTCTTTTTTTACAAAATAATTTAAAACAACAACCTTAAGAATAGCGCAGGTCCTGCAATTCTAGATTGTTAACGAAAATACTATCCTGCATGATACAATATAAAAAAATAGAAAGGACGAGCTGCATATGAAGAAGTTACTTACATATGTGCTGACAGCTGCGCCTTTTCTCTATATGATTCTTATCTGGATTATGTCGAGTAATCCGGATGATGCCGTCATTCGTTTTCCTGATAATCAGTTGGATCGTTTTATTAAAGAATCTCTTCATTTAATCGAATTCGGTATTTTATATGGATTATTTGTGGTCGCTCTGTTGGCACATGGAAAGCTTCGATTCACTTTGAATTTTACCGTTGCGTTAATTGCGGTCTTTTATGGGTTTGTAGATGAAATTCATCAATCCTTTGTTCCGTATCGGTCGGCAACGATGATTGATGCTGCCAAGGATCTGATCGGGGTCACTGTCCTTTTCTGGATTGTGAACCGGACATATTTTAAAAAGCCTGATCATGCTTTAACGAGAAAGATGAAGAAGTTTGAAGCCTATTTAAAAAAGGATTGAGTCTGGTCACCTTGACCTTATAGACTCAATCCTTTTTATTATCTTTGTGCTGTCACTTTCTGCAGGAGTTTATCTGACTCTGTTATTTTGACGTCTTTATAGTAATGCGTGACGATGTCTTGATAATCCTTGCCTTCCTTCGCCATTCCGTTTGCTCCGTATTGGCTCATACCGACTCCGTGGCCATATCCTTTTGTAGCGATGACGATATGATCATCCTTCAGGTACCAAGTGAAGTCTGAGGATCTCAGTTCTAACTTTTCTCTTATATCACGGCCGGAGAATCCTTTGCCGTTTATTTCAACACTCGCTACCCTTTTGCCTTCTGTTCTTGATGTGATCGTTCCTACCGAGCCATCCTTTGGCAGGGTTACGCCCAGTTTCTGCTCAAACTCTTTGATCGGGATAACCTTTTGATCTTCGTATTTGGGTGACGCAGAGTCCCAAGGGCTTTCGACACTTCTTAAATATGGATATTCATTCGGCCAATAAGCCTCTGAGTTTTCTGTGTAACCATTACTCGTTGAGAAGAAGGCTGCCGTAATGGGCTTACCATCATAGGTCAGCACCTGCCCCATCGTTTCAAGCACCGCTTCGGATATTTTCTTGACCTTCCAGTCATAGTCGGCACCCCAGAGGCCAGCAAGCTCCTTCTGGTTCTTATAAACCTGATGAGAGACGGTATCTGTCACATCGGCACCCTTCGGAACAGTGGAGTCCTCAAGTAAAAGCTGATTCACAATATACGTCCTTGCTGCAAGTGCTTGAGCTTTTAACGCTTCCTTTTCAAAATCTGCAGGCATTTCACCAGCTACTACCCCTACTACATACTGCTCCAAAGGAAGTTTCTCGATCAGGTCCTGGTTGGAGCGATAGACTGCTACCTCAACCGAGTTCTCCAGCTTTTCAACGGTTGGCGTATCTTTTAGCTTTTCGTCTAAGTTTGCCGTTTCCTTTTCTGATGAAAATGGGAGCACGAGAAGAGTAGGTACAATAAAAATGATGCTGATAAAGATTGAGAAGATGATCAGTACTGGTTTCAAATGCTTCATGTTCGCGGCCTCCAATGAAAGATTAAATAGGAGAATGTCCTAGCACACTTCTCCACTCTCTTTCATATGTATGGTAGTGGACAAGCAATTATGAATCTTTTAAGAGTGATTTTAACGAGGGAAGTTGTTTGGGATTGGTGAACTTGGAAAGAATCCAGCCGAAATCAACAATAATCCAGACAATTCACTTATTTTACCAAAACAATCTGAGTTACAGCTAGCTCCCACACCCAGCCAGACTCTCAATCCAAACAAAAAAGGCAAGCTCTTCTATAAAAGAAAAGCTCACCTTCCTATCTAATGCTTACGCATCTTTAATCATGTCTTGCTCGGAAACAGGTGTTTCCTCCACTTCTTTCACACGCTCGATATCGGCACCAAGGCCTGCAAGCTTCTGATGGAAGTTCACATATCCACGATCTAAATGCTTAAGTTCTGTTACTCGAGTGTAACCATCTGCTACCAAACCTGCGATCGAAAGAGCTGCTGCTGCACGTAGGTCCGTTGCAGCCACTTCTGCTCCTTGAAGAGGCGTTGGTCCGTTCATGATTACAGAGCGGCCTTCAATCTTAATGTCTGCTCCCATACGACGGAATTCTTCAGCATGCATGAAACGATTTTCGAAAACTGTTTCAGTGATGACGCTTGTGCCGTCAGCTGCTAGAAGTAATGCCATCATTTGAGATTGCATATCTGTTGGGAAACCAGGATGAGGCATTGTCTTGATATCGACAGATTTTAATTTCTCCGGTCCAATGACACGAAGACCTTCTTCTTCATCGATAATTGTAACGCCCATTTCTTCCATCTTGGCAACCAATGATGATAAATGTTCTGGAATCGCACCTTTTACCAGGACATCACCTTGAGTGATGGCAGCAGCCACCATGAAAGTTCCCGCTTCGATACGGTCTGGGATGATGCTGTGCTCGACACCGTATAGACGGTCTACACCTTCGATACGGATCGTTCCAGTACCTGCACCTACTACGCTTCCTCCCATTTTGTTAAGGAAGTTGGCTAAGTCGACGATTTCAGGCTCTTTTGCGACGTTTTCAAGGATTGTTGTTCCTTCTGCAAGGACTGCAGCCATCATGATGTTTTCTGTGGCCCCAACGCTTGGGAAGTCCAGATAAACCTTGGCACCTTTCAGTCTTCCGTCTACTTCAGCTTCGATGAAACCATTTCCTACCTTCACTTTTGCTCCCATTGCTTCGAAGCCTTTTAAGTGTTGGTCAATCGGTCTTGATCCAATCGCACATCCACCAGGAAGTGCAACACGTGCTTTACCTGTACGTCCAAGTAATGATCCCATTACAAGAACGGATGCACGCATTTTTCGAACATATTCGAACGGTGCTTCCACAAACAACTCTCTTGATGCATTCACGATGACTTCACCATGGTTAAACTCTACATCTGTATTTAAATGACGTAATACTTCATTAATCGTATATACATCGGAGAGTGGTGGTACGTTTTTAATGACACTTTTTCCTTCACTTGCTAATAATGTAGCAGCGATGACTGGTAAAACGGCATTCTTTGCTCCTTCAACTTGCACTGTACCGCTTAAACGCTGACCGCCGCGGACGATAATTTTTTCCAAGAGTATTCCCCTCCGCGTCCAATTTCTCTATATTAATATTCAATAATTAGGATGGGTGTGCCAATCACAAAGGTTGTCTTAGCGCCCATTCCGCTTTTCCGTAGACCTAGTTGTATATTCATATCATCATTTTTTGTTGGTATAGTCCGTGACATTTGTTCCGAGTAAGCTGAAATGGAATAAAAGTCTTCTTCTTTAAGTGATTCCAGTTCTTTAGCGTCTAATTTCGACATTAGTTCGACAGCCTGATTCGACAAAACTTTCTCAAGCTTATCATTGAATTCGCCTTTTATACAAGAGAAAATCATAGGTTTAGTAGTAAAAATGATTTCCATATTTGGGATAAATTCAGTCTTGATATAATGCTTCGTCTTTTCTCCCAACGCTTTCTGATCTCCGCGCATTTCATACATACTATACGAAACGGACTGCTTTTTTGTGAGGGTATGCTGCAACTTAATGGTTTCTTCCCCGTGAGACGTCTGACGTTGTCCCACAACCATTACCTCTTCAGCTGATTTCTTCGTCACCCACTCAAAATCAGAAAATCTTTCTTGCATAGTAGTACTATATTTGGCAAACCCTTTATTCGTGAAGCTTTTTTTGTTTTCTCTTGCATATAGAGACCATTCAGTTATCTGACCTTGAGAATGTATAATGGCTTGGTCAAGCTTTTCAATGTCTAATAAATGATTGGCTTCGATAGTGTTGTTCCCATTAATAACAGGAAGAAAACCTAATCCAACAAAAAAGATTAAAATAATGTAAAGATACCGAGTCATTTTCCATTCCTCCCCTTACCTAAAAGTCTGTCCGAATAGGAGAAGAACATACTTGAAAATTGTCGTCATCTTTTTACAAATATTGAGTTGTCGGCAGGCTGTTATATGAAAGCGTTTCACTTTGAAACTTTTTCACAAAGGAACGAGCACAAAATTAATCTTACTTAAAACAGGCCCCGTTGAAAACATGCAGTAAGACCTATTTTTTGTCAGAAGCTCTACTTATTCAAAGAAAACAGGCAAGCTTTGAGACCACAGGTAGTAATCCAGTAAAAATCGGCTGACGGCTGATCCGATCGCGACCGTTAGTAGGATATACAATAGTCTCCCTTGAGCGACTCGATTTTTCTTGAGGAGCTTGTCTAACTGGATGGATTGCAAAGACCAAAATGTGATCCCGAATACAAATAGATGCACGAGCATGCTGATAAGGGCCTGCTGGCCAAAGCTTTCTATCACTCTTCTCACTCCTAATAATCAATTCGACGCACAAAGTCCATTTTACCACATAATTCTGTAACGACATATGGAATTTGCAAATTTTTTAGTACAGTTTGGGGAGTGGAAATTTAACCAGGTCTTTGGAGACCTTACAATAGGAGAAAGTGGATTCGATACCTGTTTTAAACTTCCAACAGAGGTCCGTCCCTCTATTCAAAAAACCACCCTTCCACAAGGAAAGGGCGGCTTTGGTGTTTATATTAGAAGTTACGTTCGGAAACGTTAATTCTGTTCATGGCACGCTTAAGAGCAAGTTCGGCACGACGGAAGTCTACGTCGTCGCGTTGTGCCTGCATGCGGTCTTCTGCACGGCCTTTTGCTTCTTTCGCGCGTTGTACATCGATAGCTTCTGCTGTTTCAGCAGACTGTGCTAGAATTGTCACTTGTTCAGGACGTACTTCTAAGAATCCGCCACTGACAGCTACAAGCTCAGTGTTGCCACCTTTTTTCAGGCGAACCGCACCGATTTGTAGTGGAGCAACCATCGGAATGTGTCCAGGTAAGATTCCAAGCTCACCGCTTTGAGCTTTCGTGCTCACCATTTCCACTTCTGAATCGTACACTGGGCCATCGGGAGTGACAATATTGACTTTTAATGTCTTCATTTTCTTCCCTCCTGGTCCCTAATTATACCTCTACGCCCATTTCTTTAGCTGCTGCTAATACATCCTCAATCGGACCTACTAGACGGAACGCATCTTCAGGAATGTGATCGTATTTACCGTCAAGGATATCTTTGAATCCTTTAACAGTGTCTTTCACTTCAACGTAAGAACCTTTTTGTCCAGTGAACTGTTCTGCAACGTGGAAGTTTTGAGATAAGAAGAATTGTACACGACGAGCGCGGTGTACCGTCAGCTTATCATCATCAGAAAGCTCATCCATACCAAGGATCGCAATGATATCTTGAAGTTCTTTATAACGCTGTAATGTTTGTTGAACATTTCGAGCGATGCTGTAGTGTTCTTCTCCTACGATTTCCGGAGAAAGAGCACGGGAAGTCGATGCTAATGGATCTACCGCAGGATAGATACCCATCTCAGAAAGCTTACGCTCAAGGTTCGTTGTTGCATCCAAGTGAGCGAAAGTTGTAGCAGGAGCCGGATCCGTGTAGTCATCGGCAGGTACATAGATCGCTTGGATCGATGTTACAGAACCTACGTTAGTTGACGTGATACGCTCTTGCAATTGACCCATTTCAGTAGCAAGTGTCGGCTGGTAACCAACGGCAGATGGCATACGGCCTAGTAGGGCAGAAACCTCTGAACCTGCCTGCGTGAAACGGAAGATGTTATCGATGAACAGAAGTACGTCTTGACCTTGCTCATCACGGAAGTATTCTGCCATTGTAAGACCCGTCAAGGCAACACGCATACGCGCACCTGGCGGCTCGTTCATTTGTCCGAATACCATCGCTGTTTTCTTGATAACGCCAGAGTCGCTCATCTCGTGGTAAAGGTCATTACCTTCACGAGTACGCTCTCCAACACCGGCGAATACAGAGATACCACCGTGCTCTTGAGCGATGTTGTTGATAAGCTCCTGGATTAATACGGTTTTACCAACACCGGCACCACCGAATAGACCGATCTTACCACCCTTGATGTAAGGGGCAAGTAAGTCTACTACTTTAATACCTGTTTCCAGAATCTCAACTTCTGTAGAAAGCTGATCAAATGTAGGTGCTTGTCTATGAATTGGATCACGACGGATACCTGCTGCAAGAGGCTCGTCTAAATCGATTGATTCACCCAGAACGTTGAATACACGACCTAATGTGATATCCCCTACTGGTACAGAGATTGGTGCTCCTGTATCAAGCACGTCAGCTCCACGCTGTAAACCATCTGTGGAAGCCATCGCGATTGTACGTACAGAATCATCACCTAGGTGAAGGGCAACCTCTAATGTAAGTTCAGCTCTATCTGCAATTTGGACCTTTAATGAGTTGTAGATATCAGGAAGTTGGCCATTAGCAAACTTGACATCGACAACTGGACCCATTACTTGAAGAACGTGTCCTTTGTTCATCTCTTTCCCTCCTAACTAGCTTTTGACGACAAAACTATGTTGTAATCCGGCACTGAACCGGAATGTCATTTCTATTCGAGTGCTGCTGCCCCGCCGACGATTTCCGTGATTTCTTGGGTAATCGCTGCTTGACGCGCACGGTTATAAGAAAGTGTAAGGCTGTTAATGATTTCTTTCGCATTGTCTGTTGCGCTTCTCATTGCTGTCATACGAGCAGCGTGCTCACTGGCTTTACCATCAAGTAACGCTCCGTAAATCAAGCTTTCAGCATATTGGGGAAGCAACACTTCCAAAATTTCTTCAGCATTAGGCTCAAACTCATAAGAAGTTAAGTTCGATGAAGAAGAATCAAGCTCCGTTAAAGGAAGAACCTTCTTCTCGGTAACATCTTGTTGAATGGCACTGACATAGTGGTTGTAGTACATGTAAAGCTCATCATAAGCACCATCAGAGAACATGCTGACTGCCTTGTTGGCAATGTCTTTAATGTCTGCAAAGTTTGGTTGATCTGGTAGCCCTACAATACCTTCCACTACATTATCGCCTCGTTTTTGGAAGAAGTCCCTTCCAATACGACCTAACGCAATAATGGCGTATTCATCTTGTGAGCTGTGACGCTCTTTAATCGCATTACTTACAGCACGAATGACGCTCGAGTTATAAGCCCCCGCCAAACCGCGGTCAGATGTAATGACCAAGTAGCCGGTTTTTTTTACGGGGCGGGAGACTAGCATCGGATGCGTTACATCTGTGCTACCAAGGGAAATGGAAGCAACGACTTCCTGAATTTTCTCCATGTATGGGACGAAGGCTTTCGCATTCGATTCAGCACGGTTCAATTTAGAGGCAGAGACCATTTCCATTGCTTTCGTAATTTGACTGGTTTTCTTCGTAGATGTAATACGAGTTTTTATGTCGCGTAACGATGCCACTGGTTCTCACCACCCTTTTAAAATGTTAGTCATATTCACTAGAACCAACTAAATAATAGAATAATCAGCCGGTGTCATCAGAATGAACACCGACATCTTATAAAATTACTCAGACTTTACAAATGTCTTCTTGAATTCGTTGATCGCAGCGACCATTGCATCGTCTTCAGGAAGACCTTTTGTTGTGCGGATATGGTCTAACAGTTCTGTATGGTTGTGATCTAACCAGCTTAGGAATTCACCTTCGAAACGACGAATATCTGTTACTGGAATATCATCTAAATGACCTTTTGTTAATGAATAGAAGATCATAACTTGTTTTTCAACATTTAGTGGTTTGTTAAGATCCTGCTTCAGTACTTCAACAGTACGTGCTCCACGGTTCAGTTTCGCTTGTGTCGCTTTATCAAGATCTGATCCGAACTGAGCAAATGCTTCAAGCTCACGGTATGCCGCTAAGTCAAGACGCAGTGTACCGGAAACCTTCTTCATCGCTTTGATTTGTGCGGATCCACCAACACGTGATACGGAAAGACCTGCATTGATCGCCGGACGAACACCGGAGAAGAATAGGTCAGATTGTAAGAAAATCTGTCCGTCAGTGATGGAGATAACGTTTGTTGGAATATAAGCGGAGATATCTCCTGCTTGTGTTTCAACGAATGGTAATGCTGTGATGGAACCTCCACCTTTTGCATCACTTAATTTCGCTGCACGCTCAAGTAAACGAGAGTGTAAGTAGAATACGTCACCAGGGAATGCTTCACGGCCTGGAGGACGACGTAATAATAATGAAAGCTCACGGTAAGCAGATGCTTGCTTAGAAAGATCATCATATACAACAAGAACGTGCTTGCCGCTATGCATGAATTCTTCACCCATTGTGATACCAGCGTATGGTGCTAAGAATAGCATTGGAGCTGGTGAAGCAGCTGATGCCGTTACAACGATTGTGTAATCAAGGGCACCGTGCTTACGAAGCGTTTCAACTGCATTACGTACAGTTGATTCTTTTTGTCCGATCGCAACATAGATACAGATCATGTCTTGACCTTTTTGGTTTAGGATCGAATCGATCGCAACAGATGTTTTACCTGTTTGACGGTCTCCGATGATTAACTCACGTTGACCACGACCGATTGGAACTAGAGCGTCGATCGCTTTGATACCAGTTTGAAGTGGCTCGTGTACGGATTTACGATCCATAACACCAGGTGCTCCACCTTCAATTGGACGTGTTTTCGTTGTCGCAATTGGACCTAATCCATCAACTGGTTGTCCAAGTGAGTTTACAACACGACCTACTAATTCTTGTCCTACTGGAACTTCCATGATACGTCCAGTACGACGAACCTCATCGCCTTCACGAATGTCTTTAAATGGTCCGAGAATGATGATACCTACGTTGTTTTCCTCTAAGTTCTGCGCCATACCCATGACACCGTTAGAAAATTCAACAAGCTCTCCAGCCATGACATTGTCGAGGCCATGAGCACGAGCGATACCGTCACCGATTTGGATAACTGTACCTACATCGCTTACTTTCATCTCAGACTGATAGTTTTCAATTTGCTTTTTTATCAGCGCGCTGATTTCTTCCGCCTTGATGCTCATGAATTTCACCCCTCATTTATACGAAAGTTAACGAACAAGTTCACGCTCAAGACGATCCAACTTGCCAGCAAGTGTTCCGTCATAAATACGGTTGCCGATACGGACCTTAAGTCCGCCAAGTATGTTCTCGTCTATCACATTCTCAATTCTTAATGATTGTTTACCAATTTTCTTAGCAAAAGAAGCTGAGACTGCTGTCTTCTCATCTTCTGTTAAAGCACGTACGGAGTACACCTTTGCTTCTGCAATTCCTCTAGCTTCATTAGATAGCTCGATGAATGCATCGACAACGCCCACTACCTGATCTTCACGATGACGATCAGTCATAAGAAGCAATGTATTCAATACTGGTACTGAAACGCTTGAGAACGCTTCTTTCAACATGTCTTTCTTCTTATCCGTCGAAAACTTCGGATTTTCCAAAAGAATGCTTAATTCTTTATTTTGGATAAAAACGGATTTCACTGCACGAAGCTCTTGTTCAATCGCTTCTAATTGATTCTGTTCTTTGGCAATATCGAAAAGAGCTAACGCATAGCGTTTTGCGACTGTAGAGTAGCTCATCGCTCTTCTCCTGCCTCTTTAATATAATCGTTGATCAGCTTCTGTTGATCTTGAACAGAAAGTTCTTTTTCAATCACTTTCGATGCAATCAGAACAGATAGTGAAGCAACCTGCTCGCGTAATGCTGCCATCGCTTGTTCTTTCTGCGTCTCGATTTCACGTTTCGCAGATTCTTTCAAGCGCTCGGATTCCTGACGAGCGGCAATGATGATTTGTTCACGTTGCTCATCGCCCTGCTTCTTAGAGTTCTCGATCATCGCTTGCGCTTCTTGACGAGCCTCTTTTAAAAGTTGACGCTGTTCTTCTAAGCTCTTATTTGCTTCTAGACGGCTTTGTTCAGCCGCTTCTATTTCGCTTGCAATGTGATTCTCACGCTCTTGCATGATGCCCATCAAAGGACCCCAGGCAAACTTCTTCAGTAACGCAAGAAGGATAAGGAACATAGCAAGCTGGAATACGATATCTCCACCTGTAAAGCCGCCACCAGCTCCAAGGACAAATGCGTTTGTAAGCACGCGGTTTCACTCCCTTCAAGAGTCAATGCCTTCCATAAGAAAGCTGTACAATATCGGCAAATGCCGTATCATTCATAGTCAATTGTTCATAAGTACTAAACATAAAGGAATGGCGAAGGTTCTTATCGAATGATCTTCGCCATCTTGAACTTTAAACTGCTATTATTGACCCATTACGATGAATGCGATAACTACTGCGATGATAGGAATCGCCTCTACTAACGCAACCCCGATGAACATTGTAGTTTGAAGCATTCCACGAGCTTCCGGTTGACGAGCCATACCTTCTACCGTACGTGAAACAATAAGACCGTTACCAATACCTGCACCTAGTGCTGCTAAACCGATTGCAATTGCTGCTGCTAAAAGACCCATTCTGAATTTCCTCCTTTAAATGTATGAAAAAATGTTTTGAGTAGTTTTGTTCAATTTTGAACAGGGTATATATTAATGGTCTAGGCTGACTTTGTGAGCCATATAAACCATCGTTAACATAACAAAAATAAATGATTGGATTGCGCCGACAAAGATTGAGAAAGCTTGCCATACAATCGTTGGGATTATGGCACCCAGTAATCCGGCTGCTCCCATATGTGCCAGGCTTCCTACCAGTAGTGTAAGCAGGATTTCCCCGGCGTAGATGTTACCGTAAAGACGAAGACCAAGCGTTAGTGTGTTGGCAAATTCTTCAATGATCTTCAGCGGGAATAAGAACGACATAGGTCTGAAGAAGTCTTTACCGTATTCACCGAAGCCCTTCATCTTGATTGCATAATAATGTGTTAACACAACGACCATAACTGCCAGGGTCATAGTGATAACTGGATCCGCTGTTGGTGACTTCCACCATAATTCGTGGTCAATGACTACCGAGAACGGAAGTCCTAACATGTTTGAAACGAAAATGTACATGAGTAAAGTAAGTCCAAGGAGATGGAAACGACCACCTGTTTTCCAATCCATATTACTTTTCACGATATTCTTGACAAAGTCCATGACCCATTCCATAAAGTTTTGCACTCCTGTTGGTTTCATGGCCAGTCTACGAGTTGACAGAACGGCGATTAGGAAAACAACGGCACTCGCCACTGTGATCATCAGTACGTTCGCCAGGTTAAAAGTTAACCCTAGAAACTCGGCTGTAGGATTTTCATGATGCAATGAAATTCACCTCTCTTCCCCGCTATTTATGAGCTAAAAGCTGCTGAATAAAATAATCTATCATAATGACAAGGTAAATTGTCATTAATCCCATAATGACGCTCAGGAGATGAAAGTGCTCAGGGTATTCCGTTGCAATAATGACTGCAAAGGCCGCACCTGCCATCCTTGAGAAGGTTCCTAAAGATCGAACCTTTTGACCAGATTCTACTGCATCACCGAATCGCACGGTTCTCCTCATGATCAGCCAGTGACTAAACAGACTGATGCCTGTCCCCAAAAAAAGCCCAAGGAAAATAGACTGATAGGAAGTAAAACCCCAACCGAGGACGTAAAGGGAAAGGAGGAAAAATATGTACTTACGATGCCTGTTAAACAATTGCTGAAGTTCTGGCATACATTAATCTCCCGAATTGAAATGTTGGACTGTACGGAGCATGGTGTAGATTCCTGTTGCGAGCCCAAGGAGTAGTCCAATAATTAAGAAAAGTGGTGTGGTGCTCCATATTCCATCTAACCATCTCCCGCCGAAGATTCCTATTAAGATAGAACCAACAAGCTGGGAAAGAATAGCAGAATACAAGACCATCGATTGATAAGGGCGTCGATCATTTTGACGCATTTTTTTCATCTCCACACATGTGATTTAGTGGAAAATCGTTCACACTGTACAAATGATGAAAAACCGTTTCCATACGGGTTCAACCCTTGTGAAAACCTTATCATTTGATACCCTTTGTAAGCATACAATAGGGTATTATCTATGTCAATGAGTTCAAGTTAAAAAGTTCACAACCTATCCACGCGTTTCCAAATTGTTCACATTTTTAACACATTTACAGAAAAGCGGAGGCGGGTTGGTCAGGCCCGACAAGCACAACTGGAAAATCCCTAAAGGCGCTCTTTGCCTTTTGGGATTTTTCAGTTGTGACCTCGAGGGATTACCCGCCGGAGCTGAACATACAGAAAAGCGGAGGCGACTGTGGTCTCGCTCATGTATAGATTCTACCTTCACATGCCCCTCCATTATATAGAAAATTCTTTTTATGAGTAACCCTTGAATTTAATGTAAATACTTCCAACTAAATAACAGTAGGAATTATGTCGTTATATAAATAGAAAAGCCGGGTTATCAATTATAGATACTCCGGCTTTCCTGTCTTATTTCAAATTATTTCGTACCGTATAAACGATCTCCAGCATCCCCTAAACCAGGAACGATGTATCCTTTTTCATTCAGCTTCTCATCAAGAGCCGCGATGAAGATGTCAACGTCAGGGTGCGCTTCCTTGATTGCGTCTACCCCTTCAGGACAAGCAACGAGACACATGAACTTGATGCTTACCGCACCACGCTTCTTTAATGAGTTGATGGCTTCAACGGCAGATCCTCCTGTTGCAAGCATTGGATCGACCAGGATGAAGTCACGCTCTTCCACATCACTTGGAAGCTTTACGTAATATTCAATCGGTTTAAGAGTCTCCGGGTCACGATATAAACCAACATGTCCTACTTTTGCAGCCGGAATCAGCTTAAGAATTCCGTCGACCATCCCTAACCCTGCTCGCAGAATAGGAACAATCCCTAATTTTTTACCTGCAAGAGTCTTGGCCTTGGCGTTGCTTACTGGTGTTTCCACATCAATATCCTCTAACGGTAAATCACGTGTGATTTCAAACGCCATCAATGTCGCTACTTCATCAACAAGCTCACGAAATTCCTTCGTACCTGTTTCTTTATCACGAATAAACGTTAATTTGTGTTGAATTAACGGATGATCAAATACATATACTTTGCCCATTCGACTCTCTCCTTTAAATTCGATTTTATGTAAAAATAGTTTGTCTACTTCCTTTACACCTCAGACTATTGTACATAAAAGACAATTTAAGAGCAACATGAGATGGGAAGTGTAATGGAATCGTTTGAATTGAGATGATGGGTGTGGGCTGGAGCGAATCCGGTTTGGTTCTGGTTAATTTTGTTAATTGGTTGGATTAATGCCTGAATCGGCTGGATTTTCTTGAAAAGCCTCTGGATTCTCTGAAAAAACGGCCGGATTATTACATATTTAGGCTGGATTCTACCCAAAATCGCTTTATAGCCGACAACTATAAGTTTGAAAATCTACTTCCCTACTAATTTCCCATCAAAAAAACCCCTCCACCAGGGAGGTCCGTCCCTGGCGGAGAGGTCATCTATTATTTTTCCGGATATAATTCAAATTTGCTCGTCAGGTCGATGACACGTTTGCGTGCTTCTTCCAGTTTCGCCTCGTCTTCATGGTTCTTAAGTGTCAATGCCATGATGGAAGCAATTTCGTCCATGTCCTCGAGTCCAAAGCCTCTGGATGTAACGGCTGCCGTTCCGATACGGACACCGCTTGTAACGAATGGGCTTTCAGGATCGAATGGAATCGTGTTTTTATTAACGGTAATACCGATTTCATCAAGCACTTTCTCTGCGATTTTACCAGTCAGTCCTAGTGAACGCAGGTCGATCAGTAATAGATGGTTATCAGATCCGCCTGATACAAGATTGATTCCTTCTTTTACAAGACCTTCACCTAAACGGTTCGCATTGTCGATGATGTTCTGCGCATAGTCTTTGAAAGAATCCTGCAGCGCTTCACCGAAAGCAACAGCTTTAGCTGAGATCACGTGCATAAGCGGGCCACCTTGAATTCCAGGGAAAATAGACTTGTCTATTTTCTTTGCAAATTCTTCTCTGCATAGGATCATACCGCCACGAGGTCCGCGCAATGTTTTATGAGTCGTTGTTGTCACGAAGTCTGCATAAGGAACCGGGTTCTGATGAAGACCGGCTGCTACAAGACCAGCGATGTGAGCCATATCAACCATGAGGTAGGCCCCCACTTCGTCTGCGATTTCACGGAATTTCGCGAAATCGATCGCTCTTGGGTATGCACTTGCTCCGGCTACGATCAGCTTCGGCTTGTGCTCTAACGCTTTTTGTCTAACATCTTCATAATTGATCAGGTGCTTCTCTTCGTCCACACCGTACTCTACGAAGTTATATTGAATTCCACTGAAGTTGACGGCACTCCCGTGAGTCAGATGTCCACCATGAGATAAGTTCATTCCAAGAACCGTATCACCTTGTTCGAGGATCGTGAAGTAGACTGCCATATTGGCTTGTGCTCCTGAGTGAGGCTGAACGTTTACATGTTCTGCTCCAAATAGTTCCTTCGCACGATCGCGAGCCAAATTCTCGGCTACGTCCACATGCTCACAGCCACCATAATAGCGACGACCTGGGTACCCTTCTGCATACTTGTTTGTCAGAACGGAGCCTTGTGCTTCCATAACCGCTTCACTGACAAAGTTTTCAGATGCAATTAACTCGATTTTTGTTCGTTGACGCTCTAATTCATCTTGAATCGCTGCATAAATTTCCGGATCTTGCTTGGCAATCTTACTCATACATATCCCCCTTTAATTCATAGGCCCAACTGCTCTAGGTGCCTCATTGATTCATTCACTCTCATTCTAACACGATTCCGCAAAACGCGAAATAAAAACCTCTAGTCAAAACGTAATGTTCGTGTTTAGAGCGTATTGAGAGGGACGGACCTCGTGTGATTTTATTCACAAACACCTCCACCGCTCTCCTACACACTCCCAAAAGTAGCATTATGACTAACCTTGTCGAATGAAGATGCACATGTGCCGTTATTTTATTAAGTTCTATATATTTCCCTCACTCACCTTTAACATAATCATATTCTCCATGTCTTCCTTTATAGTTCGGGATTTATACCTTGATATAAGATAACACCGAAATAAAGGTCCGTCCCTCAAATCAGAGGGACGGACCTTTTAGTAGAGAATATTATTCGTATACGGCTCTGATTCCCCCGATGAGTTTTGGTCTGGTCTTGGCCAGTGTGACGTGGGCTTCACCGAGGCTTTTTTGTGATACCCGGACCGGGACGGCTACGTGTTTCAGATGCATGCCGATGAAGGTATCCCCGATGTCGATGCCGGCGTCGCCTTTAATATGCTCGACCATGACGGGATCTTCAAAGGAATGGTACGCTTGGGTCGCCATCGCTCCTCCTGCTTTTCGCACAGGAATGACTGTGACTTCATCCAAGCCTTTTCTTTCAGCCACATCTCTTTCCAAAACGATGGCACGATTTAAGTGCTCGCAGCATTGAAAAGCAAGCGATACACCTATTGAATCCGACCATCCTTTTAACTCATCAAAAATCATTTCCGCTACTTCAATGGTTCCTGATGTTCCGATCCGCTCCCCCATCACTTCTGATGTTGAACAGCCTACAACAAACACTTGTCCTTTTTTCATTGGAACCTGTTTGCTGAAATCTTGCAGGATCGTTTGCAGTTCTTCCTTCATTTGAGCGATTTCCATGAAATCCACTCCCTATTGTTTGTCTTCGTATGCCGTGATTTTCCCTACACGGTTCGCATGACGGCCACCTTCAAATTCTGTTACCAGCCACGTTTGGGCGATTTCACGCGCTAGCCCAGGTCCAATCACACGTTCACCCATGGCTAACATATTGCTGTCATTATGCTCACGCGTTGCTTTCGCACTGAACACATCATGTACAAGGGCGCAACGGATTCCCTTGACCTTATTAGCTGAAATGCTCATCCCGATGCCCGTTCCACAAATCAGGATTCCACGATCGAATTCACCGCTGGCTACTTTCTCCGCAACAGGCACTGCATAGTCCGGATAGTCAACGGACGTTCCACACTCACAACCGAAATCCTCATATTCCAGCCCCAGATCTTCCAGTAGTGATTTTATTTCTTCCCTGATATTTACCCCGCCGTGATCGGATGCAATTGCAATCTTCATAATTAATCCCACTCCCTATAGCCTTTGATACGTATTATTTTGCCACACACTCGTGATTATATAAAGTTTTTCGGATTGTTTTTGAGAGAATGAGTCGAAAGCCAGACAACTACAAAAAAACGGACATGAGGTCCGTCCCTCATGTCCGTCTTTTTTATAGATGAAAACGCGTAATCGTACCCTTCAATGATTCTGCCTGCTCTTTCAGATTCAACGCAAGCTTCTCTACATCACCCATCACAGCCGCTTGTTCTTTTGTGGAGGCTGACACTTCCACCGCCCCCGCGGAGGTTTCTTCTGCGATGGCGGCAACTTCCTGTGATTGCTGGGAAGTCAATTGGATGCTGTTCATTTGCTGATCTACAAGAACGGATATATTTTGAACCGCATCAGCTACTTCATGGATCGTTTTCGTCATCGTTTCGATCATCTCATTGGTCTGAGTTCCTTTTTTTACTTCAGAATTTGCAGAGTCAACTTGAGTCGTGATTTGTCCAACTACATTTCCAACCTCGGTTTGAATGTTCTTGATGAGATCCGAAATTCCCTGGACTGCCTTGCCGCTTTCATCTGCCAGTTTGCGGACTTCCTCTGCTACAACTGCAAACCCCTTACCGTGCTCTCCTGCACGTGCTGCTTCAATGGAAGCATTTAAAGCGAGAAGATTGGTTTGGTTCGCGATATCACCGACCAATTGAATGATCTGTTCCACTTTTTTCGCATTGTCTTCCAATCGGCGAACGGCGTCTAAGGAATCTTCATTTCCTCTTGCAAGTCGACTGATTCCTTCTACGAGGGAATGAATGACTTCCTTGCTTCCTTGGAGCTCCGTCACCATATGCTTGGACATTTGTTCTGATGATTTGGAGTGATTCTGTACTTCCTGTGCGATCCGGATCACGTCCTCAACAGATTCAGCCGTCGTTTGAATCGCCATCACCGAACTTTCGGCACCTGCTGAAATTTCGCTGATCGTTTTGGAAATGGAATCCGCTTGAATGGAAGCTGATTCCGATGCTTTCGACAGCTCGATGACATTGGAATTTGTCTTGGTGAAGTTTTCGTCGATACTAGACACCATGTCTCTTAAATTATGCAGCATGCGATTGAAGGCCAATGCGAGTGAGCGGATTTCATCATCCGACTTAGGTACCTCCACTTCTTCGGCAATGTCCCCTTCAGCCGCTTTTAACGCAGCCTGTTCCAAACGCTGAAGTGGTTTGACGATGAATCCGGCTGCAAAAAAGGCAAGCACACCTGACCAGAACACACCCATCCCAAGCGTCATGCTCGTAAATAAAAGTTCGTTCATTTCAGGTGCAAAAGTAGGTTTGATAAAATAAATAAAAAGTGCACTTGTGGAATACGTCACCATCGCAAGAAGCGTGATAAAGAAGACCAATTTCTTTCTAAGACCCGATTTGTAGCTTCTCTCTTTCCCCATTCTTTCTCTCTCCCTGTCTCAACCCAGCTTTTTAATTAACTCCTCAATCAATGAATCCAGCTCTCTGTATGTATGTCTATAGATGTCCACACTTCCCCCGTAAGGATCCGATACATCCAAATCTGCAGGATCTTCAAGGACAAACTCTTTCAATGTGAAAATTTTGTCCGCAACATGTGGATACTGATCCACAATTGCCCGCTTATGATTCGAAGTCATCGTGAAAATATAGGAAGCCCAATCCAGATTCTCTTTTGAGAGCGAACTCGATTGGTGTCTATGTATTATATCGTTCTCTTTCAGCACTTCTTTAGTCTGAAATGAAGCATCATTTCCGTCCATGGCAAAAACACCTGCAGATTTCACATCAAACCTCTCTGCACCCTTATGCTTCAAAACTGCCTCTGCCATAGGACTTCGGCACGTATTTCCCGTACAAACAAATAAAATTTTCATCACGTCATCCTCCTTACAACCTATTATAAAATATTTTCCAATCGACCCATAGTCCATTCATAAAGAATACAAAAGAAAAGTGGAGGCGGCCAAAACGGTGCTCTTTGCCTTTTTGGTCGGCTTGACTTATGACCTCGAGCCTCAAAGCCCTGGAGCTGGACACAAAAAAAAGCCCACCCAAGAGGGACGGACTTCCTCAATTAAATCGCAACCTCCAGCCCACCACCTTATTTCACAACGGCAGAAGCAGCTTAATCCCAAATGCAAACAAAATACTTCCCCCAAGGGCTTCGCTATACGTCCCGAGCACCCCTTGAAATTTACGACCTATGAATAAACCAGCCCAGGTCAACACCGTCGCCGCTATTCCAAAACAGAAGAGGGCAACAGCTGTCCTGGCACCGAATATCCCCAGGGTCAAGCCAACAGAAAAGCTATCCAGGCTTACACTCAAAGCAAAGAGCACTAAACCAAATCCTACCGGGGAAATGAGCGTCGTCTCATCTTCTTTGAAGCTGGACATGAACATTTGTATTCCTAATACAATCAAAAGGAGCCCGCCGGCATACCCTGCAAAGGCACCGAATGTTTCTGATAAGAATTTCCCCGTCATCATCCCTAAGAGGGGCATCCAGACATGAAAGATTCCTACAACCAATCCTATATAGAAGATTTGCTTTAATCTCAGCTGAAACATACCCATCCCGATTCCGATCGAAAAGGCATCCATCCCAAGAGCAAATGCCATTAACATCAAGGTAATCAGTTCACCAATTATCGTTGTCATTTTTGTTTTTCCCCCTCCGGACATGCCTACAGAACAAATTTATGCACGTCCAAAGGGAAATAGAATGGTAAATGATTTTGAAAATTGGGCATTATTGTAAAGCGTTGCATTCAAACAAAAAAAACCTACAGTTCTTTCAAACCGTAGGGGTAACGATTATCCTTTTATCACCCGATATCCGGCAGCTTTCTGAAGCCGGTTCATAATCGCCAGTCCGACTCCTTCTTCGGGAAACATTTCGGCAAAAATTATATCTACGTCGCTTTTATTAAAAGCACGCAGCGAATCGTAGAGATTTCGAGCGACTGTTGTCAGGTCCTCTCTTCGTCCAACCGAGAGAATGACGTCTGCACGGAAGTCATCCATGAATTCTTCCGTTGTTAACACACCTACTTTGAGACCTTCTGCTTTTTTGTTATCCACTAATTTCTGAAGATCTGCCCTCGTACCATCCACTAAATACACAGGAGCATCAGGTGCGTAGTGCGTATATTTCATGCCCGGGGATTTCGGAGCCCCCTTTCCCTCTTTTAAAGAAGCATCCACATCCACTCTACCGAGTACTTCTTCCAGCTGTTCGATCGAGACACCTCCGGGACGCAAAACCATCGGGCTTGGTCCGGTGCAATCCACTACCGTCGATTCCACACCGATACCCGTTTCGCCTCCGTCGACGACTCCCGCAATCCGGTCCTTCAGATCATCGATGACATGCTGAGCGGTTGTCGGACTTGGTTTTCCCGAGCGGTTGGCACTTGGGGCCGCAATCGGGAGCCCTGACGCTTCAATGATTGCCAGGGCTACTGGGTGATCAGGCATCCGGATCCCTACGGTAGGTAATCCCGCTGTTACTTTTTCAGAAAGTACGTTTTCCTTATTTTCCAAAATAATCGTTAATGGACCCGGCCAGAAAGCATCGATGAGTTTCGCTGCATCATCAGAAACCTCCTCCACCAGTTCATCCAGCTGATCTATATTTGATATGTGGACAATCAGTGGATTATCCGAAGGTCTTCCTTTCGCTTTGAAGATTTTCTCTACAGCCGTATCCGATTTCGCATTGGCACCCAGACCATAAACCGTCTCTGTCGGGAATGCCACCACTTCATTCTGTTGAAGAACCTTCGCTGCATCCACAATTTGTGGATAACTTTCATTGTTATCCACATCTCTTTCCACAATCCAATGTTTCATCATTTCCGTCATCCACCTTCTATTATCAACACTCATATCTGTGTATAGATACAGAATTAACAAGCGTTCAACTACTTTACTCTTTTGAAAGTATAAAAGAAACCCCACAAATTCTCAAGTATTGTCCACAAAACGTGAAACATACTCTCCAGACTGTGGATAAACCTGTGGATGGTGTGAATAATTCTGAAAAAAGAGATATTTACGTTATTAATCGGGACTTCACGCATTTTGTCGAATTTTCCACATAAAAAAACTGAATCATTTCTAAATAAAAATGATTCAGTCTACTAGCAGACTGCTATGGCAAACTAATTTCTTCTAGGTGGAATTTGTCGAAATCCTATAGGTCAAGCCTCATCGTAATACAGTTATCCACAGTGGATAACTTTTGCGCATGAACAAACTTCTGCAACTCATCCACAAAAGGCTCCTTTTCCTGTTGAAAACCCAGCAGGTCAAAGAAGTTCAGCGACGCTTTTCGATTGGAGATCAAGTAAAGACGCGTAAGTTCTTTTTCTTGTGCCAACTTTAATATTTCTTGAAATAGAGCAAACAATTCTTCACTTTCAAATGATGAAGTCACAACGAGGGAGCGAAGAAGCCCAATCTTCTCTTGAACCTCAATACCGAGAGTCCCAATTAACTGGTTGTCCGAGTCTTCTACTACTAAAAAGCAATCAATACTATTTTTAATGCCTTCTGTGCTTAATCCTGCTTTCATTAAGAAGGCTACAACTTCATGGATATCTTCCTGTGTTGCTTGGCGAATCACTTTTAACATCACATTTCATCCTCCCTTTTCTATCATCCCCTAATGTTAATGTATGAGGGGAAAAAGAGAATAGAACAAGTTGTTGTGAAAAAATACTAGAACGATAGATTTCCTTCAAACATAAAAAGAGCTCCATCTCAGGTAGATGAAGCTCTACATTTTACTTATTGAATAATCCTTTGAAAAAATCGACTACGAAGAATCGAACCTCTACTTCTTCCTCATCTCCTTCTTCAACAAAGACTGGCTGTTCTTGTGCTTTCGCCGTTTCAATCTCTTCTTTCTGAGACTCATCAACAACTACTGTTTCTTCCGTCGTTGCTGCTTCCACTTTTTCCATCCCGACCTCTTTATAGGCAATAACATCTTCCATGACGATTTCAGGAGTTTGGGTATCTACTGATTTAGTACTTGAATCCACTTCTGACGTTTCACCAACTACATCTTCCGGATCCACTTCAGTAATCTCATTCCCACTCGCTTCCACTTTCGTTTCAAACCCAGGACTTCTTACTGCATTTCCAGTCGAGAAATCAAGGAAGCATAAAGGAGGATAAAGAACACACCACCAGTTCGCCCCTTCTCCTGCACCGAGAGTGATCAACACCGCTTCGTATTCGCCTGCCGGGTATAAATACTGACCATATAATTTAGTAGGAAACTCAACTTTTCCGAAATCTATTTTCACCGATTGATCCAAGCCCTGCTCAGCAATAACCTCTTCTGCAATCTTCTGAAGCTGCGGCAAGCCTGCTTGAATCACTGATTTCGCTTCATCCTGTGATGTAAGAGTCGCCACCCAATTCGTAATCTCTTTATTTACTTCATCACGAACGAGTCTCTTCACATTTTGATCCTGCTCCAGATCACTATTTGCCAGGATCCGCAGTCGAATCGCTTCTTCCGGAATCACCATCGTCTCCTGAGCCGCCATTTCCTGCTTCGGTATATATAAACTTAGAATCGTTCCTAATGATAGAATCAAGATATACAATAAAACCGTATGTTTTGTTTTCATTTCCTCTCCCCCTCAGTAAAACAGTCTAGTCAAAAAGGGGAAATCTTAAACTAGTAAAATAACATTTTTGTTTGGAAAATCTGCTGAATTTCGATTTTAAAAATATAGTTACTTTTAAAAAAGCGAGTGCTAGTTGATTTCCGCTCCAGGTGCTCGCTTTCCGCGGGGCTGGCGGTGAGCCTCCTCGGCTGCGCCTCCGGGGTCTCACCTGTCCAGCTTTTCCTGCAGGAGTCGAGCACCTTCCGCTCCAATCAACTTTCTGAGAATCTATCTTTCACAGAGATAAATAATGAGAACAACTTTTTATATTCTACCTTACAATTTCTGCATTCATCCCACAATAGTCTCTTTTCCACAAAAAAACACCCCCGATCACACGAATCGAGGGTCAACATCCTTATTTTCTCTCACAAAACACCATTCGATCTTTCCCGTTGATATCATGAACGACTTCCACTTCTGCATCAGGAAATGTATCCCGTAGTAAGTCAGCCACCGTCTCGCCCTGTCCGACTCCGACTTCGAAACCGATCAAACATTTTTCCTTCATCACCAATGGCAGTTCATCCATTAATCTCTTGTATAAATCATAACCATCTTCCCCGCCAAACAAAGCGAGTTCAGGCTCATGCTCGATGACTACATCTGATAGCGTTTCACGATCTGTCAGGGGAATATATGGGGGATTCGATAAGAGGATATCGAGCTTGACTCCTTCTTCAATTAAAGGCTGCAGTAAGTCCCCTTCAAAAAAACGAATCTCAGCTCCGAGTCTCTCTCTATTTTCACGGGCAACTGCCAACGCTTCACGAGAAATATCCACAGCCATCAAATCAAGAGGGAAACGATCCGCCTCAAGCTTCAACGTAATCGCAATCGCCCCACTACCCGTTCCAACATCAGCAGCCTGCAAAGAAGTGTCCGAATCACTAAACAGACCCTTCATTTTCTGCAAGCCATAATAAATCAGTTCTTCCGTTTCAGGTCTCGGAATCAGCACATGCTCATTCACCACAAACTCCCGACCATAAAACTCCTCAACCCCGATAATATGCTGAATCGGCACTCCACCAACATGCCGGCGAATCCCCTCCTGGAATTCTTCCCAATTCTCCCCCGGGACGGACCTTCGCTGTTCAGCCAATAACTGGGCACGGGACATCCCTACTAAGTGCCGCAAATAGATTTCTCCCACATTTTCATCACGGCCATTTTCGACTAAAAAAGAAGAAGCCCATTTTAGGGCTTCAAATATGGTAACAGACGTCACTATTCTTCCAGT
This sequence comes from Rossellomorea yichunensis, assembly GCF_032337515.1. Taxonomy (NCBI): domain Bacteria; kingdom Bacillati; phylum Bacillota; class Bacilli; order Caryophanales; family Bacillaceae; genus Rossellomorea; species Rossellomorea yichunensis. The sequence continues at coordinate 191,513 of NZ_JAVYAD010000006.1, read as the reverse complement.
CTCTCAAGAAGTTTGGATTGATCCTCGATGATTAACGCATCGATGACTTCATCCATCTTTCCTTCAAGAATTTGGTCAAGCTTTTGAATCGTCAATCCGATACGATGATCCGTTACGCGGTTTTGTGGGAAATTGTACGTACGGATACGTTCGGAACGGTCACCTGTACCAACGGCTGATTTACGGTTTGCATCGTATTCAGCTTGAACTTCACGTTGGAATTTATCGTAAACGCGGGCACGCAATACTTTCATTGCTTTCTCTTTGTTCTTGATTTGTGACTTTTCATCCTGACATGACACGACTACTCCTGTCGGCATGTGAGTCAGACGGACAGCAGACATGGTTGTATTAACACTTTGTCCTCCCGGGCCACTGGATGCGAAGGTATCGACACGGATATCTTTGTCGTGAATATCCACTTCGACTTCTTCCGCTTCCGGCAGGCAGGCAACTGTTGCGGTCGACGTATGGATACGTCCGCCGGATTCTGTTTCAGGTACACGTTGCACACGGTGTGCCCCGTTTTCGTATTTCATTTTGGAGAATGCGCCATTTCCGTTGATCATAAAGATGATCTCTTTATATCCACCAACGCCAGTCGAGTTCGCTTCCATTACTTCAGTCTTCCAACCTTGTGATTCTGCATAGCGGCTGTACATACGGTATAAGTCACCGGCAAACAGGGCTGCTTCATCTCCACCTGCAGCACCACGAACCTCCATGATTACGTTCTTATCATCGTTCGGATCTTTAGGGATCAATAATATTTTCAGACGGGCTTCCAATGCTTCAATTTGTTCTTCAAGCTCGGAAACTTCTTCTTTCACCATTTCACGCATATCAGCATCAAGCTTATCATCCAGCATCGCCTTAGCGTCTTTATACTGCCCAGTAAGTTCTTTATATTCTCGATATGCTTCTACCGTTGCTTGGATGTCTGATTGCTCTTTCGAATAATCTCTTAGCTTCTTTGGGTCATTCACAATTTCTGGATCACTCAATAGTTCATTTAACTTATCATAGCGATCTTCCACTGCTTGTAAACGATCGAACACAGCTATTCACCTCAATTTTAGTCCATAACAGTCTAATTATATTATATGGAGTATGTAAACACAAGGAGGATCAGGAATGGGCAGAAGGCATAAACGGGTGGATTTTATGTAGATGGCAAGCAGATCAGCATCCAGACCCGCTTGCACTTTTTTATCTTTCGGTGATTTTCACATTTATATCGTACTTTGGAATGGCTTTTTCCAGTCTCTCTTTTAACATCGCTTCTTCTTTATCCGTCTCAGCCATACTCATTTCATTTTGGGTATGGGCCGTGACCCACATTTGTTCGCCATTGATCCAGACTTCATCTGGTTCGAAGTTGGAATACTCCTTCACAACCTCACGCGCTTTATCTTCATACACACCCGTCGTTGTCGATGTTGTGCCTGGTGAGTTCGTCAGGTTAGGGAAGTTCGGGTTTTCATTTGTCGTATTTCGGACGCTTCTATCTTGACGATCATTCATATCATCTTTTCGATTATCAATGAACCGTGTTCCATTTTGATCCTCGTGCATACCGAATTCCGATTCCTGATTCACTCCACATGCGGTGATTAAAATGAAGAATACGGTAAAGGATAAAACTAATACTAACTTTTTCATACTTTCACACCTCCTGCTTTTAGGATTTCCCACAGGAAAGTGCTTATTCATACAAAAGTCCAGGGGGTAATATAGCTCGGCAAATGACCATAACCAGAAATAAAAAAAAGCCCCAAACATGGGACTTTTCATTTATACTTCCTTCACCATATCAGGTGTAACGCTCATTCCAGTCGGAACTTCATGGTGATGACGGCATCTTGGCTCATATGCTTCAGACGCACCTACAAGGATGACGGGATCATCGTAGCAAGCTGGTTCGCCGTTGATTAAACGTTGTGTTCGACTTGCGGGAGAGCCGCATACTGCACAAACGGCTTGAAGTTTTGTCACTTGTTCTGCAATGGACATTAAGTCCGGCATAGGACCGAATGGTTCTCCGCGGAAATCCTGATCAAGTCCTGCTATGATGACACGATATCCACTGTTCGCTAATTTTTGGACGACCTCTACAATGCCTTCGTCAAAAAATTGGACCTCATCAATAGCAACGACATCCACCTCTGGATTCAGATCATCGAGGATCACATTTGATCCCTCGACTGCTTTGGCAATGACAGAGGTACCATTATGAGATACAACCGACTCATCGCTATAGCGATTATCTAGTTTTGGCTTATACACAGCAATTTTTTGTTTAGCAAATTGAGTGCGTCTTACCCGGCGGATCAGTTCCTCGGATTTCCCTGAGAACATGCTGCCGCAAATGACTTCTACCCAACCCGTTTGTTTCATGACATACACGAAAGCGCCTCTCCTTCCTTATGCAATATTCTATAATAAAACAGTCTGACTGTTAGTAAAAACGGACTACTCTTTAGTATAAAGCATTCCTTTATGTACGGGAAAAATGCTCAGAATCCTGTAATTTGGCAGAAAAAAAGAGGCACAGCTCAATTGGAACTGCCTCTATTTCTTCAACCATTTGCTTTAAAGAGAATAAAAAACAGGCAAGCATGAAGATCCTTGCCTGTTTTTCTAATAGAAGAGAAGTGCCAATCTCATATATTTATGCCTTACGCACAAAGAAATTCGATATGACCTTTCAGCTCTTCATTATTGTTGTTGATTTTTAAGACCGTATTTTTTGTTGAAACGGTCAACACGTCCACCAGCGTCAGCGAATTTCTGACGTCCTGTGTAGAATGGATGGCATTCAGAACATACCTCAACGCGCATTTCTTCCGCTACAGAACCAGTTTCAAATTCGTTACCGCAAGCACAGCTAACTTTGATCGTGTTGTACTTAGGATGAATTCCTGATTTCATTTCTTTCATCTCCTTCCGCCCTGAATCATCTGAGACAGAGTAATTTATTACGAAGATATATGTGATATGAGCATAAGCATGAGAGTTATAGCCAGCCCCTTACCACATCCATTTTTTAAAACACATTGACACTATTATAACAAGGTCAAGTGATATTTGCAACCTGAAAAATTGGAAGTTACAGACATCATTCTCCTAAAGAAAATCATTCGATTACTAGATTAACGCTTCTTCGACTCTTCTGTCAACACATTGAAAAACTCTTCATTCGTCTTCGATTGCTTCAGCTTGCGCATAAGCTTCTCAGCGAAATCAGGCTGATCGGACATCGCTTTACGAATCGCCCACAGCTTTTCAAGATGATCCGGTTTGATGAGAAGTTCCTCGCGACGAGTTCCGGAACGACGGATGTCGATGGCCGGGAAGATACGTCTTTCAGCAAGAGAGCGATCAAGATGAAGTTCTAAGTTCCCTGTTCCTTTGAACTCTTCATAAATCACATCATCCATACGGGATCCTGTATCCACTAACGCAGTTGCGAGAACCGTTAAGCTTCCGCCTTCTTCAATGTTACGTGCAGCACCAAAGAATCGTTTCGGGCGGTGGAACGCAGCAGGATCGATACCTCCGGAAAGAGTTCGTCCACTTGGCGGGATGACGAGGTTATAAGCACGTGCCAAACGAGTGATACTATCCATCAGGATAATGACATCACGCTTGTGCTCCACTAAACGCATGGCGCGCTCAAGAACGAGTTCTGCCACTTTAATGTGGTTTTCCGGCACTTCATCGAATGTTGAACTTACGACTTCTGCTTCGACTGAACGTTCGATATCCGTTACTTCTTCTGGACGCTCATCGATCAGAAGAATGATTAATTCTGCTTCAGGATGATTCGTCGTGATCGAGTTTGCAATTTCTTTGATCAGCATCGTCTTACCAGCTTTAGGTGGCGCAACGACTAGACCACGTTGACCAAAACCGACAGGCGCTATAAGATCCATGATACGCGTGGAGATTTTGTTTGGTGTTGTTTCAAGTTTCATTTGACGGTCAGGATATAAAGGCGTGAGACCTGGGAAATGGACACGTTCTTTCGCAGATTCAGGCTCTTCTCCATTGACCATTTCAACATGAAGCAGTCCGAAATAACGCTCGTTTTCCTTCGGAGGGCGCACCTTACCCGATACCTTATCCCCGTTACGAAGATCGAAACGGCGGATCTGTGACGCAGAGATATAAATATCCTCAGAGCTTGGAGAATAGTTGATCGGTCGTAAGAAACCGAAGCCCTCTGATTGGATGATTTCAAGAACACCTTCCATAAAGAAGAAGCCTTCTTGTTCTGCTCGAACTTTAAGGATAGCGAATATCAATTCTTTTTTTGTTAATTTACTATAATAAGAAACTTTGTATTGTTTGGCCAGCTCATAAAGCTCTTTAAGCTTCATATTTTCTAAGCTAGAAATTGTTAACTCTTCCATCATGACACCACGCTTTATTAATTTGTCCTACCTTAAAATAAAACTTTGTTGTTATTTTTCACGAGAGAGTAGAGGTTGATTTCCGCTACAGGATGCTCGCTTTCCGCGGGGCGTGAGTTGAGCCTCCTCGGGCTTTGCCCTGCGGGGTCTCAACTTTCCCGCTATTCCCGCAGGAGTCGAGCACCTTCCGGTCCAATCAACTTACTTTTAATCTCTTTCACAAATAAATATCTATCTTTTAGAAAAGAGCCAAATATGGGTAGATTTTTCTAAAAATGAAGAAATATGTTGAAGCATAAACTAATAGAAAAAATGCTGAAGATAAAAACCTTATCTATTGTAACCATACTTTTAATCAAGAATCAATGACTGGGTAAAAAAAGGAAGGTAAATTTGTAGATAGGCAGCATTTTTTCACCTATGAAGAAAAAAAGTGAGTGATAAGAGTGGTCATGGGCAGAAATGGTAAGACACTCTGCCCATCCCTCATCTCTTATTAAGAAGAGTTGGTTTCTCTCTCAATGTTTCTTATATATATTATCTCATGACCAGGTTTGGCTTTTTCTGAAGACTGTGGCGGCCGTCTATGAAGCGGACAGTCCCAGACTTCGCACGCATAACGACCGAATGGGTCAATCCGTATGTCCCTTTAAGCTGAACACCTCTTAACAGTTCGCCGTCCGTCACACCTGTTGCTGCAAAGATCGCATCATCACCGCATACGAGGTCTTCCATTCGAAGAATCTTGTCCACATCCAGCCCCATGCTGATACAGCGCTGCAGTTCGGCATCGTTCTGTGGTAAAAGCTTACCTTGAATTTCTCCACCTAAGCATTTCAGCGCAACGGCAGCAAGTACTCCTTCTGGAGCGCCACCCGAACCGAATAGAATATCTACACCCGTATGATCGAATGCTGTGTTCATAGCTCCTGCTACGTCACCATCATTGATCAGTTTAATACGGGCTCCCGCTTCTCTCAGCTGCTGGATGATATGCTCATGACGAGGACGATTTAAGACGGTAGCAACTACGTCTTCAATGTCCTTGTTCTTTGCTTTTGCAACGGCTTTCAGATTATCGATAACAGAAGCGTTGATATCAATTTCCCCAACCGCTTCCGGTCCTACTGCGATTTTATCCATATACATATCCGGTGCGTTCAGTAGGTTTCCGTGGTCTGCCACCGCGAGTACCGCAAGTGCATTCCAGCCTCCGGAAGCAACGATATTCGTTCCTTCCAACGGATCGACGGCCACATCAACACGTGGACCATAGCCTGTCCCTAGTTTCTCACCGATATAAAGCATTGGAGCTTCATCCATTTCACCTTCCCCGATGACAACTGTTCCCTTCATCGGTACTGTGTCGAATACATCGCGCATGGCAGAGGTTGCAGCATCATCTGCTTCATCCTTCTTACCGCGACCCATCCAGCGGGCTGATGCAAGGGCAGCCCCTTCTGTTACTCGAACAAGCTCCATTGATAAACTTCTTTCCATGTATATAGCCTCCCGTATTCCCTTTTGTTTTACAATATCCTTTAATTGTATAACATATTAACAGATTTATTGTAACACATTAAAGGGGATGGAGAGACTTTTTTTAGAAAAAAGTAGGACACAATGGTTCATTCAGGCGAAAAAGAACTGGTCATATTGGAAAAATTTAAGGGAATTAACAAAAAGCGAGTAGTTTTTGATTTCCACTCCAGGGTGCTCGCTTTCCGCGGGGCGGGCGGTGAGCCTCCTCGGCTTCGCCTGCGGGGTCTCACCTGTCCCGCTTCTCCCGCAGGAGTCGAGCACCCTTCCGTTCCAATCAACTTAGTTTTAAATGTTTCACCATTACTCCTAGTGGAATCAACCACCTTTACAATAGTACAGCTTTACGAAACTACGACTTCATCTGCTCCAGTTCTTCCGCTGACATCTTTTCACGCCAGATTGTTGCTCCAAGGCCTTCGAGTTTGGCAACGAGGTCGCTGTATCCGCGGTCGATATGTTCGAGACCGGTTACTTCAGTGATTCCTTCTGCCATTAAGCCGGCGATGACAAGAGCTGCTCCAGCGCGGAGGTCACTTGCTTTCACTTTGGCACCTTGTAATTGTACAGGTCCATTGACGATGGCCGAGCGACCTTCCACCTTGATCGTCGCATTCATTCTTCTCAGTTCATCGATATGCTTGAAGCGGGCTGAATAGATGGTGTCTGTTACGACAGCGGAACCTTCTGCCCGGTTCAATAACGTGGTGAACGGCTGCTGCAGATCTGTTGGGAAACCTGGATACACCAATGTTTTCACATCAACGGATTTGAGCTTGTCCGCTCTTCCGATGTAGATCTGGTCGTCGTTTGTTTCAACGGGTACGCCCATTTCACGCAGCTTGGCGATGACCGATTCCATATGTAATGGGATAACGTTGTCAACAAGTACGCCTTTACCGACAGCAGCTGCAAGGATCATGAACGTTCCTGCTTCAATGCGGTCAGGAATGATTGTGTGGCGGCAGCCGTGAAGCTCGTCTACACCATCAATACGGATCACATCGGTCCCTGCCCCTTTGATCTTCGCACCCATATTACTTAGTAATGTAGCTACGTCAATGATCTCAGGTTCTTTTGCCGCATTTTCAATGATCGTTCTACCTTTTGCGCGTACTGCCGCAAGCATGATGTTGATCGTTGCCCCTACACTGACGACGTCAAGATAAATACGGGCACCCCTTAATTCTTCGGCACGAAGATAAATCGCACCCTGTTCATTCGTCACTTCTGCTCCGAGAGCCTCGAAGCCTTTAATATGCTGGTCAATGGGACGTGGACCAAGGTGACATCCACCCGGTAAGCCGATGACCGCTTTTTTGAATCGTCCAAGCATCGCTCCCATTAAATAATAAGAAGCACGAAGCTTTTTTACCTTCCCGCTCGGTAAAGGCATGGACACCATTTGACTTGGATCTACACTCATATCCCCATCTTCCAAATTGACGGAACCACCGATCTCTTCTAATAGATCTTTCAGCGTCCGTACATCAGAGATGTCTGGTAACCCTTCGATTGTGACTGGTGAATCAGCAAGAATGGTTGCCGGGATCAAGGCTACCGCACTATTTTTGGCACCACTGACTTTAATGGTTCCTTCAAGGGGATAACCTCCTGCAATTTTTAGCTTTTCCATATTAAACTCCCTTCCACTGTTCATTGATGAGGAAGACCCAATGGCTGTCAGACTCCGCACATCAAAAACAAAAAGGATTATTTTTCCAAATGAAGACGTTCTAAGAGGTATTGTCTACTAGTGTATACATAATTCGTCAAAACATGTATAGGATAAACGAATTTTTTTTGGCTTAGACAAATTGACTTAAATTAGCGGTTGTTCCAATCATTCAGGAATGCATCGATTCCTTTATCCGTAAGGGGATGCTGGAACAATTGCTTCAACACTTTCAAAGGCACTGTCGCAATATGAGCCCCTCTTAAAGCGGCTTCTGTAATATGCTGTGGATGGCGGGTCGATGCCGCAATGATCTCTGTTTCCAGGCCGTGAATCGCAAAGATTTCAGCGATTTTGGATACAAGCTCAAGTCCATCATGACCGATATCATCTAATCTTCCTAAAAAAGGCGAAACATACGTCGCTCCAGCACGAGCCGCTAAAAGCGCCTGGTTCGCACTGAAAATCAGCGTCACATTTGTCTTAATTCCTTCTTTAGCAAAAGTAGATGTCGCTTTCAAGCCATCCGGCGTCATCGGAAGCTTAACCGTAATGTTAGGCGCAATCTTTGCAAGCTCCCTGCCCTCTTTGATCATTCCTTCAGCGTCTGTTGCGATGACTTCAGCGCTTACAGAACCAGGCACTAAATCTGTGATTTCCTTTAATCGATCTTCAAATGTCACGTTTTTTTCTTTCGCTACAAGCGACGGATTCGTTGTCACTCCTGAAAGAATACCCCATTCAAATGCTTCTTGAATTTCACTCATGTTTGCTGTGTCTATGAAAAATTTCATTAACTATACCCCATTTTCGACAAAATTTTCAATCATCTTTTAATGAACGGAAGGGACTGACCCAAAAAGGTATCAACCCTTTCCTGGTGCCAGTCCCATCCTACAGCTTCATTCTATTTCTACCACATTCGGAAAGCCTGTAATCTATCATCAAGAACTTTCCAAACATTACCTATTATTTAGCTTGGTTAGAAGAACCAAATTCGCGCATTTTGCCAGCAACTGTCGCTTTGATCGCTTCACGGGCAGGACCCATGTATTTACGTGGATCATATACTTCTGTGTCAGCTGCAAGTACTTCACGTACCGCTTTGGCAGAAGCAATTTGGTTTTCAGTGTTTACGTTGATTTTCGCCGTTCCGTAAGAAATCGCTTTTTGGATGTCTTTTGTCGGAATTCCAGTACCACCGTGAAGTACTAGAGGTACTCCAGTCGCTGCACCGATTTCTTCCATTTCTTTGAATCCAAGATTCGGTTCACCTTTGTAAGGACCGTGAACAGAACCAAGTGCAGGCGCAAGTGTATCGATACCAGTACGCTCTACTAATTCTTGACACTCTTTAGGATCTGCATAGATAACGCCATCTGCTACTACGTCATCCTCTTGTCCACCAACAGTTCCAAGCTCAGCTTCAACAGAAACACCTTTAGAGTGAGCATATTCAACCACTTTAGAAGTGATTTCAATGTTTTCCTCGAAAGGACCGTGAGAAGCGTCGATCATGACAGAAGTGAAACCTGCATCGATTGCTTCTTTACATTTGTCATAGCTTGAACCGTGATCTAAGTGAATCGCAACAGGTACTGTGATGTTCAAGTCTTCCATAAGACCTTCGACCATTTTCACAACTGTTTTGAAACCGCTCATGTAACGTGCTGCCCCTTCAGAAACACCAAGGATGACAGGTGATTTTTCTTCTTCAGCAGCTTGTAGGATCGCTTGAGTGAACTCAAGGTTATTCAGGTTGAATTGACCTACCGCATAGCTATTTTCTTTTGCTTGAATTAGCATGTCTTTCATTGAAACTAAAGGCATAGTAATTTCCTCCTTTTATTCAGTCAGTGAACCATTCTAGTAGAAATGGCGGTGATATTCATAGCACCATGTGACATTGTTTACAATTTCACTTGTATCATACCAAAACAGAATTGATTTTACCAACTGCAGAGGCGAATTGATAAAAATACTACTATTTTCACTATTCAAATAATACTATCAAGCTGGAATATATTGTTTCACAGCCTGCCTGATGTCATCGATATCAAACGGTTTCGCAAAGTGAGTAAGCGCTCCCAGATCCTTTGCTTCCTGAATCATGTCCAGTTCCCCGTATGCCGTCATAATAATGACGCGGATATCAGCATCCTTCTGCTTCATTCTCTTCAAAATTTCGATACCATCCATACCCGGGATCTTCATATCCAGCAAAACCAAATCAGGGGAATGCTGATCTACAATTTCAAGCGCCTGGATACCGTTCGCAGCCTGAAATGTTTGGTAGCCTTCCTTTTGTAACACTTCATTTAATAGAATCCTAATACCAAATTGATCGTCTACAATAAGAATTTTCTCGTTCATTCATCCCAATCCCCTTCGTATTAAAGTAAATTATGTATTACTGAGCTAAATAACCGACTAATAATTGTATATTTATTACTAATTCTCTTTTTACTGTAAAAAATCCTGCTTCTAATCAAGATTTTACTTAAGACCTTTTTCCCCTTTATAATAAGCGTTACGATGACAAATGTCGAAGCTAAATATATAAGGAGAGTTTATTCCATGATTAAAATGTTCACGACACAGTTAACGGGACTTTTCAAACGCATTTATGATAAGCAGGAATTCGAAATCGAAGACGGTGCCCGCCTGCTGGCCCAAGCCGCCATCGGACAAGGAAATATCTATATTAAGGGCTACGGGGAAATGGAAGCTGTCACAGCCGAGGCCTTGTTTGGTGCTGAACCTCTACCTTCCGCTAAAAGATACGAAGATTCCACCGAGCTGACGGAAGCTGATCGAGTATTAGTCGTCAGCCGCTTTTCAACAGATGAGGATGCCGTGAAGTTAGGGAAAGAACTGGCTGATGAAGGTGTCCCATTCGTGGCAGTCTCTGGATTGGTAGAGGGGGATGAGAACCTGGTGGACTTAGCCGATGTTCACCTGGATACAAAAGTGATCAAGGGCATGCTTCCAGGCGACGAGATCGGTGAGCGAGTGAGCTTTCCTTCCAGCATGGCGGCGCTTTATCTTTATTTCGCCCTGGGGTTTGTGATCCGTGAGATGTTGGAGGAGTATGAGGAGTAATGGATAGGCCCGTTCCTGGTTGGGGACGGGTTTTTTGTGATGGATATTTTCTGAGGGAAGCGCTCCGCGAAATTTGTCGTTCATTGTAGAACGGTCGATATCTTGAAAATAAGGTTGATAAATCCGAATAACGGTCGATAACGTTTCTCATATACGTTACTACTTGAATCGTCGTGGCTCCTTTTCACAATAAATAGAGAGGCACCATTAAAAGGCCCTCTCCCCCTCAACTAATTCAACCCCCACGCACTTTCTTCGCATGCACATACGTCACTGCCAGTGCCAATACCAGTACGCTTCCTTTAATAATTTCAAATGCATAGTATGGTAGATTCATCATCGTCAATCCATTCAGCAGGACCCCGATCAAGGCTGCTCCAAAGAAGGTCCCGAGGATATTCGGTTTTCCTGCACCCAAGACGGAAAAGCCGACAAACACAGCGGCGACTGCTTCCATCAGGAGCGGGGCACCGGCATCCATCTGTCCTGATCCGACCCGGGCCGTGAACAGGATTCCCCCAATCGATGCGAATACTCCTGAGAGAACGTAGGCAATCAATTTCACCCGCGTCACTCTGACACCTGATAAGCGTGACGCTTCCGCGTTACCTCCTGTCATGTATAAAATCCGTCCCCATCTAGTGAAATGCATGATCACATAGACGATTCCGACCAACACGAGCATGATCCATACCGGTACCGGCAATCCGAGCCACTTTCCCTGGCCAATCCAGAGGAACGCTTCGGAAAATTCGCCCGGGGCCGTCCCGCCAGTTGTCATCGGCATATTATTGTAGATCGAGTATCCTTCTGTATACGTCCGATGAACACCTGAAATGATATACATCGCCCCTAATGTAGCAAGCAAATCCGGAATTCCAAACTTCACGATCAATAGCGAATTGAATAACCCGACTCCCGCTCCCACCAACAATGGAACAAGGAGCACGATCCACAACGGCGCTTCATACCATACCATCAAAGAAGCCGTCACAACGGTAGACAGGGAAACCGTCGATCCCACTGATAAGTCAAAGCCATCAACGACAAGGGTAAAGGTGACCCCTATGGCGACCAATGTGACGATGGAAATCGAGCGGAGAATGTCTGATAGATTTCCATATGTGAAGAAAAACGGGTTATATAAGCTGAAAAATAGAAGAATTGCAGCCATTAACACGATGGCTCCGTATTTAAATAGTAAGTCGAGTATCTTGCCTTTCATGCGCTTGGATCCCTCCTGAAGCATAAAACAATATGAGTTCTTGAGTTGCTTCTTCTTTTGTCAGTTCTTTGACGATCCGACCATCATACATGACGAGTATCCGGTCCGAAATCGCCAGGATTTCTTGTATTTCGCAGGAAAAGTAGAGAATGCCTTTCTCTTTTTCTGCAAGGGATTGAATCAGGGAAAATATCTCTTTCTTCGCTCCCACGTCCACACCCTTCGTCGGTTCATCAAATAAAAACACCGAAGCTTCATCGGATAGCCATTTCCCTATTGAAACCTTCTGCTGGTTTCCTCCACTTAAAAAGTTTGCCTGGATTCCTTCATGAGCAGTTTTAATTCCCAGGGATCGGATTTTTTCACGAGCCAGCTCACGTTCTTTGCGACCGTTGATCCATAACCAGTTGGAGACTTTTTTTAAAGAAGGAAAGCTTAGGTTGTGCTGAACAGATTCATGAATGAACAATCCTTCCTTTCGCCTTTCTTCCGGGATGAGCGCCAAGCCATTTTGGACCGCGTGCCGGGGAGAATGGATTGTGAGTTTCTTTTCTTTCAGAAAATGGTCACCCGATTCTACTTGAGTGGCTCCAAATAAGGCTTTAGCAAGCTCGGTTTTTCCCGCTCCCACAAGTCCGACCACTCCGACTACTTCTCCTGCCTTCACGGATAAATGGATGTCCTTCACCTTTTTCCCGTCTGCCAGCCCTCTCACTTCGTAAAGCGTTTCACCGATTGGCAGCCTTCTTTTCTGAAACTCCTCTCTATATGTTCCTCCAAGCATGGCTTCAATGATTTTCTGGGAGGTGGTATGGTAGGCTTCATACGTTTCAACGGTCTCACCGTCTCGCATGACAGTAATACGATCGGAAATCTGAAATACTTCCGGGAGCCTGTGAGAGATGAAAATGACCCCAACTCTCTCTTTCTTTAAATCTTCTATGACACGGAATAATTTTTCCGTCTCAGAAGAACTTAGTGGTGCTGTTGGTTCATCTAAAATCAATATCTTCGCTTTTTGAAGCAGGCTTCTGGCAATGAGTACAAGCTGCTTTTCTGCGAGACTTAAGTGTGACGCAGGCTGCCCGAGGGGGATCGCTTCTGCCCCAACTCGTCTGAGTGCCTCCAATGCTTCTTTCTTTAATGACTTCTTTGTAATAAAGAAGGAGCCTTTTTGTGAAAACTGATCAAGGACGATATTTTCTGCTACAGAAAGTTCCGGGACAATGGCCGTGTCCACTTCCTGGTATACGCAATGAATGCCATGCTCCTTCGCTTCCTTCGGAGATTGATAGTCTCTTTTCCCGGAGTGAAGGATGATATCTCCGCTGTCTTGCACATAGGCTCCTGATAAAATCTTCATCAGCGTGCTTTTACCTGCACCATTCGCCCCCAACAGAGCATGAACCTCCCCCTCTTTCACATCGAAGCTTGCATTCTTTAGGGCTCTCACTCCTGAGAAGGTTTTATTGATATCGATCATTTCTAACAGTGGAGACGTCATCTCTTCTCACTCCTTTCTACTCTGTGAATGATCCTTCAAGCTTTTTCAAATCATCTGTATAGCCTTGCTCACTTGCTCCCCAGCCATTTACGTGCTCGTGTAATTGATCTGTGGTGATCGTTTCTTCAGGCAATGCTTCTTTTTCAATAAAGACCGGTTCAAGCTTTACTTTCTCAGGTGTTTCTTCGCCGTTTAGCTTTTGATATAAGAAACGGACCTGCACTCGGCCGATATCTTTCGGGTCGACCGCTGCTGATGCCACCCACGGGCTTCCATCTTTTTGAATGATTTGCAGATCTTCATCACTCATGTCGATTCCATATACTTTGATTTCATCTCTTCCTGCCGCTTCGATTGCCCGAACGGCGCCTTTTGCAAATTCATCCCAAGCAGCCCAGACAGCATCGATGTCACCTTTATTTGGATACTGTTTCAATATGGCCTCCATTTGAGCTTGTGTATCCAGTGCTGTATTCTGAGTAGCCGCTCCAAAGGCTGCCACCTCTTTAATATCGGGATTTTTTTCTAAAAATTCCTGATAGGCCACTTGGCGTCTTTCCATCGGGGCAAAGCCTGCAACCCAGATCTTCACGATCTCACCCTTTCCGCCAAGCTCATCTGAAAGCTTCGTCAAGGTCTGTTCAGCCATTTGCTGATCACCCTGTTCGAGGACCGTCACCCCTTTTGATGCAACATCCGCATCGAATACGACAACCGGGATGTTTTGTTCCTTCGCCTTTTCCACCCCTGATTGCAGTGCTTCTTTCGTTCCATGATCGATGAGGATACCATCAAACTTCTGGTTGATGGCCGCATCCAGGTTGGAAGACATTTTTGCCAAATCTCCTTCAGACGTAAATACTTGAACCTTTCCTCCGAACTTCTCTACCTGTTCTTTGACACCTTCTATGTATTGAGCGGAAAATGTCCCTAAATTGATTTGCATAATTAGTGCGATCTTTTTATTGGCTAGCGGATGATCAGACGTTGCTTCCTTCTTGTTACCACTGTCTGCGTCCGCCTCCTGGGATACCTTTGGCTGGCAAGCCGCTAAACTGAAAATAAGTGCGAGTAATACGAGTATTGATGCCATTTTTTTCATCGTTCTTTTCTCCTCCCGAGGTAATATACCTTAATTTTCCAAATAAAAAAACCCCTTTTCCCAAGAGAAAAGAGGTTTATGTATAAATAAACGTACTCTTATCACTCAGGAAATTATTCCTGCAGGTTTTAGCACCTTTCCGTGTGTACGGTAGGTTGCCGGGCGTCATCGGGCCAGTCCCTCTGCCAACTCTTTATAAGAGATTATGAAATTTGATATAGTTCGCATGCGCTATAAACGATATATTAACGATATGTGGGAATATTGTCAATATTCTTTTTAGGGAATTTTCTATAGAGGATTAAAGAGGGTTGAGCGAATTTGTCACTATTTGTAGAACGGTCGATATCCTGAAAATTAGGTTGATAAATTGAAAATACGGTTGATAAATCCGATTAACGGTCGATAATTTTGGATTTCGGTTGATAAATTTCAATAACGGTCGATAAATTCCGATTCCCCTTAAAAATCGGCCACCCCCACCCTATCAAACAAAAAAACCGCCCTCCCAAACCAGGGAGAGCAGTTCCATAATCAAATCTTATTTTTCACCATATGCAAGTGACGCTTCCACGAAGTCTCTGAATAGAGGCTGTGGACGTGTCGGGCGTGATGTGAATTCAGGATGGAATTGAGATGCGACGAACCATGGGTGGTCGCTTAGCTCGATGATTTCCACTAGACGGCCATCAGGACTTGTCCCTGAGAAGATGAAGCCGGCTTTTTCCATTTGCTCACGGTAGTGATTGTTGAACTCGAAGCGGTGGCGGTGACGCTCGTAAACCACTTCTCCATCATAGGCTGTATAGGCTTTTGAACCTTTTGTCAGCTTACATGGGTATAGTCCGAGGCGCAGTGTTCCACCAAGATCTTCGATGTCCTTTTGTTCTGGTAAAAGGTCGATGACAGGGTATGGCGTTTCAGGATTTAACTCAGCTGAGTGAGCTCCTTCCAACCCAAGAACGTTACGTGCATATTCTACAGATGCCAGCTGCATTCCTAGGCAAATTCCAAGGAAAGGTACCTTGTTTTCACGGGCATATTGAGTGGCAGCGATTTTCCCCTCTACCCCACGGTCACCGAAACCGCCTGGTACAAGGATTCCATCTACATCTGCCAGTTTTTCTGCTACGTTTGCGCTGTCGATCAGCTCAGAGTTCAACCATCTTACCTCGATGTCGCTATCGAAATGATAACCGGCATGACGAAGGGCTTCCACTACTGAGATATACGCATCCTGCAGCTCGACATATTTCCCAACCAGGGCGATTCTTGTTTTACGAGACAGGTTTTTCACGCGATCAACGAGTTCATTCCACTCGGTCATATCTGCTTCGTGGCAGTTCAACTTCAAGTGCTGACATGTGATTTCATCAAGCTTTTGATCCTGTAGCGCAAGTGGAACAGAGTATAGTGTGTCTGCATCCATTGCTTCGATTACAGCATTTTTATCGATATCACAGAATAACGCGATTTTGTCTTTCATGTCTTGAGTCATTGGCATTTCTGTACGCACGACGATGACATTTGGCTGGATACCTAGACTGCGAAGCTCTTTTACGCTATGCTGAGTCGGTTTTGTTTTCATTTCACCGGCTGCTTTGATGTAAGGTACAAGAGTACAGTGGATGTACATCACATTGTCACGGCCTACATCGCTCTTGATCTGACGAATCGCTTCAAGGAAAGGAAGAGATTCGATATCCCCGACCGTTCCACCGATTTCCGTGATCACGACATCTGAATTCGTCTCGCGTCCAGCGCGGTATACGCGTTCTTTGATTTCGTTTGTAATGTGTGGGATAACTTGTACAGTACCACCAAGATAATCACCGCGACGCTCTTTTTTCAGTACAGTTGAATAGATTTTACCTGTTGTGACAGAGCTGTATTTCGTCAGGTTAATGTCAACGAAACGCTCATAGTGACCTAAGTCAAGATCCGTTTCTGCACCATCATCTGTTACGAATACTTCACCGTGCTGATAGGGACTCATCGTTCCCGGATCCACGTTAATGTATGGATCGAACTTCTGGATCGTGACACTCACGCCACGGTTTTTCAATAGCCTTCCAAGGGACGCTGCTGTGATCCCTTTCCCTAGTGACGACACTACGCCGCCTGTTACGAAAATATACTTAGTCATGTATATGTCCCCCTTCAAAGTAAGTTTGGTTCAAAAAAAGTAGAGGGTGTCTATTGTAGGTATGTCATGAATTTATCTTGTTCAAAGAAGGACAAGTCCATTCTCTTAATATAAATTCATCTGCATACTCAAGCTTTAAGACAGCCTCTTATTATAAATATACATAAAAATGTAAGGGGTCTTTAAGAATCGATCCGCCACACATAAAGGAATAGAAAATACCCTGTTACGTCAAAGCTTTCTTCTTATAAAATAAAAAAAGCCCCGCTTACAAAACATGTAAGGGGAGCATTGTATACGTAATTCGTCCTTTTTTAAGGAGCCCAAATAAAATACTACCTTCCTCAAAGAAAGAAGTCAAGCATAGAATGATGAGGGAATTTTCAATCAATGGCATCACTCGATGCACAAGGCTCGAGACCATAAAAAAACCCATCAAAAAGGAAAAAACGCCTTTTTGATGGGTTTGTCTGATGCTTATAGGAGGTGAGGATTATTTATCGTCCTTTTCCTCATCAAGATCTTCTTCTTCTTCTTCGTCTTCATCGACTTCATCGAATTCATCGATTTCAAGTTCTTCCTCGTCTTCATCGATGTCCAGATCTTCATCTGCATCGTCGTCAACGGCGTCTACATCGTCGTCATCTGTCAGATCATCGTCATCGTCCGTGTCATCAAGATCATCATAATCAAGATCTTCATCGTCCAGATCATCGAAATCTTCAAGATCTAAATCGTCATCGTCTTTCTTCTTCGCTTTTTTCTTTTTGCTGGACTTCATCGTTGGAACCGTTTCTTCCTCGATTTGATCCACTGGATACCATTCTCTTAATCCCCAACTGTTATCGCCCATTGCAATAAAACGTCCCTCGACATTAAGGTCCGTGTAGAATTGAAGTAAGCGGCTGCGAACCTCTTTTTCAGAGATTTCAAGCAAACCTTTAATTTCTTTGACTAAGTCTTCGAAGGGCATCGCTTTCTTTTTCTCTGTTAAAATCTCATGTGCCAACTCAATGAATGATGTTTGACGTAATTCTTCTTTGGATAACTGCTTAAGACTCAATTAACGCACTTCCTTTCTCTATTTCACACTCTACTAAGTAGAGTAAAAAAGGGCAAAAATTCTCCATTATCAATTCTAACCATATTCATCATTATAAACAATTGAAAAGACTTTATGCTATACCTATCTGGTTTTTCTTGCATTTTTTTCACAATTGGAATCAGGAAGGTCTGCCGCTTTCCCATTTCTCTTCTTTTTCACCATTTCGAATTACACGGAACGCTTCATAGAAAAGATAGAAAGAGAGTAGAAGAAAAGGAATCGCTCCTAATTGCAATTGATATAGAAGTACTGCAGCAAATAGGATGATGGCTAATAGTATATAACGAAAAATGGTCTTCACAGTCTCACATCCAAACGTATGTATCGTTCTTATCCTCTCACTAATCTGACAATTCTCATTATATAGGAAATGATACCCGACTACTATTAAGATCGTGTTAAAAATTGGTTGATTTTGTTTAAAGGATAGACTGTTTATGGACTTTTTAAACTTATTTTCGTTTATTTAACATAGCTCTGTATTGATTAGGTTCTTTTCTTAGACTTGTTGCTACTTCCCCATGAGCGAGTAGTGGTTGATTTCCGCTCCAGGATGCTCGCTTTCCGCGGGGTGGGCGGTGAGCCTCCTCGGCTTCGCCTGTGGGGTCTCACCTGTCCCACTATTCCCGCAGGAGTCGAGCACCTTCCGCTCCAATCAACTTAGCTAATATTACTTTCAAATTCACAAGGCAGACCTAATAAATATTGAAAACAGTCTTAGAAAAATTACAACCCACCCATCGCTATGAATATATCCATTGACCACCAT
Organism: Rossellomorea yichunensis; assembly: GCF_032337515.1. Taxonomy (NCBI): domain Bacteria; kingdom Bacillati; phylum Bacillota; class Bacilli; order Caryophanales; family Bacillaceae; genus Rossellomorea; species Rossellomorea yichunensis. Next base: position 172,931 of record NZ_JAVYAD010000006.1, on the reverse strand, counting down.
ATAGAAGTCCCCACTGAGTGAAAAAGAGACCACTGCACCCCCACAGTAGTCTCATCTTCTTCATGATTTCTTTACATATTACGACGGTACTGCCCGCCTACTTCGTAGAGGGCGCGTGTTATTTGGCCGAGACTGGCCACTTTTACTGTTTCCATGAGTTCTTCAAAGATGTTTCCTCCGTTCACTGCTGCTTGTTTTAAGCGGGTGAGTGCTTCTTCGGAATGATCTTTGTGTTGTGATTGGAAGTCTCGCAGATTATGAATTTGTGTTTCTTTTTCTTCCTTCGTTGCACGTGCAAGTTCCATGCTGTCCATTTGTTCCTCTGAAGGTGGAGTTGGATTCAGGTACGTGTTCACTCCTACGATCGGAAGTTCCCCGGAATGCTTTTTCATTTCGTAGTACATGGATTCTTCTTGGATTTTGCCTCGTTGATACTGAGTTTCCATCGATCCAAGTACGCCGCCTCGATCATTCAGGCGATCAAATTCTGTCAGAACCATTTCCTCCACCAGATCGGTCAGCTCTTCAGCGATGAACGATCCTTGAAGCGGATTTTCATTTTTCGATAATCCGTGTTCTTTCGTGATGATCATCTGAATCGCCATGGCACGGCGGACCGATTCCTCTGTAGGTGTCGTGATGGCTTCATCATAGGCATTGGTGTGCAGGGAGTTACAGTTATCCTGCAGGGCCATCAAGGCTTGAAGCGTCGTACGGATATCATTGAAGTCAATCTCCTGGGCATGAAGAGAGCGCCCGGATGTTTGAATATGGTACTTCAGCTTTTGACTTCTTTCATTTGCGCCATATTTATCACGCATCACCGTTGACCAAATGCGGCGGGCCACACGTCCGATCACCGTATACTCGGGATCGAGTCCGTTCGAGAAGAAGAACGATAAATTTGGGGCAAACGCATTAATGTCCATTCCGCGACTTAAATAGTATTCAACGTAAGTGAACCCGTTCGCCAATGTGAAGGCAAGCTGTGAAATCGGGTTCGCTCCCGCTTCAGCGATATGGTAGCCGGAAATCGATACAGAGTAATAGTTCCGTACTTTATGATCGATGAAGTACTGTTGGATGTCACCCATCATGCGAAGGGCAAATTCAGTCGAGAAGATACACGTATTTTGTCCTTGATCTTCTTTTAGAATATCAGCTTGCACGGTTCCACGAACGACCTGAAGCGTTTGTTCCTTTACTTCAACATATTCTTCCACCGTCAGCACACGGCCAAGCTCTTCTTCTTTCATGCGGATCTGCTGATCGATAGCCGTATTCATATACATAGCCAGGATGATCGGTGCCGGACCATTGATCGTCATGGATACAGACGTGGAAGGGGCACACAGATCAAAGCCGGCGTATAGCTTCTTCATGTCTTCAAGTGTACAGATGCTCACTCCGCTCTCTCCGACCTTACCGTAAATGTCCGGACGGTGATCCGGATCTTCACCATATAACGTTACAGAATCAAACGCTGTACTCAGGCGTTTCGCATCATCATCCTTCGATAGATAATGGAAACGGCGATTCGTCCGTTCAGGTGTGCCTTCCCCTGCAAACTGACGCTTCGGATCTTCCCCTTTTCGTTTAAAAGGAAACACTCCTGCTGTGTATGGGAATGAGCCTGGAACATTCTCTTTGTATACCCAATCCAGAATCTGTCCGTAGTCTTTGTATTTTGGAAGGGCCACTTTTGGAATATCGAGTCCCGATAAGCTCTTTGTCTTTAATTCAGTGACGATTTCTTTATCACGGATTCTTGTGATGAATTGATCTTTGCTGTAGGTTTCTTTTAACCCATCCCATTTTTGTAAAATCTGTTTCGACTCAGCTGTTAATTTGTTTTCGACTTCATCTTTCAACGTCTGAAGAGATGTAATGACCCCATCATTCGTTTCCTTTTCGTTAACCGCTTCGATTGCCCCTTCCAATTGGAACAACCTGCGTGCGAGGTTCACCTGCTCTTCGGCTTTTTTATGATAGTTCCGGACCGTTTCCGCAATCTCACGCAGATAGTAACGGCGATTGTTTGGAATGATGACGTTTTGCTTTTCCACATATACATCTTTGGAGAAGCTTGTTTTCCAATCCAGTTCCATTTTCTTATTCACGGTTTCCACGATCGCTGCAAACAACGCGTTCGTACCCGGATCGTTGAACTGGCTGGCGATCGTTCCGTATACCGGCATGTCATCTAAATCTTTATCAAAAAGCAAGTGGCTGCGCTGATACTGCTTCTGGACCTGGCGTCTTGCATCCTCCGAGCCTTTACGCTCAAATTTATTGATGACGATAAGGTCGGCAAAATCGATCATATCGATTTTCTCGAGCTGTGACGGAGCACCAAACTCACTTGTCATCACATACATGGACATATCACAGATTTCAGCGATTTCCGCATCCCCCTGACCGATCCCGCTCGTTTCAACGACGATCAGATCATAGCCTGCCGCTTTGACCACATTGATGGCATCCTTGATGGCCAGTGAAAGCTCTGTTTTCGACCCACGGGTAGCGAGGCTTCGCATATAGACGCGAGGATTGAAGATGGCATTCATACGAATGCGGTCCCCAAGAAGGGCTCCGCCTGTTTTCTGTTTCGTGGGATCGATGGATAGTATCGCGATCTTCTTTTCAGGAAGCTCGTTGATGAAACGACGGATCAGCTCATCCGTCAGGGAGCTCTTCCCTGCTCCACCTGTTCCTGTGATCCCCAGTACAGGAACTTTTTTCGCTAAGTTCTTTATTTCAGAAAAAACGGTTTGGGCCGTCGCCGCCACTTCTTCATTCGCTCCGACTTGATACTCGGCAAGTGAAATCAGCTTCGAAACCGTGTTCACATTTCCAGTCGAAAGCTTTTCAACCTCTTGATTCACACTTCCCTTGATTGTCGGGAAATCACACTCTTCGATCATGTTGTTGATCATTCCTTGAAGACCATGCTTGCGACCGTCTTCAGGTGAGAAGATGCGGGCAATCCCGTATTCGTGAAGCTCTTTGATTTCACGTGGGATGATCACGCCCCCACCACCGCCATAAATGCGGATATGAGACGCTCCTCTTTCTTTCAAAAGGTCGTACATATACTTGAAGTATTCAACGTGTCCGCCCTGGTAGGACGAAATCGCGATTCCCTGTACATCCTCTTGAATCGCGGCATTGACGACTTCCTCCACGGAGCGGTTATGACCTAAGTGGATAACCTCTGCCCCGCTTGCCTGGATAATCCGACGCATTATGTTGATCGACGCATCATGTCCGTCAAACAGACTCGAAGCCGTGACAAAACGAACATGGTGCTTTGGTTTATAAATTTCAACCGTGCTCATATTACTCCCCCTGTTCTCCCTTGTTTTTCAAACCCTATGACGCCTGCAAAAGTGAGTTCGATTTGAAGATTGATGTATTCATCGAGTGTAAATCTCTTCTGAAGTGCCCAACGACGGAATCCCCACATCTGTCCCTGGACGAATACATTTTGAGCCAGCATATGGATCTGATCTTCATCAAGCTCAAGCTTTCCACTCTCGACACAGCCAATGATGAGATTTTCCACCATCCCCACCATTTCAAGTTCTTTACGCAGTACATATGGAAGGGCGTCCTTCGATAAGGATTTCGCCTCCTGATACATGACGAGGACTTCATCCTGCATACGATCCATCACTTTAAAATAATGAGCGATGCCAAGCCTTAAGCTCTCCAGTGTCCCTTTTCCGACATCCAGCTCCTCAAGCTCCAGCCGGACCTGCTCATAAATGCTGTCACATACTAAGTACAAGACATCTTCCTTTGTTCGAATATATTCATATAACGTTCCGATACTGAATCCGGCGGCCTTTGCGATCTCTCTAGTCGTGGTGCGATGAAACCCCTTTTGTTTAAATAGAGAGACGGCCCCACGAATCATCTGATCACGCCGCTTTTCTACTAAACGCTCATCCTTAACCGAAGCATGAACTTCCCTCTTCTTATTCAAAACAACCGACCGCCTTTACTATCCATTTCTCCCATTGACCCCATTCCAAGACCAATCTGCCTCATCCCCCAACAAAGCAGATCGTCATATATCTCTCTCTAACTATATATCCAGTCATACCGGGTCTGGCACCCTTAAGAAGCAAGCGCTGATACGAACCCCTTTATGCCACGAAGCATCCCAAAATCTATCAGGTGCCTGACACGCTTCAGGACGACCAAGAGATCCTCTACAAAAATCCCATTACACCCAAATCCCTACTTCGTCACCATCCGCGATATAACCAATCTCTGAATCTCCTGCGTCCCCTCATAAATCTGCGTAATTTTCGCATCACGCATATAACGCTCCACAGGATAATCCTTCGTATAACCATATCCACCAAAGATCTGAACCGCTTCCGTTGTCACTTTCATCGCTGTATCCCCGGCCATCAGTTTCGACATCGCCGATTCTTTTCCGTACGGAAGGCCTTCTGACTCTAACCACGCAGCTTGATAGGTTAGTAGACGGGAAGCTTCGATGGACGTCGCCATATCGGCAATTTTGAATGAAATTCCCTGGTTCGCTGCAATCGGCTTACCGAATTGCTCACGCTCTTTTGCATAATCGACAGACGCATCAAGGGCTCCTTGGGCAATCCCGACCGCCTGAGCTGCAATTCCGTTACGTCCCCCATCAAGGGTCATCATGGCAATCTTGAATCCATCCCCTTCGTTTCCTAGCATGTTTTCTTTTGGTACCTTACAGTCTTCAAATACGATTTCAGTGGTTGGCGATGAACGAATCCCGAGCTTCTTCTCCTTCTTTCCTACAGAGAACCCTTCGAAATCTGCCTCAACGATGAACGCACTCGTTCCACGCTGGCGCTGGGAAGGATCTGTCAAAGCAAATACGATATACGTATCGGCGATTCCACCGTTTGTGATGAAAATCTTAGAGCCATTCAATACGTAATGGTCTCCTTCTAAACGGGCCGTCGTTTTCATACCGCCGGCATCGGATCCTGAACCTGGCTCAGTCAATCCGTAAGCCCCGATTTTTTCACCTTGTGCCATTGGACGAAGGTACTTCTGCTTTTGCTCTTCTGTACCGAATTTATATACCGGCCATCCCGCTAACGATGTATGGGCTGAAAGGGTTACCCCCGTAGACGCACACACTCTTGAAAGCTCTTCAACGGCGATGCAGTATGCGAGGTAGTCACTCCCGATTCCACCGTACTCCTCCGGCCAAGGAATTCCCGTCAATCCAAGCTCAGCCATTTTCTTAAACAAGTCCATATCAAAGCGCTCTTCCTCATCACGCTCGGCAGCAGTCGGGGCCACCTCATTCCGCGCAAAATCACGCACCATCTTACGTATCATTTCATGCTCTTCCGATAATTTAAAATTCATCTCGATTCCTCCATATCTATGATCTACTACATACCGGGTCTGGCACCCTTACGATGCAAGCAAAGCAACAAACCCCTTTACGCCACGAAACATCACTATCAAGATCAGGTGCCTGACACGCTTCAGAATACGTGCACAAATACACTCTTCCAAGATCTCAAACCCATCCATCACTCTAAACCAATAAATTCTTCCCAATCACCATTCTCTGAATCTCACTCGTACCCTCATAAATCTCCGTCACCTTCGCATCACGGAATAGACGTTCAACCGGATATTCCTTCGTATAGCCATATCCTCCGTAAACCTGAATGGCTTCTGTTGAGACTTCCACTGCTGTTTTAGAAGCAAATAGCTTTGCCATGCTTGCTTCTTTTCCACAGGAAATGTTATTTGAACGAAGATTTGCCGCACGATACACAAGAAGCTTCGATCCTTCAACGGCCGTCGCCATATCTGCAAGCTTAAATCCGATCCCCTGTTGGGCTGCGATCGACTTACCGAATTGTACGCGCTCTTTGGCATAAGCGGTGGAATAGTCGAAAGCCGCTTCTGCGATTCCCAACGCCTGCGCTGCGATTCCGATTCTACCGACATCCAGATTCGCCATGGCGATTTTGAAACCTTCCCCTTCTTGACCCAGAAGGTTTTCAGCCGGTACTTTCATATCTTCAAACGTCAACTGAACCGTTCTCGAACCGTGGAGACCCATTTTATGTTCGTCTTTTCCAATCACAAGACCCGGTGTATCTTTCTCTACGATGAAGGCTGATACTCCCCGGCTCCCTTTTGACGTATCCGTTGCGGCAAAGACAATATACGTATCCGCTTCTCCACCATTTGTAATAAATACTTTTGATCCATTTAATACATAGTGATCGTCACGTTTTTCGGCTTTCGTTTTCAAGCTTTTCGCATCCGATCCTGCACTTGGTTCCGTCAGGCAGAAAGCGCCTAAATATTCCCCGGTCGCAAGCTTGGGAAGGTACTTTTGTTTCTGGTCTTCGTTACCGAAATAAAGAATCGGATTTGTTCCTACTGAAGTATGCACAGACAGGATCACCCCGATGGTTGCGCTTACTTTGGACAGCTCATGTATGGCAATGATGTAGGATGTGAAATCCATTTCAGAGCCGCCATATTTCTCAGGGATTGTGATGCCCATCAACCCAAGTTCCGCCATTTTATTCAATATCTCTCTCGGGAATTGCCCTTCTTCCATCTTCTCGATAAACGGCTGGATTTCCGTTTCGGCAAAATCCCGTACCATCTTTCTCATCATCTGTTGCTCTTCCGTGAATCGTAACTCCATGAATGGTCCTCCCTGATGTTCGTCGTTGTTACTCGTATGAATAGAAACCGCGGCCCGTTTTTCTTCCCAACCAGCCTGCTTTCACATATTTTCTAAGTAGCGGGCATGGGCGGTATTTGTCATCACCGAAGCCTTCGTGCAGTGTTTCCATGATGTATAGGCATGTATCAAGTCCGATGAAATCTGCCAGAGTAAGGGGACCCATTGGATGATTCATACCCAGCTTCATCACTTCATCAATCGCCTCTTTACTTGCGACCCCTTCATATAGTGTGTAGATTGCTTCGTTGATCATAGGCATAAGGATACGATTTGAGACAAACCCTGGAAAGTCCTCTACTTCAACCGGTACTTTGTTAAGGGATTTCGTCATGTCTTCGATCACTTGATACACTTCATCCGTTGTCGCAAGGCCACGGATGATTTCAACCAACTTCATGACCGGTACCGGGTTCATAAAGTGCATTCCGATTACTTGTTGGGGACGCTTCGTCGCTGCAGCGATTTCTGTAATCGGTAGTGAAGAAGTGTTAGAAGCAAGGATCGTGTGCTCCGGAGTTATTTCATCCAGTTGAGCAAAGATTTTTGTTTTGATTTCCATGTTTTCAACCGCTGCCTCGATGACAAGGTCTACTTGCTTCGCTTCATGAATATCCGTTGAAGCCGTCAAACGGTTCACTGTAGCTGCTTTTTCTTCTTCTGACATTCTTCCTTTTTCAACGGAGCGCGTCAGATTCTTTGTGATCACACCGATTCCCTTTTGTACAAATTCTGCTTTCAGATCGTTCAGGTAGACGTCGAATCCCGCCTGGGCACACACTTGAGCGATGCCTGACCCCATTTGTCCCGCCCCGATGACCATTACTTTTTTGATGTTCATTATTTTCTCCCCCTTGTTAAAGCTAGTTATCTAGTTGGTTTAGTTTGTAATTGAAGTTGTAGCTGATCATATTTATGCGTACCAGGTACAAGTTAGCCGTTTTGTACCTGGTACAACACTCTCCTAACAGCCTACTGCTTCGGCACCTCAATCATAATCGCATCCCCTTGACCGCCTCCGCTGCAGATCGATGCAATTCCTACACCGCCTCCGCGACGTTTCAGTTCGTATGCCAGCGTCAGGATGATACGGGCTCCGCTTGCTCCGATCGGATGTCCAAGGGCGACTGCTCCACCGTTCACATTGACTTTTTCAGGGTCTAACCCGGCGATTTTCCCGCTTGTCAGGGCAACCGCTGCGAATGCTTCGTTAATTTCAAACAGGTCGATTTCTTCAAGTGATTTGCCTGTTTTCTTCAGAAGCTCATTGATGACGAGTCCCGGTGTTTGCGGGAAGTCCTTCGCTTCGACGGCAATTGCCGTGTGTCCTAGGATGGTAGCTAATGGCTGCTTCCCTTCTTTTATGGCTCGTTCTTCACTCATGAGTACCATGGCTGCCGCCCCGTCATTGACCCCCGGTGCGTTCCCTGCTGTGATTGTTCCTTCTGATCCGAAGACTGGGCCTAATTTAGCCAGAGCTTCGATGGACGTTTCTTTGCGTGGGGCTTCATCTTTACTGACTACTACTGGTTCCCCTCTACGCTGTGGTACTTCCACCGCGACGATTTCTTCCCCAAGAATGCCTGCATCTGTCGCTTTCAAAGCGCGTTCATGGCTTCTAAGTGCCCAACCGTCCTGCTCTTCTCTTGATAATTCAAACTCTTTCGCTGTTTCATTTCCGTACGTTCCCATGTGGACATTGTTGAAGCTGCACGTCAATCCGTCATGAACCATTAAGTCCTTCACTTGGGAATCCCCCATTTTGAAACCCCAGCGAGCTTTCGGAAGGATATACGGTGCATTGGACATGGATTCCATCCCGCCCGCAACGATGACTTCGCCGTCACCTGCACGGATGATTTGGTCACCCATTGTCACGCTTCGCATTCCTGAAGCACATACCTTGTTGATGGTTTCCGTTTTAACGTTCCACGGTAATCCGGCATGACGTGATGCTTGTCGGGAAGGGATCTGTCCCTGCCCCCCTTGTAAAACAGATCCGAGGATCACTTCCTCTACTTCTTCACCATTTATACCTGATCGTTTCAGGGCTTCCTTCACGGCAAAACCGCCCAGCTCTGAAGCTGTAAAACTGCTTAAGCTTCCACCAAATTTACCAAATGGCGTTCTTGCTCCATCTAAAATAACCGTTTTTCCCATCTCAATCGCTCTCCTTTATATCTGAATGATTCGATTCGACAAAAACAAATTGTATACGCTTTCAACTATTCCTAAAAAATTGGACTTACTTTAATTCGACTGAACGCTCGCTCAACCAGTCACCATAAGAGAAGGGACAGTTTTTGTCCCTTTATATACCTTTATTGTACTTCATATTCGTTTAGAACGTAATGATTTTTTAGAAAGTTTTTATTTTTCTATTAAATTTATTATTGTAAAAAAATATTAGGAGTGAAACGCAGATTGAGGCTTTTGTTTCACTCCTAGATGTTCAACTACTGAGAAGCGGACTTTTCATTATCAAACGGATAATATTCTTTTTACGAAGCAGCCGGCTGATCTTTTTGATCGCCACATACCGCTTTTTCAAGGATTTCTGCCACATCCTGAGTAGAGACGGTTTCTTCCACTTCCTTCGCTTTCGTTCCATCAGATAGCATCGTTAGACAGTATGGACAACCCGAGCTGATGACCGATGGGCTGACCTCGAGTGCCTGCTCTGTACGGGAAACGTTCACGCGGTGACCTGCGTCTTCTTCCATCCACATAAGTCCTCCACCCGCTCCACAGCACATACCTTTTTCACGGTTACGTTCCATTTCAACCAATTTCACGCCGGAGATTGATTTCAGGATTTCCCGAGGTGGATCGTATACTTCATTGTAACGTCCCAGGTAACAGGAGTCGTGGAAGGTGATCGTTTCATTCACTTCGTATTTCGGCTTCAGACGTCCTTCTTTTACCAGGTCATATAGAAGCTCTGTATGGTGATACACTTCCGCTTCCAATCCGAAGTCAGGATACTCATTTTTGAAAATGTTATAAGCATGCGGATCGATCGTAATAATTTTCTTGATTTCATTCTTTTCGAATTCGGCGATGTTTTGACCTGCAAGCTCCTGGAATAGGAACTCATTACCGAGTCGACGTGGTGTATCACCGGAATTCTTCTCTTTGTTTCCTAAGATCGCGAATTTCACGCCTGCTTCATTCAGCAGCTTGGCAAAGGATAACGCGATTTTTTGGCTGCGGTTATCGAATGAACCCATGGATCCAACCCAGAATAAGTATTCGAAGTCTTCTCCAGCTTTTTTCATTTCTTTAACCGTAGGGATATGAACGTCTTCTCTCGCTTCACGCCAGTTTTCACGTTCTTTACGGTTCAGACCCCAAGGATTCCCTTGGCGTTCGATATTTTGCATCGCGCGCTGTGCATCTGCATCCATCTTTCCTTCAGTCAGGACCAGGTAACGGCGAAGGTCGATGATTTTATCTACGTGCTCGTTCATGACCGGACATTGATCTTCACAGTTACGGCACGTCGTACATGCCCAGATTTCTTCTTCTGTGATGACATCTCCGATCAGGCTTGGACTGTACGCAGCTCCAGCAGCCGCTTCTTCCGCTGCTTGAGTGGCACTCGCCATCGCAAGTTGATTCCCTTTAGTCCCATTGAATGCAAAAGTCGGCACCCACGGTTTTTTCTGAGTAACGACCGCACCGTGATTCGTCAGATTATCACGCAGTTTCACAATTAGATCCATTGGGGAAAGCATTTTCCCTGTTCCTGTAGCAGGACACATATTCGTACAACGACCACATTCCACGCACGCGTAGAAATCGATCATTTGATGTTGCGTGAACTCTTCAATTTTCCCTACCCCGAAGCTTTCGGCTGACTCATCTTCAAAGTCGATGGGCTTAAGCTTTCCAGGGTTGTCTAATCGATTGAAGTAGACATTCGCAGGACCTGCGATTAAATGAGCGTGCTTGGATTGTGGAACATATACAAGAAATGCCAGTAAGAATAATAAATGGATCCACCATGCCACATAGAAGATGACGATGGAAGCTGTTTCTCCAATGGCTCCAAGTGCTCCTGCAATGAGTGACGCTACAGGCTCTGTCCAGGCAAGCTCTTCACCGTGCCAGATAAGGCCCATTCCGTTCCCTACAAGAACCGATAGCATTAATCCCCCGATGAATAGGAGAACCAATCCTGATTTAAATCCTCTTTTAAGACGAACCAGCTTCTCCACATAGCGGCGGTGGAAGGCCCAAACAACCGCTACCAGGATCATGAGTGTGACAATCTCCTGGAAGAACGTGAATCCGGGATATAATGGTCCCAGTGGTAAGTGACTCCCTGGCGCCAGTCCTTTCCAGATGAAATCGATGGCTCCGAATTGGACTAATATGAAGCCGTAGAAGAACATGACGTGGATCGCTCCACTCTTCTTATCCTTCAAGAGCTTCTTCTGGCCGAAGACATTGACCACGATCTTCTGGAACCGTTCCTTGAATCGCTGGTCGAACTCCACTTTCTTTCCGAGCTTAATATATTCAATTCTCGTCTTTACTACATACACAAACAGACTAAGTGCGTAAACGGTTACAAGAATAAATGCAACCCAATTGAGAATGAGTAACCCATTCATTGAAAAACACTCCCCCTTCTTTGGTTTGACCCGAACTTCCCCTTTGTTCAAACTTTTACAAACCAAATTAATATTCTGAATAGTTCATATATCCATTATATTATGAATGAGCATTCAGTCAATGGTTTTTACCAAGAAAAATGAAAACCTTTACATGAATAGTCATTCATTCGTCGGGAATAACCAGGACTTTTTGTACCCCCCATAGGTTTCAATATGAATCATTTAAGGTAAAAGAAGAAAGAGTGCAAAGTAGGTAAGATTTAAGGACATACTAATGCTAATGCAGATGAGAGAGTGATTATATGTGGTGGTTCATCCTACTGTTAATAATAGTTGTTGTCATAGGCTTGTTAATGATCGACTTTAAGCTGGGTAGAAGTCATTTCATCCGGACACGGACAAGAAGAGATTATGAAAAACGAAACAGCGATATCGAATTATTTTCCAGAGGTCCGGAGCTGTTTGATCGAATGTTTAAAGAAATGAAGGAAGCCAAGTCTTCCATTCATGTTTTATTCTATATCGTCCAAGATGACCATTTTGCTTTACGGTTTATGGATTTACTGAAGGTTAAAGCAAAAGAAGGCGTAGAGGTCCGCTTGTTAATGGATCAGATCGGGAGTCATAATGTGCCTAAATCAAAAGTGAGAATGCTCCGTGACGCAGGGGTGGAAGTGGCCTACTGTCAAAAGGTCAGGCTCCCCTTCTTATTCTTTTCCTCCCAACAGCGTAATCACAGAAAAATCACCGTCATTGATGGGGGGATTGGGTATTTGGGAGGGTATAATGTAGGGAAAGAATATATTGATGAAAATGACAAACCCGAGCTGTCTCCTTGGAGGGATTATCATCTCCGTTTGGAGGGTGAAGGCGTTCACGATTTACAAACAGAATTTTGTATCGATTGGTTCAGGGCAGCGAAGAATGAACTTAAAAACGAAGTGAAATACTTTCCTCCAGCTGAAAAAGGAAGCATCACACATCAGATCTTCCCTACAGAAGGTGTGAATATCGAGGATTTCTTCAAGAAGTTCATTGATGAAGCACAAGATGAAATCATTATTGGGACTCCTTACTTCATCCCCACACCCATTTTAATGGATGCCCTTTGTCATGCATTGGAACGTGGCGTTATCGTAAGGGTCATCATTCCAAATAATGCCGATCATATGTTAGTGAAGGAAGCAGCATTCCCTTATTTTAGAACCTTACTGGCTAAAGGGGCAAAGGTGTATCAATTTATGAACGGTTTTTACCATGCTAAGGTAATGATCATAGACGATCATTTCTGTGATTTAGGTACGGCCAATTTTGATAAAAGAAGCTTTTTTATCAATCTTGAGATCAACAACCTTATTTTCGACAAAGAATTTATTCATACATTAAAAAAAGAGATGGCAAAGGATATGGAAGCATCCGACATGCTGAGCGAAAACGATCTTGCAAATGTTTCCTTGCTCACTCGTATAAAGGAACGTGTCGCTTCATCCATTTCCATTTTACTTTAGGGGGGAAACCACATGAAAGTCAGATTGGGGTTTGTTGCTAATTCCCTCTCCTTATGGGACGCAAGCCCTGCCAAAACCATGACCTTCAAACGATATTCTGATCTTCCAAAAGAGGAACGAATGGATCGTTTGAAGGAAGTAACAAGATTAAACCTGGAACATACGAAACGCATACTGTATCTGTGCGCAGCTCACGAAATTGAACTGTACCGACTATCAAGCTCACTTGTTCCGTTAGCTACTCACCCGGATGTTGAATGGGACTTCTATTCCCCATTTAAAGACGAATGGAAAGAGCTTGGGGATCTGATCAAAAGGTTTGGGATCAGGGCAAGTTTTCACCCTAATCAGTTCACTTTATTCACCAGTCCCAAGCAGCATGTCACTGACAACGCCGTAAAGGATATGGTTTATCATTACCGCATGCTTGAATATATGGGGATAGAGGATAGCTCTGTCATTAACATTCATATCGGTGGAAGCTATGGTGATAAGGCAGAAACGCTTGTACGCTTTCATGAGAATTTGAAAAGCCTCCCGACTGATGTGAAAAAGATCATGACCCTGGAGAACGACGACAAAACCTATACGGTAGAAGAAACATTAGGTGTCTGTCAAAGAGAAAACATCCCCATGGTCCTTGATATCCACCATCACGAGGCCAACCTTAGTGAGAAGCCATTAGAAGATTATCTTGAAGCGATTTTTGCCACATGGGAAAAGAGAGATCTCGTTCCAAAAATACATATTTCCTCGCCGAAATCGGACAAAGCATTCCGCTCTCACGCTGATTTGGTGGATGCAGGCTTTGTAGAAGGATTTTTCAAAACTCTCAAGACGTTCGATCAGGACATTGATTTTATGATTGAAGCAAAGCATAAAGATCTGGCCATGTTGAAGCTGATAGAGGATCTCTCGACGATTCGGGGAGTAAAGCGGATTAGCGGCGGGGCGTTGGAATGGTAGAAGAAAAGATGAACACGCTGTTGTTCGTCTTTTTTTGTCTATTCCGGGAACCGGTCTTTGGAAGCTATCGGTTCCTGGAATCGATTCCTATGTAGATTTCATTTAAAGACCGATTCAATCCAAGGCTGAATGGCTGTGAAGGCTTTAAATCCAAGGTAAATACCTACGATTCCTGCAATTCCGGCCAAGGCAGGCGGTGCAGGAATAGGAAGCTTGAATAGTGCAAAAATAAAACCAACCAGGAAACCGGTCACAATCGCTAAAATAACTGTTTTCATAACATCCTCCTGAACAGTATGTCTACTTTTATTATACGTCAAAGCTTGAGAAATATAAGAAAAAGGTCCACCCCGAGGGACGGACCTTTTTCATCTATCGTCATTACATTTTTTCCGGAGCGGCAACTCCGATTAATGCAAGAGCGTTTTGTAATGTGACTCGAACCACTTTTACAAGAGCCAAACGAGCCGTTGTAAGTTCACGGTTTTCTTCATCAAGAACCTTATTGGCATTGTAGAAGCTGTGGAAAGCTGATGCCAGGTCGTTAATGTAGTTTGCCACACGGTGAGGTGTACGTTTCTCCGCAGCATCGGCAACCATTTGCGGGAATTCACCTAATTTTTTCAGTAAATCCACTTCTTTTTCCGTACCGATCAGCTTTAAGTCGATCTTGTCTTCTGAAGCGAGTCCCTGCTCCTCTGCTTGACGAAGAATGCTGCAAATACGCGCGTGGGCATATTGAGCATAGTACACTGGATTTTCATTAGATTGGGATACCGCTAAGTCCAAATCAAAGTCCATATGCGTATCGGCACTTCTCATGGCAAAGAAATAACGGACTGCATCCAGGCCGACCTCTTCTACAAGCTCACGTAAAGTGACTGCTTTACCTGTACGCTTACTCATCTTCATCTTCTCACCATTTTTATAAAGGTGAACAAGTTGAATCACTTCTACTTCTAACTTCTCACGGTCAAAACCAAGTGCTTCAATCGCCGCCTTCATACGAGGGATGTATCCGTGGTGGTCAGCACCCCAAATATTGATCAGCACATCGTGCCCGCGTTCGAATTTATCCTGGTGATAGGAAATATCCGGGGTCAAGTACGTGTACGTCCCATCATTCTTGATGAGAACACGGTCTTTGTCATCCCCAAGTTCAGTCGAACGGAACCAGGTCGCCCCGTCTTCTTCATAAACGTGACCATTGTCTTTTAATGTTTTTAACGCAGCATCAATTTTACCGTTTTCGTAGAGTGAAGTTTCAGAGTACCACACGTTGAATGGCACACGGAACATTTCAAGGTCCTTTTGAAGCTTCGCCATTTCGATCTTCAGTCCATACTCACGGAAGAACTTGTAGCGCTCTTCGTCGCTAACTTCCGCATATTTCGAACCGAATTCTCCCGCCAGTTTCTTCCCGATTCCGATGATGTCCGCCCCGTGATATCCATCTTCAGGCATCGCTTTGTCTTCACCAAGAGCTTGGAAATAACGGGCCTCGACCGAAATCGCCAGGTTATGGATTTGGTTTCCTGCATCATTGATGTAGTATTCACGCGTTACTTTATAACCTGCTTTTTCAAGAACGTTACATAGGGAATCACCTACAGCCGCTCCACGGGCATGTCCAAGGTGAAGGTCACCTGTCGGGTTGGCAGATACAAACTCCACGTTCACTCTCTCGCCATTCCCAGCATTAGATTGGCCATATTGCTGGTCTTGATCAAGAATCAATGGAATCAAGTCGGTCAAGTATTCATTGTTCATATAGAAGTTAATGAATCCAGGTCCTGCGATCTCCATTTTTTCAATTGATGCCTTGGACTGGTCGAAGTTCGCCATAATGTCCTCTGCAATCATGCGCGGCGCTTTTTTCGCTACGCGTGCAAGCTGCATCGCCATATTGGTAGAGTAGTCACCGTGGGATTTTTCTTTCGGGATTTCTAAAATAACATCAGAAATCTGGTCCTCTGTTGCGAGTCCCGCTTTCAGAACTGCTGCTTTTATTTCGGATTTCAGGTTTTCTTGTACTTTTTCGACAATATTCATGTGCCTATGCTTCCTCCTTATAGTGAATGGACATAACATAATCCCCTACTGGACTGTCTTGCATTTTTAACTCGTAAGAAAGGTTGAAATCCCCTTCAAGTATTGAGTCACTTTGTGTATGTGAAAGTTTCTTTGTTTTGGTTGTAAGTAAGAGAGTACCCATCTGGCTTTCATAAGAACCATTTTGTTCCTCCCGTTCGTTAAAGGCCATTCTCATTTTCACTGCACCGCTTCTGAGAATGAGAGCTTGTTGATCAGAGACTTTAACAATCGTATGGGTGGTTCCTTCCTCTTGCACCTCATCGTACTTCAGGAAAACGGCATCTCCTTTTTCATAGTATCGACCAAATGATACCAGTTCAAAAGAGTCACTTTCCTCTCCTATTGTGATTTTGGTTTTCAAGTGAACTTTGACAGGGGTGTAATCTGTTTTTGCCGTCAAACCACTCACATCCTTTTCTATATTAGGGTCCGATCAAGTGATAGGTCCGTCCCTCTTTTAGACGTCCCTTCCTTCTAACTAATTAAGTATAAGAAGTATTGTGGGAAATTGCAATGGAACACGATGAGTTTTCATTTTGCGGATTGGATGTAAGCGGATTTATGGTAAAAGAAAAGCCCCTTCCGACGATCAGAAGAGGCTTTTGGGAGTTTATTTTACCCAACCAAGGAGCATTTCGCGAATCAGCTTACTTGCTGTATTGGCTGTTTGCTCTGATGGATCATAGATCGGGGCAACTTCTACAAGGTCTGCTCCTACTACATTTACGTCAGAGTGAGCGATGGCATGGATCGATGCCAGTAATTCTTTAGACGTAATCCCACCGCAATCTACGGTTCCTGTACCAGGAGCGTGTGCAGGGTCTAATACATCGATATCAATTGTCACGTACACAGGACGTCCTGCAAGCTGTGGAAGAATTTGCTTCAACGGCTCAAGTACTTCAAATTTCGAGATATGCATACCGTTTTCTTTCGCCCATTGGAATTCCTCTTTCATCCCGGAACGGATTCCGAATGAATAGACATTCTTCGGTCCGATATGCTCAGCGATCTTGCGGATCGGAGTGGAGTGGGATAATGTCTCTCCTTCATACTCTTCACGAAGATCTGTGTGAGCGTCCATATGAATGATCGCAAGGTCCGGATATTTCTTAGCGACTGCTTTCATGACCGGCCATGATACCAAGTGCTCCCCTCCCATTCCGAATGGGGTTTTTCCGTCTCCAAGAAGACCGTCGATATAATCTTCAATCATATCGATGCTTCGCTGCGGGTTACCGAATGGCAATGGAATATCCCCGGCATCAAAGAATTTCACTTCTTCGAGCTCGCGGTCAAGATACGCACTGTACTCTTCCAAACCGATCGAAACTTCACGAATACGAGCCGGGCCAAAACGGGAACCGGGACGGTAACTTACCGTCCAATCCATCGGCATACCGTAAAGAACTACCTGGCTGTCTTCATAAGAAGGATGACTCTTAATAAACACATTACCTGAATAAGCCTCATCAAAACGCATACTCTTCAACCTCTCTTTTTTAGAGGGACGGACCTTCAGGAGGTGCTTCAGCACCTCCTGAGGTCCGTCCCTGCCTCAATTTAAACTATTTCACTGAATTTTGAGGTCCGTCCCTCAAATTTTCTTTATTTCGTCAGGTCTTTAACGAATTTAGGAAGGGCGAATGCTGCTTTGTGCAGTTCTGGTGTGTAGTATTTTGTTTCGATATCATGGAAACGGTCTTCCGGCACTTCGATTGGATCGTGCTTTTTCGAACCGATCGTGAATGCCCATAGTCCGCTTGGGTATGTCGGGATATTCGCTGTGTACAGACGGGTAATCGGGAAGATTTCCTTTACATCGCTTTGTACTTGGCGAATAAGATCCGCTTTGAACCAAGGATTATCACATTGCGCGACAAAGATTCCGTCTTCTTTCAGTGCTTTCGAAATTCCTGCATAGAAACCTTTTGTGAATAGGTTTACAGCTGGACCGACCGGCTCAGTGGAGTCAACCATGATCACGTCATATTCATTTTCACTTTTCGCGATGTGCATGAAGCCATCGTCCACTTGTACGTCAACGCGCTCGTTTTCCAATTCTCCAGCAATCTCCGGAAGATACTTCTTAGAGTACTCGATCACTTTTCCGTCGATTTCAACAAGTACCGCTTTCTTCACGCTTGGGTGCTTTAACACTTCACGGATTACGCCACCGTCTCCGCCACCAACAACTAATACTTTCTCAGGGTTTGGGTGTGTGAATAAAGGTACGTGAGCTACCATTTCGTGATAGACGAACTCGTCTTTTTGACTTGTCATCACCATTCCATCAAGGAATAGCATGTTACCCCACTCTTCTGTCTCTGCCATTTCAAGATATTGAAAATCCGTTTGCTCTGTATGTAAAGTCTTCTTGATTTTCATCGTGATTCCGAAGTTTTCTGTTTGTTTTTCTGTGTACCAAAGTCCGCTCATTGTTTCAACTTCCCTTCTGTTTTTTATCGATTTTTCGCTATTTCCGTTCTTCGTTGTAAAAATCATATACCACTAGTTTGAGTTTTCACACGTTCATCTCAGGACAAAATAGATCACTCAATTAAGCGAAAGCCTTTAATGACGGGCTTTACTCCTATTTATTAAAACGTCCGCAACAGACGTCATTTTTATCCTTCCCTATCATGATAAATACAAACATGAGAAAAAGTATAGTGGAATCTAGCAAAATTTCAAGTGAAATTTTTTCTAAATCTTTGACGTTTAAAAACTCGCAAAACTTTTCATACTGATACTATACGCTAAACATAATATAGGATGTTTACTATTGTCCAATATACTAAGGTCCGTCCCTAAACACACGGACCTCGGGAGGAGAAGGTGGGGAGAGGCATGGAACTGATAGCACGAATGGAGAGAACAAAAAAGTATGCCAGAGTGGCAGTCGTTGCAGGTTTATTGGGGGCGGTTTTGATTCTTGTCGGTCTGATCGGAATTTTAACATATGCTAAAATCCAGGGGCCGCCTCCACTTGCTGTGCCTCAATCCACTTTGCTCTACGGTGAGGACGGTTCGGTTATAGGGGAAACGAATACAGGAGAGAAACGATATTGGGTGAGCCTGAAAGAAATCTCCCCTGCGCTCATCGAAGGCACCATCTCCATCGAAGACAAAAGCTTCTATCAGCACTATGGCTTCGATATCAAACGTATGGCGGGAGCAGCACTTGCCGATTTGAAAGCCATGTCAAAGGTACAAGGAGCCAGTACCATTTCCCAGCAGTATGCTCGTAATCTATTTTTATCCCATGACAAGACATGGAAAAGAAAGATTTCAGAAGCCCTCTATACGATTCGTATCGAAATGAACTATTCGAAGAAAGAAATTCTGGAAGGCTATTTAAATACCATCTATTATGGACACGGCGCCTACGGGGTCCAGGCGGCAAGTCAATACTATTTCGGTAAGGATGCCAATCAATTGACCGTTGCAGAAGCCGCTATGATTGCCGGCATCCCGAAAGCACCGACGTACTATTCACCCGTGGCCAATATGGAGAATGCCAAGAAGCGTCAGGAGCTGATCCTCCAGTCCATGACCGAGGACGGCTTCATTACAAAAGAACAACAGGTCGTTTCAAAGGCAGCTCCGATTACTATTACAGGCGAGCACGCACACCATAAGGCAGAAACGGCTCCGTATTTTCAAGATGTTGTGAAAAGCATTCTCCGCTCAGACTTAGGCATAGAAGATCGAACCGTTGAAATGGGCGGACTGAAGGTATACACAACCCTCAATCCCGACCATCAAAAAGTCGCAGAAAAAGTCGTGAAGGAACAAATCCCCGATGAGTCTGATATTCAGCTGGGCTTTGTATCGATGAACCCAAAGAATGGTCATGTAACAGCGCTTGTCGGTGGAAGAAGCTATGAGGAAAGCCCGTTTAATCGTGCGGTTCAGGCCATTCGTCAGCCGGGATCAACGATTAAACCGCTCCTGTACTATTCTGCCCTGGAGCAAGGTTTCACACCGTCAACGACGATGAAAAGTGAGTTAACTTCATTCACATTTGATGATGGCAAAGCGAAATACACACCTCACAACTACAACAATAAATATGCAGGGGATGATATCACCCTTGCTCAGGCCATTGCCCTTTCCGATAATGTGTACGCAGTGAAAACCCACCTTTTCATCGGTCAGGATACCTTAACGAAAACAGCACAGGATACATTCGGATTAACGACAAAGGTAAAAAAGTATCCTTCCTCTGCACTCGGTACATCAGGGGCAAGAGTCATCGATATGGTCAACGCCTACAATATCTTCGCAAACGGAGGTTATAAGGTGAAACCGGTATTCATTACGCGTGTGGAAGACTGGTCCGGTAACGTCATTTACGAAAATAAATCTGAAAAAGAACAAGTTTTGGACCCTGATCAAGCGTATGTCATGACACATATGCTGAGTGGAATATTTGATCAAAAGCTCAATGATTACTCAACGGTGACGGGGATCCAGATCCGGAAAGACGCCACCCGTCCCTATGCCGGGAAATCAGGTACCACCAACACAGATAACTGGATGATCGGCTACTCACCTCAGCTCACTGCAGGGGTGTGGACCGGATATGACAAAGAAAAAGAAATCTCCCTGGTCGACGATAAATATTTAGCCAAGAAACTCTGGGTGAATTTCATGGAAGAAGCCCTGAAGGATGAACCCGTCAAAAACTTCAAACCGACGAAGGGTGTCGTCGGCGTAGCCGTGAATCCTCATAACGGGAAACTGGCCACAGAGGACTGTCCCGTGCAGCGCTTCACGTACTTTGTAAAAGGAACCGAACCAACCGAGTACTGTCATGAACACCTGGGTGAAAATGAAGCACCGAAAGAAAAGACACCAGTGAAAAAAGAAGAAAAGCCTTGGTATGAAAAGGTGAAGGATTGGATTTTTTAACAGAAAAGCGGAAGGGCTTTGCCCAGAGGCGACAAGCATAAGGCGAACCTGCTGAAAAGGCGGGTTTTTGCCTTATTGGCAGGTTTGACTTATGACCTCGAGCCTCTAAGCCCTGGAGCTGGACATACCGAAAAGCGGAAGCGGCTTGTTCAGGCCCGACAAGCATAAGGCGAGAACGCCGGAAAGGCGCTCCTTGCCTTTTTGGCGTTCTTGACTTATGACCTCGAGGGACTAGCCGCTGGAGCTGGACATTTCGAAAAGCGGAAGGGGCTCGCCCTGGGGTGACAAGCATAAGACGAGTCACCCGGTAAGGCGCCCTTTGCCTTTTTGGGTGACTTGGCTTATGACCTCGAGCCCCAAGCCCCTGGAGCTGGACATTTCGAAAAGCGGAAGCGGGTTGTTCAGGCCAAAAAGTGTAGTGTTCACATTTTAGCGCAACAAAGTTCAAAAGTGGCACAAGTTAATTAGAAAGTCCCCTCAACAAATCCAATTCACACCCTCAAATCACTCTAAATCTCTATAAAAAAACGAAAAACCACGGGTTTGTGCGAACCCGTGGTTTTTCATGTCCTAGTTTATGTGCAAACTGTGATTTAAGTGTACTTTTTTTCAAGCATAAGGGCAAGATGTGAACGACATATTCAAAAAAATGTCATAGTTTGTTCACAAAAGAAGTTTTTTCTATCTTTTTAAACTTTTAACGCTTCCTTTAATTCGTCTTTTGAGCGTTCCCACATACCCTCATCATGTTTCTTCAGGAAGTCAGTGAGAATCCCTTTCGACTTGTCGTCCAGATGATCAAGGACGATTTTACGTTTAATCGATTTATCCATATTATTCACATGCTCCGGCATGGACTTGTATCCTCTGCGCTTCTCACGGTTCACGACCATTTCACAAGCCGTCACGCCTGCATAGTACGGTCCATTTTCCATACGGTCAATGGTTACCCAGATTAACCAGTACGGCTTACCGCCTGCTGAATCATCCCGATTATTCGTGAATTTAATCCCTTTTTCAATTGGGCTCCTGGCATGCATCGCTCCGATTTCAATCGTCGCTTCCCCTTCTTCGACATCAATCATCACTGGGGAAACATTATCAAGACTTAATGAGCCTACACCATAGCCACCGTGGCCGTCAGTAGGATCACTTTTGATGATATTGAACCCGATGTTCTTTTTCTTTTCCATGTATCTTCACTCCTTCAAAGTTGACATTCTAGCTAAAGACTGAAAAAACAGTTGTAAAAATGGCACTGAAAGCCTGGTTGGTTGCTGTCATCCCACCTTGTAACAGCGGCCAGATCGTATACTCATCAAGGGGTGTGATCACGATGATCAGAAATAACACGACTCCATACTGCTCATACTGAGTCATTTTTGCCCTGATATGATTAGGTGATAAATCCTCTATGATCCGGTACCCATCCAGGGGAGGGAACGGCAGTAGATTAAACACAAATAACAACACATTCAGATACACGATCATCTGCAGGAGATCGATGACAAAGGGAGGAACCCCGACTCCACCAGTCACTCCTACAAAAAAATAAAAAAATCCGAATGCAATGAATGCAAGTAAGAAATTACTCAGCGGGCCTGCCACTGAAACTAATACCCCTGCCAAACGGGGATTTTTAAATCGGGATCTCATGACCGGCACAGGACGCGCCCAGCCAAACCCCGCAATTAAAATTAAAATGGTTCCCAGGGGATCCAGATGTTGAACCGGATTTAACGTGAGCCTTCCCTGATCCTTCGCTGTCGTGTCACCAAATTTGTACGCCACAAATGCATGGGCAAACTCATGAACCGTAAAGGCCATGACCAGGGCAATCACCACAAACGGAAGCTCTTCCAAGCGAAAGACGGAAATTGACTCAAAAAGAGAGCTAAATGTATCCAAAGTATGTACTCCTTTAAAAAATGATTTACTTTCTTATTCAATAGTATACAGAAAAATTCCTGCCTTCATGACCACTCTAAGGAACAATTCCAATTCCCCACCATAAGAAGCTTGCTCTTACAACCCCTACCATTTACATTTAAAAGGGGGGTTAAAACGAACATGCCTACCACAGATTGTACCAAATCCAAATGCAAGGAGCGAACCATAATGCCTTATATCACCGTAAAAATGCTCGAAGGCCGTTCAGAAGAACAGAAACGCGCCCTCGTCGAAAAAGTAACCGAAGCCGTAAGTGAAACAACCGGAGCACCTGAAGAAAAAATCGTTGTCTTCATTGAAGAAATGACGAAAGGTCACTATGCAGTCGGCGGTAAGAGACTCAGTGATCAATAAGAATTAAGGACAATAAGCCTGCCATCAGACCGATCGCAGGCTTCAATCGTTTTCTATACGAAGGAGCGCATATGAAATTCTTCAAATCCATGTCCCCTAAAGAAAAGTCCAACTGGAACAAAAGTGCCGTACTGGGATTCTATACATATATGGGGTTACTCGCCGTTAACTATATGTCTTCATTGATAATAGGCAGGGACCTCTTTTCCTCCGCCTTCCTCTTCTTTACTGGACTGGTCATCACATTCGGCTATGAAGCCTACTTAAACGTAAAAAAGGGGTAATTTCTCACTTTGATGAATACGATATACCAAACCCATATGGAAAGGAGGAAGTGAAATGGACATGGATACCGGTGATGTACTCTTCCAATTGTTCATGATGGCTTTCCTTGCAGCCATTGTGGTGGTTGCTTTCATGGTGGCAAAAGGGTTTCGAAATCGAAGGATCCAGCAGCGGAAATATGATAAACAAATTGAAGAAAAGCTTGATCAGATTATAGAAAAAATGGATCAAACACCTAAATAAAGTGAGGAAAATCGTTACGCTCTTGAGTGACGATTTTTTTGTTCATTTAAAAAGGGATCACCCATTTCGAGTGATCCCCGCCATTCATATGAAACGTCCTTTATTGGACGATTTTTTTCAATTTTAATCCTTCGATATATGCGAAGGCTTCGTCGATTTCTTCTTCTGTATATTTCTGTTTGCTCTTAAGTGTGAATACTTTCTCCACGACTTCATCTTTTGGAAGGTTATCAAAATATAAGACTGTCGAAACAAGTTCAAGAAAGCGTGCTGATTGAACGTTCATATCCGTCAGGCAATCTTCTAAACAGGGCATCTCTTTCTCATAGATCTGCAGGAAGTCTTCCCCTTCTTTGGTGACGGTGTACCTGTATTGATAATATCCACCCTTTTTCTCCTTCACCTCGGAGATGAATCCCATATTGCAGAGCTCTTCCACCCTGAGGGTAAGCTCTTCCGAGTATGGTCCATAAAAATGGAACTGAAATTTTTCCTGAAACGGGAATTCAAGCTTCTTCGCGATGAAGATCATCTTCTGAAGCTTTTTTCTTCCCACCACTTCACCCGAGGCTAAGAAGGCACTCATTAGTTTTGCATGATCTTTCAACAATGTACGTCATCTCCTACTCCTAGTATTGCGTTTTTCAGATCCTCATTGTGTCGTGTCGTTTATGTTAATTCTAGAATCGTACGTATTTGTCTCTTAATATTTTTCTTCGTTGATTCGTCATATAGTAAATCCACTGGATAATATAATTTATGATCGGTTCGGCGTTTTCCGGAAATAGAATCGACGATATCCGACTGCCTCGACAACTCGCGCAGCTCATCATTTCTCATTAACAGATGAATCGGAAGCCGTTCTTCTTCCTCCCCAGGTCTGTAGAAATCGTATGGAAGGTCTGAAGATGAGTCCACCACTAAATAATAGTCAGGGTCGATCCCCGCTTTTTTAAACAGAACTTCAAGCTCACTGTGCTTCTTATATTCCTTAGCCGGATCAAATTCCACGTACTTAAATAAATTACGGTTCATGAACCGCTCGCATAAGTCCCGTAAAATCGGATCCTCTTCTTCCTGCCAAATTTGGAAATAATACATAATGACCGCTTCATCCAGCTTCAAATAATCCTGAAGTGAAACCTCTTCTTCAAACAGGGAGTAAAAATGGATCGGGCTTTGCTTAAAAGAGTAATACTCTTCATGAAGCTCCTTCGCCCTATGTAGGATCTTCGTTAAAATCACTTCAGCACTCCGTGTGACCGGATGGAAATATACCTGCCAATACATCTGATAACGGCTCATAATATAATCTTCCACTGCATGCATTCCACTCTGTTTGATCACCACTTGGTCCTCACGGGGTCTCATCACACGAAGAATTCGCTCCATATCGAAATGACCGTAGCTGACCCCTGTAAAATAGGCATCACGCTGCAAATAATCCATTCGGTCCGCATCGATCTGACTTGAAATCAGACTGACAACCAGCTTGTTCTTATACGTTTTCGCAATCACTTCCGCTACATGTTTCGGGAAATCAGGTCCCACTTTCGTCAGAACCTCATTCACCTCTGTATCCCCTAAGATGATGGCTTGGGTGAAGTGCTCGTGATCCAGGTGAAACACTTTTTCAAAGGAGTGGGAAAACGGTCCATGCCCCAGATCGTGCAATAACGCAGCGCAAAGGGACAATAACCGCTCATCCTGATTCCACTCCGGTCTGCCTGCGAAGACATCGTCCACGATTCGGCGGATGATCTCATACACGCCAAGAGAATGATTGAACCGGCTATGCTCTGCACCATGAAAAGTCAGGTAAGTGGTTCCCAGCTGCCTGATCCTGCGAAGTCGTTGAAACTCTTTCGTTCCAATCAAATCCCAAATCACGCGATCCCTTACATGAACATACCGATGAACAGGGTCTTTAAATACTTTTTCTTCATGTAATTTCTGCTTGGCATACTCCATCTTCTACCCTCTTCCTAAACTAGCATATTTATATTATAGCTACTTTCGTACTGGTATTCATCTCGAATTCTGTCGAAAAAAATAGGTATTTGGCTTCTGAATGATCCATGCCAAGCGTTCCATTTCCTTCAAAAAAATTTCAGCTTTTAAGCACGCTTGACAAAAATCTACGCTTTCCCTACTTATTCTCTACCCTCTAACTAGTTTCCTTTTCCAATAAGAGCCAAACCTATATTTTTTTATTCAACAGAAAAGAAAAAACTCCCTCACTGGAAGTTTTCCTTTATTTCTTTATTTTCTTGATTACTTTTTCCATGAGTTCTTCTTCAGTCAACGCCGCTACAGGACGATTATTCACGAAAGCGAATGTCTTCTTGCGCCCTGGACCACAATAGGATTGACACGCAATATCGATCGGTGCATCCGGGTCAATTTCTTTTAATTTGGGAATCAATGTCTTTAGGTTAACGGCCTGACAATCATCGCAAACACGAAATTCGTTTGCCATTTGCCAACAACCCTTTCTATCTATTTAAATGATTTTTATTCGTCGTAAACATCGATTTATAGAATACAGTTTTCTGCAAAGTTTTGCAAGAGAACATCGTTTCCAGCTTGTGGGAACCCCCACTTATACAACGAAACTAGCAGACAAAAAATAAATTTAACATATTCGTATAAAAACCTATAAAACTGTCCATCCTTTAACCAACGAATCATTTAAGAAAACTATGGGAGTTGAGATGAAATGATGATGAAAACAAGACAGGATGCCTGGACGGAAGAAAATGATCTATTATTAGCCGAAACGGTCCTACGTCATGTACGGGAAGGCAGCACACAATTAAATGCCTTTGAAGAAGTCGGGGACAAACTGAACCGCACATCTGCCGCATGTGGATTCCGCTGGAACGCAGTGGTGCGTCACCAATACGAGAAAGCTCTTCAACTAGCAAAAAAACAACGCAAACAGCGCCACCGCATCCTCGGGAAAGACCAGGGCGGCAAGAAAAAGCTTTTGTACCAGCCACCAACGCCTTCATTCGAAGATTTAGATGCTATGTCTCTATCAATGTCTGAAGCCGAAGAAGAAATGGAATTTGCTGAGTACGAGAACTATGTGCCCGAAACGGAGCAGCTGGGGAAAGAATCCGAAGAAGCCCCGAAATTCGAAATGGAAGCAAGCGAGGAACCAGTCTACGTCACACATCAGGCGCCTGCCGCTAACCATGTTGTAAAGCCTTCAGGATTAAAAGGTGAAGTGACACTCGAAAAAGTCATTGCCTTCCTGCAAAACCTTGCTCAAACCAACATGAATTCCGACTATGTAAAAATAGAGAATCAGAGATTAAAGCAGGAAATCGCTGAAATCAGAAAAGAAAACAGCGAGCTTGAAAAGAAAGTCAAAGCTCTTGAAAACAATTCCGTCACCATGCAGGAAGACTACGAAACACTTATGCAAATCATGAACCGTGCCAGAAAGCTTGTCCTATTCGATGAAGACGATGCCAAAGCCCCACGTTTCAAAATGGATCCGAACGGAAACTTAGAAAAAGTAGCGGAATAATGCTAGTTCCCAACCAGTGCGCCTGTGGGCGTGCTGGTTTTTTGGTTGGGTTGTGACAGTATGGTGCCTTGTGGATGGTGTAGAGGTATGGGTTGTAGGAAGGTTTTGGAGCATAAGGGGGTTGCGAAGTGCTTGTGAATGTATGATCAAGCCTTTTTCTACAAAACTAAAAGAATGCAAAAGATGTATTTTATGTGAAAATACAGTTATTTCAAGACCTTTTCAGATGAAAATAAGGCTAACAGGCTAAAAATTGACCTTACGATAGGAATTGGTGCTTCAAAAGTAGTAGAGAGGAGTCGTCATTGCGTCATTTTAAAATTTTTTTGCGTCGTTTTTTTATTTTATGCGTCTTTTACCATTGTCAACCAATTCTCACACCACCAAAAAAGCCAGACCACAAATCAATCGAAGTCCAGCTTATCTATCTTTCTAACCTAAAAACTTCTCATTCCGATCAACGACTCTCTGATAATACATTTCATACATTCCATACTCTTCCCCTTGAAGGGCACTGCTATAAAACTCACCGCTGAACCCTTTCAACGATTGCAGAAAGCGGAGCATCACGTCTTGTATCGATAACTCGACTCCAAGCAGCTCCGATAAAGAAGCCATCACTTCAGGATCAATAACAGGAAACGTAAACTTCGTCGTTCCATCCTTCAACCCGGTCTCATAAAAACGCTGAATCAGCTTCGCTCGTTCAGCACCACTTCCATTGACGCAGAGGTACACCTGTACAGCTACCCCATTTCGAATCCTGCGCTGAGAAATACCCGCAAATTTCTGATCATGTATGCTCAAATCGTAACTTCCGGGACAGTAGGATTGCGTGATTTCCTTCGCCTCGATCTTCACATCAAAGTCCTTGAACATATCCTCAACAAGCAACCACATGGCATCGTAGCCACGGTTAATATCGATCCCTTTTTCAGAATCGGGGAAAACCAGTGATAGATTCAAAACTCCTTCATCCAATACAACGGCAAGGCCCCCGGAGTTTCGTACAATATATTGATAGCCTTCTTCTTCCAACACCTTCAAGGCATCCGAAAGAAACGGCAGCTTTGTATCCTGAATGCCCAGTACGACCGTTTGATGGTGCACCCATGAGCGTGCCGTCGGGTCTGACTGAGCTGCTCCAATCGCCGTGCACAACGTATCATCCATGGCAAACGACTGCAGGGCCCCGAACATCGGTCCCAAGCTCGATTGATCAATCACTCTCCATCTGTCTTGACGAAGCAGTGCATATGCTTTTTCCTTATCCATAACGCTTCTCCTTCACTCACAACATGCGAGCTCATTATATCATATAATGATGGGGTTGCTAAAAAAGGGTTGGACAATCCATGGGGTTCGCATTTCGTTTGAGATTGGTTGCCTGTTAAAAACTACGGTTATCTTGACAGATGAATATTCCGGTTTATTTGCCTGTTAAAAAAAGAGGGATATTTAACAGGCAAACGTAATTCTCTCCAGATCACTGGTGCCAGCCACCAATTCAGCACACACAAACGAAAAAAAAGCCGAACCCCAAAAGGATCCGGCTTTATATACAACATCTATTAAATTACAGCGCCTGAGCAGCCGTAATCAACGCAAGCTTATACACATCTTCTTCATTACAGCCGCGTGAAAGATCGTTTACAGGTGCGTTCAGTCCTTGAAGGATCGGGCCTACTGCTTCGAAGTTTCCTAGGCGTTGGGCAATTTTGTATCCGATGTTTCCTGCTTCAAGGCTCGGGAATACGAATACATTCGCATTACCTTGGATGTCGGCACCCGGTGCTTTTTTCTCTGCAACAGATGGAACGAATGCTGCGTCGAATTGGAATTCACCATCAATTGTCAGTTCCGGTGCTTTTTCTTTTGCAACGGAAACGGCTTCAACCACTTTTTCCGTTTCCGGTGATTTAGCCGAACCTTTTGTAGAGAAGCTTAGCATTGCAACACGAGGATCGATGTCAAACATTTCAGCTGTTTTCGCACTTTCGATTGCGATTTCAGCAAGATCCTGGCTGTCAGGTGAAATGTTGATCGCACAGTCAGCGAATACATACTTCTCTTCTTCACGTACCATGATGAAGACACCGGACGTTTTGCGGACGCCTTCTTTTGTTTTGATGATTTGAAGAGCCGGGCGAACCGTATCAGCTGTCGAGTGAGCTGCTCCACTTACAAGACCGTGAGCTTTGCCCGTGTATACAAGCATCGTTCCGAAATAGTTTCCGTCTAATAGGATTCTTTTCGCATCTTCTTCTGAGGCTTTTCCTTTACGGCGCTCTACGAATGCCTTCACAAGCTCGTCCATTCCAGGGAATGATGCCGGGTCTACAACGTCACAACCGTCAAGCTTCACACCAAGCTGGTCGGCTTTTGCATTGACTTCATCCACGTTACCGACTACGATCGGCGTCAAGATGCCGTCGCCGGCTAAACGGGAGGCTGCTGTTAGAATACGTTCGTCTGTACCTTCAGGGAAAACGATTTTTAACTCTTTTCCTTTTACTTTATCTGTTAATGTTGTAAATAAGTTGCTCAATAGAGGGACCTCCTTGATTTATACATATCCAATCTTAGAATACTCTTCTCATATAGGAATTCAAGGAAAAGGGGAAATGTTATCGGTTTCACGGAAAAAGTCTTTGTTTTCTAATAATTCCTATTTCCTTTTACCCTTTTCTCTACACCCCTAAGCCTATGTCATAATCTACTAGGATAGTGTGTTCCACATATCCCTTGCCTATCCACTATTTGTGCCATTTTAACGACATTGGGTTTTGTATTCTTACTCCAGGGCCAAACTATGATATAGTAAAGTTGGAAAAAGTACTTTAAGGAGTGATTACATTGGCAGAACCGGCACAAACGTTAGATGGTTGGTATTCCCTGCATGATTTTCGCGCGATGGATTGGACGTCCTGGAAGATGCTTCCGAGTGAAGAAAGATCCTCGGCGATTTCTGAATTCCACCGTTTCTTAGATAAGTTAAACAGCACGCAGGATGCGAAGGAAGGCAGTCACGCTCTTTACACGATCGTTGGTCAAAAAGCAGACTTCATGCTGATGATCCTTCGTCCTACGATGGAAGAATTAAATGAACTGGAAAATGAATTCAACAAGCTGAAGATCGCTGAATTCACGATTCCGACATACTCTTATGTTTCTGTAGTGGAACTTGGCAACTACATGCCTTCAGAGGGCGATCCTTATGATAATCCATATGTACAGGAGCGCATCTACCCGATCCTTCCGAAAGCGAATCATATCTGCTTCTATCCGATGGACAAGCGCCGCCAGGGTAATGATAACTGGTACATGCTGCCGATGGAAGAGCGTCGCGACATGATGAGAAGTCATGGAATGATCGGCCGCCAATACGCAGGAAAAGTCAAACAAATCATCACGGGCTCTGTTGGTTTTGATGATTACGAGTGGGGTGTGACCCTATTTGCTGACGACGTCCTTCAATTCAAAAAGCTTGTATACGAAATGCGTTTTGATGAAGTAAGTGCACGCTACGGCGAATTCGGTACTTTCTATGTAGGTAATCTATTAAAAGAAGAAGCAATCGCGAAATTCCTTCACGTGAACTAAATACAATGATAAACGACAAGCCCTCTTGGCTTGTCGTTTTTTTTTTAGGCTCTTTTCTTCTCAGATGGTTGTTTTGTAACATAAGATCTGCCTGGAGCTCTGTCAACAAGCGTGTGCTGGATGGTGTGGGGAACTGCTTCGCTTTCCGCGGACGTTCGGCCGAGCCTCCTCAGCTTCGCTTCCGGGGTCTCGGCACGTCCGTACTTCCGCAGGAGTCTACGCAGTTCCCCTCACCATCCATAAAAAAATTCATGACAGAGCTTGCTTAATATGGAAAACGGACTACTGCTCTCTTTAAATGAGGTCATTTACGGTGGTATCATTGTTTGGTTCATTTGAAAGATGGTTTAAGGATACTTCGATTTATGAGTTAACATAAAATTTTCTATTACTCCTTTGTAGATAGTTATTGGGGGAACAAACGCTCAATATTTCTACAATAGGAGCTTTTTTTGTTTTGGCCATCTGTCATTAGGAGCAGCACAGAGTGGATTGGAGCGGAAGGCACTTGACTCCTGCGGGAAATAGAGGAAAGGTCGAGACCCCACAGACGGAACGTCGAGGAGGCTCGACTTCCTCCCCGCGGAAAGCAAGTGCCTGGAGCGGAAAGTAACGGTCCCTATTTTCACACTACCCCTCATCTAAAACAGAAATTCATTTTTGAGAAGTTATGCAAAGACACAAAGTTTACGAAAGGAACTTTTATTAAAAAAAGTTCGTCTTCCTCATTCAAAAAACAAACGAATATATTTTTCTCCCCCTACATAGACATGAAATAGTGAGACATATAGCATCTTTAAAGTGAGGTGGCTGTTATTCCTTATCACGAGAAGGAAGTGAAACTTCTTGAAGTCCCGTTGTTTCTATCAGCCTGCTCAAAGAGATTGTCCGAAAGTATTTTAACTTTATTAAAAGGAGGTATTCGGTTTGGCTAATCAACAATCAAACCCGTATATGCAAGGGTATAATCCATATGGTCAATATTACGGAGGAGGGCAGGTTCAGGGTCAACAATATTATCCCCAACAGCAAGGTGGTGGAGGTTTCCAAGTACCTCCACCGACGAATGCTCCAGCCCCTACTCAAAATATTCAGGGGATGCTGCCGATTGAAGAATCATATATCGAGAATATTCTTCGCTTGAACAAAGGAAAAGTAGCGACTGTTTACACTACGTTTGAAAACAATACAGAATGGAATGCAAAAATCTTCAAAGGAATCATAGAAGCCGCGGGCCGGGATCACCTTATCCTGAGTGATCCACAAACGGGGACCAGGTACCTCATCCCGATGATTTACTTAGACTACATTACATTTGATGAAGAAATTGAATATGAATATCCGTATGGAGCTGGAGGTTCTATGCAAAGTTATTCCCAGCGATAAAAAAATACCCTGACAGGAGAATACTTTCCTGTCAGGGTATTTTACTTTTTTTATAACGTTTTCGCTGCAAAGACAATCAAAAGCACCCATGCTGCCAAGAAACTGACTCCGCCCAGAGGTGTGATTGCTCCAAGCACCTTGATTCCGGATAGGCTCAGTACATAAAGGCTTCCTGAGAATAAAATCGTTCCGATCAGCATCAGCCACCCGGACCAGGACAGTAATGAGGTTGGTGTCACATTCCCCATCAGTACCCCTACAATGATGATTCCGATGGCGTGAAACATCTGATAGAGAACTCCGGTATTCCAAATATCAATATACTTCTGTGAGATTTTCCCTTCCAATGCGTGGGCACCGAAAGCTCCTAAAGCGACTGATAAAAAGGCGTTGATAGCCCCAATAATGATAAATGTTTTCATGATGGACCTCCTGTTCTTTCTTTCACTTAGTGATTAAAAGTCGAATAATGAATTTCCATTCGCACCATCATCCGTTTCCAGAGGTTCTTCTTTCTGGATGGTGACAGGCTTCTGACTCGGTTGTGATTCCTGTAAATATGGCATCGCTTGTTGAGGTTGAAACGA
The DNA here is from genome assembly GCF_032337515.1 of Rossellomorea yichunensis. Classification (NCBI taxonomy): domain Bacteria; kingdom Bacillati; phylum Bacillota; class Bacilli; order Caryophanales; family Bacillaceae; genus Rossellomorea; species Rossellomorea yichunensis. The sequence goes on along the minus strand of NZ_JAVYAD010000006.1, from coordinate 140,142 downwards.
AGGTGCTGCAGTGGCCCCCCCGTGGTTTTCCTCCAACAAAACTTCACATAGAGCCTTTATTGAATACACATGCTCACGGATTTGCTGAGACTTTTCGGCTGATTTTGCTTTTCCGAGCTCATGTTCAATTTTCTTTATTAATGATTGATGTGGGATATTCACAATTTATGACTCCTTCCACAAGTCTTCCCGTACGTGATTACATACAATATGTACTTCCTCTGTTTCACCTACATCACTATCCTAATTCTAAATGAAGGATTTCGCAAATATCTTCCTGAGTCATTTCTGTTTAGGCTTGAATTTCATACAGGGACTCCCTGATGATTGGAAAACCACCAGTGAAGGCATGGCTCTTGTTTTGAAACCATAGCCTTTACAGCCCCGGGGATGAGCCTGCTCCCACGTTGTATAAAAATATTGGCATTGAAAGCAGTTGATACGCTTCTCATTTATCATTTGGCATCCCCCTTCTACAAAACAAACCCCTCCATACACGAGGGGCCATCCATTGTTTCACGTGAAACATCCGGTTATTCGAGACACCAGTCAATCTCTTTTATGCCTTGATCCCGCAGAAATTCGTTTGTTTTAGTATATGGTTTACTTCCAAAGAAACCCCTGTGTGCAGATAATGGACTCGGATGAGGGGCCGTTACCATATAGTGCTTGGAAGAATCGATGAGGGCCTGCTTCGCCTGAGCGGGTTTCCCCCATAAAATAAACACCATCGGCTTCTCTCGCTCATTCAGGATCGAGATGACACGGTCCGTGAATTGTTCCCACCCTTTTCCCCGGTGGGAGTGCGCTTTCCCTTCTTGTACGGTTAAGACGGTATTTAACAGCAGGACACCTTGCTCTGCCCATTTTACCAGGGAGCCATGGGGAGGGATCTGACATCCGATATCATCATGAAGCTCTTTGTACATATTTCGTAACGACGGCGGAATCTTGACTCCTTTTTTGACAGAAAAACTTAAGCCTTCTGCCTGATTCGGCCCATGATAAGGATCTTGTCCAAGCAATACAACTTTCACATCTTCGTAAGCTGTATAATGAAAAGCATTGAAGATGTCATGCATGGAAGGATACGTCGTGTTCGTTTCATATTCCCCTTTAAGCCATTCTCTCAAGGTCTGATAGTACTCCCTCTGAAGTTCACCTTCCAGAATGTCTGCCCAATCGTTTTGAAAAATCTTTGTCACTGTTAGACATCCTTTCTAGTCCTTAAATTGAATCGTAACGTCATAACCCAATTGTTCAAAGAAACCTTTCAATGATTTCTCTGCGTTTTTTTCCGCGGCTTGAAGCAACCCCTGCTCAACCGCCTCCTGACTGATTTGGTCCTTTGCCACTTCCGCAAGGGCAAACCCTTCGTTCCAGTCCACATCATTTCTGAAGATCCCTTCTACGGAGAAGGTCTTAATGTTCTCAGTATCAATGGAAGGGTCTTGGAGAATCTCAGCACGTGGCAGGGTTAATTGAATTTCTTTCTTCTCTTCATCAACTACAATATCGTCTTCATCGATTCCCTGTAAATCAACCCCTGCCAGGACGGCTCCAGGGACCACCATCAGAAGCTTACGTTTTGTCCCGGGTATATCCGTATTGATGTCTTTCCCGAATAATTGATTATCCTCCTGCTCGATCACGGCCTTTATAAACCCTTGAGCCGTGGCCAGGGAACTCATCTCTTGAATCCGTTCGACAAATGCCCCCTTCTCTTCTGTAAAGGTAGATCCGGATAACAAGGAATAGACCCCTATGGATACTCCTCCTACTAATAGGATGAAAAGAAGGAGAATCAACAACACTCTATTTTTCCAAAAGGACAGAACGGATGTTGTTAATTTCCAAGCCGGAAAACGTCTACTGCTTCTATTCTCAAACGCCAAAGAGGCACCGGTTTCTCTTTCACTCGCTTTCAAATCTGCTAAAAGCGCTTCAATTTCTTGTATTTTCTTGTATTGATTTGTCAAATGCTTCACCTTCCTCTCTTCTATTATAGGAAATAATGTAGAATCTTGGAAACAATTATTCTCTCAAAAGTATTTCTATATTATGGAAAGTTTTATTTCTGCACAACCGGGAAAAGAAGGAACAAGACATTAAATTAAAAGTGGAGGTAATGATTATGTATAAAGTTCAAACAGCTGAAAATGTAGTAGAAGCGAAAAGAGAAATAGAAATGTTTACAAGTGAAGGTTACTCTAAAGATGAAATCTATGTGTTCGCCCATGACAAACATCGTTCTGAACATATCACAGAAGCAACCCATACGGAATCCACCGGTATAAAAGAACAAGGAATCATTGAGTCCATGAGTAATTTATTCAACAGCCGCGGAGACGAATTACGTTCGAAAATGAAGTCAGTGGGGATGAATCAGGCAGAAGCAGATGTCTATGAAGAAGAACTCGATAAAGGAAAGCTTGTCATCGTCGCTTCCAAGGAAGCAACAAATAATGATGCGAAACCATTCTAAGTTTTAACGATTCATCCAATCCAAAAAGGCGTCGAGGATATCATTCCCGGCGTCTTTTTTTGTAAACAGCCATAGTCAAAAGAATTTGTATTTACCCGTCCGATATTATATTCTTTAGTCAGACTTTTACAATTATAAAGAGTTACTTTCTAAGGAGGAATGCAACTATGACATTGAAAAAAACCCTGACGATCGCTGGTTCCGATACAAGCGGTGGAGCCGGAATCCAAGCAGATCTTAAAACATTCCAGGAGCATGGCGTGCATGGCATGACGGCTCTTACAACGGTTGTTACGATGGATCCGAATAACCATTGGCACCACCAGGTTCATCCATTATCCATTGATACATTGGAATCACAACTGGAAACGGTTCTTTCTGTCGGAATCGATGCAATGAAAACAGGCATGCTCGGTACAGTTGAGATCATTGAGCTTGCAGCGAAGAAAATCGATGCTTTCGGTTTGGATAAAGTCGTCATCGACCCTGTAATGGTATGTAAGGGCGAAGATGAAGTATTAAACCCTGAAACAACGGATGCCATGAGAGAGCACTTGCTTAAGCGCGCTACCGTAGTGACTCCTAACCTGTTCGAAGCAGGTCAGCTTGCCGGGTCAGGTCCGATCAAAACCATTGATGAAATGAAGGTAGCCGCAAAGAAAATCCACGACCTTGGAGCGAAAAATGTTGTCATCAAGGGCGGAAAGCAATTACAACATGACAAAGCTCTTGATCTATTCTATGACGGAAACGAATTCACTCTACTTGAAGAAGAGAAAGTAGCAACGACTTATAACCACGGTGCCGGTTGTACATTCGCAGCAGCCATCACATCAAACCTTGCAAATGGACAAGACGTGAAAGAAGCTGTACAAAACGCGAAAACCTTCGTAACGGCAGCCATCAAACACGGATTCAAACTGAACGAATACGTAGGCCCGGTTATGCACGGGGCTTACAATCGTCTTGAAAAATAATTACCGGCTAGTGCCAGGCACGAAAGAATGATCTCGTGCCTGGCACTTTTTTTGAGGGACGGACCTTCCAAAAAGCACGCCCCTCCCCCAATCATACTTTTCGCATTCATTCATGAATTTTAGTAAGATAGTACATAATGGTTAAGAGTCTTTTCTGTATTTAAGGAGGAAAAAGAATGGAACCGATCAAGATTGCTGATGTGCAAGGGATCATTACCCAGCTTGCCCGTCAGGACGTTTATATACATTTAGAAACCACCAACGGAGCCTATGCATCTCACTTTAATGAGGGCTTCTTTTCAGCCGGAGCCTATATCCGCAACGCGAAAGTCAACTATGAGCACGGGAAGATCATCGGGGACGGACCTTACCGTGTCGGTTTGAAAATTGAAATCGGCTGGATATATGCTGAAGGACTGACTCATTATGAATTCGATGAACAAGGACGCTTGTTACTTGCAGGTCACGGCGGGGACGGGAAACTGGCCGTAGCCCTTGAAATCAGCCCGACACCTTTCAACTAAACAACTTGAATCTATATAAAAGGAGAGGTCAAAATGGAAAAAGAAAGACAAGTACTTGTCATCTTTCCCCACCCCGATGATGAAGCATTTGGTGTGTCAGGAACCATTTCCACCCACGTGAATAATGGAACGCCTGTTACCTACGCCTGCCTCACATTAGGGGAAATGGGAAGAAACTTAGGGAACCCACCCTTCGCAACCAGAGAGTCGCTTCCACTGATTCGTAAAAAAGAACTAAAAAAAGCGGCCGATGTTATGGGAATACAGGATTTACGCATGATGGGATACCGGGATAAAACCCTTGAATTTGAAAATGATGAAAAGCTATCCAACATGGTGACTGAGTTAATTGAAGAATTGAACCCTTCACTCATCATTACCTTCTATCCCGACTACTCCGTTCACCCGGATCACGAAGCAACAGCAAGAGCCGTCGTTCGTGCCGTTCGACGCCTTCCAAAAGCATCAAGACCGAAGCTCCACTGCCTTGCCTTCTCCAAGAATTGTGAGGAAGCGTTGGGACAGCCGGATATCCTTATTGATATCACACCAGTTAAAGATCAAAAAATCGATGCCATGAAGGCACATATCTCTCAAACAGCATGGATGCTCAAGGATTTAGAAAAAGGCATTCAGCAAAATGACCCTGAAGCATTAAAATGGGTGACTGTTGAGCGATTCTGGAGCTATCAATGGGAAAATGACACAGTGGAATAATGATTGTAATAAGAGTTTGGGCTTTGCTCAAGCTCTTTTTTTATTGTGCTCTTCTAAGGTATCGGTTTGTGAATAGAATAAATATAACCAATTAATGAGTGATTACTCACTTTACAATTCACCCGGCATACTTTATATTAATAGTGAGTAATCACTCATTACCTTCAGAAAGGTGTGATTCAATTGAATTCCATCATCCAATTGAACGGGCTGTCCAAGTCATTCGGCCCTCAAGAAGTGTTAAAAAACGTTTCTCTCAACATCCCAAAAGGCGATATCTATGGACTATTAGGCCCCTCTGGCTCGGGCAAAACGACATTGATCAAGCTTATGATCGGACTCGAAACCCCATCGACAGGGAGTGTAACCTTCAAAGGGAACAAGCTGAAAGCAAAAGATCTGTACCCGACCATCGGATATATGGCTCAATCAGACGCCCTATATGATGAGCTGACAGCAAAGGAAAATTTATCTTTCATGGCTTCTCTCTATGGATTAAAGAAACCGAAACGAAACGAACAAATTGAAAAAGTAATGACGACCGTAGATTTACTTGATCACCTTTATAAGCCTGTCCATCAATACTCAGGAGGAATGAAAAGGAGGCTTTCCCTTGCCATTGCCCTTCTGCATGACCCTGAAGTCTTATTTTTAGATGAACCGACTGTCGGGATCGACCCCGTTTTAAGAAAGGAAATATGGGATAGCTTTCACCGGCTTAAGGAAGAAGGCAGAACCCTTATCATTACAACCCATGTGATGGATGAGGCAGAAAGATGTGACCGGCTGGGCCTCCTGCAGCATGGCGAAATCATTTCAAGCGATACGCCTGATGCTATTAAAGAAACCTATGGGGTGACTTCGATTGAAGAAGTATTTTTGAAAAATGGGGGTGTTTCCATTGCGGATTAGAGGTTTTGTCATTCGGATTCTTCAACAGCTCCTCAGGGACAAACGAACATTGGCTTTGATGTTTTTAGCTCCATTATTGATACTCAGCATGCTGTCGCTCGTATTTAACTCTGATGATTACGATGCAAAGGTGGCGATTGTCGATCTGCCACAGCAACTGGAATCTAAATTCGATACGAAGGATTTTCAATCTTATGCGAGTCCAGATAAGGCCTTGAAAGACATTAAAGATGGTGAACTGGATGGCTATATATCATTCGAGGACTCTACTTCCCCTTCGATTGTCATCGAAGGAAGTGACCCCACTGTCAACGGGGCTGTAATGAAAAAAATTCAAACTTTGTTTCCCGCCGACTCTCAAAAGCTATCAGATCAGATTGAGTACGTGTACGGAAGCGGGGACATGGAGATGTTTGACTCCTTTGGACCAGTCCTTCTGGGCTTTTTCGTCTTCTTCTTTGTCTTTTTGATCAGCGGGGTATCTTTCCTGAGAGAGAGAACGACAGGCACACTTGAGAGGTTGCTTGCTTCCCCGATCAAGATTTGGGAAATGGTCGTAAGCTATGTCCTTGGTTTCGGTATCGTCACCCTCCTTCAAGCATCCTTGATTTCCTGGTATGCCATCTATGTTTTGGATATGATGATGGAAGGAAGCTTCTTCAATGTATTGATCATCATTGTTTCATTATCATTCACGGCCTTGACGCTTGGAATATTGCTATCGGCTTTTGCCAAGAATGAATTACAGATGATGCAGTTCATTCCGATTGTGGTCGTACCACAGATATTCTTTTCAGGATTATTCAATTTAGATACGATCTCTGAATGGCTGAGCTGGATCGGTCCAATCACCCCTCTATATTATGCTGCGGATGCTTTAAGAGATGTGATGATACGGGGATTTGCTCTTGAGGATTTGCTCTTTAACTTATCGGTATTGATTGGGTTTTCTCTACTCTTTATCGTTCTCAATGTTGCAGCCCTCAGAAAATACCGTAAAATATAGGTAAGTAATGAACGACAAGTTAGGGGTTTAAAGCATGACTGAAGAAAAGAATATATTTAAACAGCTATTTGATCAGGAAGAAACACTGACTGATAAGCAACAAAAAATCGTGGAGGCAGCCATTGAAATGTTTGCAGAAAAAGGCTACGCTTCCACCTCTACCAGTCAAATCGCAAAAAAAGCAGGTGTTGCAGAAGGAACCATCTTCCGGCATTACAAAACGAAGAAGGACCTGCTTCTTTCGATTGTATCCCCTACGATGGCCAAGCTGATCGCTCCATTTGTCATCCGGGATCTCAATAAAGTGCTCGATGCGAAATATGATCGGTATGAAGATTTCCTGAAAGCGATGATTTTGAATCGGCAGGAATTTTTGAAAGAGAACATGACGGCATTTAAGATTTTGATACAGGAAATCCCTTTTCATCCTGAGCTGAAGGAACAATTCAAAGAGCATATCGCTGAAAAAGTGATCGAGAAATTCGTGAGACTCGTCGATCATTATAAAGAAAAGGGGCAGATCATTGACCTGCCTTCGTACACTGTCGTACGATTTTCAGCAACGAGTATCTTCGGATTGTTGCTTGTCAGGTACCTCTTCCTTCCTGAAGCGGATTGGGATGATGAGAAGGAGATCGACATGACGGTGCAGATGATTGTGAATGGGATTGGTAAGGGATAAATGTGAAGAAAGGACTCCAAACGAGGGATTTGGGGTTCTTTTTTTTGCTGTAAAGTGACCATTGGGACTGAAAATGGATACTGGAAGCAGATTTTCATTCGTCTTGCTCATGCAATGAGGTTTTTATTTTCAATTTCACCCTGCTTATTTTCAAAACCTCGAATTTATTTTCAAAACCGACAGCCCACCTCATCTTCACCTGTTTTCTTCCTCCCCCAAACGGGTAAATCCTACTATACATCATAAGGAGGTAGAGAAATGAGTTTCCTTTTTCACGAAAGCACATTAAAAGACCAGCATATCCTCATCACAGGCGCGACAGGCGGGATCGGATTTGAAACGGCGAAAGTAGCCGTTCAGGCAGGCGCAAAGGTGACGATTACAGGAAGAAATGAAGAGAAGCTGAAGCAACTGAAAAATGAATGCCGGGACTCAGACAAGGTCTTCATATATATAGCAGATCTTACCATCACTGAAGATCGCGAAAAGCTTCTATCGGCGGCAAGAAAACAGCATGGTCCCATCACAGGTCTCGTGAACTCAGCCGGAATAGACGGCGGTGATATGGTCGAGAGTCTATCCGAGGAAGACCTGAGAAATATCATGGAGTTGGACTACTTCTCACTGGTTCAGCTCTCACAGGCAGTCTATAACCAAATGAAGGATAAGAAAAGTGGTTCCATCGTCAATATCTCTTCCCTGTCGGGTTTGAGAGGGACACATGGGAATAGCGCGTACAGTGCTTCCAAGTTTGCCGTAATCGGGTTTACACAAGCCTTTGCCCATGAAGCGATTGAAAACCACATACGAGTGAATGCCATTTGCCCTGGTTATGTAGATACTGATATGGGAAGAAGCGCAATAAAATCAAAAGGCGAACGTGAAGGCAGAAGTTATGAGGAGCAATTGGAGATCGCAAAGGATAGCATTCCTTCAGGAAGATTGACCTCCCCTCTTGAGGTCGCGAACACCATTGTCTATCTATTAAGTGATGCAGCCGAAAACATTGTCGGGGAATCGGTCAAAATTTCAGGGGGAAGCGTCATGCGCTGATCCATGGTTGAACAAAGAACGGGCAAGGATTTTCACCCTTGCCCCGGTTAACCCATTCTGGATTTCTAGCTGCCCTCTTGAATTTTCTTTTTGATCTCATCTATATATTTTTTCTTTTCTTTTTCATTGTTCAGCTGGTCACTGTTTTTATCTTGGAGGTATTTTTGAAGGGCCTTTTCAATCTCTTCATGTGAAGCGTCTTCCGCTATGACTCCGGTCTTCTTTAACATCTCGATGATCTTTTCATCGTTGGCCAGAACGTCTATCTTGTTTGCTGGCTGTTCGGTTTCTGAATCAGGTACATCCGAGTTGACTTCAGTAGAATCTTGATCGTTCCTCTGATCGTCTGCAGTACATCCATTCAGTAATAAGGGCACCAAAAGGAATGCGAACATCCATTTACCACTCACGTCATCACTTCCCTTTCATAGAGAATGAACCATTGTATACTATATTATATAAAATACCCTCTAACCCCTTTTTAAAATCAGAATTGCAGCTAATAAGGGATAAATAGGCAAAATTAGTGCATTCATCACTTACTTCAATCTGTAATATATGGTTTAATAGATAGTACTATGGAACGATATTAGTGAAGAGGGTTGTGGAAAGGGTCCCCTTCCACTTCTTTATAAAGTAAAGCTGAGAGATTTTTCTCCTCTTTTTTTTACTTTAAAATCGAACATACGTTCTATTGGTGGTGAAAAAAATGGATTCATTAGTCAGTGAATTTTATCGTCATTATCCTCATCTCAAACAGAATAAAGCCGTTGAGTCCTTTATCAGTCAATCGGATAACCAGAAGTTAGTCGAAAATTTTTTACGTCACCCCAGTGCATGTAGGGAAGAACGTTTAAACGAAGCTTTTAAAGCCCATTATTTTGATATCCGGTTTACCTCTTACGTCAGTTCATCCCTTTATTTTCACAGTGTGAACTTTGACAAACATACAAGAAAGTATAGCGAACGACACCCTCTGACCTTGGATAACCAGGCGGATGAAGATGGTGGATCGTATGTCGATCTTGTTCCAGATCCGGCATCGGATATTGCGCTTTTTACCAATTATTCGACTTTAATGGAATGCGTGGAGAACGAAGAACTCTTGCAGGCTTATAAAACGTTGACCGACAAACAGAAGCATATCCTGGATTTAGCCTATGTGCAGGAATTATCTGATACTGAAATCGCAAGAATGCTGAGCGTATCACAACAAGCGATCTCCAAAACCCATCGAAAAGCTTTACGCTTATTAAAATCCATTTTAGAAAAAGGAGAATCATAAACTATGGGAATTCTATACGATCTAGTCAAAGAAGCGAAGGGCAACTCGGAATATGAAACGAAGGTCATCCGGACGTTTGAACCGAAGATCAAGAAATCCTTGTATCTTACCCGGGTCGAAAATAGGGATGATCTCGAACAGGAGTTAAAGATCAAACTGATCCGGTATGTCCGGGATTACTCACTAGAAAAAGTACCAGGGTTATTTGATTTAAATGAACAATAAAGGTAGGACAAGTGCTCACAAACCTGTGGCGCTTGTCCTTTTTTTGTCTGTATTTCTTTTTAATAAATGTTTGATTGCAGGTTGTCTTTTTCCCTTAGAACTCTTCTTTATACAGTGTAAGGCAAACAACAAAGAGTGAGAGAGATTGGGATGGTCTTTCTTCCGCTTCATCCTTTTGCCTATCACCATATAAAGGGAGAGATGTTGAATGAATTGGACACGAACATTACGACAAGGTGATTCAGGAAGCGATGTATTGGAACTTCAAATCCGCGTTGCCGGCTGGGCGGCAAGTTCCCCTTCGAAAACCTATGTATCGGTGGATGGGGCATTCGGACCCGGAACGGAAGCAGCCGTCAAACGATTCCAAAGTGCGTACGGTCTTTCTGCTGATGGAATTGCAGGACCGCAAACCCATAACCTGTTGAATAGTCTAGAAGACAGCGATGGATCGACGGTCAACTTTGCATTCAGTGAATTCTATTCCAAGGACGGAAGCGGCTTCTCTGGAGGGAATACCGGCTCGACACAGGTAAGAGAGAATGTACGAAGACTGATGTACAAGCTCGAGGCCCTTCGAAAAAAACTGGGGAATCCACCCGTTGTCATTAATTCCGGATTCAGAAGCATCACACATAACCGAAATGTCGGCGGTGCCTCTAACAGTATGCATACGTACGGAATCGCAGCAGATGTAGATCCCTCAGGAAAGACACCGGCTCAAGTTGCGGAAGTTGCAAAAACATGCGGCTTCAGCGGGATAATTAAATATTCTACCTTCGTTCATAATGACAGCCGGGTCGAATACCCGTATGGTGCCGGGTCGTATTACTGGGCTTAAGAAGAAAAAGGGGGGAAAACATATGCCAATCATCGTACTTGATCCCGGCCACGGGGGAACAGACCCTGGCGCTATTGGAAACGGACTTCAGGAAAAGAATCTTACCCTGACGATCGGATTGAAGGTGAAGCAATTATTGGAGGCAAATTATATCGTTGATGTGCGTTTAACCAGAGAAACGGATGTCTTTATAGAGCTATTGGAGCGGGCTGATTTCGCCAATAACTTAGGAGCATCTTACTTCGTCTCCCTTCATCATAATGCAGGTGGAGGCACCGGATTTGAAAGCTTTATCTATCCCGGTACAAGCTCTTCGGAAACAGGAAGACGCCAGGACGTCCTGCACGGTGAAGTCATGAAGTTCCTCACTGGATTTGGATTAAGGGACCGAGGTCAAAAGGAAGCGAACTTCGCCGTATTGAGAGAAACGGCCATGCCTGCGATTTTACTTGAAAATCTCTTTATCGATAGTGTGAATGATACCAATCTCTTAAAAGACCCTACCTTCCTCACGGGAATTTCTAACGCAATAGCATCAGGCATCGGGAAGGCACTGAATCTCTAGCAGGCCAGCCTGCCTTATAAAGGAGGAGCACTAATGGATTATTCGGTTTTTGTTCAATTACTTGGTAATTTCGGATTTCCCATTGCCGTCACACTCTTTCTATTAGTGAAACTTGAGAAAAAGTTGGAACAGCTAGAACTCGCCATTCATGCTCTTTCAAAATCGTTTAATGATAATGGGAAATAGACGGATGGTATATGAATTGATTAAGATAATCGGGGGATGGGCTGCCATATTCCTGAGCTGCGTCAGCTTGACCCTCCTCTTGATGAACCATCAGCATTGGATCACTTTCACTTTTCTATCGCTAAGTATTGTTCTTTTTACCAGACTCCAACAAATAAATCGTTGAATCTAGTGATTACAACAAGCAATCTTCGCACCTCCTACATATATGATAGTAGGAGGTGATTTCTATTAAAAAAATCATTCTATTTTCAGATACCGGTATAGATGATGCTATTGCGCTGATCTATGCCTTGAAAGACCCAAACATCGAAGTCGTGGGTATTGTCAGTGGATTCGGTAATACAGACCGGAACAAAAGCTATAGGAATGCAACATATCTACTGAAATTAGCAGGCCAAAAAGGAATTCCCGTCATTGCGGGGAGCACCCGGCCACTTAATGGGGAGGAACCCGAGTTTTTCCCGGATATTCATGGTGTGGAAGGGCTTGGTCCCCTCTCCCCTCCAATTCCCGAAGAACGATATGGGAACAAAACCAATTTCAGTAAGCTGTTCCAACTGATCAAGAAGAATCCCGCGGAACTCACGATTGTTGGTGTGGGGAGGTGTACATCCCTTGCCATCGCCTGGCTCTTGAGCCCTGACGTCATGTCACTGGTGAAGGAAACCTATATCATGGGAGGGGCATTTTTTGTTCCAGGAAATGTAACAAAAGTAGCAGAGGCAAACTTTTATGGGGATGCAGTGGCAGCGGACATTGTGTGCAGAAATGCTCCGAACCTGACAGTGATCCCGCTGAATGTCACAAGGTTGGCCCTTATAACACCTGCTCAAGTGAATTTCATCCATTCCAGGGCAAAGACCCCATTGGATCAGATCATCAAACCCATCCTGGACTTTTATTACGAAGCGTATCAGCAGCTTGAGCCGGGCATAGCCGGGACTCCACAGCATGATCTCTCTGCCGTCATGGCTGCCGCAGCCATAGATGGGCTGTTCACCTATGAGAAAAGGGTAATCCGCGTACAACATGAAGAAAATTATGCAAATGGATTAAGCATCGCTGATTTCAGGCCGGGAAGTACAGACTGCTTTGGGACAGGATGTTCACGGATTGCCGTTGCCATCGATGAGGATGTATTTCTGTCAAATGTGTTGGATATTTTAACAAGATAAAACAAAAAACATGAAACCGAATACTCCATCGGTTTCATGTTTTTTATTTTTAAGAAGCGTATAGGACAATCCTGGATCAGGGAAGCATGAGTGTAAGGAGGCGATGTATCCATGAATACATTTGAAGTATTATCTCTGATGCTCAGCTTTGGGATGTTTGTGATCGCTATTCTGAAATATAAAGACAATGATGAGAATAAGAATTCATAAACACGCTCTTTAGCGTGTTATTTTTTTGCAAAAAACCCCTCCCCTAATACAGCGCTAAGGAAGGTATCCCAATCTTATTCTTCAATCGTCAATGAATTCAGATCCACCTCATACAATTTATCATCATTTTCCCGGGGGATCCCGCGTCCGTCTGTGTTATTCGATACAAAGTAAAGGGAGTCACCTTCCACAAGCACGTCCCGAATACGTCCAAATCCTGTCAGCAATTCCGATACTTTGCCGGTTTCAGGGTCGAATCGCTTCACACTTTGACCTGCGAGAGAAGCAAACACTAAATCTTCATTCCAAAAATCCGCTCCTGATGGGGCCCATGAAGGTTCCCCGGAGTGAGCGAGAGGAGAAATCAAAGACCCTTCCTTTTCATCCCCGGTAATCTTCGGCCATCCATAGTTGCTGCCGGCTTTGATACGGTTCACTTCATCAAATCCGTTCGGTCCGTGCTCTGTTTCATATAGCTCTCCAGCTTTGTTCCATGCAAGTCCCTGAGGATTACGATGACCGTAACTGTAAACGTAAGAATCCTTAAATGGGTTGTCTTTTGGGATTCCACCATCCAACTTCATCCGAAGAATTTTCCCGCCAAGAAAGGAGAGGTCCTGAGCCTTATCCTGTTGAGTGGCATCCCCTGCCGTGATGTAAAGTTTGTTATCCGGACCGATTTCCAGCCGGCCGCCGTGGTGGTATTGACCGCTTGGGATACGATCCAGCAATACTTTCTCCTCGCTCCATTGATTTTCCGTTCGTTTCAATACTACGACACGGTTATACGGGTCCCCTGAGTCATCATAGGTATAGTAGGCATACGCCTGCTGATTTGTTTTAAAATCAGGATGAAGCACAAATCCCAGTAACCCCGCTTCCGGCCGTTTGGATAATGGCATAGACAGATTGATTTTCACAACGGATTTCCTGCCATCCTTTATTTCAATGATATCCCCTGTCCTTTGGGTAAGGTAGAATACATCATCAAGCTTTTGAATCGACCAGGGAATGGAGAGGTTTTGTGCGATCACGCTGCTTTCGACACTCGGTTTACTGACGGATTCACTTTCTTCCTGTTGTTCATCTGGCTGTCCCATTGAGCAGGCACTAAGTAGTAAGCTAAGACCAATGACGAATAAGAACCAACTGCTTCTATTTCGGTTTCTCATTTTTTTCAAGCTCCCTTATTTACTTTTTTAACCAGTATGGACAACAGAGTACGTTCTCATGAGTTTGCCGTCTGTTGAAGAGCTTCCTGAATTGCTTTTGCGACACCGTCTTCACGGTTTGTTGCCGTGATGAATGGACAGAACTCTTTTATCTGATCCAGGGCATTCCCCATGGCAACAGGTCTTCCCACAGCCTTCATCATGGATAGGTCGTTAAGGTTATCTCCCATTGCCATGGCATTCTCTGCTGAAAGGCCTTTGTCGTTCAGAAGCTTCTGCAGAGCCACTCCTTTTTGTGCTTCAAGGCTATTCACTTCAATGTTTTCTTTACCCGACGAGCTAATGGCAATGCCTGTTATTTTATTCAATTTTTCATTCGCTTCTGTCAATTGCTTTTCATCAAAAGAGAAAACAAGGAATTTATAAACAAGCTGGGAAGCATCCTCGAACAGTACCCCGTAATCTTCCACTAATTTGATATGACCTTTATCAAATCGTTCCTTGGCTGCTTTTCTCACCTGCTCTTCTGATACTTCAGGGTTGGCTGTCGTGAAAATATCGACGATCAACTCAACGCCCATTTCATAATTTTCAGTGTATGTTCCCTGATCTGTATAGATTTCAAAGTAAATACCGGTTTCGTTTAAGACAGCTGCAATTTTTTTCGCTTGTGCTGATTCAATGCCTGCCTGATAGACGATTTCACCCTTTTTATTTCGAACCTCTGCCCCATTGGCACAAACGATATCACATGAGATGCCGGCCTCCTGTATGACATAGCGGGCTTCTTCATATGATCTCCCTGTTGCAACAACGACTTCTATTCCTTGCTGTTGCGCATCCAGGATAGCCTGTTTGTTGGCTTCGCTGATTTCCTGTTTTTCATTTAAAAGCGTTCCGTCCATATCCGTTGCGATACATGTAATCATAAGTAGACACCTTCCTGTTGTTAATGTTCATAATTTTACCCATTGTATCATGAAACATTTCCCGAGTTGTACTGAACCACCTCCTGCTTATGAATAACCCTGTAGATTTAGGGTATGAAAATATAGAAGACGTTCGTCTACTATGTCAGGAGGGGTATTCATGGGTAATCGTACATATTTGAACAAAGTGTTTTGGATTTCAGCTATTATTGTGTCCATCTTGGTTGTGTTTGGGGCTGCTTTTCCGAAACTTTTTGCTAAAGGGGCAAATGCAGCCTTTGGTTTCACTACCTATTCGTTTGGATGGTTTTATCTCGCTGCAGTGTTTTTCTTTGTATTATTTCTATTT
This sequence comes from Rossellomorea yichunensis, assembly GCF_032337515.1. Lineage (NCBI taxonomy): Bacteria > Bacillati > Bacillota > Bacilli > Caryophanales > Bacillaceae > Rossellomorea > Rossellomorea yichunensis. The sequence goes on along the minus strand of NZ_JAVYAD010000006.1, from coordinate 124,846 downwards.
TTTCTTATGGTAAGTAAATACGGGAAGATACGATTGGGAAAGGACGATGAACGACCGCAGTATCCTTTCTTCACCTGGATCGGCATGTTATTCTCAGCCGGGTTTGGAATCGGTCTTGTGTTCTGGGGGATTGCTGAACCGATGAGTCATTTCTTTGAAACCCCCATTCCGGGTGTAGAGCCGCAAACGGAGGAAGCTGCGCGCCTTGCAATGGGTTATTCCTTTTTCCACTGGGGCGTCAGTCAATGGTCTGTCTTTACGATTGTCGGATTGATTATTGCCTACTTTCAATTTAGAAAAGGGGAGAATGGTCTGATTTCCACTTCCCTGACTCCTATGATCGGCCAAGGTAAAAGGACGAAAGGGATTAAGAATACGATTGATATCCTGGCTGTCATCGCAACCGTCATGGGTGTAGCGACTTCACTGGGGTTAGGGATTCTCCAAATAAATGGAGGATTAAGTTCCGTATTCGGAGTGGGTAACAACACACTTTCTCAACTGTTGATTGTGTTCATTCTGCTTATCCTTTATTTAGCATCTTCCACAACTGGCCTCGATAAAGGGATTAAATGGCTCAGTAATGTAAATTTATCCTTGGCTCTTTTTTTGATGCTGTTTGTATTCATCGTCGGGCCGACTGTCTTTATATTAAACACGTTCACCCTTGGAATCGGTGACTATATTTCTAATTTCATCCGCTACAGCTTACGTCTGACTCCTTATCAGGGAGGGACATGGGTACAGGATTGGACGATTTTCTATTGGGCATGGGCAATCGCCTGGTCTCCATTCGTAGGTGCTTTTATCGCCAGGGTATCAAGAGGGAGAACGATAAGGGAATTTATCATAGGGGTCCTGGTGGTTCCTCCACTGATTGCCCTTATGTGGATTGCCGTCTTTGGTGGTACAGCTCTTCACCTCGATTTATTTAATGGTACCTCCATTGCTGAAGGGGTCAACAAAGATGTCACAAGTGCATTATTTTCTACTTATGGAGAACTTCCATTTACCATGATCCTGTCAGTCACCTCCATCTTATTGATCTTTACCTTTTTAATTACATCTGCTGATTCAGCGACCTATATTTTAAGCAGTATGACGACGGAGGGAAGCTTGAATCCTCCTATGATAGTAAAAATCGTCTGGGGGGTACTCATTGCTGCCATTGCCGCGGTTCTGCTGGTGTCCAGTGGACTGGAGGGCTTACAGACCGCCTCTCTTGTCTCCGCATTGCCATTCACTGTCATCCTTGTCTTGATGTGTGTGACGTTGTTTAGACTTCTACGTAAAGAAAAGAAGGGAACTTCCCGAACTGTAAGGAAATAAACCAAAGCGCCTGATCTCTTGTAAATGAGTCAGGCGCTTTTGATTTGGAGCATCTTTTCATATAAATGAAAGGGTTTTCATACATCATTATAGAAGAATAGAAAGGGTGTGTATTAAATAAGGGGGATGAATAGATGAAAGCACTTATATCATTATCGAACAAAATCATGCAACGCTATCTGCCTGATCCATTTTTATTCGTTGTCATTTTAACACTGGCCGTATTTGGATTTGGTCTTATCTTCACTGAAAGTTCAAGCCTCGAGATGGTTCAATATTGGGGTAACGGATTCTGGAGCCTGCTTGCCTTTTCCATGCAGATGGTCCTTGTTCTTGTTACGGGGTATGTATTGGCAAGCAGTCCACTGTTTAAACGGTTCCTTGGTTTCCTGGCCTCATTTGCGAAGTCACCTGGTTCAGCGATTGTCATTGTTACTGTCGTTTCGATGATTGCCAGCTGGATCAACTGGGGCTTCGGGCTTGTAATCGGGGCATTATTTGCGAAAGAATTGGCAAAAAGGGTGAAAGGTGTCGATTACCGGTTGCTGATCGCCAGTGCTTATTCCGGATTTATCGTCTGGCATGCAGGGTTCTCGGGTTCCATTCCATTATCCGTTGCAACAGCCGATCATCCATTCCAGGATATGATCGGTGTCATCCCGACAAGCGAGACGATTTTCGCTACGTTCAATGTCCTGATTGTGTTAGCTCTATTTATCATTCTTCCGGTCATTAACAGGATGCTGATGCCGTCAAAAGAAGAAACTGTAACCGTAGATCCTGAAATCTTTAATGAAACTGCCGCCACTCTTGAAAAAGAGGCATTAACACCTGCTGAGCGTCTCGAAAACAGCATGATTTTATCCATTATTGTAGCCGTTCTCGGGATTGCGTTCCTATTTTCATATTTTGTTCAAAACGGTTTCGCCCTGAATTTAGATATCGTCAACTTTTTATTCTTATTCCTGGGCATTCTGTTTCACGGGACACCAAAGCGATTTCTTGCGGCTGTTCAGGAAGCGATCAAGGGAGCGAGCGGGATTGTCATTCAATTCCCATTCTACGCAGGAATCATGGGAATGATGACGGCATCTGGTCTTGCTGTCGTCATGTCCGAGGCTTTTGTATCGATTTCAAATGATGTGACCTTTTATTTCTTCGCCTTCCTCAGCGCAGGGATTGTGAACTTCTTTGTTCCTTCCGGGGGAGGACAATGGGCCGTCCAAGCTCCTATCATGCTTGATGCCGCTCAAACATTGGATGCTTCTGTAGCTAAGACCGCTATGGCTGTTGCTTGGGGGGACGCCTGGACAAATCTGATCCAGCCGTTCTGGGCATTGCCTGCTTTAGCAATTGCGGGATTAAAGGCGAAGGATATTATGGGTTACTGCGTCATTATCCTTGTCATTAGTGGAGTCGTCATTTCCCTTGGATTACTGTTCTTATAAAAAAACTATAAGTGCCTTAGAGTGTTTCGACTGTGCCATTAGAATCTCTAGGGAACTTTTCATATGACAATAAAAATAGGCTGACCTCCCGGGAGGAGATCAGCCGTTATGTATGGCGTTTCATTGTTTGTTTATTCTGGTCCCTATCGAGCGATTTCTCTTCTCTCCAGCTCCCCTTCTAACATCTCAATAAATTCTTCTTCCAATCCTTCTTCCTGTGCTAATTGATAGACATTAGCCAATTGCTCTTCCGTAAGTATCGTTAAAGATGTCATCGATTACAACTCCTGACTTACCAAGGTATGAATTCTTTATACCCTCTTTCATACTACTTAAACCCTATTATCAAAATAATTAATAAGTTTTTTAGGTAATAATCCCCCCTGAACCTCAGACTTTTTTACTTGAAATGTGAGAAATCAAAATGTTTTTCAGCTTATAATTGAAATTTTTTAAAATTTTAGTAAAATAGAGAGGTATTGAAAGATAGCGCTTTCTTTTTGTATACATACATTTACCAGATTTATCATTCGACATTTTATGTTTCACTTTCACACCGTTTGGGAAAAACAGCTAGGTAATGCATAATCTCCCTTGTGGGAACTTCTTATGGACAAATTTATATGTATGCATTAGAATGAATAATGTTTCATTTTCCGTTATAACTACATCTGAGGTGAATTTATGAATCGACAACATCGCTTTACATTAACAAGCCATTTACGATTTATCATTCCTTCCCTATTGGGAATTTTTCTTTTTATGGTTCCGATTCCACAGGAAGACGGGATCACGATACCAATCGCCATTCTTTCAGGACTATTACAGGACTGGATTGGAAGCTATGTACCTGCGATCATGACTGGGTTAATCATCCTTACCGTATTAGGGACTTTTATCACAAAGTTCGTACGACCGGCTTTTATTGAAAAATCCCCGTTTTTCACAAGCCTGTTCGATGTGAGACCTGTTTGGGTTTTTGTCAGAGTATTGGGTGCAGTGTTTGCCATCATGACTCTATTTAAATTAGGTCCTGAATGGGTCTGGTCAGACGCAACAGGTGGACTTTTATTAAATCCGGATGGACTTCTCACCATTCTATTCTCTGTATTTTTATTTGCCGGACTTTTTCTACCTTTATTATTAAATTTCGGTCTACTTGAATTATTCGGTGCTCTCTTAACGAAAGTGATGCGTCCCGTATTCGGTTTACCCGGGCGTTCTTCCATCGATTGTTTAGCCTCCTGGTTAGGAGATGGAACGATCGGGGTGCTACTGACAAGTAAGCAATATGAAGAAGGATACTATACAAAGAAGGAAGCAGCGATCATCGGTACGACATTCTCTGTTGTATCCATTACCTTCAGTTTGGTCGTCATTTCTGAGGTTGGTCTCGGAAAATACTTCATTCCTTTCTATATAACAGTAGCCATTTCAGGAATTATCGCAGCGATCGTGCTGCCACGAATCCCGCCATTATCCCGTAAGCCTGACACTTACTATAATGATCAAGAAGGCAAGAACACGATGGAAGTCATTCCAGAAGGCTACAGCCGCGTAGGTTATGGATACGAGCAAGCTCTTGTTCAAGCGAAGAATAACAATAGTACTTCTAAGTTTTTCGCTGATGGAATGAAGAATGTGTTGGATATGTGGATGGGGGTTGCACCTATCGTAATGGCGATCGGTACAACCGCGTTGATCGTAGCCGAGAATACAAAGTTCTTCGAATATATCGGTATGCCGCTAATTCCTTTACTGGAACTTCTTCAAATTCCAGAGGCAACAGAAGCGTCACGTTCGATCCTTGTCGGTTTTGCCGATATGTTCCTTCCAGCCATCTTTGGATCTGGAATTGAAAGTGAGCTGACACGCTTTGTGATTGCTTGTTTATCTGTAACACAATTGATCTACATGTCTGAAGTCGGGGGGCTGTTACTAGGTTCTAAGATCCCTGTTGATTTCAAGGACTTAGTGATTATCTTCTTACAGCGTACATTCTTGACTTTACTTGTGATTGTTGCGATTGCTCATATGATTTTTTGATGAAAGAAACCCAGGTTCGAATTCGAATCTGGGTATTTTGTTTCTTTGACCAGTGAACAAAACGTTGACCGTTCCTTTCATCTTATTCTTGTACTTTCATGTTCATTAACTCTTTTTCATCTATCCCCACAACCATTCCAAGCTAAGAACCCTATCGTCTTACGAATTCTGCCTTTTAATAGGTAAAGGCTGCATCGCAATGAGGCAGCCCTGAACTTCACTTATGTTTTACCGGTAAGGTAACTTCAACTTTTGTTCCCTTGTTCACTTCTGATTCAATGTGTATAGACCCTTTATGGTCTTCAATGATTTTTTGACTAATGGTCAGTCCGAGCCCCATTCCTTTTTCTTTCAAGGTAAAGAAGGGCTCTCCCAGTCTCTTTAATCGGTCAGGTGAAATTCCCACCCCTTGATCTTGAATCGAGATGATGATCGTTTCGTTCAGAACATTCCAGTTGACGCGAATTTCTCCTTCATCCATCGATTCGATTGCGTTTTTTATAATATTAATAAAGACTTGAACGCATTGATTCTTATCTCCAAATACGTGAATGGAGGACGAGGGTACTTGAACATTTAATGTGATCCCATTGAGGATCGTTTCATGCTCCATTACCTTGATTACATACTTTAACACTTCATTCATATCAAAGACCTGGTATTCCCTCATTTGTGGCTTTGATAAAATGAGTAATTCCCCGACGATTTGATTGATTCGATCTATCTCGGTAGACATGACGGTAAGGTAATGGTCGGATACATGCTCATTCTCTTCAAGCAGTTGAATGAAGCCCTTGATGCTCGTAAGGGGATTCCGGATTTCATGGGCGATTCCCGCCGCAAGCTCCCCGACCACAGATAATTTCTCTTTTCTTAATAGCATTTCTTCTGCTATTTTCTGCTGAGAAATATCCCTGCCGATGATGACTAGTCCCTTTCTTGTCTGGTTCGAATGAAATAACGGGACTTTTATGACATCAAAGGTCTTGTATTCACCGTTCGGAAGGTAGAATCCTTCTTCACATCTTGTTACCTTTTCTGCTTTCCAAGATTGTTCATCCGAGTCCACACAATAGTCGAAGGCGTCTTTAAAAAAGGGAACCAGCTCCCCTAATTCCCTGTCCGTCTTCCCTACATAATCAATTTTTTCAAGGTTATACAGTTTTCGGCCAAATTGATTGACCTTTAACCAGCGGCCCTGTCCATCCTTAAAGCACACAAAATCAGGCAGGGAATGGAGAAGGGTGGACAGCTGATTTTCTTCTTCCAGCAATTTTCGATGCTCTGCCAGAAAGATTTTCCCTTTAATTAATAAGCGTGCCAGGACCGTTACGCCTGCAATGGTAACCATAAGGGCAGCGATTACGTTCCATGGCTTGGCAATCAAGAGTAAAAAGATGAACTGTAAGACAAATAGAGCCATGAGGATCATTATTTTGTTATAAAAGGTATGTTTAATCATATGATTCATTTTCTCCATCATCCAAGTCACCCGTCCCACTCATACTTTTATTCGTTAAAATAAGTTAAATATATATGGACCGATTGAAGTAATATAGAACAAAATATAGATTCCCATAAAGTAAAAGGCACCTGCAAATGAACCCCAATCAGGGTCCCGCCCTACTTTCCAAATCACCCAAGTGATCACACTAATCAACATTAATAGTGCGTAGCCGCTTCCAGGAAACACCAAATACTCCGGTGCCACTTGGTAAAAATATGCGTTCATTGCATTGCTTGTGTAGCTGATCGGCATCAGCATAAAAATGATGATCGATGCATATTCAGCCCAGCTGATCCCGTCTTTTTCAAACGCGTTTGGTCTGAATATATACAATAAGATTAATAGAAAGAGTGATGGAAGCACCCAGTAAAAGGACGTCAATACCGTCACCAAGCTGCTGAACATCATGAGAACGCCGTTGTTAAGTGCCTCTTTCACTGATCTTTTCGACCAGCTTGTACTTTCTGAAACGACTTGATCGTTCTGAGATGCTCCGTATAGTTCATATGTACCACCATCATAATTAAACCAAACCAGTGTTTCGTCAGTTAATTGCACGGGTGAATATGTGACATGCTTGGTCGTACTAAGAGGAGAACCCTCCAGAATCCCCTGATCTTGAAAAGGAGCCGCATACAGGCTCATTGCACCGTTATCACCAATACGCTGTCCTTCTGAAGTGAACACCACGGATTCTTTCCCATCAACATCTACAAACTGTACCCCACCGGCACTCGCCAGCTTTTCTCCGGTATCTTTATTTACGAATTCAATTTTGTTCCCCGTTAACATCGATGATCCCAATTCCTGTAATGGAACCTGCACCTTGTATGTACTGTAGGAAAGCGTGCCTTGTGTACGTGATTTCTCATTGTATAGTAAGATGAGCCGCCCGTCTGTTACTTTAAACGTTAAACCTTCCACCTTTTTATTCGGTGCTGTATTTACTAGTAAAAAAGGCTTCTCACTTACTTCACGGTTTTCATTCATATAATAGACGAAATCATGAGTATCATCTTTTGCCACCTGAATGACAGCTTTTCCGTTTTCTCCTACGTGCACATCAGAAATTCCAGATGGAAAAGTGTAGACTTCCCTGGATGAACCTTCTTGCACATTATATTCATAGAGTTGTTCGTTACTCCAATAATAGATATGATTTGCGCTTGCTCCAAGACCCGTGATCTCTTTGGAAAGGATTTGATCCTTCTTGTCTTGGGTCGAAACTAGATTTCCATCTTTATAGTAGATGAATTCATTGCCATCGGTCCAAAATGGATAGCCTCTGGTAATAGTGGTGTCAATGACTCTTTCATCTGCTACTGTCATTTCATCATTGATTGTAAAGGCATGGATCTTCCCTTTACTTGATATGTATAGTTCCCCATTGTTTTGAAACACCTGTGGTCTCTCTTTTGATGTGTAGTCTAATGGGAGTGAACGGCTCCAATTTGGCTGAGGCAGTTCTCTCACTAACAATAGCTGGTGAAAGAACAAGGCAGCGATGAATAGAAGCATGATTCCTATAGGTATCCCAAATACTTTCAATTTTTCTCTCATCTGAATCCCCCTTATGTAAAATCCTTAGACTTCTGAATTTTAGCATAATTTATATAGGTTACCACCATTTTTTTCCACAAAAAAAGAGCTTGGTTTCCTTTATTCATTCTCTTTCAGTATAACATTTCCCTTCCAATTTACTATCAATTATTGTCATATTTTGTCGTATTTTTGTGTTTGAATAAAACATGGACCGTTCCTTTCCGCTCCAGGCACAAGATTCCCCGGGGAGGAAGTCGAGCCTCCTCGGGCTTTGCCCTGTGGGGTCTCGACCTTTCCTCTATTTCCCGCAGGAGTCAAGTGCCTTCCGCTACAATCCACTCTGTGCTTTTACATTATGACTCCCTAATGATAGACAAGCAAAAGAAGCCCCTTTTATAAATAGTTTGCTCCCAAAATAAACTATCTACAATGGAGTGCACCTGCTGTGAGATTCATCATTCTCAGTGTGTTTCCTTTTCAAAAAATAAAACCAAATACGTTTAAAAAGCAATCTCTTTTAAGTTAGATAGAGATTGAATTCCTTATGAGGAATAAAAAAGATCCCTAAGAAACTATCGCTTCTCAGGGATCATTCTGTTTACTTCGTTTTTAATTTTTCTAACATATCAGCTGTCATTTTGGCTAGGTCGTATTCTGCTTTGAAGCCCCATTCGTTCATGGCTGCGCTGGAATCGATGGCGTTCGGCCAGCTTTCGGCAATGGTTTGGCGAACTGGATCTACGCTATAATCCAGTTTAAAGTCCGGTTGGTGTACGCGGATTGCTTTTGCAATATCCTCAGGTGCTACGCTCATGGCAGATACATTGAAGGAATTACGGTGCTCAAGTTTTGAACCGTCCGCTTCCATAAGATCGATGATCGCATTAAGTGCATCCGGCATATACATCATATCCATATAGGTTCCTTCACCGATGTATGAAGTATACTGGTTATTCTTGATTGCTTCATAATAAATTTCTACTGCATAATCAGTCGTCCCGCCACCTGGCAGGGTTTCATATGAAATCAGACCTGGAAAACGCAGTCCTCTTGTATCAACTCCAAATTTAGTGAAGTAATAATCAGACAGAAGTTCTCCTGACACTTTGTTGACTCCGTACATGGTAGTAGGGCGCATGATGGTATCTTGAGGAGTCGAATCCTTTGGCGTTGATGGACCGAATGCTCCAATTGAACTTGGTGTGAAGAACTGACAATCCAATTCTCTTGCTGCTTCCAGGGCATTTACCAGTCCACCCATATTTAAATTCCAGGCAAGTAGCGGTTTTGCTTCAGCCGTTGCAGATAGTAGAGCTGCAAGGTGAATAATCGTATCCACTTTATTTGTTTTAGCGATATCAAACATTTTCCCGGCATCGGTCACGTCTAATTGCTCAAAAGGACCGTCCGTTACGACAGGACTGTCTGTTTCCCGGATATCTGTCGCAATGACATTATCAGAACCGTACACGGTACGAAGTTTATTGGTGAGCTCAGAACCGATTTGCCCCAAGGCACCCGTTACTAAAATCTTTTTCATCGTCTTTCCTCCTGCATTTTCCTATGGTGATAGAATGATTTCATGATTCATACAGATAGGGCTGACTTTTACAGCCAGACCCTATCTCGTTATTTATATAGGGGGATTAGATAATTCCCATTTCTTTACCGACTTTTTCATATGCTTTAATCGCTTGATCAAGCATGTCTTTCGTATGTGCTGCTGAAGGCATGTTTCTCACACGGCCTGTTCCTCTTGGTACGGTTGGGAACACGATGGATTTGGCATATACACCCTCTTCATACAGGCGTTTACTGAAGTCCTGGGTCGCCTGTTCTTCACCGATGATAACCGGAGTGATAGGTGTCTCACTGTTTCCGATGTCAAAGCCAAGCTTCGTCAGCTCTTCTTTCAGATAACGACTGTTTTCCCACATATTATCTTGAAGCTCTGTAGAGTTCATGATCAGGTCAAGTGCTTCTGTACAAGCCGTTACATCCGCGGGAGTCAAGGATGTAGAGAATAGGAATGGACGTGAGCGGACCTTTAACCAGTCGATCAGGTTCTGCGTTCCTGCCACATATCCACCTACTACGCCGATTGCCTTCGATAACGTACCCATTTGGAAGTCCACTTTGTCTGAGAGGCCAAAGTGCTTAACCGTTCCTGCACCTTTTCCAAGGACCCCGGAACCGTGAGCGTCATCTACATACGTCATGATATCAAATTCCTCAGCAATTTCAACGATTTCAGGAAGTTTACATACATCTCCATCCATTGAAAATACTCCGTCGGTGATGATCATGATTTTGTTGTATTGACCCGATTCCTTAGCTTCTTTTGCCTTCGCACGAAGATCTTCCATATCTGAGTGACCAAAACGGATAATCTTTGCTTTCGAAAGACGACAGCCATCAATAATCGATGCATGGTTCAATTCGTCAGAAAGGATAGCGTCATTTTTGTCCATAACCGCGGAAATCGCAGCCATATTACAGTTGAATCCTGACTGATAAGCAATGGCAGCTTCTGTCCCTTTAAACTTCGCAAGCTTCTCTTCAAGCTTCACGTGAAGATCAAGGGTTCCATTGATTGTACGGACGGCTCCGGCTCCTACACCGTATTCTTTGACTGCTTCAATCGCTACTTTTTTCAGTCGTTCATCCGTTGCAAGACCAAGATAATTATTAGAAGAAAGGTTCACAAGCTTCTTATCATTGATCGTAATCACCGGTCCGTTTGCACCTTGTAATGGATCGATCTCATTATATAAACCGCGTGATTTAAGGTCTTCAAGATTCTCCTGTAAAAAATGGTCTAATGTTTTACTAGTCATATACGTATCCTCCTGTTATGTAAGCGTTTTAAAAACAAATGTCCACTCCAAAAACACACTATTTATCAGTTGATTCTTTATAATTGCTAATGATTATTCTGATTCTTAGTTTAACATGTTTTTTTGTGATGGACAAAAATTATATTCAAATTCATCCTATCATTTAGTGTTCCCCTTATACTTAAAATACTTCAGACTTTTTTACAGCACGATATATGTTCTGCTATCTGGGAGTATTGAGCCCTTTATTTTAATTTCTTTTAAAGAAAAAGGATGAACAAATGACATCTCATTTGTTCATCCTCTGCTCTATTCCATGACGTTACGGTTGACCCTGTACTCCAGAATCGCCTCGTGGATCCTTCTTAATGCCAAGTCGATCCGCTCTTTTGGACAGGCGATATTCATTCTGACAAAGGTGTGCCCGCTCTGACCAAATTTAAAGCCCTCATCAAATTTCACTCTGGCCTTTTCTAAGAAAAATGTACACAACTCTTCACCTGTCATGCCTAATTCCGTACAATCCATCCATATGAGGTGTGTAGCCTGTGGGGTAATGCCTTTCAGCTCTGGAAGGTGTTGCTCTAAATAATTCAGTACATACTGTTTATTCTCTTCAAGCACCATTAATAGCTCATTAAGCCAAGGTTCACCTTCCTCATAAGCCGCAATCGTTCCTTCAATCCCAAACACATTCGGTCTCATCAGTCCATAGCCTGTAAGCTTTTCATTATACTTATCTCTCAGGTCTTTGTTCGGTATGAGCAGGATGGAGGTTTGAAGCCCAGCGATATTAAAGGTTTTACTTGGAGCCGCACATAGAATACTGCGCTCTACTAAGCTTTCATCCCCTTTAAACAGAGGAACGTGTTCATATCCTTTGTATACCAGGTCTCCATGCATTTCGTCTGAAATGATCCATAGGTCATGCCGTTTAGCGATCGAACCTATTTTCATTAATTCCTCACGCGTCCATACCCGTCCAACAGGATTATGAGGACTGCAAAGAATAAGAAGTTTCGTTCTGGGATGACGCGCCTTTTCTTCTAAATCATCAAAATCAATCGAGTATACTCCATCCTCATAAAGCAACGTATTTTTCATAACAGAGCAGCCATGGTTCTCGATCGTACTGTAAAAAGGATAATAAACGGGATCTTGAATGATTACACCGTCCCCTGGCTCCGTTAACACGGACAACAATACATTGATACCCGGAATGATTCCAGGGCTAAAGCTGATCCACTCTTTCTCTATTCCCATCTGGAAGCGCCTCTTCCACCATGAAATGACAGACTCAAAGTATCGATCACTAAATGTCGTATAACCGTATATGCCATGCTGAGCCTTGCGATTCATGGCTTCGAGAATGGCAGGCGACACTTGAAAGTCCATATCTGCAATGCACATAGGAATTACATCCTCGGCAGGAAACGACCATTTCACAGAGTGAGTGTTTGTTCTCTCGATGCAATCATTCCAATTCATATCCTACTACCCCTCTCACATATATCTGTCCTTACTTTATACTAGATTGAGGACAGGGTGAATACCTAATTTTAAAATCGGAATCCCCCTTACTTAAATTAGCTGAGTGTCATGTCCAGACTCTTCATACACTCACTACTTTTCAACGGTTTTCCCTTCCTTAGCCCTTCTGTTTATATGTTTCATTCCTTCCCGCTTACTTAACGGTGCCAGCTTTTCTGATTCGATGAATTGCTGAACCGCTTCCGGGTCCGTTTTTGAATACTCCCGGAGGGCCCAGCCGATTGCCTTCTGAATAAAAAATTCTTTTGATTCATTATGGAACAATATGTACCTGAACAAACGATCCTGATCTGTTTTTCCTTTATATTTCAATTGATGCAAAATAGAGATCCGATTCAACCACATATTATCGGAATGAATCCATTTCTCTAAGTGTGCGTCATCTTCTTCCGTTTGATAGATTTTCCCTACATGATTGGGAGCAATATGATCGATGGTGTCCCACCAGGATTTATCTGTGATTATTTCTTCCAAAAATGGCAGGTGGTCTTTCGTTAAATATCTGGATTGTTTGTCCAGAAGGGAAAGAGCGATATACTGACACTCCCTTTGCGGTTCAGACCAAAGACAACGAACAATGTCAGGCAATTCTTCTACCTGTGGTTTACCGTGTTCCTTCAGAAAGTCCCGTAATAAAGCAGTACGTTCCGGGGTCCTAATGCCAAAGAACTGAAATTGATTCCTCATATACGCTTCCATGGCTTCTCGATTTTCACTATTTTGATGCTGTTTTAACAGAGTGACGATTTTATCTGAATACTCATGCCCCATCCTTTTTCTCCCCTTTTTGATTTTGTTCTTCGCATTCAAAACAACTGCTTTTCCCATTCTCCTTTTGCACACCATTAAAGAAACCGTCTAAACAATAAAGAGGCTTCTGACAGATATAACAGTAGTCTACCAGCTCTTTCATTTCTTAAAAGGTTCTTTCCCACTAAATTGATCATCCAGTATATTCTCCAATCAAAACATCTCCCGTCTGCAGAGCTCTCATCATACTTCTTTAATATCGGGTAAAAAACCTTTTTTAAACAAAAAAAACAACCCTCAGCTTGCCAAAGGATTGTCTCTTTTTGTCATTTGTCTCATAAGGAAAAAGTGAAGGAGCTTTTTACTTTGAGGTAATGAAAATCCGACGATGGAGCCGAGTCCCAGTGCGATAATGACCGTCCCGATCCCGACAGGACCACCAAGTAACCAGCCGAAGAAGAACACAATGATCTCCATACCATTCCGTACCCACTGAACTTTCCAGCCCGTCTTTTCAACTACGAGCAGCATCAGGCTGTCACGGGGTCCCGCCCCCAAGTCAGCTGACACATATAGTCCGATACCGTACCCGATTACCACAATCCCAATAGCAAACACAATTGACTGTGCCAATAACGATTGAGGATCGGGAAGTACATAATTAAATAAATCTATGAAAATACCGATTAACAACATATTTATAAAGGCTCCGACTTTAGGAAATGACTTCGTTCCAATCCCCGTCACGAACAAGATGACAAAGCCCGCAATGATGGACCACGTACCAATCGTCAGTCCGAGCTGCTTAAATAGTCCATAATGAAACACATCCCAAGGTCCGATTCCAAGGTCTTTCCCTTTGATCGTCAAGCTTATGCCAAACGCAAGTACAAGGAGGCCTGTAAAGAAGAACGACCAACGTAATACAAATTCTCTATTCATGAAAATCCCTTCCTACACCATAGTCATTTCATTTATTACCCGGATAAATGTATCACAGAATAAGAAACAAAAAAATTTCATAAAACCTATGGGGTTGGTGGGGATAATTCAGTCACCCTCTGCACCCTATTTTTACATTTATTTTAAAACAACTGGATTAATTGTGATTTCGGCCGGATTATCGCCCGTTTCGGCTGGATTCACTAAGCTGCGCCTCGAAAAAAAGCAGATGTCACTTTGAACTCACTTAAAGTCGTTGATACATCATTAGAAACTATTGAAATTTTTTATACTCGATAGTTTCCAAGCTGAAAAAAGTATATTTCTCCATGAAATCAGATCAGCTACTCAAAGAAACAACCCTTCAACCAACTCAACGATTTCCCCGTCAGGCCCAAAATAAAAGACCACTTTCCAGCCATTTTCAAGTACAACAGGTCCCTCAACGGGTACTAACCCTTTCTCCTTTAATTGACCAACCTCCGTCTCCAAATCGATGACAGCCAAGGCAATATGAAGAAAAGTCCGCTTTGATCCGTTATCCTCCCCGGACTCTTCGATGAGCTCCAACCGACAATCATTCTTTTTCACAAATAGGATTCTCTCACTACCCCATTCGAAATACATTTCCTCTTCAAACCCAAAGTAAGATTGATAGAATTCCTTCGACCGCACTAAACTCTTTACATTCATCCCAATATGATGAAGTCTCATATCCATTCTCCTTACAAAATTACATTCATATCACCAAACTCATGCCATTTATAATTTTTTAACAGAGCAGTTTGATAGGCGTTCAATAGCTTCTTTTCCGAAATAAAAGCCTTTAATAGATCCAGATGGCTCGCTTCCGGTTCATGCAGCCCCGTAATGAGACCATCTACAAGTTTGAGAGGGGTATCCCCTGAAATATATAAGTTTGTTACCCCTTCAGAAGGCTTTAACTGTCCATATTGCGTCATGATGGTCTCAAGGGCACGAACGACTGTAGTGCCCACTGCAATGACCCGCTTACCACTACTCTTTGCCTTGAGAATTTGGTCCACTGTCCCTGAACCTACATGGTATTCTTCCGGATGATTTTTCGGTGTCGGCCAGCGATCATCCCCGTAATAGCTCAAGCCTGCATGAAGCTGTATGAACACGATTTCAATTCCTTTCTGCTTCAAGGATTGTATCAACTTCCAAGAAAAGGCCCTTCCGGCAGATGTCATTTCCACAGACCCAGGGACTGATCCGTATACGGTTTGGTAGCAATCAAGCGGCCATGGTAAATCAATATATTCGTAACGGATCGGTTCTCCGTTTCTGTAAATAAAATCAAAAAGCTCAACACCACTTCTGTTGAATTTCAATTGCACCAGTGGTTTTTCACTTCCTTCACCCACCATGCTGGCAAGGACTTCCTCTGAAAAACAAATCGGTTCCCCCGCTTGATAAAAGTCTCCTATGATAAGCGCATCCCAACAGTTATCATCTACTTTTCTGGATAAACGAACTTCGAGCTGCCTGTTTCCTTGCTTCCCTTTTAGAGAGGCAGGAATGGTCCGGCTGTTGTTTAAAACTAGTACATCCCCCTTATTTAAAAACTCGGGTAACTGCTTGAATTGGGTATGATCACAGTTCCCGGTTTCACGGTTCAACACCATTAGTTTCACTTCGTCTCTCTCGAATCCTCGAAGCTCAATGGGAGTCGATGCGTTTAAGTGGGAAGGGATATCAAAGGTCTTAGCCAGTTCATTCATTTCCCCCACCTCGATTCCACTGAAATTCCTGTGCTTCAAATCGATTCCCATTCTCGTTTTCTGCTGCGTCGGAAGCAAGATATAAAAAAACGTCAAGGTGATCATGGGGACCCGCAAGTGGATAATCACATTCCGGAACAGCCTTGTCGTGCATGTCCGTATCCATTTCCCCTGGATCGACCATATTCACCCTCACCCCCGTATCACTTAGCTCGTCGGCCCATGTTTGAGTCAATCCTTCGACGGCAAATTTTGAAATTCCGTATGCTCCCCACTCCGCAAAGCCTGTTTTACCCGCTTCTGACGTTAAGTTAATAATTGAACCTTTCCCCCTGCTGATCATTCCTGGAAGGACTCTTTTCGTTACTAAAAATGGGTTCATTGCATTGATTCTTAGTACCTCAAGAAATTCTTCTTCAGGATAATCAGCCAGCAAACGCGGACCAGGTCCAAAAACGGATGCGTTGTTAAAAAGAACATCGACTCTTCCCAGTACCTCCTCCGTTACAGAAACAAAACGATCAACATCCCGGGAATCAGAAACATCCGCTTCCAAAGCTACCACTTCTGCCCCTAACGCTTTCAATTCTTTCTCAGCCTCCTGAAGGGGTCCATCCGTTCGTGCACAGATCGCAAGCTTTGCTCCTTCCTTGGCAAATTGTACGGCAAGGGCCCTACCCAACCCTTTTGAAGCACCTGTTATCATGACCACTTTATTTTTCAACATCTTCATTTCCCCTTTCCAACTCTTATTACTTACAGTTTATGAAAAATCTCCTTTCGACAAATCGTCTATAAGTGGTCATGGAGAATAGAAAATTAGAAGGAGCAGATTATCAGCCTTTTGATGTAGTTTCATAAAAACACGAACATTGACACTGGAAATATGATTTACATTCGTGTTATAATCAAATTGAAAATAAATAGAGCAGTGACTGGCGAAAATGTGGAATCAACCACAAGGGAGCTGCGAATCTTATAAATCATGAGCCATTAGCCGTTCGCCTGGGCAGAAGGCAAGGGGGATACCCTTGTCTTCTTTTACTATAATCAGGAGGGATTGCAGTGGAACCACTAGTATTAGACGGGAAACTTGTTGCATCTGAGGTAAAGGAAAGCCTAAAGTCTAGAGTTGCTATATTAAAGGAGAATGGTATTACTCCATGTCTTGCTACGGTGCTCGTTGGAGACGATCCATCTTCTGCTACGTATGTCAAGATGAAGGGCAATGCCTGCGCGAAGATCGGAATGGAATCAAGAAGAATTCATCTTCCCAAGGAAACGACAACGAATGAACTGTTGGACGTTATCCATGAGCTTAATCAAGACCCTTCCGTTCATGGCATTCTCTTGCAGCATCCTGTACCTCATCACATTGATGAACGTGCTGCCTTTGAAGCGATTTCCATTGAAAAAGACGTTGATGGAGTCACGAGCCACGGGTTCGGTCAAAATTCATTAGGGTTTGGTGAATATCCTTCGTGCACACCTGCTGCAATCATGAGCATCATCGATTACTACGGTGTGTCCCTCGAAAGGAAACATGCTGTCGTTGTAGGAAGAAGCCCGATTCTAGGAAAGCCTGTGTCCATGATGCTGTTGAATCGAAACGCTACGGTGACGACCTGTCATTCGTATACAGAGAATCTGCCTGACATTCTCTCTACTGCAGATATCGTGGTGGCAGCAGTCGGTAAACCTAACTTCATTCAAGGTGACTGGCTTAAAGAAGGTGCTGTCGTTCTTGATGCGGGATATAACAAAGGGAACGTCGGAGACATAGACTATGAAGCATGCTATGAAAAAGCGAGCGCGATTACCCCTGTACCAGGCGGAGTTGGCCCCGTGACCATCTCTATGCTATTAAAGCAGACCGTTGATTCTGCTGAGAAATATGGTTCTGTACTTGAACATTCATAATAAATATCCTTTAAGAGACTGACCCATTATGGGAGCCAGTCTCTTTTTTTCCTATTTCGGACTTATTTTTTCTACATTTCAGGAAAGAATGGTAAGGAATAGAAAGATAAAGGAGCGTTCATATGGATAAACAACACCAAAATGCTTTCTCTGAAACACCTGAGCCCTATTGGAGGGAAACGACTAAACTCCCCATATTTAAAAAGCTTGATAAAAACATAAAAGTGGACGTAACCGTTGTAGGCGGAGGGATAGCAGGCATCACCACTGCCTATCTGTTAGCCAAAGGCGGGAAAAAAGTGGCTCTTATTGAGGCTGATCATATATTGAACGGAACAACGGGGCACACAACCGCTAAAATTTCCGCTCAACACGGATTGATTTATGATGAGCTCATCCAGCATTTTGGAGTAGAGTTTGCAAAGAAATACTATCTGTCTCAGACAAAGGCTCTTCAGTTTATTAAAGATACAATTTCCAGTGAAAATATAGATTGTCATTTTACAGAAGAGGACTCGTATGTATACGCGACTACTGATCAATATGCTACAAAAATCGAGAAGGAGTACGAGGCGTATCAGAAGTTAGAGATTATGGGAGAGCTCATCAAAAAACTCCCGATCGATCTATCCATTAAAAACGCAGTCGTAATGAAAGACCAGGCACAGTTTCACCCTTTAAAATATCTTAAAGCCTTGATTGATTCTTATACGGGACTTGGCGGTCAAATATTTGAAGGAACTGCGGCTAAAACCATTAACGAAGGAGACTCCAATCAAGTTGTGACTGCAGACGGTTATCATCTGGATAGCGAGCAAGTTGTCATCTGCTCTCACTTTCCTTTTTATGATGGAATGGGTTTTTATTTCACAAAGATGTATGCGGAACGCTCGTACATTCTTGGAGTAAAAGCGAAAAAGGATTATCCGGGAGGCATGTACTTAAGTGCAGAAGATCCTACCCGTTCCCTCCGTTCTCAAGAGGATGAAAATGGAGAGAATCTCATCCTGATCGGTGGGGATAATCATAAAACAGGACAAGGAAAGGATACGTTGGATCATTATAAAGCTCTCAAAGTTTTTGGTGAAGAAGTGCTTGGAATTGAAGAAATTCGTTATAGATGGTCAGCACAGGATCTTATCACGTTAGACAAAGTTCCTTATATCGGTAAATTAACGGAAAAGCATCCTTCCATTTTCGTAGCCACAGGCTTTAAAAAATGGGGCATGACGTCCGGAACTCTGGCGGGGCAAATTCTATCAGAACAAATTTTAGGAAATCACCATATTTATGCTGACGTATATACTCCTTCCCGTTTTGTCGCAGATCCAAGCATCAAACATTTCTTCAAAGAGAACATAAATGTAGCGGGACAACTCATTAAAGGAAAGCTTCAAATTCCAACTAAAAAGGTACAGGAGCTACAAAAAGGCGAAGGCGACGTGGTGAATCTGAACGGGCGACGTTGTGGTGGATACCGGGATGAAACAGGTAAGCTGCACGTCGTAGACACCACCTGTACCCATCTCGGCTGTGAAACCGAATGGAACCACGGAGACCACACATGGGACTGCCCTTGTCACGGATCACGCTTCTCCATTGATGGGGAAGTAATTGAAGGACCTGCTAAGAAACCTCTTACAAGGTTTGAAGTGACCGATTGAGGGACGGACCTCTGGAAAGAAACTTCCGATTATTGTCGAATATAGCCTGGGAAATAAACCGGATCCTAAAGTATTTGACATATTTTGTCGCAATACACAGAAGAATATTTCCTCGATTATGTCTCAAACTATAAATGCTTGAGTTACTATTTTTGGGAGGGATTCTGAATGGGACGTACTAAAAAAGGTAACCGTAATGCTCAAAGTAATACGAATGCTAAACAAAATCGAACAAGTTCTGAATTAGTGGAGTTTACAACCGGGCAAGCGAATACGAAGAAAAACCGACCACAAGACTAGTAACAAGTAGCTGATTGATTGAAGAATAACCGGCAGTAACGCTGCGTCAGGTTATTCTTTTCTTATTTCTCCTGATCCATTCATCTTTCCGTAGAGGAATCTCTCTCCCAACCTCGAATACGTTATAGAGAAATTGATTAGGAGGAATGAATGATGCAAGAACAAATGTTATTTCAACAAATGGAATTCATCCGGCTTCGAACACTGGCTGCTCTCGATGCGACAACGGAACAGCAGGCGGATGAAGTGCCTCCTGGATTCAGAAATTCAATCCGATGGAATTTAGGACATATTCTACTGTCTCAGGAAAACCTGTTATACTCCTTTGCAGGGGAAATCGACCGTAAAACACTTCCACCTGAATATGGGGAGCTATTTGGCTTCAATACGAGCCCAGACACCTGGAATACACTCACACCTCCCACACTGAAGGAACTTCGTGAGAAATTGGAGGCACAACCGCAAAGAATGAAAGAAGCATTCTCCGGTCGCTTGGACGAAACAGGAGAGAAGCCGTTTGTTCTTGGTGAACATACTACGTTTACCACTTTAGGTGAAGTTCTTTCCTTCGCTAACTGGCATGAAGGCTTACATCAAGGAACCATAACGTCTATTAAGCGTGTACAAGGAATTGAAAACCTTTGGGAGAAAGTTGAAGAAAAGATAGAAAGATAAAAAGACATGGCGGCTCCTACGCTGCCGTGTCTTTTTATCTGCCTTTAAACAAAATTAAAAAATCTTCGTACCCTTCTTCTTCTAACTTACCCTTGGGAATAAATCGTAAAGAAGCAGAATTGATGCAATACCGAAGACCTTTAGGACCGGGTCCATCTGTGAACACATGCCCGAGATGAGAATCAGCTTCCCTGCTTCTTACCTCCACTCTTGTAGAACGATGAGAGAGGTCATATTGTTCTTTGACGCTTGCATCCATGACAGGCTTTGTAAAACTTGGCCAGCCGCACCCACTATCATACTGATCTTTGGATGTGAATAAAGGTTCACCCGAAACGATATCAACGTATAAACCTTCTTCCTTGTTATCCCAATACTCGTTTTCGTAAGGTGACTCTGTTCCATTTTCCTGGGTAACAAAGTATTGCATTTCTGTTAGCTGTTCCTTTAAATGGGCTCGATCATTTGGCCAATACTCCTTCAAAAAATCTTCCCGCCCGGATCCACGCTTATATAAAGCATATCGGAAGGCATTTTCCTTATAGAAATCCTGATGATAATCTTCAGCAGGATAAAATTCGCTTGCAGGGAGAACCTTCGTCACCAAAGGTTTCGTGAAAATACCACTCTGCTCCAATTTTCGTTTTGAATCTTCAGCAAGTTTTTTTTGATTATCGTTATGATAAAAAATGGCTGTTCGATAGGAGTCACCCCGATCTTTAAACTGTCCCCCTGAATCTGTCGGATCAATTTGCTTCCAGTATAGATCCAGCAGTTTCTCATAAGGGTACTGATTAGGATCAAACGTGATTTGTACAGCTTCATAGTGTCCTGTTACCCCGGAGATCACTTCTTTATATGTTGGATTTGCGGATTTACCTCCTGTATATCCGGAGACAATACGCTCAATTCCTTCCTGTTCATCAAAAGGCTCGACCATACACCAGAAACAGCCTCCTGCAAAAGTCGCATGTTCCATTTCATCACCTCTTTCGTTTCACGTGAAACACTCATCGGTTATAGATTTCTTACCCTAAATTCATCCTTCAAAGTAAAGATGATAATGACTCTGACACCCCGGGTTAAAGGATGCTCGACAATGAGGACAAACCGATTGGCAATTCATATATTGTAAAATGGTTAACTCATTCTTACATTCTCCACAAAGAATCGCTTTCGTATTCCACTCGTTCTTTGACCAAAGGATCGGATCATGATCTGCCATTTCGTCATGACATATATGACAAGGATAGTACGTGTTACAGCACTTAAATT
This sequence comes from Rossellomorea yichunensis, assembly GCF_032337515.1. Classification (NCBI taxonomy): domain Bacteria; kingdom Bacillati; phylum Bacillota; class Bacilli; order Caryophanales; family Bacillaceae; genus Rossellomorea; species Rossellomorea yichunensis. Next base: position 103,315 of record NZ_JAVYAD010000006.1, on the reverse strand, counting down.
TAATTGCGATGATATCTTTGGGGGTACGGTAATGTTTGCATTTCGTTTTAGAGTCCACTTCTACGCCAGATACAGGAATCAACTTTTCAGGCATGTTCCATCCTCCCTTTTAATTACGTAGTAGATTTCGATATACAAAGCCGATTTTCCTACAAAAAAATGAAACTAGTCATCTACCATCGATGCATTCTTAGTCTATTAATCTATCTGTACTATACAATGAATGCTAAAAGAAAGGGAGGGGGAAGATTATTGAAGTTGATAGCATTCGAAACTCAATGTAGAAAAAAATATTGTAGAAGCAAAGGCACGGTGGTCCATTCATTGCACAAAAAAAGCAGGGGCATAAACGTCCGCCCCTTTTCTTAACTCATATGTTCCAGAATTCCGGTTAAATTTCTGTATTCAAAGTGTGGTTTGACCCCTAATTCATCCATCACTTTATCCTGACGATTGATCCAAGCCGTATAGAATCCAAAGTTCGTCGCTCCTGCAATGTCCCATGGGTTAGAAGACATAAACAGTACTTCTTCCCTTCTGACCCCAAGCTTTTCAAGTACGAGCTGGTAAGACATCGGGGTCGGTTTAAACTGCTTCACTTCATCAACAGTCAAAACCTCATCCAGTAAATGCCCAAAGGAAGATTGCTCAACGAGAGGAGAAAGCATATCCAGTGAACCATTGGAAAAGATGGCTTTTTGATAAGGTTTCAGTTCTTGCAACACACTCCCTACTTCTTCATAGTGGTCTAATTCCAAGTAAGCCTCCAGCAATTCCTTCTCTTTTCCTTCAGTAAGGTCAACTCCAGCTTGCTTAGCCGCATAATGGAGAGCATCTTTCGTTATTGTAAAAAAAGTCGTATACGTACCCATTAATTGACGTAAAAAACTATATTCAAGCTGCTTCTTGCGCCACACCTGGCTGATTTCCTCCCCTTTATCAGGAAAGAGTTCATTACATTTTTCAATGACGGAATGAACATCGAAAAGTGTTCCATACGCATCGAACACAAAAGCCTTTATATTGAGTTTTGACATACGTATCCTCCTCTTCCATTCTTCTTATATAATAGACCATTTTATATAAATTAAACTTTTCCACATATAAGCGAATTCATTTCACATCCATGCTTTTTATGATATATTACTTCGAGTATCTAAATATATTATGGAGGTGGTCACAATGATTGCAGAACCACATGCACAGGCATCTCCTTCCTATACAAAGACGATTCTGCTTTTGAGCTTAACCGTCTGGCTGGTTGTCATGAATACCACCATGTTTAATGTAGCACTCCCCAATGTCTTAAAGGATTTCTCTTTAGCCCCTTCTGAAGGAGCCTGGATTGTATCGGGATACTCCATCGTACTCGCCATTTGCACCATTACATATACGCGCCTGGCAGACTACATTCCGATCAGGAGGCTGCTTATCCTGGGCATTTCCATTTTCGGGCTGGCATCGTTCATAGGTTTCTTTGCCCATAGCTTTACCTGGCTATTGCTCTCCCGTTTATTCCAAGCGGCAGGTGCTGCAGCCATCCCCGGTCTATCCATGGTGTTTGCCGGACGTTTTGTCCCGATGGCAAGACGCGGCCGGGCATTGGCTATGATTGCCTCAGCTTCTTCCCTGGGCTTTGGATTAGGGCCGGTCGTAGGTGGCGTGATTACCGATTATTTAAGTTGGAACTATTTATTTCTAATCACGTTATGTGTCCTTGGAATGATTCCTGTACTAAACCGCTTCCTGCCGGATGAGACGAACAGGAAAGGGTACTTTGATGTATGGGGAGGCCTTTTAACCGGAATCGGGATTACGTTCTTTCTGCTGTTTATTTCAACTTTCGACTGGTATTATTTCGCAGGTGCCGTTGTATTCTTTGGAGGACTGTGGATTCGGATCCATAAGATCGAACTACCTTTTATACAACCCAGCTTGATACGGGACAAAGGATACCGTCAGATTTTATATATGAGTTTCCTGGGTTTCGCCACTCACTTTGCGATTCTAATCGTCATGCCTCTTATGCTTCAGCATGTATTTGGTAAAAACCCGACAGCGGTCGGATTCATTATCTTTCCGGGTGCGATGCTGTCGGCAGTGGCAGCTATTTATGTAGGAAGACTGATTGATCGGTATGGAAATATGAAGGTGATGGTCCTTGCACATATCCTTCTGATCATTTCAACCGTCATCTTTTATATCTTATCACCCCACAGCGAATACATGATTATGCTGGCTTATATGTTTACGAGCTTTGGCTTCTCAAGTCTATCGTCAAGCTCGACCAACGAAGTATCCCGGGTGATGAGTAAAGAGCTGATTGCTTCAGGAATCGGCATGAAACAGCTTACCCACTTCGTAGGCAGTGCATCTGGTTCTGTTCTGGGAGGAATCATTGTCGAGATGGGCGGAGCAGAATTCCCTGTGGATTCCTTTCAGAATACATTCCTTGTTCTGATCGTATTAATGACGTTATCCCTTTTTCTATTGTTTTTATACCGCCAAAGAATCAACGATCAATAAGATCAGGTCCAGGCAGATATTTGCCTGGACCTATTTTTTATAAAAGGCTCTTTTCGTAAAAATTGTAGCTTATTGTAGAGGGAGAAAGTAATAGTTGATTTCCGCTACAGGATGATCGCTTTCCGCGGGGCTGGCGGTGAGCCTCCGGGGTCTCACCTGTCCAGCTACGGGGCTTAGGGGCTCGAGGTCATAAGCCAAGTCTGCCAAAAAGGCAAAGAGCGCCTTTCCGGCAGACTCGTCTTATGCTTGTCGCCCCTGGGCAAAGCCCCTCCGCTTTTCGTACTGTCCAGCTATTCCCGCAGGAGTCGAGCATCCTGCAGCGAGGATCAACTTTCTAAGCATGAATCCTTAAATGGAAAACAATTAAAACAAGAATTTTAGCAAACAATCTCATTTAAGGTAAGTAGAGATTGATTATCTTATAAGAAAGAAGAATTTTATTAGTAACTTTGTTTTCTTGCACACCTTGAAGCTCCGTAGAGAAAATTTTGTTAAATATCGAGAGGGGAACAGCGCAGACTCCTGCAGAAGTACGGGCGTGCTGAGACCCCGTTCGGGTAAGCTGAGGAGTCTCGGCCGAACGCTAGCTGCAAGGGAGCAGTTCCCCTCACTATCTAGCATAAACTGGTTGACAGAGCCCTCGCAGATTCTATATTAGAAAACAACAATCTTTGCGAAAAGAGCTTTGTAAAAAAATCGTGCTCATCTTAGCCTTCATGGATTCCTCCGCTACCATTAAGGGTATAGTAAGAAAAAAACAGTAGAACAGGGGAATTCAATTGAAAACAAAGAAAAAGTGGTATAAGAAGAAAAGATGGTGGATCGGAGGGATCATCGTATTGACCCTTACCGTCGTCATGTTTTACCACCGGGTAAAGCCGTTACCCCCAGGGATATCCTACGCTGGCAACACCTATACCATACCAGAAAAGGATGTTGAGTTCCTATACGACCTTACATACCAAAAAGACGGGAAAGAGCAATATGACCATTCGATCTTTAATGAAGTCTATCAAACGATAGAAGAAGCAGAAGATTTTCTTATTCTGGACTTATTTTTAGTGAATGGTTACACAAAAGGTGATCGTGATTACCCTAAAATCAGTGAAAAGTTATCGAAAAAAATTCAACAACAGATGAAAAAGAAGCCTGATCTGAAAGTAATCTTCATCAGTGATGTTGTCAATACCACGTATGGATCCCATACAGCTGAACAATTGGAACCTTTAGAAGACCTTGGGGCTGAAGTCATTTATACCGATTTAAACCGCCTCAGAGATCCCAATATCTTATACTCAGGGGTTTGGAGAACTGCTCTAGGCTGGTTTGGTCAGGATGGCTATGGTTGGCTCCCCAATCCCATGGCTTCATCTGCACCCAAGGTAACCATGAGATCGTATCTGAAATTATTAAATGTAAAAGCAAATCATCGAAAAGTCGTCATTTCAGAGAACGCGGGACTTATTCTTTCCGCCAACCCCCATGACGCCAGCGGTTTTCACTCAAATATAGGTTTCAAGGTCAAAGGGGAAATACTTAAGGACATGGTGAAAGCCGAGAAGGCAGTGGCAGCATTTTCAGGGGGGAACGTAGAGGCATTCCCTACTGAGGAAGACTTAGATCAGTCTATTAAAAAGCTTTCCCCTGGGGAGACCTCCGTTAAAGCACAGATCCTTACAGAAAAGAAAGTTCAAACAAGTGTCGTCAATGCTATGAATAAAGCAAAGAAAGGGGATGAAGTATGGATCGGGATGTTCTATCTTGCAGATCGTGACATTATCGATGCCATAGGGAATGCGGCTGATCGTGAAGTAGAGGTACGATTAGTACTAGACCCTAATCAGAATGCCTTCGGTCAAGAAAAGATAGGGTTACCCAACCTGCCAATCGCTTCAGAACTGCACAACTTAGACAATGACCATATTACGATTCGCTGGTACAACACCAATAAGGAACAATACCATACTAAGTTCATTTATATAAAAGGGGCGAAAGAGAGTACCGTTATCGGAGGATCCAGTAATTACACATCGAGAAACTTAGATGATTATAACTTAGAAGAAAATATAAAGATTGTGGCACCGAATGACAGTAAAACCATGTCAGATATTGATCAGTATTTTAACCGTACCTGGAACAACAAAGATGGCACCTACACCGTTAAATATGAGGAATATCAGGATAAGCTGCCTGCCTTTAAATATGTCATGTATATCTTGCAAAAAATCTTCCAAGTGACCACCTATTAGGTTTTAATTCCACACTAAAAGGGAATTAAATCAGTAACAACATACAAAAAACATTACATGGAGGTTAGAAAGATGGGTATTATTTTGTACTTAATCGTAGGTGGAATAATAGGTTGGTTAGCTGGTCTTATATTAGGTAAAAACGTTCCTGGTGGAATCATCGGAAACATCATCGCAGGTATTATCGGTGCATGGATCGGCGGAGAGCTCCTTGGAAGCTTCGGACCATCCCTTGCAGGAATCGCCATCATTCCAGCCTTACTCGGAGCGATCATCTTTGTATTCCTGTTAAGCTTACTGCTAAGAGGGATGAGAAAGACTACTCATTAAAAACACTGAAACCCCTGGATTCCAGGGGTTTTTCATTTGTCCTTAAAGATAAAAAAAACAGCCAATGTTGGCTGCCCTCTTAATACGTCATCGATTTCTTATGTCTTCTTTTATTCCGGTACTTCTTATAAAACGGGTAAATAATAGGTCCCCATTTGATCAGTCTTCCAATTAAACGTTTCATGCAGGTAACCTCCTTTGTATAGTAATCTATACCCGAATATGCAGAATGAAAACATATGCTAGAATAAAGGCATGACGAATGACGAGGTGTTTCACATGCATATAACAGAAGAATTAGCTTATCCAATCATCTCAAAATTAAAAACCATCGTTAGTACTAATATTAATATTATGAACGAGACCGGCGTGATTGTTGCCAGCACTGATTCTACACGTATGAATCAAGTACATGAAGGGGCTCTGTATGTCCTCAAACAAAAAAGACCATTAATCATTTCTGAACACGACTTAGGTAAGTATCATGGTTCGAAAGAAGGCATCAACCTCCCTATTGAGTTCCTGGGAGAAATGATCGGCGTCGTTGGGGTTACAGGTTCTCCACATGAATTAGATCAGTTTGTGAAAATCGTGAAAATCACCGTTGAAGTCATGCTTCAACAGGTTCATTTCCACAATCAATTGCAGCATCAAAAAACATTAATGGATAATTGGTTATTAGATTTGGTACACCCTCATTATTTTGATGAAAGAAAAAATGAAGCATTTGCTCATCACTACTTACATCTTGAAACGAGCCAAAACGTTCACATTTTGTTGGTTCAGTTTGACGACTTATCCGCTCACTCAACAACCAACCTTCCTTTACCAATGGTCAAAGAAGAGCTATTAAGGAGAATGAAGCTTCAATTACCAAAGGTGCACTTTCAATCCTTCATTACCGACTCCCACTGCGTCATAGGAATCCCTTCAAGTATTTGCCCCTCTGAGGAAGAAGCGATAATTCTGGCAAAACGTTTGCAACACCATTTACAGGAAAAGCATGTCAAGGTGAAAACGGCTGTAGGCAATGTATATTCAGGAGTTAGCGGGTACAGAAAATCTTATTTGGAAGCACACAACTCCCTAGAATTACAGGAACGCTTTCCACAGTTCACCGGCTATATTCATATCCAGGAATGGGGGATCATGGATTTCATAAAGCAAATCCCCATTGATGTACGTAAGGAATTTATGGACCGTTATAATGAACGAATCCTTCAATTGAGTACCACCTTGCGACATACATTACAACGATTATTCGATTGCCAATTAAACATGAAAGAAACGGCGAACTCATTACATATTCACCGAAACACCCTCCTGTACAGGCTTGAAAGTGTCGAGGAACTGACAGGTCTAAATCCACGGCAATTTGATGACGCCATATTACTTCGGTTTATCCTAATTATCCAGGAAATGAATAAAGAGTTGTAAAATATGATTGTGCACATGCACAATCTTTTTTCATTTTATGAAGAATTGTTTAGATGAATCCACATTGTAACCGCTTACCTAAATTGGTTAAATAAAAGAATAGATTATATTTTCTGAAAAAAGGAGCCGCTATGAATATTCTTATTGCCCCCGATTCATTTAAAGGAAGTTTAAGCTCACTCGAGGTTGGAACCATTATGGAAAAAGCCTTTCTTGATGAATCTTCGAGCTTTAAAACGAACGTCATCCCCATGGCCGATGGTGGCGAAGGAACGCTTGAGACCTTAATTTACGCAACGGGAGGAAAAAAAGTAAAAACGATCGCAACCGGTCCCTTAGGAGAAAAAGTTCACACTGAGTACGGTGTGTCAGGAGATCAAAAGACAGCCGTTATTGAAATAGCTTCCATTGCAGGCTTACCAATGGTGCCGATTGAAAAACGCAATCCCTACTACACAACGTCGTATGGGATTGGAGAAGTTATTATAACAGCCATAGAAGAAGGTTACCGAAGCTTCATTATTGCTCTAGGCGGAAGCTCGACGAATGATGGAGGGTTCGGAATGCTGCAATCACTCGGCGTCAGCTTCTATGACGAAGAAGGGATCGCTGTCGGGTCCTTTGGAAAAGATCTGAGATTCATTTCCAAAGTGGACTGGAGCAGCCTTCATCCCCTTGTAAAAGAGTGTACCTTTCACATTGCTTCAGATGTCGAGAACCCTTTATGCGGTGAAACAGGAGCCTCTTCTGTATTTGGTCCACAAAAAGGAGCCAATAAAGATCAGGTGAAGGAGCTTGATCAACAGCTGCTTCACTACAGTCAATTACTTAAAAGAGAAAAAGGAATCGATTTTCAAGATACGAAAGGTGCCGGTGCGGCCGGAGGACTTGGCTTTGCCTTTATGCATTTAAACGGAACAATCGAATCCGGAGCAAAGCTGGTTGCTGAAGCGACCAATCTTTCAACTGCCATTCGGGAGGCTGATTGGATTCTCACCGGTGAAGGACAAAGTGATCATCAAACATTGTTTGGTAAACTACCCTCCTATATTGCAACCATCGCAAAACAGCATCAAACTCCAGTATCACTTATTGCAGGGAGCTTAGGAGAAGGTTATCAAACTTTATACGAAGACTTTACCAGCTGTCATTCCATTGCCATTGGACCAATTGACCTTGCTGAGAGCATCAGTCGGGCTGAAGAACTGCTTTACCATGAAACAAGGAACATCGCACGAATTTTACACGTAACAAAGGGAGAAAGATAAAGGGGGAAAATCTTATGTCAGGAATCTGGTTATTTACGGTTATTGTATTAGGGGTAGGATTTATCATTTTCACAACGGCAAAATTGAAGCTTCAGCCTTTTCTATCGTTATTGTTTGCCGCGTTCTTGGTTGGTATATTTGCAGGCTTACCACTGAATACAGTCGTAGAAGCAGTCAACGGCGGGTTTGGAGGGTTAATGGGGTATATTGGTATCGTCATCGTTGCCGGTACCATTATCGGGACGATTCTAGAGAAATCAGGTGCCGCTCTCAGAATGGCAGAAGTGGTTCTGCGTTTAGTGGGGGAAAAGAGACCTCAACTGGCCATGTCCCTAATCGGTGCCATTGTGAGTATCCCTGTCTTCTGCGACTCCGGATACGTCATTCTCTCAAGCTTAAAAAAAGCTTTGGCAAAGCGTGCAAAAGTAGCCTTAGCTTCCATGTCTGTTGCACTGGCAACGGGGTTATATGCCACCCATACTCTGGTACCGCCCACTCCAGGCCCTATTGCCGCAGCTGGAAACATCGGTGCCAGCGACTACTTAGGAACCATTATTTTAATCGGGTTGATTGTAGCCATTCCTACGATTCTAGCAGGTTATCTTTGGGCCATTAAGGTCGCAAGTAAAATTGAAATCGAGGGTGAAGAAGAACTGGATCTGGATTATGATGAGATTGTCAAATCCTTTGGGGAACTTCCTTCAACGTTCAAATCCTTTGCTCCGATTGTACTTCCCATCCTATTGATTGGTGCAGGATCAGTCGTCAGCTTCTTTCAATGGAAAGGCGGAGCAGCGGATGTTCTCTTATTCATCGGTTCCCCTGTTGTTGCTTTGCTTATAGGTGTCCTGTCTGCGTTTGCCCTCATGCCGAAATGGAATGAAGAAACCCTGAATGGCTGGGTAACTCAAGGTATGAAAGATGCAACCAATATTCTATTAATCACAGGCGCAGGAGGAGCATTCGGTTCCGTTATCAAGGCGACTCCCGTTGCTGAATTGATTCAAGGAATCGCCGACGGGGGATTACTTTCCGGTGCACTGGTCTTACTCATTCCATTTATTGTTGCAGCTCTATTAAAATCGGCTCAGGGATCTTCTACCGCTGCACTTGTCATTACTTCATCCCTGATAGCTCCATTACTTCCACAAATGGGGATTGATGGAGCCGTGCCTCTTGCTTTAGTCGTTATGGCCATTGGTGCAGGGGCTATGACAGTCAGTCATGTCAATGACAGTTATTTCTGGGTTGTAACCCAATTCAGCGGAATGAAAGTCACAGATGCTTATAAGGCGCAAACTGCAGCTACGCTGGTTCAGGGTTTAACGGCTCTTGTATTCACTTTACTGCTATGGGTCATCCTTGTGTAACTAGGTCAATCACACCTACTCCTTTCCAATAAATTGAAAGGAGTTTTTTGTCGAATAGGGTAAATCCTCCCCGGGAAATAATTACTTACCCGTACATTTCAAGAACCAAAAAAGCAACCAGTTACTGTACCTGGTTGCTTTTTTAGTGCTATTTACTACTTTTCGATTCTGCAATCTTCCCCAAGAAAAAACCGTCAACCTCGCTTATTTTCCCACGCCACATGATTTTCCCTTTGGAAGGGGTTGGCTTACTGTCGCCACAGTACACCTTGGTGTTCTTCAAATGAATGAAATGGGCTTCAGCGCTCTGGTTTTCATCTACTGACTCTCCGGCCTTCGCCAGCTCCTCACTAAGCTTCTGGGCCACTTCACTGCCATCCTCAAAGGTTTCACTTAATGAGTCGAAGTATTCCTTTGCAGAAACGAGAGTACCTGTTATGACGGCTCCTTTGACGTTTAACGTGATGTCTAATGAAAAGTCATGCTTGTTTGATGCTTGTACAAAAAATTCTAAGATACTATCCTTCCCTGTACCTGATTCTAAACTCATTTTCACATCTCCTTTTTACGTTAAGCTACTGTATCGTCTTCGGTAGAGAGTGTTGTATCTTCTTCTTGATCTTCGTCTTTATCATCATCTTTTTTAGCAGATTTTTTACTTTTAGCGTTTGTCTTGCGGGTAGAACGCTTCTTACCCTTTGAACCTGACTTACCGTTTGATTTCTTCTTGCTTGAAGTTTCTTCCTCATCGTCGCTATCATCATCGTCTTCTTCGTTTTCATCTTCATTAGTGTCTTCGTCTTCTTCATCGTCTTCTTCTTCATCTGTCGCTTCTTCTTTGGACTTTTTAGAAGCTTTCTTTCTAGAAGTGGTTTCTTCTTCATCCTCGTCTTCCTCGTCATCACTTCCATCTTCACGAGTCGCGGCAATTTGATTCATTTTCTCTTCTAATTGCTGCAAGCGGTTCTGAAGTTCCTCATTTTCTTGTTTAAGGGCGTCATAGTCCTGGTTCGACTCATCTTCAGAACTGTTCGTTTCAGTTGAATTCACGTCAGTCTCCGTGTCTTCAGACGCTTCCTCATCTTTATCACGCTTAAACAAGTTGGCTGTTGAAGATTTTAGTGACACAGCAGCTTTTCTGGATCTTTCTTTTGCTGCTTTCCCAAAGTCCAGGCTTTTGCTTTTGATTTTCTCTTGATCGATACGATCTAAAAGTTTTTTTCCATTTTCAGGTGTTGCCAGATACCCTACAGTTGCTCCCAACAGACTTCCAGCTACGGTTCTCTTAATAGGGCCGCCTCTTCTTGTTTTATTCTCATTTGTTGAATCCTTTTCTTGTCCTTGATTCTCAACTGTCGTGTTTTGCGTATTTTTTTCTGCCATCGGTAAAACCTCCAATTAGTTTGTTTCCGCCTGGTTCAGACGGTTCGTATCCAGTTTCTTTTCAAGTGATTCCAATCGTTCCTGTAATTTCTTATTTTCCTCTTCAAGTGCTTTCGTGTTGTTATCTGCGGCTTTGGAACTTAAGTAAGGATCATTTTCCCACCAGTCCATGCCTATTTCTTTTGCTTTATCTACAGAAGCAACGATTAAGCGGATTTTAATCGTAAGCAGCTCGACATCGGCAATTCCCACCGTAATATCTCCTGCTACGACCACACCTTTATCTAATATCTTTTCTAATACATCCACTATTGTGTTGGATTGTACCGGATGCTCCATTCCCATCATGTAACCTCCCTAATCGGCCTTACATTAAGCTCCCTAAAGGACCAAGGTCTATATTCAAGTCTTCTGCATCAAGACCAAATACCTCTTTTAACTCTTCCATTTTTTCTTCGAGATTCATAAGGGCAATGCCCAGATTCTCCACTTGTTCATCCGTTAAAGTACCGCCTTCAACACGCCTCATTGCATGTCTTTCGACGATTTGCCTTAATAGTTCTACAACGGTCAATACAAGTTGCGCTAAGCCTTGTTCTGCTTTTTCCGGGTCGAAATTAATTCGCCCATTTGTCCCGCTGGCCTGTGGCATGAATCAATCCCTCCCTTTCTTTATCGAATTGATCGGACGTTACCGTTTTACGTGTTCCTTGCTTGTGTTGAACCAATGTCTCAACTGAGGAAATCAGCACTCTCAAATCCAGATACACGAGATCGACACCTGCAATGGATATAATCAAATCTCCCTTTATCGCCACACCTTTATCGAGAATGACATCCAATATGTCTATAAGTGCAATATCTTTGTTTTCTATCGATTCTCTTACTGTCATATTTCTCATTCCTTGTTTTGTGATTAAGAAAAACTAGAAAAATGATAAGGTGGCCAAGGGCCGGATGCTTCAATTTTCCAACCGGCGTGTCCCAGTTCTTCCTCGTATTGCTTAATTTCATCTACAAATTCATCAACATTGGATACTGGAAGGAGAAACACACTATTCCAAGCCATATGTTCTTGTCTGCCTGTTACATCCTTACTCCAATTTTTTTTGATATTTCCATGGAGGGAATGTTCCTTCAGCTTTTCATGAACCTCTTCACAGAGTCGATTCTTTTCGTTTTCAAGCTCCCGATCAATCAGCTGATCGATTTTTTTCTTTTCAAAGAACTGCCTGCCCTTTGGTAATTCACTGATTTCTTTTCTTTTGGCTTCGATAGACGGATTGCTTTCGCTTACCTGCTTCTTCAGCAGCTTATCGTCACAGTAGATTTTGACGTTCCACTCTTCATTGCCATCCAGCTGAGTAAAGGTCGTTTCCAGCTTGTTTCGACTGCCTTCTATCGTGGACTTAAGGCTATCCTCGTTCTTGTACAATGTACAGAACTTCAGGGGAATGATGGTATACATCTTTGAAACCATCAGAACGGTTTCGTGATGATGAAACGCCTTTTCCTGAAGCCAGTCCATGTCGTTATCGACTTTGTCCTTAATGGTTTCTTCTGAGTATTCATTCGGTTGCAGATCACAGACAATTGCTGTCACGTCACCGATTTCAATTGTATAAAGTTCACCTTCTCCATCGAATCCTTTCATGGAGGGAAGAGATTTTTCATTTGCTTCTTTTGTTGGGACTAAGCCGTATAAATAAAGTAAATCGCTCATTTGATCACCCTTATTTCTTTTTCGTTAGTTCTTCCCATTGCTCCATTTCCATCTGTTTCGCAATTTCATATCGTGCTAGTAACTCATCTTCTTTTTCCTGGAATGCTTCCTCAGGAATTTCACCTAATTCATACATCATTTGAAGCTGAATCAACTTTTGTTGAATGGTAGGAAGGTCGTATAATTCTTTGTCTGCTTCTTCTTTAATCTTTTCGCCGACTTTAATGACTAAATTAATTGGTGCACTCACCAATTTATGAATCATCAGCCTTCCTCAACCTTCAAGCGTATATTGACAAAATTGTATGCCGGCCATGGGCCAGTGTAGTTAAATTCGACCTTATCCTTCCACTTTTCATGTGCTTCGTTCACCTTTTGATCGAAGACTTCTTCCTGGTCCCGATCAATTAAGAAAGAAGCGTTGAGAAGCATTTTTTCACTTGAAGGGTCATTTGCCTTTGCTGATACGGCTGTTTCCTCAAGGGGGGCATAGACTTCCTGCTTCACCTCATTTTGAAGGGAAGTAAATAGCTTCTGAGCCATTCCTCCAAGCTGAATGCGATCATAATACGCGGCAGATTCAGATTTCCCTTTAACGGCTGATGCCATTTTTTCTACCTGCGGGTTTTCTTTAACCATCGCTTCCAGCCATTCCTTTTTACCGATAACCTTTAAGCCCAGCTCGATTTTCCCTTTAATTGCCGGGAAAAGGGTTTCGAACTGAGGATAAAGGTTTTCTAGAAGAGCCTGCACATCGTCTCTTGATTTAAAGACATTCCCGAAGCTGATCGGGATGACCGTATCTTTTTGATCCATCACCCGTGATACGGCACCTTGGTGCATGAGTAAATTCTGCTTCTTAGGATGATAGATTTTCATCGGCACTTCTGCTGCTACCATAGCGGCGTCCTTATATCTGATCGTGAACGTCTCGCGTTCCTCACCTTCGATTTCAATGGAACCAAATTGATCGTCTTCTTCTGTCTGGATGGCACAAAATATATAAATTCCCATTTCTTCCTGACTCATCATGAAACTCTCCTTTATTCCTCAGATATCTTCATACTTTTGCATGCATCTATAATCAGTTGTTCTGCTTTTTCTTGTGGGTTTTCTCCATCGATACATCGGCTTAAACTGTGTGCTACTATATCAACACATAGACGTTGAAAGTCTGAATCCTTACCGTCTATGGGGATGTCTGATTCAATGGCGAGCCTCGCGATCATTAAGGAAGCACGCAAGCTCGGTCCGTTCATTTCGTTTGTACATTGATCACGTAATGTAGAGACAAGTGTTGTAATCGCTCTTGCTTCACTCATAACCAAGTTTGCTTTTTCCGATACAATCATTGCCTCTTGTTCTGCTCCCTTGTAATCTACGCTAATGGTAATCAACCGATCCAGGAGAGCATCCTGTGTTTGATAAACCCCTGCATATTCTGCAGGATTACTAGTAAATATGATTGCAAATTCCGGGTGTACGCGAATAAAAGGTTCCGTTAGCTTCGATCCATATAAAGGAATGATTCCTTCTTCTAAAATGGATAGAAAGATATTATTCGTTGTCGGCTGTGATCTTGTAAATTCATCGTATACAAGGGTATAGCCATTCTTTACTGCTTCCAGTAAACGACCGTCTCTCCATGTTTCGGTGACACTTTCATCCTTTTTGTAAACAGATCGAACATATTGATCGACCACTTTTTTACTCGTATAACCTGTGAAATCACCAATTAAGTCTTTATTATTCAGTTCATGATTTCCGTGCATGAGCATCACCGGTCTTTTTCTCTTCTTGGCAAGTGCCAGAGCAAGAGACGTTTTTCCGGCTCCGGAAGGACCTGTAAAATGTACAGGATATCCAGCTTTAAGGTATTGCAATGAGCGCGAAAGCAATTCTTTCGTTTCATCGTCTTGGATTAATGCCCTGCTATCCTTTTTGATCCGTTTTGTTAAGACCGTCACTTACAATTCCCTCCTACTCGCTCATCCACTACATTTCCTGTCCGATGGCACTTCTGTAACGGATATCCCGTCGTTTAAATGATGTGACTTCCTTTTCTTTATTGAGAAGAACATCATATGTTCCCAGCATTTCGTCTTTAGCATATTTCTTCATATATTCTTTTTCTTCAATTACCTCGACTTGAAGCTTCCATCCTTCGTCTTCTGTCAATTCCACCGACGTAATCTTATGGACTGGAGCTACATGTTCATTGAAGAAATCCGTCACACTATTCATGATTTCTTTGATTACCATAGTTGCCTCCTACTGTAGTTGAAGGGGGAGGGTGCCAATAATGGCCCCCTTCAAACACATATTCTTTTGCTGTCACTCCATTTAAATGCTGAACTGGGAGCTTCTTTCATTCTGCTGAGTAGCAAGGCCGTTTTCTTCGACATCATCTCGAAGTAGGCCCACTGCTTCTGCATAACGCAACCATGTATCTACGCTTGCAATGACAACCCTTGCTTCAACCGTTAAAATTTCAATCCCAACGACAGATACTCTTGCAAATGCATCAATGACAATACCTTTGTCAAGGATACGGTCAATCACTTCTGCTAAACTTGAACTATTATTACTCTTTTGAATAGCCAATTGTTATTCTCCTTCCGGTGTTTAAGAACAGATCGTCTTAATGTCTTTTGAAGATTTAATGTTTTCTGAACTTTTGATTTCTGTAGAACTCTTTATGTTAAAGGAGCTCTTGATGTCACTTGCTCCTTTAATATTTGCAGCGCCATTCATTTTTGTTTGTTTATCATTTGATGAAGAAATTTTCTTTTGAAATTCTTCACCTGCTTCTTTGGCATTTCCTATCTTTTCCCGAACGGAAAGCAGGACATCCTGGACTTTTTCCTTAGCTTCTTCAGCTTTGGTATGAACATTGGCCGCATTTTTCTCTTTTGCCTTCTCTAACTTCTCGGATGCTTCGCCTGCTTTTGATTGAATACCGCCTTCAACACTGTTCACAAATGTTTCTTTCGCTTTCTCTTTCATCGTGTCTTTCACTTTCTCTTTCACAGGCTCTGGAGCGTGATCGTATGCTTTTTTAGCCATCTTGCCAACTGCTTTTTTCATCGGCTTACTCATGTAATGCCCCCTTCAGGGATGCGACTATTTCTTAGACTCCACTAAGCTGTTAAGCATTTCTTCGATACGTTCTAAACGCTCATTCAAATTCTTGTTTTCTTCTTTGATTTCTTCTAATTCTTCTGATTGATTGGAAGAGTTCTCGCCGCTATCTGCCTTGGCATCAGTGTTTTCCGATGCCTCTTCTTTTTTCTTCTTTGGTGCAAGCAAACCGCCTTCCAACTTGCTCATATATCCGGTAGCCGATTGTCTCAAGGTAATAATGGCTTGCTCTGTCAGGAATTCCTGTGCTGATCTTCTCAGTTCTTTAGTAGCGGCTTTCATCACTTCTGACTTCCCTAAACTGTCCACTACTTTCTTACCTGTACCAGGATTTGAAAGTAATCCGATACCAGCCCCGACTACTCCTCCGATAATCGCATAATTCATGGATTGTCTGTTTTCAGCTGTTTGCTCTTCGGTTTCTTCAGTGCTTTTCTTTTCTTCTACTTGTTGACTGCTTTTTGTTTCTGCCATATTCATCCTCTTTTCTACCAAAATAGTAAAACTATATTTTATTTACTTGTTTAAATGCTAAACGCTGTTCCTCTTTCATTTTCCTGCTTCGCTAACCCTTCTTCTTGAACTTCGTCTCTTAAAAGCCCAACTGCCTCTGCATATCGTAACCATGTATCTACACTTGCAATGACGACTCGCGCTTCTATTGTAAGAATTTCTATTCCCACTAAGGAAACTCTGGCAAATGCATCAATGACTATTCCTTTATCCAGGATTCTATCAATTACTTCTGCGAGACTTGAGCTATCGTTACTTTTTTGAATACTCATCGAATCTCTCCTCTTAATTGGTGTAGCCAATGACTGGGTGCAAGTTTTATATTCGGTTTAATCGGTGTTTACCTCGATTTCCACCTATGCTAAACCAGGAGGTGGAAATCATTTGAAGTAAACTGCCATTTTTTATACATGTTTAAGTACGTTTTTTTCACCTTGTAACATTTCTCTCTTACAGTTATCTGGCTTGTAAGGTTTTTTGGAGAAAAAATAATTCAAATAAGACAAATTGATTACAGTTTCTAAAGGAGAAATCGGGTTGAAATGAAAGGAAGAATGTGATTTTCATCGGGGGGGAAGGGTGTAAATGATTCTTTATGAAAAAATCTTTGCAAAAAAAAGAACCAGAAGCATCACGCTTTTCAGCTTTGCTTCTGGTTCTTTTCCTATTTATTCATTTGAGAAAGAAAATCGCCTAAGAGATCTTCCATCGTTTCTTCTTTAGGTTCTTCTTCAACGGTTTCCTGGGGCTTCATGGCACTGTCCCAATCAAAGTTGTCCAATTCTTCGTCAGTAGAGTAAGAACGCTTATCTATTACATCTTCATCCGGTGCATCATCCATCACTTGATCAAGGGACCACTCTCTTGATGAATCGTGACTTGCTGCAGATTCTTCCTGAAGATAGAGCGCTTCATCAATATCCAACGAATTGCTGCTTAAGGAAGCTAGAAGAGAGGCTGTACGAACCGGGTTTGAAAGCAGTTGGTACACGATACTCCCCAACAGCGCTTCTGAGTGTTCATGCTTCAACCAGTCACGCTGGGATTTATCCAATCCCTTCGGAAGTGGGATTGTAATGGCTTCTCTCTGCTTGGAAATCGTATCATTTACTCCATTTAATACAAGCTCTGCAATTTTACTGGAGAAATTTCGTTTTTCCGTTTCCTTTAGCTTTTGTAAATGCTTTAATACATGATCAGGTGTATCAGAAGGAATTCGAAACGTAATCGGCTGTCCCCTCGACATCCCTTTTCCATTCATACCATCACCCTATTTGGTTTTCGCTAATTTTTGTTCTTCTTTCTGGGTTTGTTGTTTTTGGGTCTTTCTTGAGAAGTCAGCAATCAGCTTGTAATAAGCATTGGCCATCATCCAAATGCTTTCCTTCTCATCTTCAAAGAAGTCGATATTATACCCATCAAGATTGTTATTAAGCGTCTTGATATACTCTTTCAGGACGCTTGATCCCCCACCAATGAAGTAGCAGATTTCCGTTTGAGAATTCTTTTGCCACATATTGCGAAGGTGACGGTATTGCTTCTTAGCAAGTTCAAGCATAATACGGTCAACGATGTCATGTACGCTTGTACGACTTCCTTTAACCATAATATGATTACGATCATTTTTCTTCGTGATGATTTCTACCACATCACGTCGGCTGTCGAGCTCGATACCATGTCTTGAGCGGATTTCCTCTCGGATCCATTCAAGAGATTCAGAAACACCAAGGTTAAAACCTTGGGCTTTATCATCGTCTACTTTTCGGTCCTTAATGACCGCGATATCCGTCGATAAGCCACCGATATCTTGAATTAAGATACGCTTATCAATAAGGTCTTTATTAATGATGTTCAGATTGTTATCCATTACAAGGTTGATGAATGCTGCGAAGCCTTCAGGGTATACCTTTACTTCATCAAATTTAATATTCACTTTGATGCCTTGATAACGGGGGGTTACCAGGAACTCTACTTGGTGTACAGAACCTAATAATCTTGAACGGTACCCGACATCTTTACCTTCCTTAACTTCGCGAAGGGGAAGACCCGTACCCAATGTATAGTTTGCTTCTATTACCTTATTATTCTTTTTGAATTCAGAGTCGTTACGTGCTGCATCAAGAGCAATAGAAGCAAACAGCATGATCAGTGTTTGATCTTCTTCTGACTTACTGCTTCCCGGATCCAGTTCAGTAGAGTTATTGCTCTTCGTCGCCAGATTCCCGACACGATAAATCGCATTGTTATCTTTCAGAGTAGGGGAGTGGACACGGATATGTATGCCGTCTAGTGGGTCTTGTGTATCCAGCTCCTCAATTCCGATAATTGGACGATCTTCAATATCCCTTGCGATGACGTTTGGAATATTCACCTCACCGTCCATCTTTCCAAAAATACCTTTAAGAGAATCATTACCAACGTCAATGGCTGCAATTCGTGAATTCGTCATTAAAATCATCCTTTCATTCATGAGTAAGAATTTGTCATAAAATTTCAACTCTTACTCTCAGAGTATACAATTTCTCTTCACCGGTCAATCCTACTTTTCTATCGAATGTTGATGTCAAGATAGAGAGGAATTGTATACATTTTTGTATCGTTGTGTACGTTTTTTGTACACATCCTTACACACCAATATGTTTACTTGTTTGTGTACATGTATACATTTCCGTACACACTTGTATACGTTTTCGTTTACAAGTATACATTTTTGTAAACTTTGATTTTTTTACAAATTATTACTTGAAATTGTGCTCATTCTACTACTTTGTGAAACTAGGAATCTACCTTTTTTTCATTGAAAATGGGGATAAATAATATGTAGCTAATAAGAAATATCTAATAATAGAGATATGAAAATAAAATTATCAGGTATGAAAGAGGATGAAGATTACCAAATATATTGAACAAATAATAGGTTATAAAAAGGACTCGTTAAACGGAAAAGATAACAAAAAACCGAAAAAAAACTTCGACATTCAACATGCCGAAGTCTCTCACAGGTCTTATTTCGTTAGATTGCGTTATATTGCGTTATATTGCGTTATATTGGCTTCTTCACCTGGATGACTACCTTACCCTTAGCTCTGCCCGTTTCGACGTACTGAACGGCTTCCTGAGCCTCTTCAAGGGAGTACACCCTGTCTATTACAGGGCGAATACTCCCTTTTTCGACAAGATGTTTGATTTTTTCCAGCTGTTCCCCGCTGGGCTTCATGAATAAGAAGTGATAGTCTACGTTAAACTTCTTTTCGAGAGCACTTATATTTCTGCTAACTACAGAAAATAAGAGCCATTTTATGAAACCAAGATTGTTTTCTGCGGCAAATCTGCGGTTTGGCACTGCAGAAACAGACACGATTTTCCCATGAGGCTTGAGTATACGGAACGAACGATCGAGGACATCACCGCCTAACGTATCAAACACAGCATCATATTCGTTTAGAATCTCCTCAAATTTCTCTTCCCTGTAGTTGATCACTCTATCTGCTCCGAGAGAGGAAACTAAATCAAACCCCTTTTCACTTGCGGTTGTGGCTACAAATACACCCATTTCCTTTGCAAGCTGAATGGCAAAAGTCCCGACTCCCCCCGCTCCGGCGTGGATAAGGATCTTCTGGTCCGGTTTCAGCTGAAGGATTTCATGGAATGCCTGCCATGAGGTTAAACCAACCAGAGGAAGGGACGCTGCTTCTTCAAACGTAAGGTTTTCCGGTTTCAATGAAACATCATCTTCATGGACAGAAAGGTACTCAGTGAACGTACCGATCCGATTCTTGCGTGGCCTGCCGTACACTTCATCCCCAATTTGAAACTTACTCACCTTGGAACCTGATTGAATCACCTTACCGGAAAAGTCATTCCCCAACACCAATGGCATCTTGTAGCTCAATAGCATTTTCACCTTGCCATCCCTTATCTTGAAGTCAATAGGGTTGATACTCGCTGCGTGAATCTCCACTAAAACATCGTGTTCTCCCATGTCCGGAATCGGAAGGTCAGTAAGTTCTAAAGGAATAGTTTTCCCATATTGTTTTATGGTCATTGCTTTCATATAGATCATCCTTACAATTAAAGTTTAAATGTTTAATCATATAAACATATTATCTATAAATGTTTCTCTTCCGTCAATGAACTTGCACAGGAGTTATATTCCATTATTATATTGTGGCTTAGATGGATCATATGGAAACATGGATGGTGTTTTTTCAGGATTCAGAGGAGAACACCCATGCGTTGGTAAGTGAGACGAGAAGGTAAAAGAGGAAGAGGAACCCGCACTAAAACGGGCTCCCCTTTATTATTTTTTCAACCTTTGCTTCCTTGAGCCGATCGACTCCAAATGACAATAACAATGATGAGAAGTAACACACAGATACCTACTAACACAGCAATCAAGATAGGAAGGGAAGAACCATTCTGACTTCTTTCCTCAAGACTCCCCAATCTTGCCGATTCGGATTCACTAAACAGTTTCAGGTTTTCTGCTTTAGCTTTAATAGTATTTGTATCTTTTTCTTCACTTTTAAATAACTTATCAGTGAGCTCATTCAATTTGTTAATGGAAATCCCTTCAAATGTTAAGCTTTTTTGTTCTTCAGGGATTTTTATCTTTTCATTTGTGAGCGTCTGATCATGGATGAGGTCAGTATTCTTTTTGAAATCATTGTTCTGATAGTCATTCGGGATTAAATCATTAATGTTTGTATTTGCAGAAATAGGGGGCACAAACATGCTGACAATGCCCCCTATTAATATCAATTGAATCAGTATTTTACCCCTCATACGCTTCCGTACCCTCATCAGATGTTCTATTAGAGCGTTTGTCTAATAACACCTGCACGATGGTTAGCCCGATAACGATCAAACCCAGTACAATGACAGCTTGATTAAATAAAGAGTCTGATCCATATTGTATCGACATATAAACGGTCGACATCGGGTCTTTAAATGTAAAATTAGGTGTTGTTAATGCCAATAATGGGGTCACGAACAGTGCTACCAGTCCTACAGACACAAACCAGCCCAATAACCGGTGCGTGACAAAAGCAACACGGATTAATCCTGATCCTGCTAATAGAAGGAGAATGGTAAAGATCGTCCACTCAACTGAACGGGATTCAACTAGTGGATAAATGTCCAATCCATAAAGGCTAATAACAAATCCTACAATGAGATTTAATAGTAGGAATATCACCCCTTGTATCCAAAGGGGAGCATTTTGGAAGTAATAGCTTGTGTATCCGATAAGTAAACTGGACAACAAGATAATAAACAAAATCACAACAGGTGGCAGTGCACTTGCTTTCTTTTCCTCCGGGACATCTCCATTAACATTAAGAGGATTCGTCAAGAAATCATACACATACCCATTGGATTGTCCGTCAACGAACGCGTTCCCTAAAACACTAAATACATCATCGCGAATTAATTGAGTGGAGGCTACATTTGTCGCCCACTTATTATTCAGTGTATCCGCATCGCTTTGAACATTGGATACATTCGATTGAAGCTCATTTGTATAGGACACGATTGTATCTTGGCTTTCACTCACTGTATCCAGGAAGGAATGGATAGACTTAATTTCACTTCCAATTTGCTTCTGGTTCCCTACTAAATCTGGCCCTGTTGCCCCTGATACCGGAGTTGGAGCCGCTTGATCCGGCTGTTGTATACGATTTAATACGTTTGTCGCTTCTTGATTGATCGCATTCAGGCTCTCTGTAAGCTGAGATTGCTGGTCATCAAGAGTTTGGTTGTATTCTGCTGCAAACACGGTAAATGAGTCTTGAAGCGTGTTAAGAGCATCCTCTGTATTCGGCAGCCCTGTATTTAACTGCTCCCACTCCGCTTGTTCAGACTGGCTTACTTTCAGAATCTCATTAATCTCATTTTTCAGTTCTTCATCTTGAAGAACGGCCGCTTTTACTCCATTCTCCGATAACATACCGTTAAGAGTCGCTTCATACCGATCCAGGTAAGAGTAGTATTGTAGAAGATCCATAAGTTTATAGTTATTAATCCCTCGAGAAAAATAACCATATAGAGTGTTTCTTCTATTTTCAGATAATGCGGCTGAGTTCAGGATGGAGCTTTCTTTATCCTCGATTTCCGCAACGATATTGGAAATATTGTCAGAGAACATTTCCAATTGGTTAATCAAAGCTTCATTCGTATCAGTCAATGTCGTTACCTGATCTTTAAGATCTTGATTTTCAGTTGTAAGAGTTTCAACTTGCTTGGTCAGTTCATCGATTTTATCAATTAATGTCTGATTATCTTCAAGAAGTCTTGATACTTCTCCCAACAGTCTATCCACTTCTGCCTGCAGAGGGTTTTCTGAGCTATTATTTTTTCCTTGCAGCTGCGTTCGAACCTGCAGGATGCGATCATTGATTGTTTGAATATTGTTAACTGCCTCGGTTATAGCTTCAGGTGTTGGTTCTGTTAAATTAGTCAGTGTTTCTTTCAACGCATCGATTTCTGTTGAAATGGCCGTCAATTCACCTATTTCCGGATCTAAATTCGGTGGTGCAGGAGGAGGATCGCTTGGTTCCCCTGGTCCGGGTTCACCTTCCTGGGAGGAAATGATGACCTGTTGAGGGTCAGGTTCCTCTCCGTCTTTTGGTGGTTCAGGAACTTCAGGAGGAGCGGGTGGATTAAAAATCTCTCCGTCACCTTCAGCCAGCTTATTGTTAAGTTCAAAAATACTTCCTTGCAGGTTATTTAAAGTCGTGGTGTCCTGCAATTGCTGATAGAAGTTCAACACCCGTTCCTGGAATGAGTAAAAATCTTCTACCTGCCTCCCTACTTCTTCAAACCTGCGTTCTTGTAAATCTGTAAACACCGCCTGGTTCGTTTCCATACTACTATTTAGTTGGGTCATTCCTGCAGCAAGGGATTCACTTTGATCAGAGAATAGCGATTTTGCTTTCAAATATCTTGGCTGCTGATTTTCAGTTGACGCGTTGATCATTTCAACCGATTGTGATTGAATATCCGCGAGTAATTGCTTTTGATTATCCTGATATTCTCTATACTGATTGACATATTCAACAAAGCTGGAAAGGCTTTGTTCAAACGATGACAGCGTGTTTTGCTGCTGTGGTGCACGGCTGTCTGCCTGCTGAATCGAGTTTTGCAGGTTAGACAGCATCGAGGTCTGTTGTTGGATTTGGCCGGCCAAATCTTTCGAGCTTGGTTTATAGAACGACAGCATCGTTTCTTGGAAAGCCTGCTCTTTTTGTAGGATTTCATCGAATTCGGCACGGATATTCTCCATGTCTGCCGATACATAATTCCAATAGAGTGAGGACATCTTGTTATTCACTCTTTTAGTAGCCTTTTCAATCTCTAAAAGGACTTTTTCTTTGTTTACAGCATTCAGTTGTGTTTGAACTTTATAGTTCAGATTTGTTTTTACTGGTCTTTCCTCATCATATGTCATCACTTTGTCAGAGAAGTCCGAAGGTATATACACAACGGCATCATATTTAGAGCTTTGAAGACCGTTTTCTCCCGCACTTCTGCCTACAACAGTCCATTCAAAGGATGATTGATCCTCCAGAATGGACGTAACATCCCCTCCAAATGCCAACGTCTCTCCATCCAATTCTGTTCCGGCATCTTCGTTCACAATGGCGATGGACTGAGTAGCGTTTTCTTTCACTTTCAGTGGATTTTCCCCAACTGACCGGAAGAAAAGAAGAGGAGTGGCAAGAATCATCATGACCGCTAATAAGAGTTTAAATAGGCTTACTTTCTCTGTCATGCGTGTACTTTCCTTTCCGTTACCATAAGTGGTATTTGAATTTTAGTTTCTTTACCGTTTTCTACATAATAACCAAATCCTGGTTGAATTTCTGGTTCTCTTCGATCATAGCTGAGCGTGAACAAGGTTTGTTCAGATTTCTTCATCAAGACAAGAGCCTGACGAACCTGCTTCATTTCGACTGTCAAAGTGTCGTAGCCCTTTGTTAATTCACTGTTGTTTCCGGAAACAATCATGCAGAACCCTAAATGACTATAATTTTTCATACATTTAACAATTCTGTCTTGAAGCAGTGCATCAAGATTCTGCAGGAACCTTGCATATCCATCTACAATGAGGATGACAGGTGAGAAGGATGGAAGTGCACTTCCCTTTTGTATAGACAGATTATATTGCTCTTCTCTTAAACTAAATAATTCTTCCACTCTATTAAGCCACATAGTGATATGTTCTTTGTTCTCCATATAGACTACTTTTTCTTCTTTCATTAAATTTGAAAGTCCCCTGTCAATGGAGTCGAATATCGCTATATGATCACTATCCTGCAATAACGCCGTATTGGCTAAAACCTTCAGGACGTTCGTTTTTCCTTTTTGAGCCTGTCCCAATACCAGACAATGCTTCGTCTTTTTAAAGTTTACGTACACCGGCTTAACTAATTCTTCGTCTAAGCCGACCGGCAGCAGCCCTTCTTTCCTCACTGAATCTGTATATTGGGTAAAGTTGACCATCGTCAACTCTGTCGGGAGCATAGGCACCGGATCAGGCGACATTAATCCTTTATACTTTTCTTTCAATAACTGAATTTCATCCTTTAGGAAATTCATCTGCTCATAATCGTCCTTCCCTTCTGTTGGAAGGAATACTTGAGAAAAGAAAGCTGTATCTTTCTTAACAATCGCTCTACCTGGAATGGCTTCCGGGCTGAACGGTAATCGCCCAAGCATCGTATAAGCCTCTGAGCTGTCCATCAGATAATGAACGATTTTTGTCTTTAAATTATTCATTAGCGACTGACGGACTGAATTTACCCGGGTAGCTGTAAAATACATATACACTCCCAATGACTGACCATCCCTTGCAAATTGATTAATTTGCGTTTCAAGCTCTTGCATCTCTTCTTTAACCAAATCGAAATTGTCAATTGTTACAAATAGAAGAGGCAGTTTTTCTTCACTTATGGTGTTATACATTTTAATCGAGCTTACTTCCTGCTTTTGGAAGAGCTGCTTTCTGCGGGCTAATTCATCATCCAATATGCCGATGAATTTCTCGATCTTTCTTTCTTCATCGATGAGGAAATAGTCTGCAGTATGCGGCAGCTGCTTTAAAGGCAGTAAGCCACCGTTCCCAAAATCAAGAAGATAATAATGAACTTCCTCAGGTGTATACTGAGTGGCCATCCCCATCAATAAGGTGATTAGCGTTTGAGTCTTCCCATATCCTGAAGAACCGAAGACTCCTACATTCCCGTCCTCAATCACTTCATAATGGTACGGGGTCTGACTCTGTTTCTCTGGTTCATCAATCATGGAAAGTAAAATCTTATTCTCTTCTCTCTGTGCAAATGATGTACGGTAGATGCGATTTGAAAGAGGAGGAAGCCATGGGCTGGAAAGCTTATCTAACTTCAGCTGTTCCTGTAAAGCTTCAATTCGATCGACGACCGCATCAATTTCACTGACCATTTCCTTTTGATTGCTTGGATTAGTCGATACTTCCGACAAAGGAATCAGTCCCAGATCCGTGATAATCGCCACTTCATCCTCTGATTCGAAGGATTCCTCCTGATAAGGGGCCCCACTCCATGCGGATTGGAACAGGTCATACACCTCATTATTTCCGACCTGTAAATACCCTCTTCCTGTTACAGTCAGCGAGGCTGCGTCCCCATTTTTTAGGATTTCACGGCTGTCTTCCGTATTCTGCACTTTAAGTGCGACGCGGAAACGGGCATTACTCCATATCTGATTATCGATGACTCCTCCGGGCTTCTGAGTAGCAAGGATAAGATGAACTCCCAGGCTTCGACCGATACGGGCTGCACTTACAAGTTCTTTAATGAATTCCGGCTCTTCACTCTTAAGTTCAGCAAACTCATCTGATATTAAGAATAAATGAGGGAGGGGGTCTTCCGTTTTGCCTTGCTTGTAAAGGCGTGTATAGTCATTGATATGATTCACTTCGTAACGATCGAATAAGCGCTGCCTGCGTTTCAATTCACTCTTGATCGAAGCGAGTGCCCTCGTACTGAAGTTCTTACTTCCTTCAATATTGGTTATCGTCCCTAATAAATGCGGGATATTCTTGAAGGGCTGGGCCATTCCTCCACCCTTGTAGTCGATTAATAGAAATGCTACTTCGTGAGGATGGAAATGAACTGCTAAAGAAAGAATATACGTTTGTAAAAATTCACTCTTTCCTGAACCGGTTGTTCCGGCAAGTAATCCATGGGGGCCGTGTGCCTTCTCATGCAAATTCAGCTCGACAATATCTTCTTTTCCTTTCAAACCAACGGGAACAGCTAAGGATTTAGCTGATTCTCTGGATAGCCAGTTCTCTTGAATAGGAAGCTGATCAACATCCTTCACCCTAAGCATGTCCAGAAAAGAAACACTTGAAGGGATGGAGTTGGTCATTCCGATTTGATGATTAAGAGTCCTCAATGTTCTTGCATACTGCTCATTGCCCTCATGCTTGAATTCATCCATTTCGAATGGAATCTTAACCGCCTTTTTATTTTGAATCAGAATGTCCCCTTGTTTGTCATTGATATAACGAACGAGAGTGTGAATATTATCAGACAAACTCTCTTTCGCCTCTGCTGCGAAAATGACGGACATTCCTAAATGAGCGTATTCCCCTTCTAGATACTGCAGAATCACATGGTCTGAAATAAGCTGGTGGTTGGTTATGATAAAAACGTAATGTGGTGAAAAACGTACTTTATCTGAGTCTTCCTCGATATCCCTTTCACGAAGGACCTCATATATGGAAGAAAGAATTTGATCCCTGGTTTTCTCGTTATAAATGAACCCTTTAGCAAAGGACTGTGGTAATTGAAAGTGTGGTAACCACTTCATCCACTCCCAGTCCGTATACTCTTCCTCATGAAAGATATAGACAAATCGGACATCATGGTAACTATGAAAGAACGCCAATTGCCCGATCAGCTGGTGAATCTCATTTTTATAGACGGATTCTTTACCGATTAAACCTATTGCCCCTTTATGAAGATCCGCTGTTACAGGTAATTGATCAATCTCACGATAAACCATTTCCAACTTCTGGGACTCTTCCAATAACTCATCCATTTCTCGGTTTGACATATCGGAAGAATTCACTGAAATACTGTAGCTTGCGTGCACCTTTCCACTTCCTAAACGAAACTGGAGGAAGTCCGGACTTTCAAGGGTCCTTTCCCAAAGACGATCGGAAAGCTGCTCTGTCAGATACTTCATTCTTTCAAAAGCAGGAAAGTGAAATTGCAGGACATCTGCCTGTTTCTCGGCAAGCTCCTGAAGTTCTTTTCTCTTACTCTCTAAATAATGAGTATAGATCCGTTTCCTTCGTTCCTTGGATTTCTTTCTATTGCTCTTATCTTTAATAAATTGTACGGTTGACGTTACTAAAGTGGTTGTAAACATCACCATTGAGATAATAATGAAAATTCCACGTGGAATCACGAGCGCTACGATGGCCATGACGATTAACATCATCAATGGGGGAAGAATGATCAACCATAAACTGCGATTTGTATCGCTCGATTCCTGACTCGGAAAGGACAATTGAACCTTTTCATCAGGAAGATCATAAATCATGCGTGGCGTTCGGCGATAATTAGGGTATTTCTTCTGCATTTCTGATGTAGGACGTATAGATGCCAATAATTCAGTTTGATAGTCATCGATACTATGTATCTCGATTAAATCATCTTCTAATAGGGTAATAGTTAAAAAAGGAGAAAATAAAATGTCTCCAACCTTAAGCTTTTGTTTCCCTTTGACCAGATGTCCGTTTAGATAAAGGGAAGACGCCTCAACAGCATCCATTACCCATTCATCATCGCCATTTTTATACCAATGGCAAGTTTGAATGAGATCCTTTTTCTCATAATAAATGGTTGCGTCCAGTTGTTCGGTAGATATACTGATTTCTTCTTTATGACCGACATAATAGATTTGAGACTTTATTGGTAAAGGCGTGACCAATATGTGCAGTTCTTTATCACCTGCAAGCAAAGATACTTTGCGGCCAGATTCAAGAATCCTTCCTTCTTTCCCGTCTTGAT
This sequence comes from Rossellomorea yichunensis, assembly GCF_032337515.1. Classification (NCBI taxonomy): domain Bacteria; kingdom Bacillati; phylum Bacillota; class Bacilli; order Caryophanales; family Bacillaceae; genus Rossellomorea; species Rossellomorea yichunensis. The sequence goes on along the minus strand of NZ_JAVYAD010000006.1, from coordinate 75,313 downwards.
ATAGCTTGAAAGTATCGCCTGAGTGCTCTACTAGAATGGACTCGGCAGACAACGGCAACGATAAAATCGTGATTGAATCTTCCAATCGTGGACCTAATGTAATTTTTTTATTTTCATCCTCAATCATGATTGACTGATAGTAATGATCGTGAAAAACCCAAAGGGCATACATATGCTCACCTCCCCAGTTAGTTTATTTGTCAGGATTCCTTCTTATCAGGTTGAGTTGGAGGGGTGGAACTCTCTCCATCAGTCTCTGCCGGTTTTTGTTCAGGTGTCTTTTTTTCCTCATTCTCTTGCGGTTCTTCCGTTGTTTGTGCCGGTTGTGATGGCTGTTCGTCTTCCAACGCTTTCATTTCTTCCTCGTATTCAGCTATTTCACTTTCAATTTCATCTAGTTCCTGCTGTCTTTCCTCGCTATCAAGATCTCCGTCTGCCTTGACTTGCTCTCGGTACTTAAGAAGTCCAAACAGAATTAAATCCCGGTCTTCTAAGAACCTGGCTGCTTCTAATGCTTCCTCAGCCTTTCCTCTTCCGATATTGATCCAATACTCATAATAAAGTGGATCAGATTGAAGGGAGACAGTATTTCGTACATTCTCTTTTTGGTCTTCGGTTAAGGATTCGTTAATAATATAAGAGAGTGCAAGTTGATATTGAGTGACCTTCGGAATTTCTTCAACCTCATAAGACTGTAGTTCAGTTACCACATCGCTATACTTATTCAGGAGAAAACTCTCTTGAGCTGCTACTACCCTCTCCTGCTTAGGGAACATAAAGAATAAAGAATATATAGAGTAAATAATTGCCGGTACTAAGAGCAATGATATTCCGAGCAGTACATAACGATTGAGTTTCCACTTTTTCTTACTCACAGTCATAAGGAGGGAATCAGACTTTTTTGCCTCTTTTATTAAATGATTTAACACTTCTCCGACACGTTCGATGCTTTCGGCTTCCAAGATATCCTTGGTCATTGACGACAATTTTAGCGTTTCGCTGAACTTAAAGTAATCATCAAATGTATGCTGCCGATCTACAATAGCTGCGACAGTAGCTTTTGTCTGCTTTAACAACAAATCTGCATCTTTTTCGTAAGGGGGAAGACTCTCCTTAACGCCATAATGGATAAAGTGGGGAGTCAGGCCTTGATCAAATACAATATTTTCCGGACAAATAATGAGATGGAGACGTGATAAGGTATGGTTTCGTACGTTCTGTACCAGTTGATAGGCAGACATCAACCTTTCTTTCTCATTCGCTTTTAATTGGGGATAAAAAGAGAAGGAGTCAGGTATGGTATTCACGATGCACAATTCATCATTTTCCATCGTGATTTCTTTTTGTATGGATGGGTTAATGTTCTTCAGGAAGTGAATTTCCTCAATTTGATCCAACTTTATCTTTTCTTTTTGAAAGATAAATGTCATTTTATTTTCTTTTTTATGTACAATGGCTTCGAGTTTTTCTTCTAAGTATGATCCACTTTTTTGTGACATTCTATTGGTCTCCTTTATAATATTTCAATTCGATCTCCAGAATGAATTCCAGCATCGATCAGCCTTGCATGACCGGGAACCACTTTTTGTTTATTTACAACACGAATCCAACAACCCTCTCTGGGATCGATTGTAAGTTTCTGAGACTGCCACACAAGATCGATCAGTTTTTTAACAGTATGGTAGTTTGATAATCTAAGATCGAAGCTCTTCTCCTCATAATGTCCTAAATCGATGGTAATTTCTATATACATGTCGGGTTTCACCTCATAAGGAAGGAGCGCCACATAATGATAAGCGCTCCTTCATGTTTAAAATGGTTGGGATAAACTTATCCGCGAATTTGATTGGCAATTTGAGCATCTGCATCTTCAAGAGACTTAGCAGTGCTAGTCAATTGCATTGAGATGTCTTCAAGCAGTTGCTGCATTTGCAGGAATGAAGGGCGCAAAGTTTGATATTGCTCTCCAAACGCGCGGCTTGATTCACCTTCCCACATACCTTCAAGCTCAGAAATCATATTATCCAGGCGTGAAATCTGCTCTCCTACTTGGCTGCTTTCACTTGTGTATCGGTTCGACATACTAATCAATTCTGCTGGGGTAACACGAATAATTCCTGACATGTAATTCCTCTCCCTTAATTGAAATTGTTGGTGGTAATCATCTATATCAAATCAGAGTACCCAAATTAGAAACATGAACCTTGTAAACTATGTAACTCGTTTTCTTTCATCAAAACCCTTTTAATTACAATTGTTTCCACACTTCCAATATCATACTATTATAAACATACATATAAACACAATTTTTACAGTGAAAAGGAAACTTTATAACTACAGGAATAATTACTTTCAGGTCATTTGGTATAAGAGCCGCTTGATGGAATTAGGAAAATAGTGCTAAATCATGGACTTAAGACTCTCCATTAATAACATTGATAGGTGGTTACATATTGAAGGATCCGACCCATTAGTTACAAGTACTTACTATATATCCTTATTTTTACTTTTATAAACCAATTATTTTTATAAAATTTACTTTAGAAGAAATTTTATAAAAGGTGCATTCATTAACATAAAGAACCTTACTCCTTTATTCAATAGTAAGGCTCTTTGTGTAATGTATGATCTTAAAAAAATATCTGTTCATTTTTTTAATTTCTTATAATTCCTCTACATTTTGTTTCGGTTCATTCAGGTCATACGTCACATCATACTTCTCTGCAAGAAGCCTCATGTCCGAATGATAAGCTTCCACCAGCTTGTAATACTCTTCGATTTTGGCATTTGATTGATTAATCAAGCCTTCATCCTGATCTTCAATCGCCTTTTTTTCGAGAATGAGTGCATCGTAAAAGGTCTGAGTCGCCGTCACGATCCTGTCCGTCATTACCTCTAGCTCAGGAATCTCAGCCTCAATTCCCTTCGCTTCTTTCAAGGCTTTCTCGTAGGCTGGAATGGTGTTACTTGTCAGCTCATTGTAGACGGTTGGATCATCCGTATAGTTGACGCCAGAAACCGATGCCAGAGACTGGAAGGCGACGACTTCATATTCTGCCACCTTATAGATATCCTCGTTGATGAATTGAATGATAGCCTTTTGCTTATCGGCATCTGTCACCTCTTCACTTTCCGAACCATCATTCATTAGTTCTACTTTCTCATTATCATTCTTATTACTGACCACCTCTTTGGACTCCACATCCTGATCCTTATTAATTGAAATCTGCACTTCACCACATCCACTTAACAAAACCGCTGTTATCACTGATAACCCTAGAAGTTTCTTCATGATTTAATTCCTTTCTTATGCAATTTGTTATATTGCTTTTAGGAGTTAAATACCCATATTTTGTTAAAATAATCAAAATACTTCTAAATATAATCGTTCCTTTCTTCAGTCATATGGCAAACCTACATAATTTCCTATACAATTTATGTAAACATCAAGATTGTGTGGTGACTAAATTGAAATTATTACTAATCGAAGATGACACAACCCTATTTAACGAAATCAAGGAGCGACTTTCCCAGTGGTCCTATGATGTATATGGAATCACGGACTTCAACCACGTTATGCAGGAGTTCACCGAAGTGAAACCGGACCTTGTGATCATTGATATCCAATTACCCAAATTCGACGGCTTCCACTGGTGCCGGATGATCCGTTCACACTCCAATGTGCCGATCCTGTTCCTGTCCTCCCGTGATCACCCGACGGATATGGTCATGTCCATGCAGCTTGGGGCAGATGACTTCATCCAGAAGCCCTTTCATTTCGATGTACTGATTGCAAAGGTTCAAGCGACCCTTAGGAGAGTTTATAACTATAACACCGAACAGGTGAGCATCAAGACCTGGTGCGGGGCAACAGTTGATTATGAGCGTAACACCGTAGCCAATGAACGGGGGTCCATCGAATTAACGAAGAATGAAATGTACATCTTAAAGCTCCTAATTGAGCAGAAAAATAAGATTGTCAGCAGGGATGCGTTGATTAATAGCCTCTGGGATGATAAACGGTTCATCAGCGATAACACGTTGACCGTCAATGTGAACCGACTTCGGAAACGGCTTGAAGAGATTGAATTGGGCCGCTTCATTGAAACCAAAGTGGGGCAAGGGTATATGGCCATTGAAGAGGATTCACCATGATCCGTACATACTTATGGGAACGAAAAAGCTGGATATTGTTCTTTACCGCTCTTCACCTGTTATGGATCTTTGTTGCCTATATCGATACGGCCCTCCCCCTACAACCGATCCTATATATGGTGTTCATATCACTGCTCTTTTTCATCGTCTTCGTTTTCATTCGATATCAGAAGGAAACCCGTTTCTTTAAACGACTGAAAGAATGGGATCATAATCTCAATATTACAGGTGTGGATGCCCCTGATACTCCATTTGAAGAAATCATTTCTGATAGTTTATCGGAGCAGGCGAACCTTCTGAGGAAGGCAGCATCTGAAAATCGAATGCTGCTCGAACAGGAAAAGGATGATCTCCTGTCCTGGATCCATGAAGTGAAAACCCCACTGACTGCCATGCATTTGATGATTGAGCGTTTAGAGAACCAATCTTTAAAGGCTCCATTAAAATACGAATGGCTGCGGATCCACCTTTTGCTCGATCAACAGCTCCATCAGAAACGGATGTCGTTTATGGAGAATGATTTATATATCGAGAAAACCGATCTTGAGACCGTAATATTTCAGGAGATAAAAACGCTGCAATCCTGGTGTATTCAAAAGGGTATTGGATTTGACATTCAACTGGATATCACGGAAGTGCTGAGCGATGCGAAATGGCTTTCTTTTATGATCAGGCAGTTATTAACCAATGCCGTTAAATACAGCACAACATCGGATATTATCATTAAAAGTGAGCATCAAGATGATAAGGTGAACCTCACTATTCAAGATTTTGGCAGGGGAATAGATCCCAAGGACCTCCCGAGGGTCTTTGACAAAGGCTTCACTTCAACCATCGACCACAATGATCACGCTTCTACCGGAATGGGATTATATTTAACCAAAAGAGTTTCAGAACCTTTACTGATTTCTATAGATGTTACGTCTAAACGAGGCGAAGGGACCCGGGTCACCCTCACCTTTCCCCAGAAGAATGATTTCGTCCAACTTACAGGCGTGTGACAAAAATGTCACATGCTTTTCTGTTTTGTTCGAATAATAAAAGGAAAAGAAACTTCCTGCTTTTTATAATAAGGGTATCAAATCAAAGGAGTTTTTAACGATGACGATATTAGAAGCAACAAAACTTCATAAAAGCTACGGCAATAAATTCAATAAGCAGGAAGTCTTAAAGGGAATCGACCTGTCGATCCAAAAAGGAGAATTCGTCAGTATCATGGGGGCATCGGGTTCCGGGAAAACCACTCTCTTAAATGTCCTTTCCTCCATCGACAAAGTGAGTGAGGGTTCGATAAAGATTGAGAGCAATGAAATGACGATGATGAAAGAAAAGCAGCTCGCAGAGTTCCGAAAGAATCACCTGGGCTTTATATTTCAGGATTACAATTTGCTCGATACGTTAACGGTGAAAGAAAATATTCTTCTGCCATTGTCCATCACAAAGACACCCAAAAAGGAAGCCGATCAGAAATTCAACGACCTTGCTTCGGAGCTTGGGATTCTTGAATTAAAAGATAAGTACCCGAACGAAATTTCAGGCGGACAAAAACAACGTACATCAGCAGCCCGGGCATTCATCCATGAACCAAGCATCATTTTCGCCGACGAGCCAACAGGTGCTCTCGACTCAAAGTCGGCCTCTGATCTCTTAAATAAGCTTAGTGAGTTAAATCAAAAGCTGAAAGCGACGATCGTCATGGTGACTCATGATCCTGTGGCAGCAAGCTACTGCAGTCGGGTGATTTTCATCAAGGATGGGCAAATTTATACTCAATTAAATAAAGGCGAACAGGAAAGACAGCACTTCTTCAAGGACATTATGAAAACCCAAGGGGTGCTCGGCGGGGTGCAGAATGAACATTAATACCCTTATTTTCAGAAATCTTAAGAAAAACCTCAAGAATTATTACCTTTATGTATTTGCTCTGGTCTTTAGTGTCGCGCTATACTTCGCCTTTGTGACCCTGCAGTATGATCCATCCATGGATGCAACAAAGGGATCCATCAAAGGCGGCGCAGCGGTTCGTGCGGCTTCCGTTTTACTTGTAGCAATTGTCTCTATTTTTCTTTTATATGCGAATACGCTCTTTATTAAAAGAAGAAGTAAAGAAATCGGTTTATTTCAGTTAATCGGCATGACAAAAAATAAAATCTTTCGTATTTTGACCGTGGAGAACTTCATCCTTTATTTCGGGTCATTGATACTCGGCATCTTGATCGGATTCTCTTTCTCAAAATTGATCATCATGATCTTATTCAAAATAACCGGGGTCGAGGCAATCGCCACACTCCACTTCTCAACCCATGCACTTATCCAGACCATCCTTGTTTTCTGCGCGATCTACCTGCTGATCATGCTGATGAACTTTGTATTTATTAAAAGGCAAAGTATATTATCACTGTTCAGGGTACGTTCATCGACGGAAACCAAAGTGAAAAAAATGTCCAAGTTTGAGATCATCATCGGGATTTTGGGGATGACCCTGGTTGCCTCAGGGTACTACGTATCTTCCAAATTGTTTGGCGGGGACTTCACAACCATGCCTCAGCTGTTTGGAGCCATGCTAGTTATACTCGGCTCAGTCATTCTCGGAACTTATCTTTTTTATAAAGGGTCCGTCAGCTTTATTTTCAACGTCATCCGAAAAAGGAAAGATGGCTACTTGAACATCAATGAGGTACTATCCCTTTCATCCATCATGTTCAGGATGAAATCCAATGCCTTACTATTGACGATCATCACGACCGTGTCGGCTCTTGCTATCGCTTTATTGTCCTTAAGCTATATCGGCTATTACTCGGCTGAAAAAACAGCTCAAAATAATGTTCCGACCGATTTTTCATTTACAAATACACAAGACTTCCAACACTTTAAAGATGCCCTACTGGACAATGGCATCGAATTCAAGAAGGAAGAAATCGAAGTCATTGAAGTGTTGGTCAACCTGAAAGGCATTACAGACTCTGAATTTGGGGAACTGAACGGTTCATTGGATGCCATGCCGAACTCGGTCATCAGCGAGAAAGACGTTGAAGGCGTCGATGTAAAAGAAGACGAAACGGTCTTTACAGGATATAGCGACTTACTTCAAAAGGTCATTCCGTTACATGATTCAGGGGTGACGGAACTGAAAGGAAAGACGGAGGTCACCAAGCTTAATTACTTGGGAATGAGGGATGAATACCCGATTTCATGGTATTTTACAGCAGGGGGCTCACCTGTTGTGATCGTAGATGACAATGTATTCAAACGCCTGAAGAATGATTTAGATCCTGCTATCCAGAAGGAATCTTCTCTCTACATCGGGGTGACGATTGAACAAGAAAAAGATATCTTGAAAGCAAACGACCTCTTTCAAGAGTTAAGCCTCGACGAAGGATGGGCAAACGATTCCCAGTATGATATGAAAGCAGAACAGAAACAAAATATTGGACTCATCATGTTCATCGTCGGGTTCCTTGGTCTCACCTTCCTGATCACATCCGGATGCATCCTGTACTTTAAGCAAATGGACGAAAGTGAAGATGAGAAACCGAACTATACGATTTTAAGAAAACTGGGCTTCACTCAGGGTGACTTGTTGAAAGGCATTCAAGCCAAGCAGCTCTTCAGCTTCGGAATCCCTCTCCTCATCGGCCTGCTGCACAGTTACTTCGCGGTTCAATCCGGATGGTTCCTGTTCGGTGCCGAGGTTTGGACGCCGATGATCATTGTAATGGGGTTATACACGATTCTGTATTCAATCTTTGGTGTATTATCGGTACTTTATTATAAAAAAGTGATTAAATCATCGCTATAATGGAAAGAGCCATCCCATTAAAAATCGGGATGGCTCTTTTATGTAGACCGAGGTTACTTCCTTTTTTGGCTTTTCATCTTGTTCATTTCAAGCTCGGCAGCGTATTCTTCCTGAGATTTCCCTTGTTTGAAACTTTCAGATTGGATTTTTTTAAGTTTGTTATCATTTTGATTTGGCATGTCCACACCTCCTGTCTTCACGGTTATTATGAACATGCTCGTGAAATTTATTCTTTACTTCCATTTTGATATACAAGGCAATGAAAGCCCCATACCGCTAAAAGGGAGAGAATTTATTTCACTAGATGATTTTCCTTTACTCTCTCCAATACCCCGACAATCTCCCTTACTAATTTATCGCCCGTTGCTTGTTTAGCTTCTAACCATTCGATACCGTTTTTACTCATCATTCTTAACGTCCAATTATAAGAGGGGGATGATAGAACATGAACACCTTCAATATTCCATTCATTTTTATCTCTGTAGAACATCATTAATCGATTAGTATGAATCTTTCTTTGTATTGATTTATTAAACTGCTTAACTAGTAAACAATCAGAATCCATATTATTATTAATCGCTACCTGGTTTACATTAAAAATGGCCCGATGTTCACAGTAACTAAGATATTCCCTCGGGATAATGTACAGTGGATCACCCACTCGAACAGCTCGATCTTCGATTCCCATCAGCATCCGGGGAAAAATGATTTGTTTCATTGTATGGTTAGGTGCCGGGTGCTGAATCACCTTAAAGCTCATCTCACTCTCTTTCAGGCATTCAATGACCCGGTCATCACTAAAGTAAAAAATACTTTGTTCCTGATGATCTGTTACGATTTCTGCAACCAAATTGCTTCTTGCCAGAACCCACATGGCTTCAATAAATTGACCCTCGAATTTTAATTCTCCTTGGATATAATCCACAAGTCCCATCTTATTGAGCTTCTTGAACATACTTTCCCATTCCTTTTCCAGTTCATCATCTTCTTGATAATGAGGAAATGGGTTTGTTATTCCTATCAGTACTTTCCCGCCTAACATCTTTACCAGTAAATATAAGTCCTTGCTGGTCACTATCCAATTCGACAATTGTAATCCCCCTTTATAAACCAATGCCTTAACCAAATTTCCTCGATGTTTTCGGTTTTCCGAAATCAGGATAACTGTTTATGACTTTTTCATAATTGTTTTGAATGTATATAAACCGATGAATATAAGTCGATAAATAAGCTGGTAAGATGGATGCGACAGAGTAAGCTGTGATCATAGCAATCATATAGGCAGAATCAGTAACCAGATACGACATCAGAAATTGCGCAATAATATATCCAAAACTTGAAGCGGCTATTATAAAAGATACATTAAACTTTGATTCTCCATTTTGAAGTTTAGTATATGTACCTGAATATAGCATTTTTGCATTAATAATTTGTATTGAAACCAGTAGCAAAAACATTAATAGTATCCCTATTACAAAATAACTGCTACCTTCAACGCCAACATGCCTATATAAGAACTTCTGAATCACCAGAAAATACACAAACGCATTTACAATTCCAAAGACACCAAGATACAAGTAATAAGACTTTTCGAATTTATAAGGGGCAATTATATATAAAAGAGCCCAAATATGGATACATATTATCGGAATAAGAGCGGCCCAAAATAACGGGGCAAAAAAGGGAATACTCAGAAGCGGCAATAAACCTAAGAAGTCCATGCTTATTACTAAAAAACCAATTACGTTTCTTCTGTTTTCTATGGGGCATTGTAAATTCTGCAGGTAAAAGGTTGAGACTTCACTCTGTTTTTTCATTTGTGTTCCCTTTAACCTGTTTTTTTATTTTCATGAATATATGATATGACCTTGTTAATATCTGTCGTATAATATAAAACCTGTTTGATATCGTACATTACTTTATGTTCAACGATAAGGTACTCATCAGGATGGATGTTGTTAAAGAACTTTTTCCACTTGTTCCTCTTCTCCATCTTTTTTGTTTCTTCATCTAATTTTTCAGAGTCAAACTTGTAGACGCCGTAACTTGGCACTTCTATTTTAGTGTCAGGAAAAGCATTCTTTAACTCCTCGACCATTTCATTTTGCGGTTCAATCTCTGTCACAACCACCACATATTCTTCTGTTGCATCCAAGATTTTGTTTGATTGGTAGTCATAATCTTCATCACTCATTTCTTTTTCTGTGAAAATGGCGATACAAAAACGGTTTTCTTCTTTTTTCTTTTTTAGGAACACATTCTTCATCCCCTCTATGTATTTTTTCTTAGCTTTTTAGGTAATCCAAATTCAGGATAAACTTGCTTTACCTTTTCCATGTTTCTTTTAATAAAGAAATATTTGTGAATACTCGTTGAAAAGAAAGCTGTAGCTATAGTGAGTAACGAAAAAACCCCTATAATAATAAGTGTTTTCACCGACTCTACAAAAAAAGAAGATAGTATAAATTGGGCTAATACGTAGCCTATACCTGAGGCAGCAGCTATTGGCGAAAGATTTAATGTCTTTTCTCCTTTTTGAAGTCGTGAGTATGTACCGGAATACAGTGAACGTATGTTAATCCAATTCAAGACTATAAGTAGAGAAACACAGATTACCAACCCTATAAATGCAGGTACTATGCTTTCAACTTCAAAAGTATTATAAATAAGTTTTTGAATGACTAAAAAGTATACAAAAGTATTAATAACACCATACACTCCAAAAAAAAGATAGTATGCCCGTTCAAAATTATATGGAGCAATAATAATCGGAATAGCCCATAAGTGTATTAGTATGACTGGAATGATTCCTGACCAAAAGATCAAGGGAATCATTGGTTCGCCTAATAAAAAAATGACACCAATGATATCCAAAAATATAAGAAAGAAAACGATTATATTCCCCCTATTTTCTTTTGGATTCTGAAATCTTAAATAAGATAATGTAATCTCATCTATTTTAGCTTTCTTCAAATAAACACACCTCTTTTTAACATAAGACCAATCATATTGAATTAATTGAGTTTAAAACCAAGATCCAACTTTATCAATGATACTTGTGGTCCCTTTTTTTATTGCATCTCCAATTGAATCACTCTCGCCATCACCATCAACATCCATAAATTTAACATCTGAAAGGGCTGTTGTTACTAGAATCCCTATTCCAGCACCCACAACTGCTCCGACAGCAACCCCAACCGGACCACCAAATGCTACGCCTGCCATAGCTCCAAATTTGGCACCTGCCATGGCAGATGCTGCAATAGAGGCACCTGCTATGGCTACATCTCCTGTTACATTTCCTGCAATTTCACTCCCAGACTGTTTATGCTGAACACCGTGGACGATATCACCAACAACAGTTGTTCCCACGCCTATGTAACCTATTTTGTTTCCAGCCCACTTAAATGACTCTTTGACACTGGTCATGGGATCCACTAATTTATAGAGTTTTGTATAGTTTGTCGCATTCGTACCTGAATAGTTTCGTTTATTAATTTTGTATAGTTCCGGCTTATCTACCTTTACCCTCACTCTATCCTTACCCTGTGCGGTAGTATAACTGCTTTTCGTCACACCAAAACCTTTTCTGCCTAGATTCACACCTTTCGCCGCCCCATACCCGGCAGCAGTCGCAATACCCAAATTCGTCGCCGCGTTAATAGGCTGCTCTCGCCACTGATCAAAATTGATGCCTAGTGTCGGCGTAGGATCCCATTCCGGTTGCAGTCCATTCACCGTATCAGCCGCTTCAACCCCATTCTCGACAAATCGGGGATTGTTGGTCAGCTCGAAATAAGGGTTTGTCGACCCGCTCTCAGCATCATATTGAGGGTTGTAACAGCTGTTGGGCTGATACGTATCGATTGAGATTTTCCCGTTGGAGAAGAGACCTTGAATTTGGTGAATGTATTGGTTCATCGTGTGGACATCCTGTTGGATTGGCTCCAGGTTGGCGGATTGACTTTGATCAAACTGGTGAAGTTTTTCGACGGTTTGATCCTTTTGCTGCCTCGCAACGTGAACCTGCTGAAGAAAAGAATCATCCTGTAATCTTGGTAACGCGACGATATCTTGAACACTTTGAATCGTTTCATTGGACTCACTTGTTAAGTCCATGACCACATCTCTTCCCCGATTCAATCCGTTTTCCATATCATTCTGTAAAAAGCTTTCCTGTATATATCCATTTTGGGCTGGCTCCAACCCTTGTAATTCATTTTTAATAGCTTTCAGGGTAGATTCATATGTTGTCACCATTTGCTGATAGAACTCCAGAAAGGATTGATGAGAATCCTGATAAAAAGACCGTATCGATTGCCCCCCTTTTCCTTTAAAAGAGGCATCTTGAGAAATAAAGTCATTTATGGCTGATTCGATTTCGATCATCTGTTCTTTTTGCTGGGTTAACTTTCGAAGCACTTGTTCTATTCCTGAATCCAGAGACATGACATCCAGTGTTTTCATCCCAACTTCTCTCCTTACCTGGCTTTGATATATGAAGACAGTTCCTGATCGGCATCCGCCATATCCTGGACAGCCTGTCGTGTCAATTCTTCATTTCGCATAAGCAATTCTTTATAACTCTGTACCATCTGTTCCATGCTTTGATTCAACTCGTTCAATTTTGTTACCACTTCCAGGCGATTTTCATGTCCAATGTGACTAGGTACATCCGGTTGAAGAGATTCTGCAGAGGATTTAATTTTTGAAAGGTGGTGGCCTATCTCACCTTGCACTACTCTGATTTCATTACCCATACAAGCTACCTCCCGCTATATTAAATACTTTTCTTTCTAATCAACTGTTGCTTCAGCTTCAGATTCCAACCTATGAATGGTCTGTTCAATCGCCTGGATTTCACTTCTTATAGTTTGCATCTTACTGCTCAGCATAGAGAACACTTCACTAAACTGGTTATTTTCAATATCTGTAAAGTAATGAAGCATTCCTTCAAACCTTATTTCATCAAATTTATTTGCAAGCGTCCCTTGCCAGGTGAATCCAGATAATTCAGGATTTGTAATGGATTCCCGATAACTTGAAAATTCCTGTTTGTTCCCTTGAAGTTTGCTCTGACATGTCTGAAGCCTTTGAAGTTGCTCACGTTTTTCACTTAACAACCCGTAGTAAAAATATAAAGACAAGAACCTTCACCTCAATTGATTACTCTAATTCATAAAATTTTCCAATCTTTTTAACTATAACACGGATGAAATTTTGTCAGAATGATAGAATCTGTTTATTTTTAGTATATGCAAGTAATCCTTTTTACCTATTCGATATATTATTTATCAATGAATAATACGAACTATTAATTAAGTATCACAATTTTTGTAAAATGAAACCCTTTTTACAACTATTATTTTCCAGTATCTGAAACTTTTCTTATATTAAACACGTATTTTAAGTCAGAGGTGAAAAAATGTACATAAACATACCTGAACCAACACAAACCATATCAATAAAAGCCACTAAAGTTTGGCGAATATCCAACACGATCGTACATACAACAGCACTGCTCATCATAGGAGCCCTAATGATATGCAGTGACCGATTCGATTGGTACGACTGGATCGGGATCGTTCTTTATATTCTTGGAGGGCTGTTCATTGTCTCTTCCATTTTCTCCATCTTCATTGAACCCATTTATCTGCAAAGAACCTGGCGCTATCAGGTCGATGAGGAATTCGTTCAGTTGAAATTCGGGAAGTTTCAGCAGCAGCATATCCTGATACCCATGGAGAAAGTGGAATACGTCCGTACAGAGCAGGGACCCATCCTGCGTCGCTACGACCTTTATGACCTTGAAATCGGGACAACGACTTCCAGTCACAAAATACCTGCCATACCGGCAAATGTAGCGAAGATATTGAAAGCGGAAATTGGTACCTTCGCAAAGATTCGGGATAAAGATTCAAAAGAAGGAGAAATAGGAGCATGACCCATCCTGTCAAACGATATCACCCTGCCTATATCATCGTGGAGTTAGTTTCAACCGCGAAGGGCCTATTCGGGTTCTATATCCTCCTGTTCCTGCTGAAGTCGAATTCTACAGCCGGGTGGGTGATATGGGGCCGCTACGCCCTGTTGGCTGCAACAGCGGTGTCTGTCCTGTCGATCTTTGCCAAGTGGATTTTCAACCGCTATGAATTAAGTAATAAAACCATCCTTTTCAGAGAAGGGATGTTCGTTAAAAAACAAAAAACGGTCTCCTGGGATCGGATCCACAGCCATAGATCCAATACGACCTTCATTCATCGCTGGTTTGGATTAACTTCTTTAACCATGGAGACAGGGACGAGTGGAGAAAATGCCCAATTTGAATTTCCCGTCATCACACAACGAGAGAAAGTTCGCATTTTATCTTATCTCGAACAGAAACAATACAGAGATGAATCAAAAGATGGTATAAAGCCGGAACGCACGGTACACTTTCAAGCAACCAGGAAAGACCTGATTAAAGCCTCCTTCACGTCACTCAGTTTCCTGGCGATCTTCCCATTACTGAGTGCCATCTATTTCAATTTGGCCGAATTCTTTTCCATCGAAGAATCAGCAGAAAGTGCCTGGCACTACTTGCTCGATCATGTGTGGATCCTGATCGTCCTTTTTATCGCTGCCATGATCCTGTCCATCTTCATCGGCTTTGTAAAAACGTATATGAAGTATGGAAACTATGTCATTAGTGATGACCAGGAACGGATTTATATCGATAAAGGGATAGGGAATGAGGTCAGCTACTCGATTTCAAAGAATAAAGTACAGGCTGTCAGAGTGGAACAATCCATTGTGAAGAGGATGCTCGGGCTTGTTTCGATCAAGTTGATCAGTGCCGGCTCCTCCGAAGGTGAAAAAGAGGAAATAAGTTCTTTATATCCCTTTATGCCAAAACGTGAAGCTTATGATATGCTGCACACCATCCTTCCCCACTACCCGATCAAAGAGGAGATGGAACGCTTCCCACTAAAGGTCCTTTGGCTGAAGCTTTTCCAACCGTATTATTTGACGATTGCTGCTGTAGTGGGCCTATGGATCTTTAAGATGGAATGGATATGGATTGCAGGCATTGTCTTTGGAGTATCCATCCTCCTTAGAATCCTGGATTACTGGTTTACAAGCTACACCCGCCACAATCAAACCGTCCAAATTCGAAAGGGAGGCTGGTTGAACGAAACCTTCGTCACCCATCGGGACCGGATCCAGCAGGTGACTGTGAAACATGCCTGGCTTGATCGTAAGTTCGGAGTGGCTACCATCATGTTCTCCAATCGAGCGAATCCGAGTCATGAGAGTTTGTTGTTTGGGGTTTCGAAAGAGGAAGCTGGTATTTTTTATGAATGGTATCATAAGAAATCCGTCTCTGGGTGAGACGGATTTCTCATTTACTGACCTGGGTACAGGCGTATCACCTAGCCTGTCAAGAATTTAATAATCCCCCCATGTTGAGGTGAAGCTTTACACATAGTTTATATGCATCCGTTCCATAAAGGATTCATCACTCATCAATAAAAAATCAGTATGAATATAATCCGTTCCAAACAAATTTTTCAGGTCCATGTAGTTGTAATGGGCTGCCTTTACCAAACTATGGTCTTCCTTATATACGTAAATCGTAAAGTACGTTTGTAGAAACAGGAGAAACTCATCTACACTGATACCCAGCTTTTCAAGGTATTCACTATTGAATTCAATGAACCCAAGGATTGACTTACTTGTTTTGAAAAGGTTAATCATCCCTTTTAAGACAAACGCTTCATATCCCTCAACATCCACTTTAAAAAGGACTGTTTCATAGGTTTGATCATGACAAAGGGTATCGATGGTGATGGACTGGACAGGTACCTTATCTATTAACTTATGAGAAGGTTCATAAGTGGCTGAAGAGGTACCAGACCAATGCCTATCAACATAGAAAACCGTTTCTTCATTGTCTTTATCCGAGGCGATTGCATTGTAGATTGCTATTTGTGACCGGTTAGGATGTGCTTCTTTCGATTGTTCAATAAAAGGTATTAAACGGCTGTTCGCCTCCACGCCTATTATCCTGGTCTCGGGTGAATATTGAGTAGAGAAGATACACTCCCCATAATTCACGCCTACATCGATGACCAGGTCGGGATTCATTTTCTTCACAGCCATGGACCAGAATCGATCGAGCCTTTTTTGGGTCACCCCATTGCTGATCATTAGTGCCCTTCCCCGATTTTCCTCAGAATCTATATAGAGAACCGTAGAACTGGGCAATGTTAATGTTTTAGGCAGCTTTTTTATATTCAATGTTTTGTACTTTACCAAAATGCCTACATCGATCATAAATTTCCAAATCTTCGGATAGTTCTCCCAGACTCTCATTAGAAAAGGCTTTCGAATAGCAGCATTCCACTTCATGTTTGACCCCCCTTTAAAGAAACCTGTTTAGAGGTATACATTCTTAGATGCCACCGGAAAATCCTCTATAACAGGGCTTTCTTCATGAAATCTTTACAAAAGAAGAAAGAAATTATTTTTCACTTTGTGTGATAATCTCTTTATCATAAAACTATATTGTGTTGAGGGTTGTATGTTTTTCATCGGCTTATTCGTAGATTTGCAGGGAAAGCATAATTTCAATACCGGACCATTCAATTCAATAATGAATGGAGGATTCGCATGGTAAATTTCATGTCTTTTTATGGTACCATCACCATGATCAGTGATTTTATGACAGGACAAAATGGAGAAGGGGAAGGCTGTTATAAATTAATATCTGTAGAAGATGGAGCAGGTGGTTCGGTGAATTTTGTCGTGTCACCAACCACATATTTTGTGGACCATGTAATGATGGCTGTAGGGGATAGGGTAACGGGATATTATGATAGGAACGCTCCTGTTCCTCTTATTTATCCACCACAATTTCGTGCACTTGTCATGGTAAAGGAAAGTTCATCTCAAAATGTAAAGGTTGATTATTTCAACTCACAGTTGGAGAGCAGCGATGGCATGCTAAGGTTAAATCTATCCCCCTATACTCAAATGGTATTGACCAACGGACAATCCTTTTCAAAGTACCCTGGCAACCGGAATCTGATCGTGATCTATGGTCCCGCCACGATGAGTATACCTGCTCAAACCACTCCTTATAGAATCATTGTTTGGTGTTAGACATTTCGTGATTTGTTCATTTACAGGTTTTTCTATGTACAGATGGAATTCTGATAGAATACACGAAATAAACCCAAGCCATAAGCTTGGGTTTATTTCAAATATATTTAGGTTTTCACGACATTAACTGTAAGCTAACTCTTTCCCGTTTAGACCAAGCGTCTCTGCTGTTGAAGCATGAATTTCTTTAAACAGCTCCGGGTTTTCCACTAGTGACAACCCAAATGAAGGGATCATTTCTTTCAGTTTTGGTTCCCACTCATTCATATGCTGCGGGAAGCATTTTTCAAATAACTCAAGCATAACGTGAACGGCAGTAGAAGCTCCAGGGGAAGCACCGAGTAATGCAGCTACCGAACCATCAGCGGCACTAACCACTTCCGTACCGAATTGAAGTGTTCCTTTCCCGCCTGCCTCAGTATCTTTGATTACCTGCACACGTTGGCCGGCTACTACGATATCCCAATCCTCGAGTTTAGCATTAGGAATAAACTCCCGTAGTTCTTCCATGCGCTTTTCATTCGACAACAACACTTGCTGGATCAGATATTTGGTCAACGACATCTCTTTGGCACCTGCCGCGAGCATCGTGAGGACGTTATTCGGTTTTACGGAACCGATTAAATCCATATTTGATCCCGTTTTTAAGAACTTGGGCGAAAATCCGGCAAACGGTCCAAACAGTAACGATTTTTTGTTATCGATATATCGTGTATCAAGATGAGGAACGGACATTGGAGGAGCCCCCACCTTGGCTTTACCATATACTTTGGCATGATGCTGCGCTACTACTTCCGGATTGTTACATACCATAAAAAGTCCGCTTACCGGGAATCCTCCAATATGTTTTGATTCTGGAATACCGGTTTTTTGCAGTAGAGGAAGACTACCGCCACCACCGCCGATAAAGACAAATTTTGCTGTGTGATGTTCGATTATTCCGCTATCAATATTATGCACCTTGACTTCCCAAGATCCGTCACTGCTACGTTTAATATCCTTCACACTATGCTTGTAGTTTATCTCGACATTTTGCCTCGTTAAATGGTCAAACATCATTCGTGTTAAAGCCCCGAAGTTGACGTCCGTCCCGGAGTCGATTTTGGTTGCCGCTATCGGTTCATTCGATGTACGGCCTTCCATGATAAGCGGAATCCACTCCTTCAGCTTTTCAGGGTCATCGGAAAACTCCATCCCTTGAAACAAGGGATTACTTGACAGCGCTTCCAATCGTTTTTTCAAAAACGCTACATTTTTTTCCCCTTGGACCATACTCATATGAGGTATAGGCATGATAAAGTCTTGCGGATTACCTATCAAATCTTTGTTTACAAGATAAGACCAAAACTGTCTTGAAAGTTGGAACTGCTCATTGATTTTTACCGCTTTACTTATATCTATCGATCCGTCAGATTTCTCGGACGTATAGTTGAGCTCGCATAATGCAGCATGCCCCGTACCCGCATTATTCCATTCGTTCGAACTTTCTTCTCCTGCACTTGCGAGTTTCTCAAACACTTTGATTTCCCATTCCGGTGCTAACTCTTTCAGCAAAGATCCCAAAGTCGCGCTCATGACTCCGGCACCAATTAAAATAACGTCTGTTTTTTTCTGTATGCTGCTCATGATAACCTTCCTTACTCTTTATATTTTCAGAAAAGAGTAAGCGCTCATGCTCGGGTCTCACTTAAAGCAAGGCGCCACCCTGGAACTCACCTGTTCTGTTATAACCATACCACAATCTATTATAATGATTTAGGGATCAAAACATCTACCATTATCTGATAATTATATACTATTTAGAGCTTTTAAAAAAGTGCAAAGTCCGTTTTCAAAGACTTGGTAACCTAGTAAACAAAAAATATGGGCATAGGAATCTCTTCCCACCACCATCCTCTAAAGCCTTTGCGGAAACCTGAACACCTTATACGGATCGTACTATTTTGTTCACTCAGTCCAATTTATTTGCGTTCTTCTGGAAGGTAGGCCATTTCAATGCGCACTTCCTTGTTCTTAACATCATCATTTGAATAGGAAATGGTATTGAAACCTATCATGTCAAAGTCATTTCTCAAGTAAAACTGTACAGCAGGGTAATTGGAAGTCTGCGTTTCCAACATGATGGACCTGACATTCAATTCATTAGCTCTTTTCTTCGCTGCCGCGATTAAGCTATTACCAATTCCAAGTCGTTGAAACCCGGATTTAACATACAAATCATGAATCAACAAAGTATGATTCCATCCCATTTCCTGAATCACCATAATGGCAGCTTCTTCTCCATCCCAGTCTGCCAGATAGACTTCAGATCCTTCTTTATAAGGTTCAAAAATTTCTTCCTCTATCTCTTTTACAAAAGGTGTTTCAAACGTTTCTTCCTTTAAACAAAAACTCCAGCCATTTTCTGCTTTTTCACTATGTAGCTGATAATATTTTTGAGATGTATAGGTATAATACACTTTTTTTCCAAATGGAAAGTCTTTTTTGTGAATCTGTCGAATGGTTAACATTATGACCTCCTATAAATTTTTTGAAAGAACCGCCCTTCATATGGAACGGTTCGGGGAACGGAAGGTTTCATTTAGAATGACTAAGGGCTGGGACAAAACTACAAAACCACGATAAAAAGACGTACAATAGAAGTGTAGGGTCTTAATACCGCTAATGATTTCCGTGCAAGACTACGCTTTCCGCGGGTAGCCCGTGAGCCTCCTCGGCAAGCCTGCGGGTAGAAAAGCGGGAGGGGCTTCGCTCAGAGGCGGTTGGCATAAGGCGGAGCGGCCTTGAAGGCGTTCTTTGCCTTCATGGACGATCTGCCTTATGACATTTGCCTCTAAGCCCTATAGCTGGACAAGTCTCACATAAGCTACTTTTCCCGCAGGAGTCTTCGTCTTGCACTCCAATCAACCGCTGGATATAGCTAAAATCAAATGATTCGAAAATAAATAATAAACCCGAACAAATCTGCACACTAAAAAGCAAATTTGTTCGGGTTTAACTTAGGCTAAAACATTTTTGTCCCAGCCTCTCTTATTATTAATCTCTTTCCCTGGCCACCTGCGTATCCCGGATATTTTTCTGAATGGTGATAGCCGCAAATAGGCTAAGCACAAATGACATACCATAAAATCCTTTTTCGCTTAAGATGATACTACCGGCATTATAAAGTCCGATCGCCATCAAGGAAATGGCTACAATCACTGCAAACCAACTGAGCCCGTAATAGATGCCCGAAACAGGGATATCCTCTTCCTTGTCCCTTACTGCTTTTTGCAGGGATACAGCTGCATACAATCCGAATATCAATACAGCAAAGTAATATCCCTTCTCATTCAGTTCCATTCCTGCATTGAACAGGCCGATCAGATAAGCGGAAACACCTACCACCAAAGCTGCCCAACTCGCCCCTTTAAATGCGGAAGTCGGTTCCCCTTCTTTTCTTTCCACCTTGATCTTTGGTTTCTTTTCATCATTCTTCATTAACGGGTTTTCATTCAATTCAGACATTAGCCGCTCCCCTTTACTTCATTCAATATGCAGGAATTACCCTGCTGCCTTAAGAATTATTATAGCAATTTTTTACAGATTTTGTTTACTATAATGAGTGAAATTTTCACTTATATGGGATGATTTTTTTTCGCAAAAATGGCCAGTCCCCAGTACGCGTAGCGTTAGCTTGCTGGCCCACCGACCTTTTTTTCGTCTATCTTTTATCGTTTTTCTTTCATTCATGAAAAAACACGACGTATCATCCCCTTGCACTTTTCGCTTTTTACTATTAAAGTATATACTGGTTGAAATCCAGTCTAACTGGGAATGGATAAAACTGAAGGACTTTACTTTTTAATTTTGGGAACATGTTTTCCTTAAGGAAAGGGTTTAAATATATTATGAAAGATAATTTTTGGCATGAGTTGCCTCGGCCGTTTTTTGTTCTCGCACCGATGGAAGCCGTGACCGATGTCGTTTTCCGTCATGTCGTGAGTGAAGCGGCGAGACCTGATGTGTTTTTTACAGAGTTTACGAATACAGAAAGCTACTGCCATCCGAAAGGGAAAGACAGCGTACGCGGGCGTCTTACGTTCACTGCAGATGAACAGCCGATCGTCGCCCACATTTGGGGGGATAAGCCCGAATATTTCCGTGAAACGAGTATCGGTGTGGCTAAAATGGGCTTTCGCGGAATTGATATCAATATGGGCTGCCCAGTGCACAATGTCGCAGCAAACGGGAAAGGCTCAGGCCTGATCCGCCGCCCGGATGTAGCAGCGGAAATCATCCAGGCAGCCAAAGCGGGAGGACTTCCCGTCAGTGTGAAGACCCGTCTTGGTTATACCAAAGTGGAGGAATGGCACGACTGGCTGAAGCACCTGTTGGAACAGGATATTGTTAATCTGTCTATTCACCTCCGTACCAAAAAGGAAATGAGTGACGTTGATGCTCACTGGGAACTGATTCCGGAGATCAAGAAACTACGTGATGAAATTGCCCCTGATACATTACTAACGATCAACGGCGACATCCCTGACCGCCAAAAGGGACTTGAACTTGCGGAGAAATACGGCGTGGACGGAATTATGATCGGACGGGGGATCTTCCATAACCCGTTCGCTTTCGAAAAAGAGAAGAAAGAGCATACCAGCCAGGAACTGCTCGATCTCCTGCGACTGCAGCTCGATCTTCATGATAAATACTCCGAAGAACTCGAGCCACGGCAATTCAAACCGCTTCGCCGCTTCTTTAAGATTTACGTCCGCGGGTTCCGGGGAGCGAGTGAGCTGAGAAATCGTCTGATGGAATCAGAATCCACCGATGAGGTTCGTGCTCTGCTTGATGAGTATGCAGATGCAGTGAAAGATGAGGAAGGCTTTTCTGTGTCTAAGTAAAGCTCATTTCATTTTTGTATAGAGTAAAAAAGGTCAGTCCCCCAGTGTTCGTTAACTTACTGGGGGGTCTGACCCTTTATTTTGCCTCTATTTATGGTACGGCTCACCCCGATTAATCCGAAATGCACGATAAATCTGCTCCACCAGGATCAGCCGCATCAATTGATGGGGGAAAGTCATCTTCGAAAAAGAAAGGGTTTCATTAGATCTCTTGATCACATCATCACTCAACCCAAGTGATCCACCAATAACAAACGCCACTTTGCTTTTCCCGTACGTAGCAAGCTTGTCCAGATTATCGGCGAGATCTTCCGATGAACGCATTTTCCCTTGGATCGCCAGGGCAATGACATGGTGGTCAGGAGAGATCTTAGCTAAGATTCGTTCGCCTTCTTTATTTTTTACTTGCTCCATTTCAGAATCACTCAACACTTCCGGAGCTTTTTCGTCGGCAAGCTCGACGATTTCTATCTTTGCATAAGCACCTAAGCGCTTTGCATATTCATCTATTCCTTGCTTTAAATATTTCTCTTTTAATTTACCAACCGTTACAATGGTGATATTCACTATCCACACTCACTTTACAAACAATTTACAAACACGTTATCCACAGACTTTATCCACATATCCACATATCCATTCCACATATCGTATGGGAATATTAGTTCGCCACTATATATATTGCGTTATTCCCACAATATTCACATGTTGTGGATAACTTCTTTTCTTCAGAAAGCTCAGTCAGTTGAGGCGCTACCTCATGCTCATCGACGACAATATCCATCGCTAATTCTACATGCTCTAAGCAGCAGTAAATCATGTCGTTTCCTCCTAATCTTTGGTCTGATTTTAGAGTATATACTTATCCACAGTTATCATATCATGTAAAGAAAAAGCAGGAAAGGGCGCTTTGCCTTCCTGCTTTTTGCTTATCCACATTCTATAATCTGGACTCGTCGGTGAGTTTCATGGTTACTTCTTTCTTTTCTCCATTTCGATAGAGTGTGACTTTCATCTGATCGTTTACATCTTTCTTGTTATAAAGATGCTTTCTTAACTCAATGACATTTTCAATTTTCTCTCCGTCAAGCTCCGTAATCACATCCAGCTCTTGTAATCCGGCCTGGGCTGCTGGAGAATTGGGAACGGTTTGTCTGATCATGACACCATAATTGATTTCTTTCGGAAGCTTCAATGTTTCCTGCTGATGATAGGCAGAAATTTTATTCACATCCTCAAGTGTCACACCCATTGCAGGGCGCTTGACCTCACCGTACTGCTCAAGGTCTTCAATTATCGGCTGAGCATAGTTGATCGGGATGGCAAGTCCGATCCCTTCTACTGCACTCTGTGCGATTTTCATTGAGTTGATACCAATTAACTGTCCGGAAATATTAATGAGCGCTCCACCACTGTTCCCCGGATTGATGGCTGCATCAGTTTGCAGAACTTCTGCATTCCAATCTTCCATTCCATCCTGGTTAATATCGACCGGAATCGTTCTCTCCACACCTGACACAACCCCCTGTGTCACTGAGCCGGAAAATTGCAGTCCTAGCGGGTTACCAATCGCAATAACAGGTTCTCCCGCTTTTAGCTTGTCTGAATTTCCAAACTCCGCAATGTCATCTTTCTTGATTTTACTTCCATCGATTTCGATTACAGCCAGGTCTGTCCAGATATCCGCACCACGCATTTCAGCAGGCACCTTAGTCCCGTCCGCAAGCGTCACTTCCAGCTGATCTGCACCTTCCACCACGTGATTATTGGTCACAATATAGACTTTACTGCCTTCTTTCTTATACATAACCCCGGATCCTGTACCAGCCTGTTGATCCTGGGTTTGTCCTTCACCCTGTCCCCAGAAGCTTTGAGATTGGATATTCGTGATTCCTACAACAGAGTCTCCAGCTTTCTCTACGGCCTTCGTCACATCCGTTGTCACATCGACAGAAACATTTTGAGTGGCACCATTATGATAAGCGTCATCAGTCTCTTTCAGATCCTCGTCGGGTTGAATTGAATATGGTAAGATGTCAAAGTTGGTTAACTGAGGAATCGCCACAATAACCAAGATTGCTCCAAGTACAACTCCCAATAGCCCGGCAAGGAACATTCCTCCCCGATTGCCCTTTTGCCTGCTCCGGCTTTCAGAATTATGATCCGAATCATAATATCCCATATAACTTCATCCTTTCTACGTTCTATTCCTTTTGTTATTTTATCTTTACAAGCATGATTATAGTCAGGTTTAATTAAAAAATAATGAAAAAAGGGAAGGAATTTCATAAAGTTGGTAAATATGTAAACCCCAAAGTGGAGGTAGCTTGATTAGAAGACAAAAAAAGGTGAAGACATCAGCCCTCACCTTTTTCATACCTTCAAAAGAAAAATCGTAAACATTTGAATCGGTTTAAATGGCAACTAAAGGTGTTGGTACTTTAGGGTCCGTATCAAATAGGTCAATTTGTTCTCCTACTACTATTCCTTTTGACTCGAGTGTTTGTGTCACACTCATTCTGGCTAGATCTTTCATATTATTGTCGAGGCTGAGATGGGCTAAATAAATTCCTTTTGTCTTATCACCCATCACTTCACTCATGGCAATGGCAGCATCCTCATTGGATACATGTCCATAATCACCAAGAATACGACGCTTTATATTCCACGGATACCGGCACATTCGGAGCATCCCCACATCATGATTACTTTCAAATACATACGCATCGGCATTGGAAATGATCCCTTTCATCCGATCACTTACATATCCCGTGTCCGTTACCAGAACAAGCTTTTTCTCTCCCTGGTGGAAAATATAGAACATCGGTTCTGCCGCATCATGCGATACCCCAAAGGACTCAATGCTCAATCCACCAAAGTGCTTGGCTGTTTCCATATCAAACGAAAACTTCTGTTCCGTATCTATTTTCCCTACTAACCCGTCCATGGCATTCCATGTCTTATCGTTGGCGTAGATAGGAAGCTTGTACTTTCTCGCAAGTACACCAATTCCCTTGATATGATCACTATGCTCGTGGGTAACAAGAATACCCGATAAATCTTCTATCTTTCTATCTATCCGACTGAACAAGCCTTCCATCTGCTTGCCGCTCAATCCTGCATCGACAAGAAAAGAATGCTCTTCCGTCTCCACAAATATCGCATTTCCTGTACTGCCACTGGCAAGTACACTAAAATGCATCGTCATATCTCTCACTCCAATGTTTCTTTGTCCGGTTCGGTGACCTTTACTATCTGTGCTTCCACTGCATTAATAAATAAATCTTCTTTCTTCCCTTCTTTTTCAACAATGAAATGCCAGGTTGGAGCCAATACTTGATAATCATCAATCGGCACAAAAGTTGTATAACAAAGACTGGGAACATCTACGATTTTACTGCCATTGGCGATTTCATTGTTTTCCACTAAAAACCTTAGAGCATCAAAAGGGGTAACCAACGATTTTTTTCCAGTGGATTCTTTAATATTTTCCAACAATGTTTGTTTATAGGATACAATTTCCCTTTCTGAATTCAAATACAAAATCAACTTTCCATTCTCGTTATTAAAAATTTTCCTGTCATTGTACGTTTGATAATAGACAAGGGTTTGATCTTCTTTACTGTATTTCCAAAAGCTATATTGCTCACCATTTATGATATTTTCTTTAAGGAAATCCTTTAATTCAGCAGGTGAAAAGTCCTCACTGATGGATATAGGTTCCTTCAAAATTGCATTGATCGTATTATCATTCACAGTTTTTACTTCTTGATTTTTTATTTTCCCAAGATCTTTTTCACTGATTTTTTTTGTAGTAACTCTAATATAAGCATCTTTTATTGGTTCTTTTGACAGCTTTTGAGGATAGGTTATTTTGGCCGCTTTTAGCGTTTCTTCAAAAGAAGTCTGCACTATTGTATCAGGATTACTCGCACGGATTTTATCCATGAATATCGTCAATAGAAATATATCTAAAACCAGAAAGACGATAATGAATATACTTTTTGTTTTATTCCAATCCATCGGTTAGAACCCCTCCAATTCTTCAAGAGGTATTCTTAACCAATTGCCGCTAAACTTGTAATACCAGGAAGGTTCAAAGATGATGAAATTTTTATTGGACTCATTTGAATCTCTTGTCATTCTATACCCTATGACAATATCCTCCACATCTTCTAGTCCTTTCGTACGGTTCTGTTTCAATGCATATAATACAGAGGCACCCGATGGAAGTAATACATCTCGAATTTCATTTTTTGAAACCATGTCCAATTTAAAGAACGGTCGATTATACTTGCTGATTGATTCACTTCCCCACACTTGAGACACCTCAGCCATATTATTCTCATTGAAAACAGGGTGGTTCTCCATAAAGAGCCGATACACAATCTTATTTTCAATTGGACTAATGGAATAGAAATGATAGTCATCCGTCCAACCACCATGATCATTGACAAATTCCATGCTTTTCTGGAATAAAGAAACGGGTGGCAGAGAAGTGTTTTCATCCACAGATAAATTCACATATGAAAGAGTATTGTATTCTTCATTCGTCTTCATAAAGCTTGGTACATTAATAAAGGTGTTTTTTGTCACCTCGACATTGTTTGGATCGCTGAATAATGCTTTTTTGAAATCATCCAAAGATAGTGTATCTGAATAGTATCTATAGCTTTTATACTCTTTTGGTAACTTCGGAAGGAAAATGTTTCTTTTAGAGTTCAATGGCTGCTCAATATACTCATCATAGGAAACAACCTGTTTCAGAAATGTTTTCTCGAATTTTTGTAAACTTTCAACACTGACACGACACTCATAAAAATACTTTTCATTAGAATTGAGGGATACAAAATACACAGTCCCCGCGTCGGAGTTTACAGTGTTTAAATCAATTACAATGCGGTCAAATGAAGCGGTGGGAACCTTTTTATCTTCCAAATGAATAACCCGGCTATAGATGGAAAGAGGTACATTATCAGGGAATACAATCTCTACTTTCTTTTCTCCTTGTATCAATGATTTGATTTCGTCTCTGGAGTATTGATTTGAATAGTCCTTCAAATCAAACAGAGTCCAGCTACTTAAATCTTTTATAACCTTATTCATTTCATCACCATCTAAAGTCCCGACCGTTTTGTTACTAGAATGATAAAAAAGTTGATACGGTTTGATCAACACCTTTGAAAGATCCGTCTCCTCAATTTTTTCACCCACTGAAACCTCAAAGGTTTCAGTACTATCTATCGTGTCGTACCCAGGTTGATACGTCCAAAGATTAAAGGTTAGAAAAATACTGATACAAACAAGCAATGTTAATACTATCGATTTTATTTTTTCGTATTTCATGACCAATCATCCTCTTGTGCGGTATCATATGGGAGGGTAAATATGATCGTCGTTCCTTTACCTTCAGTACTGGTCGCCCATACGTCACCACCGTGCGCTGAAATCATTTCTTTCGCAATCGCAAGACCGAGACCCGTACCACCCATTTGTCTTGTTCTGGCTTTGTCGACACGGTAGAAACGTTCAAAGATTTTTTCTAAGTTTTCTTTAGGTATGCCTAATCCTTGATCCGATACACTGATTTCAACGTAGCCTTCTTTTTCTTGGACTTGAAACGTAATCGTTCCACCCTCTGGGGAATATTTCAATGCATTCGAAATAATATTATCTAAAACCTGCGTTATTTTATCCTGATCGACCTCTACGAACAATGCCTTGTCCGGTAAAAAGCGTTGAAATGTCACATTAATATCTTTCGTCATTTCAAATCGATCGATGATTTTATGGAAAAAGAGGATAAAGTCTACCCAATCTTTATTAAATCGATAGTCTTTGCTGTCCATTTTAGAGAGTTGTAGAAGATCATTGACAAGTCTGATCATTCTCTCGGTTTCATTTTGGGTGACATCCAGGAATTGAGGGGCTATTTGCTCATCCTGCCATGCACCTTCTGCAAGAGCCTCTAAGTAACTTCTCATCGTGGTAAGAGGTGTTCTGAGCTCATGAGAGACATTGGCTACAAATTCCCGTCGTTCCAAATCAATTTTCTCTTGTTCGGTTATATCATGTAAAACGGCGATCAGGCCATTCACAAACCCGGTCTCTTTTTGAATGATAGAGAAATTAGCCCTCAGGATATAAGGTTTATCCTTTGTGCTGTAATCTAAAATGATGGATTCCTGTTCATTGGACAAGTCATCAAAAGTATATTCTTCATCCAACCCTAATAATGAAACAATCGGTTGAGAGACGACTGTTTCACGTGAAACATTAAGCATGCTTGCTGCAGGATCGTTGATGAGAATGACTCTTCCTTTTCGATCGGTTGCAATGACCCCATCCGTCATGTAAGAGAGGACGGATGAAAGCTTTCTGCGCTCTCCTTCTGTCGTTGCCTGTGCTTCCTGCAGGCGCTTAGTCAAATTGTTAAACGTAATGGCAAGCTGACCAATCTCATCATAACCATACACTTTAACTTTTCTGGAAAAATTCCCTTTCGCCATGGCCAACGCTTGTTTTCGCATATCCGAAATTGGCCTGGTGACGGTTTGAGCTAACAAAACTCCCAGTATAGCCGTTATGATAAGAGCAATCAGGGTACCGTTGGTGAAGATTTTATTAATGTCGTTCATTTGGTCATAGACCCTCTCAATTTCACCAACGATATATATGGCACCAATCACTTCATCATTAGATTCAATTGGTTTCGAATGCACCCAGATACGGTCATTTGTTTGATTATCGAGATACGTATTTTCAGAAGAGACACCTAAGGCAAGTACCCTTTTCACATCTTTATCGGACGTCACTCTGTTTACAAGTTTTTGATTATTGGGATCCGAAGTACCGATGATCCGTTTTCGATTATCAATTACCCGGATTTCAGCGATATCTGAATTCTTGCTGCTATCTTCTAATATTCTTCTAATGTCTTCTTCTTGCGTAGGGTCATCTTCTCCACGCACTTTCACCATTTCTTCTCTAATCGTGTACTCTAACAATTCTACTCTATTTGTAATAGAAGATTGGAAGTTCTCAACAAGCTTCTGCTCAAGTTCCCTCACAAAATAAACCCCAATAATCTGCATGGCGAGAAGAATAAGCAGAACATAAATCAAAACGAATTTCAGATGTATTGAACGGGTTAAACCAACTTTCTTCATTACAAATTACTCCTGTTCAGGATTTCGTAAGTAATAACCGACTCCTCTACGTGTTACGATCCAGGTAGGGTGACTTGGGTTGTCTTCAATTTTCTCGCGAAGACGTCTGACGGTAACATCAACCGTACGTACATCTCCGTAGTAATCATAACCCCAAACAGTCTGAAGCAAATGTTCACGGGTCATCACTTGTCCAATATGCTTCGCTAAATAATGAAGAAGCTCAAACTCACGATGTGTCAGCTCAATCGTTTCCCCTCTTTTCGAAACAACGTACGCATCAGGATGGATGGTTAAAGAACCGACCGTGATTTCATTGTTCTCATCTTCCGCATTTTGCTGTGCCCCTTGCTGATGGCGTCGCAAATTAGCTTTCACTCGGGCAATCAATTCACGTGTACTAAAAGGTTTCGTTACATAATCATCAGCACCCAGTTCTAACCCCAGCACCTTATCAATTTCAGAGTCTTTCGCTGTCAGCATAATGATAGGCATTTCATACTTCTTCCTGATTTCACGGCAAACTTCCATTCCATCACGATTTGGAAGCATAATATCAAGAAGGACAAGATCAGGCTTGATTTCTTCCGCCATCTTGACGGCTTCGTCACCATCGTAAGCGCAATGTACTTCATAACCCTCTTTTTTCAAATTAAACTGTAGTATATCTGCAATTGGTTTCTCATCGTCAACGACTAATATTTTCTTTTCCATGTCAATTGATCTCCTTTAGAAAAAAGTAATGTATCATATAAAGTTGTGATTAGTATTGGATTCTTCCTTTAAATTTACCACTATCTCCATATTAATTCATCTTTAACTCTATCATAACCCTTATTTCATTTCTTTTTGACTACAATCTAAATATAACAAAGGGGACTGACAAATAAAATGATTGTGTCAGTCCCATGATTGATTACCTATATAAAATTACAAAACATCTAATGGATTAATAAGTGATCCATTTTTGTAAACTTCGATATGCAGGTGAACTCCTGTAGATTCACCAGTTGTACCCATGATACCGATTTTTTGGCCTCTTTCCACCGTTTGACCGGCAGAAACTGAAATGGAATCTAAATGAGCATAAATCGTTTTATATCCATTTCCATGATCGATCACAACTTTATTTCCATAACCGCCATCATCCCAACCGGCAGAAACGACTCTTCCGTTATCTACGGATTTAATTGTAGGATTATCTGGTCGCGCAATGTCGATCCCTTTATGAACTTTACCCCATCTTGGTCCTTGTTTAGAGGAAATATAACCGCCATTTGTCGGCCATGCAAAGTTTCCTGATCCCCTGGATGGAGTTGCTTTTGTTCCTTTGATGACAATATATTTCACTGGATCTTTTAGTTTCTTCTCTTCTTTTACATTCTTCTCTTTTTGAGAACCGTTCACTTCTGTCGTTTCAAACGTAACGGATTTCTCACCTTCTTGACCTTCCTGCTTCACTTTCGTATCGCCTTTATTCATAGAAGAGTCTTCTACTACTTCTTTCTCATAGGCAATCTTTTCGATCTTGTTTGCTTCTTTTTTAACAAGTACATGGACAAGAGGTTCATAGACGGTCACATTCAACTCGGAACCGACTTTCAGTGCATCGTCTTCTTTCAGCTCTGAGTTTAACTCCAGCAGCTTCCCGGTGGTTAACTGATGCTCTTCTGAAATCGTACCAAGAGCATCACCTTTCTGAACCTTATATTTCTTTTCTTCTAAGGTACCCTTCTTAAGAAGATCTGCTGCTTCCTCAGAAGACATCATATCTTCCGGCTCCACTTGAGTCTTCTTCATCTCTACCTGTTCTTTAAAAGAAACTTCTAATAAACGTGTTTCATTATCCTTTAAAGCGGGTAGAGAAGAGGATGAAGAGTCATTTTTCCGCGCTTCCAATTCGTTTAGCTCATCTTCAGAAACATAGTTGAGCTTAAAAGACTTTAAAGCTTCTTCAGCAGCCTTTTCGTCTTTAACAAAAGCAACCGGTTTATTGTTCACAACTACAGCAAAAGCATTTGCTTCAATTGATACTGATTTATTTACATTTTCAATTACCTTTTGATTGTTTGTTTTCACAGCAGTAAACACATTCTCAGGTATGTACGTTACATCATGATTAAAATCAACCTGGAAATCCGTGTACTCCTTCTTAGCTTCAGCCATTTTTCGATCAAGAACCATTTCAACCTCTTCTTGATTTGTAACAGCTCCTACATACTCACTACCCATGTATACATGATAGATGGTTTTCAGATTTTCATCCGTTCCTGTACTTGCTGCCGCAGATGAAAAGGTCAAAGTCGTCAGAGCGAGGGCTGTAATCCCTACCCTTTTTACAAATTGATTAGATCTATGTCGAATATTAAGTTTTTTATATTTTTCTAAAATGGGTGTTAATTTCTCTCCAAAACTCATTGAGTTGCCTCCTATAAACTAAAGCAAAAATCCCAGTTACGGTAGTTCATTAAGCCTAATTTAGTAAAATTCTATAAAATTCGTACTTTACTAATTTACCATAATTCGACGAAATCCGGGACACAGAATCACGATTGTAATAAAACTGTATAATTGATTAGAGCTCAAAGAAAGCGCTTCAATGGCGTTTTTAGCGTCACAGTGGGAATTGCGTGGGTCTAAAGGTGGATGAGCCGTTGAAACAATGATGGTAAAAATTAGAGGGATTTTATTATGTTTTATTACAATAGTGTTACAAAGACAAATAAAAAAGTACTACGAGAGTCAAAGTCGTCGCAGTACTTTTTGTAAGATGGCTCAGGACGGAATCGAACCGCCGACACATGGATTTTCAGTCCATTGCTCTACCAACTGAGCTACTGAGCCATATCGTTTTAAAAGAATCTATTATGTAAATGGCGGTCCGGACGGGACTCGAACCCGCGACCTCCTGCGTGACAGGCAGGCATTCTAACCAACTGAACTACCGGACCAAAAATTTTTGCGATAGCAAAATAGCTAACTATCAACTTACACTAGTTTAATATTCTCTTGAAAGCAACACTATTTATCACTTTGAGAAAATAATAATGACCCATACGGGATTCGAACCCGTGTTACCGCCGTGAAAGGGCGGTGTCTTAACCGCTTGACCAATGGGCCATATAGAGAAAAAATGGTGAGCCATGAAGGATTCGAACCTTCGACCCTCTGATTAAAAGTCAGATGCTCTACCAACTGAGCTAATGGCTCTAAGTATATATATAAACACGAATAGCAAGCTTGATCAAAGCCGCTTTCATGACAACGAAATTAATATTATCACAGTATGAATGTCGAGGGCAATAGTTTTTTTGGATTTATTGTCGAAAATTATTTCTTGGGGAATAATCATGGGGAAATGCACCTGTTTGGGGAGGTGCATTTCCCTATTCACTTTTCTACTTTTGTTTAAATGGCAATGTATGAATCCTTCCTTTTCCTATACCATGGGATTCGATGCTTACTGTATTCAGAATTCTGGTTGCAAGAGCAGAAGATGAGATGACTAAAAAGTCTTTTAGTTGTTGTCCAGTTATTTTTTCTCCAAATA
The DNA here is from genome assembly GCF_032337515.1 of Rossellomorea yichunensis. Taxonomy (NCBI): domain Bacteria; kingdom Bacillati; phylum Bacillota; class Bacilli; order Caryophanales; family Bacillaceae; genus Rossellomorea; species Rossellomorea yichunensis. The sequence continues at coordinate 42,610 of NZ_JAVYAD010000006.1, read as the reverse complement.
GCAAATAATATTGCTCTAGTGCTAGAAGATGGGCCCATTTGGACTTAGTTCTGCACAAAGGACAATACCATGATCCATATACTCTATTTAAGGGACGGTATTTGCAGTTTTCACAAAAGATTCCTTTCAATATTTCATTCCTACCAACTTTATAATGTTCAAGAACTGATGGATTTAGAGGTGTATCGTGTTTATTAATAAGTTCAATTATCTTTCTAATATCCTTATCTAGTAGAATGCTTTTTGGGAGTGCATTTTCTATTTGAGAGATTTTTTGTGGTAGAGAAGCTGCGTGGATGACTTGTAGACTTATATCCTTGTCATCTGAACGGATAATGGTGTGAGGATTACTGATAACAATGATAGTGCGGATAGGTATTAGGGGTAAATGATGATGGTTTAACCATTTTCTAAATTGAGATTCCTGCATATTGACTTGAATAGTTGGATCAGGTAGGGCAATTTCCACGCCATTCTTCAGTTGTATCATCTGATTGAAGGTAGTATCAAAGTCGACTGTCCCTGCTATATTTTTCACCTCAATTATGATTGCAAAACGGTTTGTTAATAATAATGTATCAATTTGAAAATAACGACCGTTAACAAAAAGCCGGAGGTCATGAAGAATATAAAAATGTTCGCTAGGGAGGAGATTTAAATAATAGTCGATGGATTTCTCACCATAATATCCAGCTAAACTTTTTGATAGATTGTCTTTTATGATGGGGGTCTTTGCATGATTTAAAAGGAGTCTATCAAGGAGGACTTGCAATTTTTGAATTTTAATAGGAAAGGGGCGTTCTTTACTGACCATTTCATCACTCCAATTCAGATTTTCTAAAGTATATTCTACATTTTATAAGAAAATCCTCTTTTTCAAAGGAGATTTTTATGAATATGGGAAGTGAAAAATTTTTATTTTCAACTTCCCACTATTTGTTTTCAACTTTTTAATTTTATTTTCAACTTTTATAACATTATTTTCAACTCTGAATATTTATTTGTAACTTTCATTTTCCACTCTTTCTGCACCTATCAATTCCAAATTACCTCTTCTATATATGTGTACTATCGAATAAAAAAGACCCGCCACCAAAGCACCAACACAACGCTCCAGCAGCAGATCTTCATATCAAATCAACCCTTAATAAGTCAAACTAGCAGCCACAACCAATCCCACTACAATCGCAGCTGAGAAAAGGCTGAATCCGATGGCAATATTACCTTCTTCCACTTTCTTTGCTAAATTCGTCTTAGGTGTCAGAACGTACTCGATGATCCAGTAGGCGATGACTTGAGTCGCGATACCGATGAGTCCCCAGATAAAGGCGTCAAGCAAATTCAGGCTGTTAGCCCAGACGGTGTAGATGACGATGGCGAGTCCGATGGCTTTTCCCCATAGTTTTAGGGCTACGGCAATGTTTCCTTCCCTGATTAAGGTAGCTTCTGAGAATTTGGTGGTAAAGGCGAAAACGGTGATTCCGAGGATCATCAGTCCAAGGCCCGTTCCGACGTGAGCCAGAAAGCTGAGTAGTGCTTCACTTGTTATGATTTGCATGAGTTTCTCTCCTTTTTATTTCTCCTGTAACCCTACAGGCAGAAAGTATGATTCGTTATCGGTAATGGCGTTACCAGCCCGTATTCCGATTGCACCGGCCGTGCCATTAATTATGAAACTGCCGACCATCAAGCTTGCATTCTTTATTCCTTCATCCGTCTTAATCGCAGCAACAGGCAGAGGGATAAATTGTTGGAATACTGGCAGGGTCTGCTTATAGGTTTCTTTTTTGTCTTCTAAAAGGATCTTTCCTGTCGCTTCAATGATCTTGACCGTATCTCCTTCACGGCCAAATGCAGGCTTTTGAACGTAGGTGATCCCATTCTTCTCGAATTGATCAGAATCTAAGTATGTTGGAAGAAAGTATTGTTCGATCCATTGATGTTCCTCATCTGTATAGAAGGCACTACATGCTTCATGAAGACCCCATATAAGTGCTTGAACTCCTTTAGACTGGAGTAAAAAAGCGGAGGGAGGATTCAAGATGGCAACCTTTCTTTCCAATACCATTTGCATCAGGTCTAAGCCTACATGTTCTTCTGTAAGAGGGTCCCTGTCATCAATGAGATGTTCGATAGGATACGTTGGCCGGTACAATACGTCGATCCGCTCCCCTTTAGGAGTATAAAGACCATCTTCTCTAATCTGCAGCTGATCCAGACCTACATATTCAGACGGAACACCTGAAAGCTTTTGTAGATATTTTGTTGTCAGGTGATCCTCTTCGTGATCCTGGTGAGAGGTGAAGACGATCTTTGGTTCTCCTTCCCGTTGCAAAGACTTCCAGGAAGATAAGAGTGCCCGCTTTAGCTCTTTCGCTAATCCCACCTCGAATCCCTCATTAGGATTTGAACACCCGAAATACTGACAAACCTTTTCATTCACATGGTAAAGCTCTTTGATAAAGGTGGGGGTGTCGCTATTGAATTCTAATAGTTTGATTTCCCCATCACTTACAACGAAATCAAAGCGACCAACAATGCACTCTTGAGCAATGGATTTAAATTTTATATAGGCAAGGGATTCCTTTGGAAAACCCAGCTCCAGAAGAGTATCATCTTCCAGTTCACGAAGTAGATCCGCACTTTTTTGATAAATAGTGTACACTCTTCGGGATGCTTCATGTATCGCTGAAATCGTGTCACGTGATTCCATCTTAATATCCAATAACGAGTACTCCATGTCATATAAATCATGCCAAAATTCCGGAATGGTCTGATAGAACGAGTTTCTTTTTTCACGGTGAGAGGCTGTCATGGTTATCCTCCGAATCCGCCTTTTGAGCCGCTTCCGATTCCTGATTTGTAGCTCTTGGAATAGGATTTATAGCTCGAGAAATTTTTCAGGCTGGATTTGTTTTTAAACATTCTTCCGGCGAAGTAATAGTAGCCGAAATTAGATGAGCGGTCGTCATCACAATAATACGTGCCGCTTTCGTCATCCCAATCCCAGTCGTCACAGTCAACATCAGTCGGTTCAGGAGGCAGGTCCTGATTTCCGCAGCCGGTCACAGATATCGCCATTACGGATGCTGCGACACCTGCCATCATTTTTTTCGTTTTGTTCATCGGCTTTCCTCCTCTAGCTTATAGCCCGTTGCTTTTACATATAATATATACACATACCGATCCTCATCGATTTCAGCAGAATCACGCTCCCATTCAGCCCCCTCAATATAATAATAAACAGAACCGATGACACTTAGAATATCGAGATGGTAATCATGGTGTTCTATTTTTAAAATCGGGTGGTTGCTTCGCGGATTCAATTCGCGAATCTCCAGCACCAATCCTTCAGGTGGAAATAGGGGATCCGTAACAGGTTCTTCTTCATACGTTTCTACATATAGTATAAATTGATTCCCTTCAATGGCTGAAGAAAGCTGACGATACGTCACACCTTCTTTTACAAAAAATTCGCATTCCCTTCTTGCCAGGATTTGTTCTAATTCGATATCAGGGTAATGATAGATCGCTTCATACGTATCATTGCCTTTTCGTAAACGGTATTCCAGTACTTGTTGTTTCATTTGTCGACACCAGCCTCCTGATTGGAAGGATATGATTTCTATAAATATACGAACCACTGAGGAAAAGGTTTCATTCCACAGGGATTCATTGGTATTATTGAACTATGATTTTTTTCGTAAGGAGGGTATGTATGATTATATTTCAAAGGCTTTGGAAACAGATCACGAAGATGGACTTCGGTTTCATTCTTCTATTATCCCTGATTATTATCCTGTTTGGAACCTTTGGCAGCCATTTTTTGGAGCCTGAAACATTTCCTACGCTTTTTGATGGGTTCTGGTGGACGATGACGACCTTGACCACTGTCGGATACGGAGATTATTTTCCCGTTTCGGTGGGAGGAAGATTGTTGGGAATCTTCCTGTTTATCTTTGGAATCGGGATTATTGGGGTGTTGATCAGTAAAACCGTTGATTCCATTACCACATTTCAGAAATTCAAGAGGGAGGGAAAGTTAGTGTATACATATGAAGATCATTATATCTATATCAATTGGTCGAAGAAAACAGAGAGAGCCATTGAGGAAATCCTTGCTCATGTGCCAGACGCTGAAATCGTCCTTATTGACATGCTTCCCATCACACCCATTGAGCATGAACAGGTTCATTTCATTCAAGGCGATCCTTCAGATGAAAACGTATTATTGAAAGCCAATATCTTTGAGGCGAAACGAGTCGCGATTTTCTCCGATTCAAAGATTGAAGATCCGTCCCTTGTAGATGGGAAAACCTTATTGATTGCGTCTGCCGTTGAGGGATTATCTAAGACGCATGAGAAATCAGTCCACACGATTGTGGAAGTGTCAGAGGACCGTCACATTCCTAAATTCCAGCATATTGCCGTTGAGGACTTTATCTTATCCAATGATTCCGTTTCTTTATTAATGGCAAAAGCAACACTTCATCCTGGAACGACCAATTTATTCAGACAGTTACTCAGTAAACGATACGGCAATAATATTCACGAATTCAGTGTAAAAGAGAATTGGAAAACCATCAAGCAGGCTTCTGAGGAGCTGCTTGAAAAGGGAGCTATTCTGCTCGCCGTGAATGATAATATGGATTTCACCGATGCCATGAACCGGGAACTGCATGCTGATGACGTTCTTTATGTCGTATGTCATGACAGAGTGTACGAACAATTAAATCAATAAAAAACTCTCAGCCTCTAAATGGCTGAGAGTTTTTTATGTTGATTAATTCGGGCTCCACACGCTGCGAACTACATTTGTTTGAGAGCGGTCAGGACCAACTGAGAAGATGGAAAGAGGGATACCAGTTAATTGAGATACGCGCTCTAAGTAGTGACGTGCATTCTCTGGCAGATCCGTTAACGTTTTACATTCTGTAATGTCTTCTGTCCATCCTGGAAGCTCTTCATATACTGGTTCACATTCAGCTAGAATGTTCAGGTTAGCAGGAAATTCTTCCATGACTTCACCTTTGTATTTGTACGCAACACAGATTTTTAAGTTTTCGATTCCAGTTAATACATCGATTGAATTTAATGAAAGATCTGTTAAACCACTAACACGACGTGCATGACGTACAACCACGCTGTCGAACCAGCCGACACGGCGAGGGCGGCCAGTCGTTGTTCCGTACTCACGTCCTACTTCACGGATTTTGTCTCCGATTTCGTTCTTGAGTTCCGTCGGGAAAGGTCCGTCCCCAACGCGGGTTGTGTAAGCTTTTGATACTCCAACTACGTGGTTGATTTTTGTCGGGCCTACTCCAGAACCGATTGTTACTCCACCAGCTACCGGGTTAGAAGAAGTAACAAATGGATATGTACCTTGATCAATATCAAGCATAACCCCTTGAGCCCCTTCAAATAAAACGCGGCGACCGTTATCGATGGCATCGTTCAATACAACGGATGTGTCCACAACATAGTGCTTAATTTGTTGACCATACTCATAGTACTCATCCAGAATATCTTCAATGTTGAAGCCTTCTGTTTCATAGAATTTTTCAAAAAGGCGGTTTTTCTCTTCAAGGTTACGAGCAAGCTTTTCTTCAAAAGATTGACGATCCAGAAGATCTGCGATACGGATTCCGACACGTGCCGCTTTATCCATATAAGCAGGACCGATTCCTTTTTTCGTTGTACCGATTTTATTGGCACCTTTGCGTTCTTCATCAATTTCATCAAGCTTTAAGTGGTATGGAAGAATCACATGTGCACGGTTGCTGATTCGCAGGTTGTCTGTTTTCACATCGCGATCGTGAAGATACTTTAACTCTTTCACAAGAGCTTTAGGATCGACAACCATCCCATTTCCGATTACGGATGTTTTTTCGTTATAGAAAATACCAGATGGAATTAAGTGTAATTTATATGTTTCTCCGTCAAACTTAATCGTATGACCCGCGTTGTTCCCACCTTGGTAACGCGCGATAACTTCTGCATGTTCAGAAAGGAAGTCAGTGATCTTTCCTTTTCCTTCGTCTCCCCATTGCGTACCTACTACTACTACTGAAGACATATTAAGCACCTCCGACGGGAATTAGTATTCCCTCTTTTATCAAACAAACTCATTTTATCAACACTAAAAAGGAAAGTCAATGAAAACACGAACGTTTATATGGGTGATTATATTTATGTTCGTATAATTTCGGGCTTTTGTCCCGAAAATCCTGTAGTTTAAGAATTTTGAGACAAATAAAAAGGCTCAACTAAAAGCGAATAGTGATAGTGTGAAAACAGGGACCGTTCCTTTCCGCTCCAGGCACTTGCTTTCCGCTACAATCCACTCTGCACTTCTACACTCTTACTAACCTATAAATATGGATAGACAATCACAGAAAGCTCTATTGAAGATAGTCTGTTCCAAAATACAAACTATTTACAGATGAACACCAAATTAGCCTCATTATGATAGCTCAACTATTTGCTTCGTTCCATTACTCTTCCATAGAGATTGTCAGGGGATTTGCTAGACTCCTATTAAAAATAGGCGGGTCAAGAACTCCGCAGCGAATGCGAGGAGGCATGACCGGTCGTCCGCGGAAAGGGAGAGAATCCACTGACAATCAAACAGTTTGCTAAATTGAACAGAGCATTTGAATGAAGTATTAAGCATGTTTACGTAACGAGCATTAACAGAAAGTTATGATAGCGCAATTTAGAAACTTTTGCTAATCTAAAATAAGCATTTTGAATTTTACATACAATTGAATACTGAGGTGACGATGTGATGATTAAACGTTTTTTCAGCTATTACCGGCCCCATAAGCGGCTTTTTTACATTGATTTTGCCTGTGCCGTGTTGGTCGGGCTTTTAGAATTAGGGTTTCCCATGGCGGTTTCATGGTTTATCGACTCCCTATTGCCTGAGGGAAACTGGAGTACCATATTGGCGGTTTCCGCCGGCCTGCTTGTTCTTTACCTACTTAGTTCGAGTATGCAGTTTGTCGTGAACTACTGGGGACATAAGCTCGGGATCAATATCGAAACGGATATGAGACGGGAATTGTTTCACCATGTTCAACGACAATCCTTCCGTTTCTTTGATAACACGAAAACGGGTCATATTATGAGTCGTGTGACAAACGATCTGATGGACATAGGGGAACTTGCCCATCACGGACCTGAAGATCTGTTCATCGCGGTCATGACCTTCATTGGTGCATTTTGGATCATGCTTACAATTAATATGGAGCTTGCCCTTGTTGCTATTATTATTGTTCCATTTCTTGTGTGGCTTATTTCTTATTCGAATATAAAAATGAATAAAGCCTGGACAAAAATGTACGGAAATATCGCCGATGTAAACAGCCGCGTTGAAGACAGCGTTTCCGGAGCGAGAGTGGTTCAGTCTTTTACGAACGAATCATATGAAATGGAACGATTCAATGAAAATAATCAATTCTTCCGCAAATCCAAGCTGAAAGCGTATAACGTGATGAGCGTGAATTTATCCGGTATCTACATTACGACTCGATTGATGACCTTGATCATTCTTGTGTACGGAGCGTGGTTAAGCTTTTCCGGAGTGCTCTCTTATGGAGAACTTGTTGCCTTTATTCTTTATATCAATGTCCTGTTTAAACCGATCGACAAGATATCAGCCCTCCTTGAGTTATATCCGAAGGGAATGGCCGGCTTCAAACGCTTCACTGAACTAATGGATATGGAACCTGATATTGAAAATCGTCCACATGCCATAGAAGTACCCACTCTACGTGGTGATATTGCTTTTGACGACGTTACGTTTGGTTATGAGTCGAACCGCCCTATTTTAAGGGATCTATCCTTTACCATTCAATCAGGGCAGACCGTGGCGTTTGTCGGGCCATCAGGTGCAGGGAAAACAACGATCTGCTCCTTGATTCCACGCTTCTATGATATTGAAGAAGGAGCCATCACCATTGATGGCATCGATATCAGGGAGATGACGAAGGAATCCCTGCGTGCTCAAATAGGAATCGTTCAGCAGGATGTATTCTTATTCACCGGGACTCTTCGGGAAAATATCGCATATGGAAAACTTGATGCTACACAGGAAGAGATTGAAGAGGCAACGAGACGTGCTCATCTGACCGATCTCATTGCCTCCCTTCCAGAAGGATATGATACTCAAATAGGGGAAAGAGGACTGAAGCTGTCCGGTGGTCAAAAGCAGCGCTTATCCATCGCCCGTATGTTCCTGAAGAATCCACGAATCTTGATTCTGGATGAAGCCACCTCCGCTCTGGATACGGAAACGGAAGCGATCATCCAAGACGCTTTAAATGAATTGGCAAAAGATCGGACCACGCTTGTCATTGCCCACCGATTAGCGACGATCCGCAAGGCTGACCGCATTATGGTCGTCACCGAAAACGGCATCGCTGAAGATGGTACTCATGAGGAACTGCTCTCGAGAGAGGACGGTATCTTTACAAGACTTCATGCTCATCAGCATGCAACCATTCTATAAAAATAAAAAAAAATCCAAGCATCTGCATCAGCAGGGCTTGGATTTTTTCTATTAAGCCGGAGCGTCGTCAAATCGCCGCTCCAGATTCACGAATTTATTGTATTCCTTCACAAACGCAAGGGACACGTTTCCAACCGGACCGTTACGTTGCTTGGCAATGATGATTTCGATAATATTTTTGTTTTCCGCTTCTTTGTCATAGTAATCTTCACGGTATAAGAAGGCTACGATATCCGCATCCTGCTCGATACTTCCTGATTCACGAATATCAGACATCATAGGACGCTTATCTTGACGCTGTTCCACGCCACGGGAGAGCTGAGACAAGGCGATAACCGGAACTTCAAGCTCACGGGCCAGTCCTTTAAGGGAACGGGAGATTTCAGAAACCTCCTGCTGACGGTTTTCTCCTGAACGCCCGCTCCCCTGAATGAGCTGCAAGTAGTCAATGAGGATCATTCCAAGCCCATGCTCCTGAGCGAGACGTCGGCATTTAGAACGAATTTCCCCCACTTTAATACCTGGCGTATCATCGATATAGATCCCGGCATTCGAGAGGCTTCCCATTGCCATCGTAAGCTTTCTCCAGTCTTCATCGGTTAAATCACCTGTTCGAAGGTTTTGGGCATTAATATTGCCTTCTGCACACAGCATACGCATAACGAGCTGCTCAGCACCCATCTCCAGGGAGAAGATCGCGACGTTTTCTTTCGCTTTAACGGCGACGTTTTGAGCGATATTCAGGGCGAAAGCTGTTTTACCCATGGAAGGTCTGGCTCCCACAATGATCAAGTCATTTCGCTGGAAACCGGCTGTCATATGGTCAAGGTCTGCAAACCCCGTTGAAATCCCTGTTACATCACCTTTACGATTCGTTAAGGTTTCGATGTTGTCATAGGTTCTGACAAGGACATCTTTAATATTATGGAATGCACCGGCATTTTTTCGTTGTGCGACTTCCATGATGTTTTTTTCCGCTTCACTCAGAAGGCTGTCGACTTCATCCTCGCGGGCATAGCCGTCAGAAGCAATATCCGTCGCTGTACGGATCAATCGTCTCAGTAATGATTTTTCTTCCACGATCTTTGCGTAATATTCAATATTTGCAGCCGTCGGAACTGAGGCTGCAAGCTCACTTAAATAAGCGACCCCGCCAACATCTTCAAGCTCTTTGGCTGCAGCAAGCTCTTCTGTCACTGTAATTAAGTCGACGGCTTTTCCCCCGTCTCCCAAATTCAGCATGACATTGTATATTTTTTGATGAGAATGACGATAAAAATCCTCTGGAATCAATATTTCTGATGTGGTCGTTAATGCGCTGGGCTCTAGGAAAATAGCTCCTAATACCGCTTGTTCTGCCTCAATATTCTGAGGTGGAATCCTATCCTGGAACACTTCATTCATCTATGCATAACCTCCAATTCAAACTGCGAAGGGGCAACAGACGTCTAAAGGCATCTGCTGCCTGCGTCAAAGTTAACACCTTAATCTATATAAAAATAAGAATTTAGTCCTACCGAAAAAATGTGATCGGGATAGTATCCAGATCACATTTTTTATCAAGCTATATTCATTTTAACATGTTTTTCTCAAAATGAAGTTACCAAATTTCGTATATTTTCTCTGATAGAATCTTACTCTTCTGTTACATGTACCTTTAAGGTAGCTGAAACATCCGTATGAAGCTTCACAGGGACATTCGTATAGCCTAGGGCACGAATGGCATCGTTCATTTCAATTTTACGTTTATCGATTTTGATGTCATGTGCTTTTTTCAACCCATCCGCAATTTGCTTGCTTGTGATGGAACCGAATAAACGACCACCTTCACCGGATTTTGCTTTCATTTCAACCGTGATTTCTTCTAAAGTCGCTTTTAATCGTTTTGCCTCTTCAAATTCTTCCTGAGCCAGTTGCTCTTCTTTCTTCTTTTGACCCTCTAGCTGACCCATATTTGCATTTGTTGCTTCAACGGCCAAGCCTTTTTTTAATAAGAAGTTATGTGCATAGCCATCTGCTACGTTTTTTACTTCTCCTTTTTTCCCTTTACCTTTAACGTCTTTTAAGAAAATTACTTTCATATCTCTTTTCTCCCTTCAAAATAATCATTTAATGCTTCCTTCAGCTGTTCTTCAGCTTCTAGTACAGATGCTTGCTTTATTTGAGTAGCGGCGTTGGTTAAATGACCTCCACCGTTTAAGTTTTCCATAATGATTTGTACGTTTACGTCACCTAAAGAACGGGCACTGATCCCGATTGTTTCCGGATCCCGCTTGGAGATGACGAAGGAAGCTATCACTTCATCCATGGTCAATAACGTATCCGCTGCCTGTGCAATCAAGACGGGATCATAGATGACATCCTCCTCTGCTTTCGCAATCGCAACGCCTTCACGGAAAAATTTAACCGATTCGATTAACCTTGAACGTTTGATATAGGTATCGACATCCTCTTTCAGAAACTTTTGTACCAATACGGTATCTGCTCCTTGTGCCCTTAAATAAGAAGCAGCATCGAAGGTCCTCGATCCCGTTCGAAGCGTAAAGCTCTTCGTATCGACAATGATTCCTGCCAGGAGGGAGGTGGCTTCAAGCATCGTGATTTTTTCATGTTTAGGCTGATATTCCAATAGCTCCGTCACAAGTTCTGCTGTTGAAGAAGCATATGGCTCCATATAAACAAGCAATGGGTTCTTAATAAAGTCTTCGCCACGTCGATGATGATCGATCACCACGACTTTATCCATTTTGTTTAGAAGCCTTTCTTCAATGACCAGGGACGGCTTGTGGGTATCGACGACCACGAGCAGTGTATCCTCTGTCGCCATTTCGATTGCTTCCTCAGGGGTGATGAATCGGGAATGAAGATCTGAATTTACTTTTATCTCCTTCATCAATCGTTTCACACCATTATCAATTTCATTAAAGTTTAGGACAACGTATCCTTCACGCTGATTCATTTGAGCCACTTTACGAATGCCGATGGCAGCTCCAATGGCATCCATGTCGGGATGTTTATGTCCCATAATGATGACCTTGTCACTTTCGAGCATGATTTCCTTTAGTGCATGGGAAATGACTCTGGCACGTACACGGGTACGTTTTTCCATTGGATTGGTTTTTCCACCGTAGAATTTAACCTTTCCATTGGTTTGCTTAATGGCCACCTGATCTCCTCCACGACCTAAAGCGAGATCCAGGCTTGATTGGGCAAGGGTACCCAGTTCAGGCAGGGAAGAAACCCCAGTCCCTACACCAATACTTAAAGTCAAAGGTACATTTTGCTTGGCTGTGGTATCCCGGACATCATCCAATATACCGAACTTTTCCTTCTCCAATACTTGAAGGATCTTTTCATTAATGACGGCGATGAACCTCTCAGAAGAGACCCGCTTCAAGAATACACCATATTCTTTCGCCCACTTATTCAGAATGGACGTCACTAAACTATTCAAGCTGCTTCTTGTTTGATCGTCCATCCCTTGCGTTAATTCATCATAGTTATCTAGAAAGATGATGCCAATATTCGTGCGTTCATCATGATATTGTTTTTCTATTTCTTTTTGTTCCGTGACGTCAAAGAAATAGAGAAGTTTTTCTTTGAGCTTCAATACGACATGATACTTTCTCTCATTAATCGTCACGATTTCTGAATCTACTTCCTGCTTGATTAATGGGACTAGAGTTTCTGCCACATCGTATAAGGATCTTCCAACGACTGTATCTTCATTAAAACAAGAGGCCAGAAAAGGATTCGTCCATTCTATGTAATATTCATCATTGATCAGCATGATCCCAATGGGCATCTCCATTAACGCCTCTTCCCCTACACGCTTTACACGATAGGATAAAGTGGAGATATACTCCTCTGTTTCTTCGTGCGATCTTCTCTCAAAATAGAAAGCGAGAAAATACACGATTCCAAAGACAATCAACCCTATTAACGAAATGATCCATTGGTAAAAGGAAACCGATACTAACAATAGAGCTGTTAATATAGCAAGACCGTACAATGGGTAGCGGATCATTCGCTTATTAAAATAAGATGGCATGATTTCAGCTCCTGGACCTTAAATTTCTATGACTTGCGTTGTAGGCGTTGTCTTAGATCAAATCCTAAGTCAATTATACCTAAAATTCGCACGAGATAAAGAAGAGGAATCGAAATGATTGTAATTAATACCAAAATTCCTTTTGACCATCCTTTTATATGAGCGAAGAAGTAGAGGAAAGACAAGCCCTGTACCGCCATCAATGTTTGCAATACATACAGAACATTAAGAAGGGCCGTATAAGCATACGTTCCTTTCTCCGGCTGCAGAATCATGGATAGAACTAAGGTAAGTAAATAATACCAAAGGATACTCTTAGGAAGCTTCCATTCTCTAAATGGTTTAAATACGGGAACATCTCTCCCTAAACGCTTCATTATGGGAAAGTTGATCAGCATGAACAACAGGGCCATTACGACAGCAATTCCCACAAACAAAGTAGGCATCAAGGTCTGAATGAGATCAATGGAGTTCTCCAGACTCTCCACCAGTCTCTTATCCGGTGCTTGACCAATCTTCTCAAGTAAAGAATAATAAGCAGCCTTCGATTCAGCTAAGCTATCTTCTATAATATTAACATTGAAAAGTAGGATAGAAAAAACAAAACCAATCACAATATTGATGACAAGTGTGAGGCTTGACGCCATAAACAGCCTCATTTTATCTACTTTCGCTTTCACACACCAGCCAATCACCACCCCGGTTGTCGCAACCATGAAGGCAACAGGCAGCGCAATGAGCCCTCCAAACAAGAAGGATAATCCTAACGATCCGATCAATACATATAAAGAATTCAGTAACGAATACTTAGAACTGAACAGAATAAGAGGGAGGGGCAATACGAAAAATGCAAGGGTCCCGATTAGCGGAACATATAAAGCCAACAACAGTAAAACAGTAAAGATGGCGAGCATAAGCGCACCTTCCGTTAACACACGGGGATTTTTCAATTGAAACGCTCCTTACGATAAATTCAAAAACATGCAATAGCACTATCATATCAATTTTGGAGATAGATTTCATCTAACGGGTCCTTATCCGAAGGTGACGAGCATTCTTTAATGTCCGCCATTGTTGTGCTACTTTCCACTAAACTTGTGCAATTGTCAATATGAATAACTATTATTTTCATTTTACTTCATTTTGAACAAAAAAGAAGGAGCCCTTCTACATGCTTCTTTTCTTTATCTACTCTAGTATGCACTCACTTTAAAAAGGAGTATACGCAGTAGATAAAGAATAGCAATGTATCAGGACCACCCTCTAATGAATATTATGAAATTTTAAACCGTTCGATTGAAGACTGAAGCTCTTGACTTAGGTCTGTTAAGCGTTCAGCAGCTTGTGTAACCGATTGGACGGCCATTACTTGTTCTTCTGTAGAGGCACTCATTTCCTCGCAGGAAGCAGCCGTTTGTTCCGCTGTAGCAGCCATCATCTGGATCACGTTGACCACTTCATCTTTTTCAAGATTGATTTGACCAACTTCCTCATACATTCTTTCAATTTCATCCTGCATGGATTTCATTAACTGTGAGGTTTGGTCAAAAACGTGATTGGTCTTTTGGATCACTTCATTTTGAACGTCAAAGGTCTCCTTCGTTTTCACCATTTCGTCAACCGCTTGATGAGAGCCTTGTTGAATTTCTATAATGGTTCGTTTTACTTCTTCGGTTGCCTTCACTGACTGATCCGCAAGCTTTCGTACTTCTTCCGCCACGACAGCAAATCCTTTGCCGTGTTCACCTGCTCTAGCCGCCTCAATGCTGGCATTTAATGCAAGGAGGTTCGTTTGAGAAGAAATATCCGTTATTGTGCCCATGACCGATTCAATCGTCTTCACCTTTGCTTCCAAACTAAAGATGACTTTCTCCATGGAGGAGATGTATTCACTGGAAGAATGGTAGGCATTTTCTAATTCTTTTACCTGGTTTAACCCGGACTGGTTCATGACATCTGCTTGTCCAGCCATCTCAGACATAGCTTTGGATTTTTCATAGACTCCATTAATTCTTGTTCCTAGTTGCTCTGTTTGATGATGAGCCCGGTCAGAGTCTGCTGCTGACTGAGAAGCCCCTGTCGCAATTTCGGAAACAGCCTTTGCCATCTCTTCACTTGAAGCATTTGTCTCCTCAGAAACGGCACTTAATCCCTCAGCTGATTCTCGGACATTATAAATCGATTCTTGGACAACTCGTATCGTATCTTTCATATTTACGATCATTTTGTTTAAATCGGACGCTAGTAATCCTGTCTCATCTTTTGAATTAATTTCAGACTGAATGGATAAATCTCCAGTAGAGACATCGGTTACCGTTTTTTGAAGGTGCTTGATTGGTTTAGTGATTTTATTAGAAATGAACACAACTAACACCAACATGACAGCCAGAGTAATGAGGGCTGTCACGATCAGTAATCGTTCGATTTCTTTCGATGACTGAATAAGATCCTCCATACTATAGGCAGAGCCCACTTTCCAATTCGTCTTGGGTACCGTATTATACACCAATACCTTTTCGTCACCGTCCAGTTCGTATCGGATTGTATCGGATTCCTTCTCAGAAGTCAGCATTTTATCGATGAAAGGTAGCGATGACAGATCTTCCCCCCGCTTAGTAGGGTGAACGATGGCTGTACCATCGAGTCCAATCAGGAATGGATAGCCATTAAACCCAATGTCCATTTCTGAGACTCGATCAGTAAGTTTCGTCAAGTTAATATCGACACCGAGAACGCCTACTACTTTATTATCTGAAACAATCGCTCTGGAGGCTGTAATGATATATTCTTCCGTTGCAGTATCTACGTAAGGATCGCTCCACACCACGCCAGCCCTTACTTCCTCAGCGTTTTTATACCAATCCCTGCTTGTTGGATCAAAGTCACTTGGCAGAGAGACGGATGGAACGATTTTCAATTTCTTATTTGGTGAAGCGAAATAAATAGAAGTAGCTTCCCCATAAAGGCTTAAGTAATTATCAAAATCAGATTGAATATTGGCAAATAGCTCTGTATTTTCACCAGCAGATTCTGTTTGCAATTGTGCTTTTGCATAATCTTTTAACGAGTTGGAAATTGAATATTGATCAATACTCTTTTCGTATTGTCCAAGAAAGAGTTGCACTGAATTATTTAGCTCTCCTACAATCCCTTGAGTTTGGTCAATGACCTCTTTCTCTGTTTTCATTCTCGTCTGCAAGCTTGTAATTGAAATAATAATAGCTAACGAAACCATAAATAGAATGGATATGATTACAATAAGCTTCATTCTAATGGATGATAGAAGAAAGCCCTGTTTCCTTTTGTTTTTCTTTTTCACATAAATTCCCCCTCTAACTGCCAAAACTATCTATATATACACTTATTCATCGACATTTTCCACCATTTCTTTATAGGTATAGGGGAATTTACAAGAACAAAGTGAAGATGGACAGGATAATCGAAGAGGTACTTAGCAGATGAAGGATAGATCTCATACACACCGTTTAAAAAACGGCATAAAAAAAAGCAGCAGAGACAAGTCTCTGCTGCTTTAGCCGATGATATTATTCACCAGTAACGTATGGAAGTAATGCCATTGTACGAGCGCGCTTGATCGCACGAGTCAACTTACGTTGGTACTTAGCGTTCGTTCCAGTTACACGACGTGGAAGAATTTTTCCACGTTCAGATACGAATTTCTTAAGAAGATCTACATCTTTGAAATCGATATGTGTAATTCCGTTTGCTGTGAAGTAGCACACCTTACGACGTCTACGTCCACCTCTACGTCCTCCTGCCATTTGTTTCGCCTCCTGTCTTGTTTGGATTCATTATCGTTCGTTTAGAATGGCAGATCATCATCGGAAATGTCGATCGGCTGACCGTCATTTGCAAATGGATCCTCATCTACACGTGTATAGTTGTTGTTATTATTGTTGTTGCGCTGTTGATTCTGATTCTGACTATACGGATTTCCTTGGTCGCGTTGACCTCCACCCGAATAGCCCGGACTTCCTCCACGATCGCCTTGATTCGCACTACGCGGCTCTAAGAACTGAACGCTTTCTGCTACAACTTCCGTCATAAACACACGGCGTCCATCCTGTCCTTCGAAATTACGTGTTTGAATACGACCGTCAACGCCAGCTAAGCTGCCTTTTTTAAGAAAGTTTGCTACATTCTCTGCAGGGCGACGCCATACAACGCAGTTAATAAAATCTGCTTCCCGTTCTCCTGATTGATTCGTAAAACTACGATTGACAGCCAGTGTAAACGAAGCAACAGCCACTCCACTTGGAGTATATTTTAATTCAGGGTCTTTGGTTAAACGCCCTACTAGTACAACTCGGTTCATCATCAGAATCAACCCCTTCCTTCTAGTTTACTGTTTCATGTGAAACAGATGATAGAAGTGTATATCTTAAAAAACGTACGGATTATTCTTCTTCTTTAACAACGATATGACGGATAATATCATCGCTGATTTTAGCTAAACGATCGAATTCGTTAACTGCATCAGAAGTAGCGCTCATCTTAACTAGTTGATAGAAACCATCACGAAAATCGTTGATTTCATACGCTAAACGACGTTTACCCCAATCTTTTGACTCGATGATTTCCGCGCCGTTAGTTGTTAAAACGTTATCGAAACGCTCAACTACTGCTTTCTTTGACTCGTCGTCAATGTTTGGGCGGACAATGTACATAACTTCGTACTTTCTCATCTGAATGTCACCTCCTCGTGGTCTATGCGGTCCTTTCTTTGTGAAAGAACAAGGAGCAATGCGTTCATTACTCACGAATTAAAATTATAGCACAGGTTATCTATTATTGCAATATGACGTAAAAAAAAGACTAGAATCGAAACTCTAGTCTTTCATTCACAAATTTATACATTAAAACGGAAGTGAATGATGTCTCCGTCTTTTACGAGGTATTCTTTACCTTCTAATCGCACTTTTCCTGCTTCACGGGCTGCACCCATTGTTCCGGCTTCCACAAGGTCTTCATAGGAAACTGTTTCGGCACGGATGAAGCCTCTTTCGAAGTCGGTATGGATGACTCCGGCACATTGTGGAGCTTTCATCCCTTCACGGAATGTCCAGGCGCGGACCTCTTGAACGCCGGCTGTGAAGTACGTAGCCAGTCCTAATAAAGAATAGGTAGCGCGGATCAGCTGATCTAAACCGGATTCTTCAATCCCCAGCTCTTCCAGGAACATTGCTTTTTCTTCATCATCAAGCTCAGCAATTTCAGATTCGATTTTCGCGCAGACAACAATCACTTCTGCATTGTCTTCTTTAGCGAATTCACGTACTTTCTGAACATATTCGTTGTCAGAAGGGTCGGCAATTTCATCTTCACTTACGTTTGCTACATATAATACAGGCTTTGAAGTCAGAAGGTGTAGCTGTTTCACAAGCTTCATTTGTTCATCTGAGAACTCAACCGTACGTGCCGGCTGCTCCGCTTCAAGAGCTTCTTTGATTTTCACAAGGATATCATGCTCAAATACTGCTTCTTTATCTTTTTGCTTGGCCATTTTCTGAACTCTGGCGAGACGCTTATCCACTGTTTCAAGGTCAGCTAAGATCAATTCCAGGTTGATGACTTCAATATCCGCAATCGGATCTACTTTACCTGAAACGTGTGTGATATTATCATCCGCAAAACAACGCACAACCTGACAGATTGCATCCACTTGGCGAATATGAGATAAGAATTTATTCCCTAATCCTTCTCCTTTACTCGCTCCTTTTACAATCCCGGCGATATCCGTGAATTCAAAGGCAGTGGGAACCGTCTTCTTCGGTTCTACAAGCTCTGTTAATTTATCTAAACGGTGATCGGGAACTTCTACAATTCCTACGTTCGGATCAATTGTACAGAAAGGATAGTTGGCAGATTCTGCACCTGCTTTTGTAATTGCATTAAATAAAGTGGACTTCCCTACGTTAGGTAATCCAACAATACCAGCTGTTAAAGCCATTATGGTCACTCCTCATCTAAATTCTTATCTATTAAAAATCATGTAAGATCGAAAATAAGTAAACGGTCGAACCTTTCACAATTATAGAGATAATAGAGGGAAAAGACAAGTGAAGCTTCAGGCATCGGCATGGCTTACTAAAAAGAGCATCCAATCGACTGAAACCGACTGAATGCTCTTAAACCTTGGCAATTTAACCATAGGATGGATTAGGTCAAAAGAAATATGGGTAAAAAAAGAATACTTATCCTTCCTCGCCGCTGCTGATGACTTTTTTCATTTTTTTCGCAAAATCTTTTCTGGGAATCATGACGCTGTGACCGCATCCAACACATTTGATGCGAATATCCATTCCCATACGGATCACTTTCCAGCGGTTCGTACCACATGGATGCGGCTTTTTCATTTCTACAATATCATTTAATGTGAATGTCTTGGGCTCCACTGGATTTCTCCTCCTTATTCGCTTTCAAGTTTTCTTTGTTTTTCTTCACGGGGTTTGATATCTTCCTGATCCTGACGTGAATACATCACCATACGAGGGAATGGAATTTCGATACCATGCTCATCCAGGCATAGTTTAACCTCTTTACGGATCATTCTTGCCATATACCAATGTCTCATCGGAACCGTTTCAGCCACGATCCGAATGACCACATCTGAAGCTCCCAGGGTTTGAACACCCAACAGTTCAGGTGGATTCACCAGATCTTCATACTTTTGCGGTAAAGCAAGGAGAAGCTCCTGCATCACTTTCTCTGCTTCTTCTATATTTTCTTCATAGGCAATACTGACATCTACGACCGCAATGCTGTTGTGAATGGAGAAGTTCGTTACTTCTGTAATATTACCATTGGGGAAGATATGTAATTCCCCGGTCCAGCTCTTGATCTTTGTCGTACGAAGGCCGATTTCTTCAACAGTACCTTCAGCAGAACCAATTCGAACATAGTCACCGACTGAAAACTGGTCCTCGAATATAATAAAGAAACCCGTGATGATGTCCCGAACAAGGTTTTGTGCACCGAAACCTACCGCCAGACCGACAATCCCGGCACCGGCAATCAGCCCTTTCACATCAATATCAAGAGTCGATAAAATCGTCATTAAACTAATGAAATAAATCACATAGGTCAATACATTCTCTAATAGTTTCGATAACGTGGCTTCGCGACGCTCCGTAAACTTAAGAGGTGAACGGGACCGGACCCTGAACACATTTCGAATGGCTGACCTTCCCAGCCTTAGAGCGATATAGGTGATGACCATGATCGCCACAATTTTTATCGCACCTGATCCCAGGGCAATCCATAATTCATTATCTATAAGTTTTTGAGCTGCTTCACTATCTTTTATTTTGTCTACTGTTTCTTCAACTTCTGTTTTAGTACTCGACATATATACCGAACCTCCACTTATCATTCAATAAGAAGTATTCCTTATTTTATCAACTTTCCCTCTCCTTGTGTAGATATAACCTCATATTACTATAGTTTATAGAAAATTTTTATTTTATGAAAAATCCAACCATATTATGTATGAAAAAAAGAAATCGTCCGTATACTGATAATACTTAGAAAATATGATTATGGTAGTCAGTCCGACAAAGTATGTTCACTATAAAATTCCCTTTAAACATATCCAAAGGAGTGGAAGCGATGAATCTAAAAAAAGGACTATTTGAACGAAGATCTGAACCCTTTAGAGTCCTTCATCAGGAAGAGCGTGCGGCACAGGATCTTTCCGTTCAATTGTCGTCGATGCTTCCCACTTACTATCGTACAAGACCCATTGTTTTCGTATGTATTGGCACAGACCGTTCAACAGGGGATTCATTAGGCCCATTAGTTGGAAGCTTAATAGAAGAACAAGGTATCAAACCATTTCATGTCTATGGAACGTTGGATGATCCGATCCATGCAGTAAACCTGGAAGAGAAGCTCGGTCAAATTGCCGCTAAACATATCAATCCTTTTATTATCGGTGTAGATGCCTGTCTCGGTCGATTAAAAAGTGTCGGCGCCATTCAAT
This sequence comes from Rossellomorea yichunensis, assembly GCF_032337515.1. NCBI lineage: Bacteria > Bacillati > Bacillota > Bacilli > Caryophanales > Bacillaceae > Rossellomorea > Rossellomorea yichunensis. Next base: position 22,045 of record NZ_JAVYAD010000006.1, on the reverse strand, counting down.
TAAGTGAGGGACCATTAAAACCTGGTGCCGGCGTAAATAAAGAGTTACCAGAGGTTGGTGAGATTCACCTGACCGGAATCGTGAATGTAAGTGGATTTATGGAATTCTTTGTGTTACAAAATACACGTTTGAATCTTGTGATGAAAATGGCCAAGACGATTGCCGAGGCCATTGTGCTGGCAGGCGATTCAGTGGAACGCCGCAACGCCGTCAGTATTGAAAAATGGCGGGAGGAATTACAGCAATAAAAGGGAGATGATCCAGATACGTTCCGGGTCATCTCCCTTTTCACTTATTACATATAGAGTTGGTATGCGTATATGATTCCTACGACTAATCCCACTACGATGATTCCGGGAAGTAAATTGGCGACTCTGATCTTTGTTACACCGAGGAGATTGAGACCAATCGCAAATATCATGATTCCTCCCGTTGAGGTCATCTCTACAATATAGGTATCCATCAGTTCTTTTGGAACCCACTGATGAATTTGAGTCGCAAACAGGGCAATGAATCCTTGATAAAGGACGACAGGGATCGCCGAAAACATGACACCAATTCCTAGTGTCGTCGTTAGGATCAGTGATGTAAAGCCATCAATGATCGACTTTGTCAGCAGAACATCATGATCGCCCCTGATGCCGCTATCCAATGCACCTATCACAGCCATTGCTCCAATAACAAAAATAAGGGTAGCTGTGACAAACCCTTGAGAAATGGATGTTTCTTTATTACTGCCCAGCTTCTTTTCCAACCAGTTACCCAATGAGTTAAGCTTGTCCTCCAGGTTCATCCACTCTCCCCATGCAGCACCGAGTGCCAGGCTGATGATGACAATGAGAAAATTTTCACTTTTCAATCCCATCTGTAACCCAAGGACGATGACGGCTAAACCAATCGCTTTCATGACAGTTCCCTTCATGTCTTCCGGGATGCGATGAAGGACTTTACCCAGGAGAGTTCCGATGATAATACATACTCCATTTACCAGCGTTCCTAATAGTACCATGACGTTCTCCTTATCTGTCTGAAAAATTCTGATTCCTGCTTTTTAAATGATTATTTCCCAAAGAATAGTGTATCTTCTATGTACCATATGGAAGAGGACTGGCTTAATAGGTATAAGTATACCTTTTTAAGCCAGTCCTTTTCCCAAATCGTTACTGCAATAATTCCAAAATACGATCGAGGTCTTCTTTCGAAAAAAATTCGAGCTCGATTTTTCCTTTTTTCTTTGATTGTTTAATCGTGACCGTTGTCCCGAAGCGTTCGCGCAGAAGGGATTCCTGTTCCTGAATGAAAACATCTTTACGCTCTGTCTTTTTTGTTTCACGTGGAACATTCTCATTCAGTTCTTGAATGATTTTTTCTAATTGGCGAACGTTTAATGATTCTTTAAGGATACGATTGACAACCGTTGATAGATTCTTCTTATTTTTCAACCCAAGGAGTGCACGTCCATGTCCCATCGTTAACTTACCTTCTGAGATAAGTTCCTGAATAGGAGCAGGGAGGGATAGTAAGCGAATGTGATTGGCAATATGAGGTCTGCTCTTACCCAACCTCTTCGCTAATTCCTCCTGAGTGAGCTTTAGCTTATCCATCAGCATTTGATAAGCTGCGCCTTCTTCGATCGGTGTCAGGTCTTCACGTTGAAGGTTTTCTAATACGGCAAGCTCCATCATTTGTTGCTCATTCAATTCCCGGACCACGACAGGAGCCGATTCTAATTTAGCCGCTTTGGCTGCACGATAACGGCGTTCCCCAACGACAATTTCATACCCTTTGATCGTTTTACGCACAATGATCGGCTGCAGGATTCCGTGTTCTAAGATCGAATCCTTTAGTTCTTCAATTGCTTGCGGCTCAAAGATCTTTCGTGGCTGATATGGATTCGGCCGTATTTCTTTCAGGCTCACTTCTTGCACGGACTCTTCATTTTGAGTTGTTTGGATATTGGTAAAGAGAGCATTGAGGCCCTTTCCTAAACCTTTAGCCATTCGCCGCCACTTCCTTTGCTAGTTCTAAATAAACTTCTGCTCCCCTGGACTTTGCATCATAGATGATGATCGGTTCACCATGACTGGGCGCTTCACTTAAACGAACGTTACGAGGAATAATTGTGCGATACACTTTATCTTGAAAGTATTTTTTGACTTCTTCTATGACCTGGATTCCCAGATTGGTTCTCGCATCAAGCATCGTAAGGAGCACACCATCGATCATAAGGTCATGATTCAGATGCTTCTGAACTAAACGAACGGTACTCAATAGCTGACTTAATCCTTCCAGAGCATAGTATTCGCATTGAACCGGTATGACGACAGCATCTGAGGCTGTTAACGCATTGATTGTCAATAACCCTAAAGACGGCGGACAATCAATGATAATATAATCAAATTCGTCTTTCACTTTTTCCAATGCTTTCTTTAAACGCACTTCACGGGAGATGGTTGGAACAAGTTCAATTTCTGCCCCCGCCAATGAAATCGTTGCAGGTACAATGGATAAATTCTCAACTTTTGATTGTTTAATCGTTTCTCTGACATCCACATCATCTACCAGCACATCATATATGCACTGCTGGACATCCCCTTTTTCCACACCTACACCACTAGTGGCGTTTCCTTGGGGATCAATGTCTACCAGTAAAACCTTTTTCCCTATATAAGCTAAGCAAGCCCCCAAATTGACGGATGTTGTGGTCTTTCCCACTCCACCTTTTTGGTTTGTAACGGCTACTATTCTGCCCAAGGTTGTCACCTACCTTTTGACTTCCTAAGATTCACTAAATTTTTTCACAGTATTCTTCTATTCTATCAAAATTCCTTGTTAATTGTCTGTCAATTTTTCATGTTTCTAAAAACAGGTAATTATGAACTGTTCATTCGTCATGAATCGATCGTAAATCCTCTGATTCGACAACAAAAAAAGTGAGAAACCAATCCGAGATGTTTCTCACTTTTAGACTACGAATCTATTTTTTTTTAGGAATACGGATGGTGAATTGATAGAATTCCTCATGCTCTTCTTCTTCAGAGTCCAGATTGATTCCGCTGTCCGATACCATGGAGAGAGATTGACGAATCGTATTCACAGCTATTCTCATATCCTTACTGAATGCTTTACGTTTCGATTTTGGCTTTTGAGTCGTTCCTTCTTGCATTTTCACAACCCGGTCTTCGGTTTGTTTGACATTCAAGCTTTTTTCAATGACTTCTTGAAGGAGCTGAATTTGCTTTTCTGCATTCTTCAGAGGAATCAAAGCCCTGGCGTGACGTTCTGTAATCAGTTTATCTAATAAGGCTGATTGAATTTCTTCTGGAAGCTTTAGGAGACGAAGCTTGTTCGCCACAGTCGATTGTCCTTTTCCTAAGCGTTGAGCAAGGGCTTCTTGGGTTAAATCATGTAACTCCAACAGTTTTCCATACGCAATGGCTTCTTCTATAGGAGAGAGCTCTTCTCTTTGTAAGTTTTCAATTAATGCAACAGAAGCTGTTTCTGTATCATTAAGATTCTTTACAATGGCCGGTACGGTGTCCCAGCCAAGCTTTTGAACGGCTCTGTATCGACGTTCACCTGCAATGATTTCAAACTGCTCATCATCGTATTGTCTAACCACAATCGGTTGGATAATACCATGAGTATGAATCGTTCTGGATAACTCTTCTATCTTTTCATCATTGAACACTGTTCTTGGTTGAAAGCGATTAGGGATGATTTGTGAGACGGGTATCTTTTTCACTTCATCTCGATCTTCTTCCACTACATTTGATTCTTCAGATTCAACATCTTGCTCCTTTTCACCTAGGCCAAAAAAACGAGAGAAAGGATGCTTCATCTTCCTACACCACCTTTAAGAAACTCCCTTTAGTAATATTCTCTAAAATATGGCAAGTTCCTGCCTGTGCTGAGATTTTCAAAGTATTGTTACTGTCACGGCAGGAGATATTCCCATATTATTCCAACGGTAATTTATTGGGTGTCCCAGGTTTTCTGGGATATTTGTTAGGCGTTTCTTTCACTTTGTCGATCTTCACGATATTTCGTTCGCTTTCCTCTTCCGGTAAGAAGAAGGAATACATTTTATCTGTTTGTCCACCCAGCATGCCAATGGCTTTCTTCGCATTGGATAGCTCCTCTTTCACATTTGAAGCCTTCATCGCTACGAATAAGCCGCCCTTTTTAACAAGTGGCAAACATAGTTCACTTAATACAGACATTCTGGCTACAGCTCTTGCTGTAACCATATCATACTTTTCACGATGATCCTTGTTTTTACCAAAAGTCTCAGCTCGATCATGATAGAAATTCGTGTTTTCAAGTCCTAACTCATCTGATAAATGGTTTAAGAACGTAATCCGCTTGTTCAAGGAGTCAACAATCGAGATATGTAAGTGCGGGTAGCATATTTTAAGAGGGATACTCGGAAAACCGGCTCCTGCCCCAACATCACAAAGAGTTGTCACCTGCGTGAAATCAACATAAAAAGCTGCACTGATTGAATCGTAAAAATGCTTTAAATACACATCTTCCTTTTCAGTGATGGCCGTCAGGTTCATTTTTTCATTCCATTCAACCAACAATTCATAATAGCGCTCAAACTGAGTTAATTGCTGAGGAGAAAGGGAGATACCCTTCTCCTCAAGCATTGATTGAAATTCATTTACATTCATGAAATTATCCTTCCTTTGCCTCTATTGATCTCCTGATACTTTTGCAATTTTCCCTTGCTCGATATAGACGAGTAAAATAGAGATGTCTGCAGGATTCACTCCTGAAATCCGGGAAGCTTGTGCAAGAGAAAGAGGCTGAACCTCGATTAATTTCTGTCTCGCTTCAGACGCTAAACCGCTGATCGCACTGTAATCAATGTTTTCAGGAATTCTTTTATTTTCCATCTTCTTCATTTTATCGACCTGTTGAAGGGATTTTTCAATATAGCCTTCATATTTCACTTGGATTTCAACCTGTTCCTCTACATCGGAATCCAATTCGATTTCGCTTGGAACGAGTGATTTAATGTGACTATAGTTCATTTCAGGGCGCTTCAGAAGATCCGCTGCTAAAATCCCGTCTTTCAGCTCGCTTCCGCCCGCTTCACGGATAACGGCCTGTGTTTCGTCAGTAGGTTTGATGCGGATTCCTTCCAGGCGCTTTTTCTCTGAAGAGATCGCTTCTTTTTTCGCTGTAAACCGTTCGTATCGATCATCGGAGATTAATCCTATTTTATGACCGATATCAGTCAGGCGAAGATCGGCATTGTCATGACGGAGCAATAGCCGATATTCAGCGCGTGAAGTCAATAGACGATACGGTTCGTTCGTCCCTTTTGTCACAAGGTCATCGATTAAAACCCCGATATATGCATCAGAACGGCTTAAGATAACCTCTTCTTTATCCAGGGCACGGCAGGCAGCATTGATCCCCGCCATCAAACCTTGTCCAGCGGCTTCTTCATAACCGGACGTTCCATTGATTTGTCCCGCTGTATAAAGATTTTTAATTTTTTTCGTTTCAAGGGTCGGCCATAATTGTGTCGGTACGATGGAATCATACTCAATTGCATACCCGGCACGCATCATCTGTACTTTCTCAAGACCCGGGATGGTTTGAAGAATCTTTTGTTGTACGTCTTCAGGCAGACTCGTTGATAATCCCTGCACATAGACTTCTTGTGTGTTTCGTCCTTCCGGCTCCAAGAAAATCTGGTGACGCGGTTTATCATGGAAACGCACGACTTTATCCTCAATAGAAGGACAGTAACGTGGTCCCGTTCCTTTAATCATTCCAGAATACATTGGAGAACGATGCAAGTTGTCATCAATCAATTGATGGGTCTGTTCATTCGTATACGTTAACCAACATGGAAGTTGATCGGTAATATATTTCGTCGTTTCATAGCTGAATGCACGGGGAACATCATCACCTGGTTGAATTTCTGTTTTCGAATAATCGATTGTCGAACTATTCACACGCGGTGGCGTCCCCGTTTTAAAACGAACAGTATCAAAGCCCAATTCATGTAAATGATCAGAAAGTCTGATGGAAGGTTGTTGATTATTAGGACCGCTTGAATATTTCAGATCTCCTAATATGATTTCACCCCGCAGGAATGTTCCGGTTGTGATAACGACTGTTTTGGCGCGGTATGCAGCACCCGTCATCGTTACGACACCTTTACATTCATCATCTTCAACAATCAATTCCTCAACCATTCCTTGAAGCAAGGTCATGTTCGGTTCATTTTCGATCGTACGTTTCATTTCATGCTGATAAAGGAATTTATCCGCCTGAGCCCGTAATGCCCGGACAGCTGGACCTTTTCCTGTATTCAACATTCTCATTTGAATATGTGTTTTATCTATATTACGCCCCATCTCTCCACCAAGAGCGTCAATCTCTCTTACAACGATCCCTTTCGCCGGTCCACCAACAGATGGATTACATGGCATAAAGGCGACCATATCCAAGTTAATGGTGACCATTAACGTTTTAGCTCCCATCCGGGCCGAAGCAAGTCCAGCTTCTACTCCTGCATGGCCAGCACCAATGACAATGACATCATATTGCCCTGCGTCATATTGCATGGTTTGTATTTTCCTCCTTGTAGGACCTTGAATGTAAAGTCCACATTATAATAGTATTTATTTCCCTAAGCAGAATTGAGAAAACAGCTGATCAATCAGGCTTTCATGAACGCTATCCCCAATGATTTCACCTAATAGCTCCCACGTTCTGGTTAAGTCAATTTGAGCGATATCGATGGGAGTTCCCATTTCTACGCTATTTATGGCTTCATTAATCGCAATGGAAGCTTGATTGAGTAGAGCTATGTGACGGCTATTGGACACATATGTCATATCCCCTGCTTCAATGGAACCTGCAAAGAATAAAGAAGAAATGGCTTCTTCAAGCTCATCGATCCCTTGCTCTTCAAGTAAAGCCGTTGTGACAAGCTGATGATTTTCCGCTAGTTTTCTTACTTTATCTATATCAATCTTCTGAGGCAGATCCGTTTTGTTCACGATGACAATAACGTCCATTCCTCTTACTGCTTCAAAGAGCTGTTCATCCTCAGGAGTCAATTCGTCCGCATAGTTGAGTACGAGTAAAATTAAATCCGCTTCTTTCAATACTTGTCGTGAACGTTCCACACCGATCCGCTCGACGATGTCCTCTGTTTCACGAATCCCTGCCGTATCGACCAGACGTAACGGAACACCGCGTACATTTACGTATTCTTCAATCACATCCCTCGTTGTTCCGGGGATATCGGTTACGATCGCTTTATTTTCATGAACAAGACTGTTCAATAGAGATGACTTCCCTACATTTGGCCGTCCGATGATCACAGTAGAAAGTCCTTCTCTCAGAATTTTCCCCTGCTCTGACGTTCGGACCAACTTGTCAATTTCATCCCGGACGTATTTCGATTTTTCCAACAGTACGTTATGCGTCATTTCTTCTACATCATCATACTCCGGATAATCGATATTCACTTCTACATGAGCCAATGTTTCAAGAATTTCCTGACGCAGCTTTCGAATCAAATTGGAAAGTCGGCCTTCCATTTGATTAAGGGCTACATTCATCGCCCGATCGGTTTTTGCCCGAATAAGATCCATCACGGCTTCCGCCTGGGATAGGTCAATCCGTCCGTTCAAGAACGCCCGTTTCGTAAATTCACCCGGCTCTGCAAGGCGGGCTCCATTTTTCAATACGAGCTGCAGTACTTTATTGACCGACACAAGTCCCCCGTGGCAGTTAATTTCTATAATATCTTCACGGGTGAATGTTTTTGGCCCCCTCATCACAGAAACCATGACTTCTTCCACCACTTGCTCTGTGTCCGGATCGATAATATGTCCATAATGAATGGTATGAGAAGCAAAGTCTTTCATAGAGTTTCCTTTCATTCCCTTAAAGACCTTATCACCGATATCGAAGGCTTGATCACCGCTTAAACGCACGATCGCAATCGCCCCTTCGCCCATCGGAGTGGAAATAGCAGCAATTGTATCAAACTCCATTGTATTCACCTCTCTTATTTCTTAGTTGATCTATTTATAATTGAATTATAGTAGAGAGCAAAGTTTCCCCAAATTATTAGAATATCACAATCCTATTTAATACTAAAGAAAGGAAACCCTCTATTCGTCACCAAATAATGTTATCCACACAGATAACACTTCATCTCTATTATTTTAACTTATCCACATGTGAATAACAATAAACCGGGAAGAAAATAAGAATCCACAGAGTGAAGGGATAAAAAAAGACGATCCCCCGAAAGGAATCGTCTCTTATTTATTTTGGAGCAATCACAATATAACGATTGGGTTCTCTGCCTTCTGAATGTGTATCAACAGTAGTTGAATCAACTAATGCTGTATGAATCACTTTTCGTTCATAGGAAGGCATTGGTTCTAATGAAACGGAACGATTTGTGCGCAATGCTTTCTCTGCTAATCGTTCCGCCAGGTTTGTTAACGTTTGCTTACGTCTTTCCCGATAGTTCTCCGCATCTAGAAGGATGGTGATGAACTGATCGGAAACCCGATTTGCAATGAGTTGAGTTAAATGTTGAAGAGCATTCAACGTTTGTCCTCTTTTTCCTATTAATAGAGCCATTTTTTCACCGGATATGTTGAACTCAACATCTCTTCCATCTCTTTTCACTTCAATGGTAGCATTCACTCCCATTTCCTCGGCAACAGATAGAAGAAAATCTTTCGCTTCATTTACCGGATCAATCGCTTTTTTGACTTGAACGACAGCAGGTCTTCCACCAAACAATCCGAACAAGCCTTTTTTACCTTGATCAATGACGTCAATCTCTGCTTCTTCTTTGGTGATATTCAGTTGAGACAAGGCTGATTCAATGGCTTCTTCCACCGTTTGACCAGTCGCTTCTACTTCTCTCACTTTTTCTTTCCTCCCGAATTCCCAGCAGCTTTAGCGGTTTGCGCTTCTTTGATATCAGGTCCTTTAATGAAATACGTTTGAACAATCATAAATAGATTTCCGACTACCCAGTAAAGGGATAGGGCTGCAGGGAAGTTAATCGCAAAAATGATGATCATGACAGGCATGATATAAAGCATCATCGCCATTTGCGGATTTTGATTCGCTGTACCCGCCATCATTAATTTCTGTTGGATAAACGTCGTAATACCTGCTACTAAAGGTAAAATATAGTACGGATCCGGGTTACCAAGATCGAACCACAGGAAATTATGAGCTTTAATTTCTTCTGTTCTGACGATCGCATGATAGAAACCAATTAAGATCGGCATTTGAACGATCAATGGGAAACAACCCGCCAGCGGATTGACCCCGTGACTTTGGAATAGAGCCATCGTTTCTTGTTGAAGCTTTTGTTGAGTTTGTGCATCTTTAGAGCTATATTTTTCACGCAGCTTTTTCATTTCCGGTTGCAAAGCCTGCATGGCTTTTGAATTTTTCGTTTGTTTAATCATTAATGGCAGAATCGCTAAACGAATAATCAATGTAACAATGACAATGGCCAATCCATAAGAACCACTCATGAACTCAGCTACCATTGTGATTAATTGTGATAAAGGATAGACAATATATTCATTCCATATTCCGCTACTCTCAGGTGTGATAGGCTGATTGTATTCCGTACAACCTGATAGTATAGCCATTAGCCCAATGATTCCCATCAGGGCTATAATTCTCTTTTTCACCCTTAATTTCCTCCCTACTAATATCTTTCAAATTAATGTAAAACAGGTCTTCCGTACTTAAAAAGAACAATCTCTCGTATTGTAACATCTTTTCATAGGCTTGTGATGACGAAACCTGTCAATATCGTAAAATGTTATGACTTCTTTTTAACATGTTTTCCATTAGAGGATCTTTTCAACACTTTTCCTCTTTTCAGCACATGGGTGAGGCTGCCCTTCACCTCATGGAAATTCATTTCGGCCGCCGGTTTTCTGGCGATGATTAAGTAATCGTACTGATCTTTAACGTCTTCTTGTAATTCTAAGAAAGCCTGTCTGACATACCGTTTAATTTGGTTTCGACAAACAGCGTTTCCAATTTTCTTACTTACGGAGATTCCAATTCGAAATGGTTGAGGCTCATCTTTCTTCAATAGATATAAGACGAATTGCCGATTTGCAAAGGATGTTCCTTTTTTGAATATCTCCTGGAACTCTTTATTCTTCTTCACTCTCTGATCTTTCCGCATTGACCACACCTAATTTTCATTTTTGTCTTGATGTATCCTCGACATTATTGGCTCATTCATTTGAAATTATAAGTAATTTTTCTCTTAAAACATAATACGAACGAGCCAAATGGTCTTTTCACTTGGGATAAAGGAAAAAAAAGACCACTGAGTCAGTTCAGTGGTCTAGGCAGATAATACTTTTCTTCCTTTGCTACGACGACGAGCTAAAACATTACGTCCGTTTTTAGAGCTCATACGTGCACGGAAACCGTGGTTCTTTTTTCTTTTACGATTATTTGGTTGAAACGTTCTTTTCATCTATGACACCTCCCTGAAGGATATCTTTATAAAAGTTAAAGACATTCCTCACTATTATAAAGACGGTACCCATAAAAAGTCAACACTCATATTATTTTTCTTTTTAATTGTTATTTCGGAAATCATTTTAAAGTCTTTTCGCTCTTTACTATTAGCGTGTAGTGGTTGATTTACGCTCCAGGTGCTCACCGCCCGCCCCGCGGAAAGCGAGCACCTTCCACTACAATCAACAAAATTATTTACTATACTTTTTCCAAAACCAATTTATAAAATCTAAGAAAAATGACCATGTGCTAATTATTAGATCCATTTGAACGATTACTTCGAATAACTCATCTACCTGTTTGATCTTTCTCCTTCTACAAATCTTATTTTATTTCTCTATCAAACATGCCTGTGGATAGGATTCGACACGTTTTTAATTTATCCACAACACATACTGACAACTTTTTCACAAGTTCTTGGGTTGTGGACAATTTCATTCCACAAGGGGTGGGGGCTTGTGGATAAATTTTAAAAAGCATTGCACCGCTAAGGATATTTTGATATGATTATTGTGTTTTCACTCTTGATAACTAGGTTTACGGAAATAACTTATCCACAAAATGTGGATATCATGTGGGTAACTTATTCAGAGGGTTTGTAAAACGTTGTCCACAAGTGGTGGATATTGTCGAAAAACCATTTTCTTTCCTTATTATATATATTTTCCACATTCATTGTTTTGTATTTTTATAAAATAGCGAGAGTTAACGGATTTTATAGCATGTAATTGTTGTACAGAAGTTATACAAACTGAGAAAAGGAGGGATCAGGATTGGAGAATATCGGGGATCTTTGGAGCAAAGCCTTAGAAAGCATCGAAAAAAAGATAAGTAAACCAAGCTTTGATACTTGGTTAAAATCAACTAAGGCGCATTCCATTCAAGGTGACACACTTGTCATTACAGCTCCAAATGAATTTGCACGAGATTGGCTGGAAGGACGCTATTCTCAATTAATCTCCGGGGTTTTGTATGATATTACGGGCGAAGAATTGGTCGTGAAATTCATCATTCCACAAAATCAGGAGCCGGAAGAATTTGATATTCAATTGCCGCCAAAGAAGTCGATGAAAGACGACGATCAACAGGATATCAATCAAAATATGCTGAATGCAAAATACACATTCGACACCTTTGTTATCGGTTCGGGCAACCGTTTCGCCCATGCAGCATCTTTAGCTGTGGCTGAAGCACCTGCAAAAGCCTATAATCCCTTGTTTATTTATGGTGGAGTAGGACTGGGAAAAACTCACTTAATGCATGCGATCGGACATTATGTACTGGAGCATAATCCTGCTGCTAAAGTGGTTTATCTATCCTCTGAGAAATTCACAAATGAATTCATTAACTCCATTCGTGATAATAAAGCAGTCGATTTCCGCAATAAATACCGCAACGTTGATGTTTTATTAATAGATGACATTCAATTTTTAGCAGGAAAAGAACAAACGCAAGAGGAATTTTTCCATACTTTCAATACCTTACATGAAGAAAGCAAGCAGATTGTCATTTCCAGTGATCGGCCACCGAAAGAAATTCCGACACTTGAAGACAGGCTTCGCTCTCGATTCGAATGGGGTCTTATTACAGACATAACCCCCCCAGATCTTGAGACGAGAATTGCTATTTTACGAAAAAAGGCAAAGGCTGAAGGATTGGACATTCCAAATGAAGCCATGCTTTATATAGCTAACCAAATCGATTCAAACATTCGTGAGTTAGAGGGCGCTTTAATCAGAGTTGTTGCGTACTCTTCTCTTATAAATAAAGATATCAATGCGGATCTTGCAGCTGAAGCTTTGAAAGATATCATTCCAAGCTCAAAACCACGGGTTATTACCATCCAGGAAATTCAACGTGTCGTTGGTGAGCACTTCAATGTGAAGCTGGAAGACTTTAAAGCGAAGAAACGAACAAAATCCATCGCGTTTCCCCGACAGATCGCTATGTATCTATCCAGGGAAATGACAGATTCTTCCCTTCCAAAGATTGGGGAAGAATTTGGCGGCCGGGATCACACGACCGTCATTCATGCTCATGAGAAGATCAGTACATTACTCGGAGCAGATGCGCTTCTTCAGCAGCAGCTGAAAGAAATTCGTGAGTCTTTAAAGAGTTAATCTTACACACAAAAAAACTGGATAATGTGAATAACTAAGACAAACTAGCACACAGTCTGTCCACATGTGGATAGGCTGTGTTTACGTTGAATTCACACACTTATCCACATATCAACAGGCCCTACTACTTCTATTACTATTTTTTAAATAAATTATTAGTATATGATTCAGTCCATAAAATTATGTGCAAATTGGAGGAATAAATCATGAAATTTGTTATTCAAAGGGACTATCTTGTCCAAAGTGTTCAGGATGTCATGAAGGCTGTAACGTCAAGAACAACGATACCCATTCTTACAGGGATAAAAATCATCGCAACGGAAGATGGCGTAACACTAACAGGTAGTGATTCAGACATTTCAATCGAGTCCTTTATTCCGAATGAAGAAGAAGGTTCAGAAATTGTTGAGATCATGGAAACTGGAGGGATTGTTCTTCAGGCTAAGTTCTTCAGTGAAATTGTTAAGAAATTACCTAAAGATACGGTGGAAATTGAAGTTCAAAATCATTTCCAAACCGTTATTCGTTCAGGACAGGCAGAATTTAATTTAAACGGTTTAGATCCAGAAGAGTACCCGCATCTTCCTCAGATTGAAGAAGGGAATGGGATCAAAGTTTCGACGGATCTCCTGAAAACGATGATCAGACAAACCGTATTCGCAGTGTCCACCTCAGAAACACGCCCCATCTTGACAGGTGTAAACTGTCAGATTGAAAATGGGGAACTGAGCTGTATTGCAACAGATAGTCATCGACTTGCGATGAGAAAGGCACCGATTGAAACCAATCATGATGCTTCTTACAATATTGTGATACCAGGGAAAAGCTTAAACGAGCTGAATAAAATCCTTGATGATACAGAAGAGCCTGTTGAAATCGTGATTACTGAAAATCAAGTTCTATTCAAAGCGAAACACCTATTATTCTTCTCAAGACTATTAGAAGGGAATTACCCTGACACTAGTCGATTAATTCCTTCTGATACAAAGACAGAACTAACGCTGAATACGAAAGAATTTTTACAAGCGATAGACCGTGCTTCACTACTTGCCAGAGAAGGAAGAAACAACGTAGTGAAACTCTCAACTCTGGATGGCGGCATGATTGAGATTTCGTCTAACACACCAGAGATCGGGAAAGTAATCGAACAGGTGCAAAGCCAATCCATTGAAGGAGAAGAACTGAAGATCTCCTTTAGTGCAAAATATATGATGGACGCGTTAAAAGCCATTGAAGGAACAGAAATCTATGTGAACTTCACCGGGGCCATGAGACCGTTCGTACTGAAACCACTTCATGATGATTCGATCCTTCAGTTGATTCTTCCAGTTAGAACGTACTAATGAATATACAAGAGCCGATGCCTTTCACATGGGGTATTGGCTCTTTTTCTACACTTTATCTGGTAATTGAAGGAATTACTCTCGGCTATTTGATGAAAAATCCAATGATAACAAGGACAAATTGCACTGTGAGTCCTTGCTGATTTTTCGTTAGTTGTGACTTAACTCCATTTAGAGTAAAATAAGATATTAGAGACTTTATACGGAAAGTAGTGATTTTAGTGGCGAAAGAGATCACCATTGAAACGGAAATCATCACATTGGGACAATTCCTGAAGCTAGCTGAAGTAATTCAGTCCGGCGGGATGGCGAAGTGGTTCTTAAGTGAATATGAAGTATACATAAATGGCGAACAAGACCAAAGAAGAGGCAGAAAACTCACAATTGGTGACACAATTGAAATTCCCGAAGTAGGAGTATTTGTGGTTGCTGGAGAATAATAAAGGGTGTTATTTCCATGTACATTGAACAATTAGAATTAAGAAACTATCGGAATTACGAGTCAATCGACGTAAGTTTCGAAAATAAGGTGAACGTAATTCTTGGAGAGAATGCTCAAGGAAAGACGAATATTATGGAGTCTATCTATGTACTGGCGATGGCTAAATCCCACCGGACCTCAAATGATAAAGATTTAATCCGTTGGGACGAGGAATATGCTAAAATAAAAGGTAGGATTCAGAAATATAACGGTGCGTTACCATTGGAGCTTATCCTCTCGAAAAAAGGGAAAAAAGCGAAAAGTAATCACCTTGAGCAATCTAAATTAAGTCAATATGTCGGCAATATGAATGTTGTCATGTTTGCGCCTGAAGATCTCCATTTAGTAAAAGGGAGCCCTCAAGTAAGGCGTCGTTTTATTGATATGGAAATCGGTCAGGTTTCTCCTGTTTATTTACATGATATCAGTCTTTATCAAAAAATATTACAGCAACGGAACCATTATCTGAAACAATTGCAAACGAGAAAACAAAAAGACCAGACCATGCTGGATGTCTTGACGGAACAGTTCATAGAGATGGCTGTGAAAATTACGAAAAAGCGCTTTGAATTCGTTCAGCTATTAGAAAGTTGGGCAAAACCGATCCATTCCGGGATTTCAAGGAACTTAGAAAACTTAGAAATCGTATATAAACCGTCTTTAGATGTATCAGATAATCAAGAATGGTCAAAAATGGTAGATATATATGAGCAGAAATTTGATGGTATCCGCGAGCGGGAAATTGATCGCGGTGTGACCCTGATCGGACCACATCGGGACGATCTTCAATTTATTGTGAATGGACGGGATGTTCAAACATTCGGATCGCAGGGGCAGCAGCGGACAACGGCCCTCTCTGTGAAGCTTGCAGAAATTGAGCTGATTCATTCTGAAATCAAAGAATATCCCATCTTACTTCTTGATGATGTCTTGTCGGAATTAGATGATTATCGTCAATCACATTTATTAAATACCATCCAGGGAAAAGTTCAAACCTTTGTAACGACGACAAACGTGGATGGGATTGATCATCAAACTTTAAACGAAGCGACTACTTTTGAAGTGGAAGCCGGATCAATGAAAAGATTGAAATGAGGTGTTACCTTGTACATACATGTTGGAGAAGATGTCATGGTACGTACAGATGAAATCATCGCTATTATTGATCGAGACACCGTTCAATTTTCAGAAGAAATTCAACACTTTTTAAAAACGAAAGATAAAAACCTTTGTAATCTTGCAAAGGGTTCATATAAATCTCTTGTAATCACGTCTAATCAGTTGTATCTTTCACCACTAGCATCAAGTACGTTAAAGAAACGATCAAAGAAATACTCAAACTATGAGAATTTATTATAGAAATATAAAGCCCTGAAGGTTAGAAAGTGTAGGTGAATCAGTATGGCTATGGAACAAAAACAAGGTCAATCCTATGATGAAAATCAGATTCAGGTTTTAGAAGGATTAGAGGCCGTTCGTAAAAGACCTGGTATGTATATTGGATCAACAAGCGGAAGAGGTTTGCATCATTTGGTGTGGGAAATTGTTGATAACAGTATCGATGAAGCGTTAGCCGGTTACTGTAATGAAATCGAAGTCATCATCGAAGAGGATAACAGTATTACTGTCACAGATAATGGACGTGGTATCCCTGTGGGTATTCACGAGAAAATGGGACGTCCTGCCGTTGAGGTAATCATGACGGTACTTCACGCCGGTGGTAAGTTTGGCGGCGGTGGATATAAAGTATCCGGGGGTCTCCACGGAGTTGGGGCATCAGTAGTAAATGCTCTTTCCACAGAACTTGAAGTCCATGTTCATCGTGATGGAAACATCTATTATCAAAAATTCGAAAAAGGTGTTCCTAGCTTCGATCTTAAGGTGATTGGAGAAACGGACAAAACGGGAACGATCATTCACTTCACTCCAGATCCTGAAATCTTTACTGAAACGACGGAATACGAATATGACACACTTGCAAATCGTATTCGCGAACTGGCTTTCTTAAACAGAGGAATCCAAATCAGCATTGAAGATAAGCGTGGAGAAGGGAAACGAAGAGACTACCATTATGAAGGTGGAATTAAGTCCTACGTTGAACATCTTAATCGTTCTAAAGAAGTCATCCATGAAGAACCGATTTACATTGAAGGCGAGAAAGACGAGATTACGATTGAAATCGCCCTACAATATAACGATGGCTTCGCAAGTAATCTTTATTCCTTCGCCAATAACATCCATACTCATGAGGGTGGAACCCATGAATCCGGATTTAAAACGGCTTTAACGAGGGTCATTAACGACTATGCCCGAAAAAATAATGTGTTTAAAGAGAGCGATGCGAATCTTTCAGGGGAAGATGTCCGTGAAGGCTTAACAGCCATCATCTCGATCAAACATCCTGATCCTCAGTTCGAAGGTCAGACAAAAACAAAACTCGGGAACTCAGAAGCAAGAACCATTACTGATTCTCTTTTCTCAGAGCATCTGGAAACGTTCTTACTTGAAAACCCGGTTGTCGCTCGAAAAGTGGTAGAAAAAGGATTGATGGCTGCACGTGCCCGACTGGCTGCGAAAAAGGCAAGGGAGCTTACCCGTCGTAAGAGTGCCCTGGAAATCTCCAGTTTACCTGGTAAATTAGCAGACTGTTCTTCTAAAGACCCAAGCATCAGTGAGATTTATGTGGTTGAGGGTGACTCAGCCGGCGGATCTGCTAAACAAGGCCGTGATCGTCACTTCCAAGCCATCCTTCCCCTACGTGGTAAAATCATCAACGTAGAGAAGGCACGTCTGGATAAGATCCTTTCAAATAACGAGGTGCGTGCGATTATTACAGCTCTTGGGACAGGGATTGGAGAAGACTTCAACCTGGCTAAAGCGAGATACCATAAAATCGTGATCATGACAGATGCCGACGTCGATGGCGCCCATATCCGTACGCTATTGTTGACGTTCTTCTATCGCTACATGAGAAACATCATTGAAGCAGGCTACATCTACATCGCTCAGCCACCTTTGTATAAAATACAACAAGGGAAGAAAATAGAGTATGCCTACAATGATAAAGAACTGGATCGCATACTTGCAGAAATCTCCCCGACGCCTAAACCTGGTATCCAGCGTTACAAAGGTCTTGGAGAGATGAACCCTGAACAACTATGGGAAACGACAATGGATCCGGAATCAAGAACCTTGCTGCAAGTAAGTCTCCAAGATGCGATCGAGGCAGACGAAACCTTTGATATCCTGATGGGTGACAAAGTAGAGCCGAGACGTAACTTCATTGAAGAAAACGCAGCTTACGTTAAGAATCTGGATATCTAAAATTAAATAGTACAGGATAGACCATGTGCTATCCTGTCTTTTACATAGCGGACAAGGTAAAGAATGAGAAAGGTATAAATCTTTCTTTAAAAGGAGGTCCCTTTTACTATGGCAGAAACACCAAGATCGAATGTTAAAGAGATTAATATAAGTAGTGAAATGCGCTCGTCTTTCCTGGATTATGCGATGAGTGTTATCGTTTCCCGTGCACTACCGGATGCCCGTGACGGCCTGAAACCTGTCCATCGCCGTATTTTGTATGCGATGAATGACCTGGGGATGACAGCTGACAAAGCATATAAGAAATCAGCACGTATCGTCGGTGAAGTAATCGGTAAGTATCACCCCCACGGTGACTCAGCTGTTTATGACACAATGGTGCGTATGGCACAGGATTTCAACTATCGTTATATGCTTGTAGACGGACATGGTAACTTCGGTTCAGTTGATGGAGATGCAGCTGCGGCCATGCGTTACACAGAAGCACGTATGTCCAAGATCTCTATGGAACTTATTCGTGATATTAATAAAGATACAATTGATTATAAAGATAACTATGATGGCACAGAGAGAGAGCCGGAAGTGTTACCTGCCCGTTTCCCTAACCTGTTAGTGAACGGTTCTTCAGGTATCGCAGTAGGAATGGCAACGAACATTCCACCTCATAATCTTGGAGAAGTCATCGATGGAATCCTTGCGTTAAGTAAAGATCCCGACATTACGATTCAAGAGCTGATGGAATTCATCTTTGGACCTGATTTCCCTACTGCCGGACTAATTGTAGGAAGAAGCGGCATCCGTCGTGCCTATGAAACAGGTAAAGGTTCCATCACGATGCGTGCCCGTGTGGAAATTGAACAAAAAAGCAACGGAAAAGAAACGATTATCGTTCATCAAATTCCTTATCAAGTAAATAAAGCGAGACTGATCGAGAAAATTGCCGATCTTGTTCGTGATAAGAAGATTGATGGCATCACAGATTTACGTGATGAATCGGACCGTAATGGTATGCGAATCGTGATCGAAGTAAGAAAAGATGCGAATGCGAACGTCTTGCTTAATAATCTCTACAAGCAAACGGCCCTTCAAACAAGCTTCGGAATCAACCTTTTGGCGCTTGTTGATGGCCAGCCAAAGGTATTGAATTTAAAAGAGTGCCTATATCATTACTTACAACATCAACGTGTCGTCATTCGTCGTAGAACGGAATTCGAATTACGCAAAGCTGAGGCAAGAGCTCATATTTTAGAAGGTCTGCGTATTGCCTTAGATCATATTGATGAAATCATTAAACTTATCCGTGGCTCTCAAACTACGGAACTTGCGAAACAAGGCTTGATGGAGAACTTCTCCCTTTCTGACAAACAAGCCCAGGCGATCCTGGATATGCGTCTTCAACGTTTAACCGGTTTAGAACGAGAAAAAATTGAAGACGAGTATCAGGAACTATTGAAGCAGATTGCAGAATTGAAAGCGATCTTGGCAGATGATGAAAAAGTTCTCGAAATCATTCGTGAAGAGCTTATCGAAATCAAAGAACGCTTCAATGATGAAAGAAGATCAGAAATCGTAGCGGGTGGAATTGAGAATATTGAAGATGAAGACTTAATTCCAAGAGAAAACATTGTCGTCTCCCTTACTCATAACGGATACATCAAGCGCCTGCCTGTCTCAACCTACCGCAGTCAAAAGCGTGGAGGAAGAGGAATCCAGGGAATGGGTACCAATGATGAGGACTTTGTTGAACACCTACTGACAACGTCAACCCATGATACGATTCTATTCTTTACAAACAAAGGAAAAGCATACCGTGCGAAAGGATATGAAATTCCTGAATTCAGCCGTACTGCTAAAGGACTTCCGATCATCAACCTCCTTGGGGTAGAAAAAGATGAGTGGATCAACGCCATGATTCGAGTGGAAGAATTCGTGGACGACTGGTACTTATTCTTCACTACGAAGCAAGGGATCTCAAAACGTACGCCTGTATCAGATTTCGCCAATATCCGTACGAACGGTCTGATCGCCATTAACCTCCGAGAAAACGATGAGCTCATTTCCGTCAAACTGACCGATGGAGAGAAAGATATGATCATCGGAACGAAAAAAGGTATGCTCATTCGATTCCCTGAAACGGATGTTCGTTCAATGGGAAGAACAGCTACCGGAGTAAAAGGAATTAACTTGAGTGATGATGACATTGTTGTAGGAATGGAAATTCTGGAAGAGAAGAGCGATGTCTTAGTTGTAACGGTAAATGGATACGGTAAACGTACTCCTGCCAGTGAATATAGAGTTCAAACACGTGGCGGTAAAGGCTTAAAAACATGTAATGTAACGGAACGTAACGGAGAGCTGGTCTCTGTTAAAGCCGTTACAGGTGAAGAAGACTTAATGATCATCACGGCACATGGTGTCCTTATCCGTATGGATGTGAATGATATTTCCACTACTGGCCGTAACACTCAAGGAGTTAAACTGATCCGTCTTCAAGAAAGCGAATTTGTTTCAACCGTTGCCAAGGTTGAAAAAGAAGATGAAGAAGAAACGGAAGCACCAGTTGAAACTTCTGAAGGAATGGAACAATCAGATAGCGAAGATCAAACAACTTCTGTAGATGCAGAAGACATAAGTGAAGATACAGAAGAATAAATGAACGGATAAGCTGTTTCCAGTAATGAGACTCTCATACTGGAAAACAGCTTATTTTTTTGTGAAAAAATAACTATAACCTGTTAAATTTGGTAAAATAAACTAGAAGAAAAAGGTGAGAAGTGAGGTGTTCATAGTTGAAGGTACATCGTGGAGAGATACAATTAGGATGCATCGTAGCAGAAGATATAATGGGAATGACAGCCAATCCCATCATTTCAAAGAATACAGTAATAGAAGAAGAACATCTAAATATTCTTCAAGCATTCCATATAACAGAGCTCGTAATAGAGAAAACAAAAGCGGATGGACATCCATTTAGAGCAAAAGTCTCTATTGAAAAGGAGATAGTGGACGAAGAAATCAATGAGCCAGTCGGATTCATCGATCTCTATTTAATGACGATCAAGGAATTTAAGAAAGAGTTCATGAACTGGCAATCAGGAACGTCTGTAAATGTTGCAAGGGTGAGAGAGTTAATGCTGCCGGTCATTAAAACTGTTCAAGAGAACCATACATATGTATATTCTCTTCATCAATATTGCACGAAAAAAGACTATCTTTTTCACCATGCGATTTCAGTGGGTATCATAAGTGCCATGCTGGGAAAGAAGTTAGGCTTGAACCCAGGTCAGGTGAACCAGCTGGCTTTAGCGGGTGTCCTGGCAGACTGTGGAATGGCCAAGGTCAGTCCACACATATTAACGAAAGAACAGCCATTAACAGAGAGTGAATTTAAAGAAGTAAAGCTCCATACAGCCAACGGATATAAAATGGTTAAAGACACTCCATTGTTAAAAACGGAAACAAAACTGGCAATCTTTCAACATCATGAACGATTTGATGGTACCGGCTACCCGGCATCCGAGAAAGATAATCGTATTCATCTTTACTCTCAGATTGTTGGAATCGCCGATGTATTTCATGCTATGACATCAGAAAAAATATACAGAAGCAAGCAGCCTGTCTTCAAGGTACTGGATATGATCAGTGAAGATTTATTTGGTAAATTCGATATTAAAGTCGTTAATGGCCTTCTTCAATTACTGGGAGATCTAAGAACAGGAACCTCAGTAATGCTATCAACCGGCCAATACGGAGAAGTGATGTATACCAAACCGAACGCTTTTACAAAGCCCATCGTAAAAATAAACGAAACGGAAGAACTCGTAGACCTGTCTCAGCAAAAAGAGATTTATATATCAGAAGTTTTTGCTTGAAGCTTATTTTGAGTGAAGCCTCTTAAGATCAGTCATAGCAACGTATTAAGTAAACCTCAGGTTAGGTAACTAATCTTTGGTTTATTTATTTAGATTTACCTCTTGCCAACCTGTCCAATAGTATGTATAATATTATTTGTTGTCCGAAAGGCATTACATACTGTTTCAGAAAAAAACTTTTCTAAAATAATAAAAATACCTTGACGGTAACGGCAGTAAATGATATATTATAAAGGTCGCTTCAAACGAAGTGTTTTACACATTGAACCTTGAAAACTGAACAAAACAAGACAATACGTCAACGTTAATTCTAGATTTATTTTTAAAGAGCTATTCAAA
>NZ_JAVYAD010000005.1:0-487859 GCF_032337515.1 Rossellomorea yichunensis | reverse complement strand
ACTAGGTAGATAGGTCAGAGATGGAAGCATGGCGACATGTGGAGTTGACTGATACTAATCGATCGAGGACTTAACCACAAAGAGTCATTTTTTAAATGAACAACAATTGGTCGATATTCGGCTTTCTTGACATCAATTCTTTATCTAGTTTTGAAGGAACAACCCTTCAATTGAATATTCGTCTGGTGACAATGGCGAAGAGGTCACACCCGTTCCCATGCCGAACACGGAAGTTAAGCTCTTCAGCGCCGATGGTAGTTGGGGGATCTCCCCCTGTGAGAGTAGGACGTCGCCAGGCAAATGTGAAGAAAGAGTAGCTCTTAGGAGTTACTCTTTTTTTGTCGCTTGGTTAAATTCTAATTTCAAAAAAAGGATTATTCCTCCCTCATTATACCCTTCTACGTTCGGAGAAGTTGACTTCTTCATCTATAAGTTCTACGATAATAGTAAACAAAGGCTTGATTCGAAAGGGTGGTACTCTTGCAAGGATCTTCTAGTACTACAATTGATCAGTTTTTAACATGGCTTGAACATGAAGGAAAATCATCAAATACCATCTCGACTTACCATCAGGAGCTTAAGAAATTTGAGAAGTGGCTTCAACAGAATCACAGAGAGTTAAAAGACATTACTCATCGTGATGTTCAGGATTACATTCTATTTTTAGAAGAAAAGGGTAAGAGTCCGATCACGACGGATAAAATCTTGGGAGTGATACGTACTTTTGCAAAATATTTAAAAAAACCTGACATTACGTTTGATATAAAGATTAAACAAGGAAGCAAAAAGGATGAGATCGAAACGCTGTCTAAGTATGAATGTGAAGCGCTTTTATCAGAAGTAAGGGAAAGTGAGAATGAAAGAAATATAGCGATTGTGTATATGCTGCTTCATACGGGGATACGGGTATCAGAGCTTTGTGCCCTTAATATAGCGGATATGGATCTGCAAAAGAAACAAGTAAGCGTTTCGGATACTCATGGGGATCAACGGATTATCCCTCTGTCGGAAGAAGCAGTGCATTCTCTTTCTGACTATATGGAAGCTATCCAACCACAGGAAGCATTGTTCGTTTCTAAATCGAATGAGCGATTAACGGAGAGATCGGTCCAATATATGCTTAAGAAGTTCCATATAAATGCGCAAAAGCTGCGCCATACATTTTGCCAGCATCTTATCGATCAAGGTGTCAGTCTTGAAGTGGTATCAAGGCTTGCCGGTCATAGGGATATTAATGTAACAAAGAAATATGCAAGGTCACAGGTACCTGAAGCAGAATTTGAAAATGCGATCCGAAGAACGTTTTCAAAGGATTGCTGACGATGATTTGATTGGAAGTGGCAAACTTGAGGAATCAATTGGCCATTAAAAGGTGGAATGCTCTACCGTAGCATGGAGTACAGTTTGGACTATGATGATCATAATCTGTTTTGTAAGATTCTTGTGAGAAGTATGGTCGGAGTAATTGAGCATTAACGAAAAGGAACTCTTTTATCAAACGAATGGTAAAGGGTTCTTTTTTTATTTGGATATGTGATTCGTTTCACAAGTGGATCTGGTAATATAAACAATATAAAAACAATCTCAGGTGATGTCTAATGAAAGATCTTTACAACAAAGCATTGGCGGCTTTCATATCGCCATTGTTTTTTGCTCTGTTTATGGGGTGGGCAATGTATACCCCTATGGAAGAAAGAGAATATGAATGTTGTTATATGAATTTTATTGATGGTTTTGTCATGACGATCATGCCTTCAATTCCCATCTATCTTGTGTTTGGACTATTAGGGGGTTATCTGATTGATAAGGTGACGGATGCTCTGAGAATTAAGCGTAGAGTATATTTGTTCCAACTCATGTTGTATATAATAGTAGCTGTTTTTCCTGGATTGTTCCTTGGCGTCACGTCAGATGGGTTAGGATTGACTATGGTTTTTGCCATTTATAGTGTTCCAGCTACACTCATCTACTACCATGTCTTTCTCTGCCTTCATCACTTTGAAAAGTTTAGTAACAAAAGAAGAAAAATGGAAGAAGCTTAAACAAGGAGTTTCCTTGTTTGTATGATGGGTTGTGCCAATGAAGAATGGTATAATAAGTGAATCTATTAAACGTTTTATGCGTATCAGGGGGCCTCATGTTTACTTCTATGTTTTTCTTACTCTTATTGTTTCTATCCCTAGCCGGATGGGGATTGTTTTTCCTATATAAGGTGAAGATTCATCCTGCCTTTATACCGTTATTTCTTTTTTCAAGTGTTACGACAGTACTTTTTGGAGCCGGGTTGATGAATGGTATGCCATCGGCGGCAAACTTCGTCTATTATTCCGGTTTACTTTTATGTTTGATTTATCTGCTATTATTCCTTATAAATAAGTTATCATTTAAACCTTTGGCGCATCCTTCGCTGGTGTTTTTCTCTTTGGCTGTTTTGTTTGTGATGGTTTACATGAGGGGGAGCCTCTTTTTAAACTATGATGACTTCAGCCACTGGGGGTTAGTGGTGAAGGAGATTGTAAGGCTTGATGGTCTGCCGGATGCCAGTACGTTGGTGACTTTTCAGAACTATCCACCTGGAAGCGCTGTATTTATTTATTATTTTCTTGAACGATTAGGATTCCATGAGAGTTTGGCGTTGATGGCGCAGGGGTTCATGACGATGGCTGGATTCACTGTTCTTTTCACGTGGAGTTCCTGGAAGAAACCGTGGACGGTTATTCTGCCTTGGGTCATTTCCTTAACACTCCTGTTAGTGAATGCAAAGATCTTCTACAGTTTATTGGTTGATATCATCTTGGGATCAGTCGCTTTAGCTGTTCCTATTATGGCATATTTTTACCGGAAAGATTGGAAAAGAATGTTGCTGGTGAATCTTCCAATCGTACTCTTTTTGATTCTATTAAAGGATAGCGGGAAGGTCTTCCTCCTGTTTAACGGCATTGCTATGTCAGGAATATTGATTGCATCACACCGGGAAGGGATTGAAAAGAGAATCGATAAGGTCATGCCATATGCTTCATTGGCTTTATTGATGGTTCTTCCTTTAGTGATGAATATACTTTGGCATACTTATACGATAAATGCTTATAGCGAGAGTTATGGGGATAATAAGTTTGCAATTACGGAGGATAAACTGAAGGATATCCAAAAATCGGATGAGTTCCTGGCAAGTTTTGATGGGATGATGATGAATGCTGCATTGAACCCCTTGTCTTCTCCTCATGTGATGTCATTATTGGTGATGAATCTGACCGCTCTTATATTAATTGTCAGTATGAAGCGTAAATTACCGAAGGAACTTGTATATTCTGTTGTCCAATTTAATCTCTTCTACCTACTTTATACTTGTTCTTTATATTATATGTATGTATATCTGATGCCGGAAAATGAAGCGTCCAGACTTGCAGGATTTAACCGTTATCAGTCGACCATTACCGTGTATGTAGGCGGATTGCTCATGACATCGATTGTGTATGTGTGGTCCAATTATGCGAAGTCCTTCAGACGGGTGACGGGTATCTTGTTGGCGGCCTGCTTCTTATTGCCCTACATCGGACACCTGGAAGTCCTGGTGACACGTCCGGAAGCACATGTTGAACTTCGGGGGGACGTGAAAGAGTTCTCTTCTCTGATTAAAACATCAGGGGTATCAGAACCTATGATTACGTATTATAGTCCGGGAAGTGCCGAGGACGGGGGATATTTCAGCTATTTGATCAAGTATGAACAATTGTCGATGAACTATTCTTTCATCAAAGGGGTTGAAAAAGAAGATCAGCTCGCTTACTTATTGGAAGTATTGATGAAATCGGATTTCTTGATGGTGCTGGAAAGTGATGCCTATTTGAAAGATGGGTTATCTCCGTATACAGACCATGAAATTTCGGAAGGTGTGTACCGGGTAAAACGTGAGAATGGTCAGTTTGAATTGGTGCCTGTGAATTAAAAAGCCAATCCATTGTGTATTAGACAATGGATTGGCTTTTTTATCCATACACTGGATTAATCATGTCCGTATTCTTCTAAGTTTATTAGGAAATCAGCCAATAGCCTCGCTTCGTCAGGAGATACAAGTCCAGCAGGCATATTATCATTCCCATTTTCCAAAATGGTGATTATGTTTTCTTCTGACATCCTTTGACTTAACCCGACCAAGCCAGGACCTGCTCCGCCTTCCAAGTAGCTTCCGTGACAACTGATACACGTATCTTTTATTATCTCAATTGGCAATCTTTCTCTCTGTGCCTGGACTTCTTCAGAGAACACTTCTTTTACACTGATGGTTTCATTCATGACTAAGCGATTGTTCTCTAAGGCTATAATCCGATAGGAACTAGTAAATCCTTTGATCATTTCTGTGCCGTCTTGATAAGTGATCTTGAATTCTTCATATGTATCGGCAGTGAATTCGGACGGGGTATTTTCCGTGATACGTTGAACTTGAACGGTGAGCACTTCTTCTTTCAAACCCCTTCGATTAATCGTCTTAACCGATTCCTGGCTTTCTTTATACATTTTTCCGTAAGGATCCAATAAAGGTTCGATGGATGAAAAGTCTTCCTTTCTGATTGCCTCCATACCTAATACAACATAATTTTCCACTAGTTCCCTTATGTCCTCATCTTTAACAGGTGGGGCTGCCGTATTTTCCTCTATTGGTTTAGCTTTGACG
The DNA here is from genome assembly GCF_032337515.1 of Rossellomorea yichunensis. Classification (NCBI taxonomy): domain Bacteria; kingdom Bacillati; phylum Bacillota; class Bacilli; order Caryophanales; family Bacillaceae; genus Rossellomorea; species Rossellomorea yichunensis. The sequence continues at coordinate 483,187 of NZ_JAVYAD010000005.1, read as the reverse complement.
GGCTTAACGGTTTTCTTTTCTTCTTGAGCAGAGACTGTTTCTGATTGAATGGGTGCCTCGGACATCGGGGTTATATGGTTAGAAAAGTTATCGGATTGACTATCAAATCTTGCGAATATAGATTGAATGGGAGATTCTCCGAAGTTAACACCTCTCGTTTGAAAATAGGCAGTAGGGGAATAAATACTATCCCAATTTGCCGTTACATCTACTTTCACCACGAACCTTTTGTCATCAGGATGTTGATTAAAGAGAACTCTTATCTGCATATCCTTTTTCTTATAATCGGCCAGGTATTCGTTCAAAGTGTCTTCGCTAAAGAATCGATCATTCGCTTCAACATAGGATGCCACATCATAAGCAACTTCTTCAGCAGCGGGTTTTGCCACAAAGAGATAGAGCGACCATTCCAGTGCTTTAAGCATAACGAGTCCAAGGAAGAAGAAGGTAATCAGCCCTTTGGTTATATTCTTCATTATTGTCATCTTACTAGCTCCTGATATTCATAATATATTCCTGTTTAATATCGGCTACTAGTCTAATATGTTTATTTAAAACCCAAATAAAACCAATTATTTTGTCGTAACTTTTCGAACCTCCATCTACACGTATATACAAATTCTGTACTCTATCTCCTCTATCATATGATTCATAGACTTTACGTTATGGGGGATGAGTATGAGGAAGTTTTGGTTGGGGGTTCTGGCCATAGTCACATTATCTACATTAGCGGGCGGTAAGTACCATTGGGATCAAAGGGTTTCGGCTGTTCAGGTGAAAGGTCATACGGAAAAAGTATCGGGTTATCGAACAGGTATGAATATGGAAGAGAAGAAAGAAGAGGATGAGGAAAAAGTTGCGGCTGAAGAAGTGAAGAATAGACTGGTGAAATTAGACAAGTTGAATTATCTTCCGCCAGAATTAAAAGAAACGTTTAAGAAAAAGATTGAGGGAGACGAACCAGTCCACCTGATGCTTCTTGGCTCTTCTTCTACTTCTGGGAAGGAAGGGGCGTGGCCGAAAGAACTAGAAAAGGCACTGCTCGACAGGTACGGCCACGATTTGATAAAAGTGACATTGAAAGAAATCGCCGAAAAAACTTCCCAACAGGTTGTGAAGGAGGAATTACATAAACCACTGGCTGATATGAAGCCGGATATTCTCTTGCTGGAACCATTTCTACTGAATGACAACGGGGAAATAAGAATGTCGAACCGCATTAACAACCTTGAGACGATTCTTGGAGATTTCAAGAAACAGAATCCTGAAATCACATTCATCATCCAACCGGCCAATCCAATTGCAGGTGCTTATTACTACCCTCAGGAAGAAACTGATTTAGAAAAGCATTCCAGAGGGGAAAAATACGTTTATCTTAATCATTGGGATGCATGGCCGGATTACAATAGTAAAGAATTAAAGGACTATTTAACAGAGGAAAATATACCTAACGAAAAAGGAAATAAGGTCTGGCTCGATTATTTAATGAAGTATTTTATAAGGGGATAGCTCTCCGAGGTCTTCAATCCATTGCGGTTGAGGGCTTTTTTATTGATTGAAAAAAGGTCATTATAAGAATTAAAAAGTAGACGAAACAAGCGAGATCTTTCTACGTACTTAATTTTGATTCATGATAGTGTAGTTTCCGGAGCAGGTGTTCTTTCATTTTTTCATCAAGACAGTCCTGTATCAGGGTGTAATAGTAAGTGGCGAGAAACTTATGGATCATCTTCATTATGATCTTCACTCCCCTTATGCTTTTTTATTTTATTTTCCACTATAAAAGATCTCGAATATATAGGGATTGTTATTTATTTTTATTACAAAATTTGCAGGTGTAACGACCGGAACTGACAAAACCACTCCAAAAGGATGAGATTGCGGGTTTTGTCGATTGAAAGTAGGAGGAATATCCTGAAATCTTAGTAAACACCTATAATTGGATTGCCAAAATAGAGAGGTGAACGAACTTGAAAAAATTCTGAAACATTCTTTGAAAGTGTTAACCGGAGCACTGACAATGCATTATTGATGGTAGAAATGATAGCATTTGCTGAAGTGAAGGTCCCATCAAGAAGCACTTCATGGTATTTGGTGGAGAAGGTGCAGTTGAGATGAGAGTGGAGTTGTAGAAAAGTTAGTGGAGTATAAAGATGATTGAATCGATTCGAAAGGGTCCTGTGCTATTTTCACATAGTCCAGGACTTTCTCTTGTATGTTAAACGATCGCTTAACTGTCCTAACATTGCTGTGAGAGGGGTGGATTTGATTAATCAAACGTTTGTTTAAAAATAATTGGGAGGAAAAGTAAAGGTGCATTTATAGGAGGGGTTTTGTATTTAGGTAGAACCGGTCGGGAACATAAAGAATATTCAAAAAATAATTGACCAGGCAAACGCGAAGTGATTAAATGATAAGTAGATATTGGTTGGGTGACCAAACCATAATGTGGTGACTATCAAAAGGGAGGATTCTAAATGAAAGCATTGATCACAGAGTTAATCTGGAGAGAAGGAATTGAAGAGCTGAAGAATCAAGGGTTTGAGGTCGACTATGATGAAACCCTTTGGAACGATAGAGAAAGGTTGCTTCAAGTTCTTCCTTTATACGATGCGGTGATTGTAAGAAACCAGACAATCGTTGACGAAGAATTAATGGAAGCAGGCACCCGCATTAAGGCAATCGGCAGGCTCGGGGTCGGGTTGGATAATATTGATGTTAAACGGGCGAAAGAGAAAGATATTCCGGTAGTGTTTGCCCGTCATGCCAACGCAACTTCTGTAGCGGAATATGTACTCACAGCGATTCTAAGCTCATCAAGACCCCTCCATTTGGCAAGTTCCGATGTTCGCAACGGACAGTGGAATCGAAAGAAATATACAGGTGGGGAGCTTTATCAGAAAACCCTTGGATTGATCGGTCTTGGGGAAATTTCTCACCGTGTAGCGAAGCGCGCCAATGCATTTGGCATGAACATCATCGGGTATGATCCGTTCATCACAGAGTATGATCATGTGGTTTCTGAAACCGGTGTAGATGTAAAAGAAACCCTTCAAGAATTGTTGGTGGAATCAGATTTCATTTCCCTCCATGTCCCTCTTACGCCATCAACGCAGCATCTCCTTTCAACAGCTGAATTAAATAGAATGAAGCCATCTTCTTATGTTATTAATACTTCAAGAGGTGGCATCATTGATGAACAAGCCCTGGCTTCAGCCTTGCAGAATCAACAAATAGCAGGAGCTTACCTGGATGTACTAGAACGTGAACCGATACTGGGCTCACATCCTCTCCTTCTTTGTGAAAACGTCACCATCACTCCTCATATCGCAGGATTGACAGAAGAGTCCCAAGTCCGTACGTCCTTTTTAGTGGCAAAGGAAATTGGGAAAGTATTAAAAGGCGAGCGTTCTCTCTGCACCGTGTAAATTGTCGAAAAACAAATTCTGAAAATTTAAACAATCTCATTGACTAACAGATTGATAGGTGGTTTAATAAAGATATATTAAGTGGTTGGGTCACTCAACCAATATAAAAGGAGGCACCATAATGAGTCACAATAGTCAGGCAGGTACGGTTACGGAAAGAAATGCTCAAGATTCAAAAGCGGTGAGCACTCATAAGTTTCTAATCCATCACAATGGTGATCATGTAGGAGTTGCCACGTCACCGATTGCAGCAGGGGAAAAGGTTGTGGGAATCTTCATGGATGACAATTCAGAAGTGAAAGTCACCTCAAAAGGGGATGTTCCATTAGGCCATAAGATTTCATTGGTTTCTTTAAATAAGGATGAGCCAGTGTTAAAATATGGGGTTCAAATCGGTATTACAACGGAAAAATGGGAAGTAGGCGACTACGTCCACACTCATAACATTAAAACGGCGAGGTGGTAAGGATGGAACAAACATTATATGGTTATCGCAGAGAAAATGGTAAAGTTGGAATTCGTAATCACGTCATTATATTACCGGTGGATGACATTTCAAATGCTGCTTGTGAAGCGGTAGCGAGACAGGTCCAAGGTACAATGGCTTTGCCTCACGCGTACGGAAGACTTCAGTATGGACCTGATCTTGATCTGCACTTCAGGACAATGATCGGAACAGGTTCCAACCCTAACGTGGCGGCTGTGGTCGTGATTGGAATTGAAGAGAACTGGTCGAAGAAAATTGCTGATGGAATTGCTGAAACCGGAAAGCCTGTTTCGTACTTCTCCATTGAAGGAAACGGGGATTTAGAAACGATCCGGGCTGCTTCATGGAAAGCGAAGGAGTATGTTCAGTGGGCTTCGGAGCTTCAGAAAGAACCGGTAGAACTAAAGGACTTAACCGTCAGCATCAAGTGCGGTGAGTCTGATACAACGACTGGTCTTGGATCCTGTCCTACAGTGGCCCAGGCGGTCGATCGTTTGGTAGAAGCCGGTGCTACTGTATTCTTCGGAGAAACATCCGAATTGACAGGTGGCGAACATCTCATCCGCGATCGGATGGCGACGCCTGAGTTACACGAGAAATTCATGGCGGTCTACAATGACTATGTAGGTGAAATTGATTCCAAGGGAGTCGATTTATTAGGATCTCAGCCTACTCAAGGTAATATTGCCGGAGGACTTTCTACCATTGAAGAGAAAGCACTTGGTAACATTGCCAAGACCGGAACGAAAGAGGTTATTGGCGTATTGGATCCTGCTGAAGCACCGGCTAATGGAAACGGGCTTTATTTCATGGATACGTCCTCTGCAGCGGCAGAATGCATTACTCTCATGGCAGCCGGTGGAGCGGTCCTGCACCTTTTCCCGACTGGCCAGGGAAATATCATCGGCAACCCGATCGAACCGGTTGTGAAAATTACGGCGAACCCTATTACGGCGGGTACGATGAGCGAACATATTGATGTGGATGTGCAAGGACTCCTTTCTCGTCAAATTTCCTTGGAGCAAGCGGGAGATCAATTAATGGAAATAATTTGCCGTACGGTGAATGGACGACTCACTTGTGCAGAAGCATTAGGTCATAAAGAATTCGTCATGACGAAGTTATATCGCAGTGCTTGATTTCTTACTCCCTGCACATTTTATGTGTGGGGAGTCCATGTTTATGGAGAAAACATTATGATGAGAAGGAGCAGAAAATGACTACGTATGCTGAATCTGATTTACGTCAATTTTGCAAAAAGCTGTTAGAGGGAATGGGGATGATGGAGGATCATGCTGCAGTCGTGGCAGAATCCCTTTTAAGGGCTAATCTAGAAGGGGTGGATAGTCATGGTATCAGCAGGCTTTCCATCTATGCAAAACGGTTCAGCGATCAAAGGATCAACCTGAATCCAACCATTCAGATGGAGCAAAAAAGTCCTTCTGTTCTCGTAGTGAACGGTGATAATGGGCTTGGTCATGTCATCAGCTATAAGGCGATAAAAAAAGGAATCGAGATGGCAAAACAGAGCGGTGTAACAGCTATCGCGATTAAAAATAGCAATCACTTCGGGACGGCTTCATATTTTTGTCAACTGGCTTGTGAACAAAATCTTGCTTGTATCGGTTTCACAAATTCACCTCCTGGTATAGCTCCATGGGGAGGTAAGGAAGCTTTCTTCGGCACGAACCCTATGGCTTTCGGTTTTCCTACGGGGGATGATCAACCTGTCATTATTGATTTATCCACGAGCGTTGTAGCAAGAGGGAAAATCATTTTAGCAGAAAAACAGGGACAGACGATTCCAGAAGGATGGGCAATCGATGAAAAAGGGGAACCGACTAATGATCCGAAAGCGGCGTTGAATGGTTCTGTCCTGCCTCTAGGGGGAGCAAAGGGGTCAGCCCTGGCACTGGCTGTCGAAATATTGACTGGTCTCTTAACGGGGGCGGCATTTGGTCCGCATGTGAAGAGTATTTATGAGGATGAGGAAAAGGAAAACGCAAATGTGGGTCACTTTTTCATTCTCATGGATATAGAAAAGTTCATCAACCTGAATGTATTCTTTGATTCTATTAAAAACTTATTAGAAGAAATGAAAGCTGTCCCGAAAGTCACAGGAAACGATGAAATCCGTTACCCGGGGGAAAGAAGAAAAAGGGAATGGGATAAACGTCAACGGGAAGGAGTGCAGTTATCCGAAAGTGTAGTGGAAGAATTGTGCTCATTAGGCAGCCAATTTGGAGTTGAACTCCCTGCCCCATTGTCTTCTCAACAACCCATCAACAGATAACCCAAAAGAGCCGGCTTCCCAGGTGGGGAAGCCGGCTCTTTCAATGTGAGGTTAAAGGGAATCTATATTTTCCTTAATGGAATGTTCCACGCTCTCTATATGTTCTTTCATATATTTCTGTGCCAGATTAATATTGTTTTGTTTCATGGCTTCCAGTATCTTGGCATGCTCTTGGACCGACTGTAAGGCTCTGCCGGGAATTTGGATCGACTTGGTACGTGATTCTGATAATAGATCAATCAGGAAATTCATGATTCGGATGAGAACAATGTTATTTGAATTGTTCGCTAATGTTAAATGAAATTTATGGTCAAGCTCTGCCAGTCTTTCATAGTTCACTTCGCCAGCTCTCAGGATCTCATTGGCTTCTTCCAGGATGTGTTCTAGTTCACGGAATTGCTCTTCGTTGGAGTTTTCAATGGACCATTTTACCGTCCATTCTTCGAGAATCTTACGCACAGAGAAAAAATCATTAATTTGATCAGAAGATACAAAAAAGGCTTCTGTCATTTTTTGTATCTGATGTTCAGGTGTTGCAACGAATACACCTGTTCCGTGTTTCGCTGTTATATAACCGTAAGCTTCCAGGATCTTATATGCTTCTCTCACCGTATTCCGGCTGACGGAAAGCTCGATCCCCATTTCCCGTTCTCCGGGAATTTTGTCCCCGACTTTAAATTCCCCATCTTGTATTTTCTTCTTTATGCTATCTGCCACTTGTTCAGATATGCCTTTTCGATTTAATTGCATACAATCGCCCCTATCCATCTGTGAAATGGTAGCTTTTATCAGGTTGAGTAAACCCTCTTAGATTTGAAAATGTTCTGATTCTCATATGAATAGATACATGTCATGACAGGTATTATTCTGTATATTCAGTGTACCATGTCGAGTGGCTCAACCTCTAGTGAAACATTTGGCACTTTCCCTTTTACAACTTAGTAAGGAGAATCCCCAATAGTATTAAAGCAAAAGATCCTAGGACACCTGTGACCAGCACCTTAGAGCTTAGTTTCTTGAATTCCGAGAAATTGACGCTAAGGCCCAAACCGGCCATTGCCATGGATAAGAGTAAAATACTTAATGCGATAAGCATTTGTGTAAATGCGTCAGGAAGGATTCCCACGGTATTGATTAAGCACATGAACAGGAATCCGAAAATGAACCAAGGAACGGGTAAGTCCTTGAATGTCCGCTTTTGTGCAGGGGTTTTCCCGCTTTTTTTGGAGTAGATGGAGCCTAACACTATGGCAACAGGAATAAGAAGGGCAACTCTCCCAAGCTTAACCAGAATGGCTGTATCACTGCTGACGTCTCCACCAGGTGCAGCAGCTGCAATCACGTGGGCCAATTCATGGAGGGTAGCACCTGTCAAAACACCGTATTCATATGGATTGAAGCCGAGTACTGGGTATAAAAACGTATAGAATATCGTTACAATCGTTCCCATAATGGCAATGAATGCCACTGAAATAGCAGTCAGTTCCTTTTTTGCTCCTATCAGCGGCGCAACCGCGACTATGGCTGCAGCTCCACAAACGGCCGTTCCGACTGCAATCAAAGTAGAGAGATGACGATCAATGGACAGAAGCTTTCCCAGATACATCATAAAAACCAAAGTGAACACAATGACTACAACATCAATGATTACAATGGAGAAGCCGGCGGAAAGGATTTGTTCAAAGTTTAATCGTAATCCCATCAGGATTATACCGGCCCTTAATAGAATTTTGCTGCTGAAGGTGATCCCTGAGGCTGCATCTGCAGGTACTTCCATCAATCCCTTCCAGCTCATCCCGAGTAGAATGGAAAGGATCATCACTCCCATGACTGAGAAGATGGGATAATCGGCTATAATCCCCGCAAGTAAAGCAAGCACTAATGTTAAGATAACTCCTTTCATCCAACCCTTTTTCAAACGTAATGATTTACGCATCTTTCTGGATTCCAAGGAAACAGACGATTCTTTCGTCTTGGCAGCTCCAATCGGACTCACTTCAAAACCCCCTTATAGACTTATAAAATACGCGAATGGTACAGTGACCCAACCAATATATTTTAATTAAACCACTTTTAACTTGTTCATTCAACGATTATTTTTTTGTAAATCATGAAAAAGTATTGATTTTTTAGAAAATTGAAAATAAAATAAGTGGTAGTGGTTGGGTGACTGTACCTAAGTGTGGAAAATGCTAAAGTGTTCCCTAAGTCCCATTGTTTTTAAATTTGAAGGACTTGAAATGGACAGTCAAGAATACATAGCATGGAATTCCTTTATTAGGTTAATCTTTGTCACCCTTTGGACTTGAAGAAGTCATGATGATGGCTATGTCATGACTTTATGCTGAGGGTTTTTTAACATCTAGAATGTAATCATTTCATCTACAGAAAATTGTAAGGGTTTACATTTTGTTAGTAGGAGGGTGTTACATGAAAAAGTACGTGGCATTTCTAACCATCATCATGATGATCCTGGTAAGTGGATGTTCAAACATGGCAAAAGGAAATGAACGACCTGCAGAATATGTGCTGAGGCTTGGTCATCTGCAGACGGAAACGCATCCTTATCACAAAGGGGCGTTAAAGTTTAAAGAGCTGGTAGAAGAAAGATCGGACGGAAAGATTCAAATTGATATTTTTCCGAGCAGTCAGTTAGGGAACGGCCGTGATCAAATTGAAGGTGCCCAGATTGGATCCATTCATTTCCACATAGGTTCTGTCGCTCCTGTCACCAACTTTGCACCGAAGTTCAATCTTCTTAATCTTCCATACCTATTTGAAAGCAGGGAACATGCTTTCAAAGTGCTGGATGGTGAGATTGGAAACGAAATTGCCTCCGATTTGGAGAATAGAGGACTCATTAATCTAGGTTATATGGAAAACGGCTGGAGACATATGACAAATAACAAGAAGGCCATTAAAACGAGCGCTGATGCAGCGAATTTAAAGCTCCGTGTTCAAGAATCACCACCCTATATCTCATTCATCAAATCACTGGATTCAACTCCTGTCCCCATCCCGTTCGGGGAATTGTATACTGCTTTAGAGCAGCATGTGGTAGACGGCCAAGAAAATCCACTGGCTCAGATCTACCTTAATAAATTCAACGAAGTCCAACAATACTTATCCTTAACCGCCCACAACTACGATGCCGCCGTATTCATCATGAGTAAAACAACCTTTGACACCCTCCCGGAAAATCTACAAGAAGTAGTCGATGACGCTGCAAAGGAAGCCGTCCAATATGAACGACAGGCAGCTCTTGAAGATGAAAAGAAACTACTCGAGGATTTAAAGAAGACAGACATTCAGATTGAGGAAAATCCTGACAGAGAGTCATTCAGAAAAGCAGTTGAGCCTGTATACAAGGAGTTTGAAGAATCTATTGGAAAAGAGTTATTTGAAAAGATAGAAAGTCTAAGGGAATAAAAGGGGGCTATATGTTGAAACAGTTCATCTCTCAATTGAGTAATAGGGTAGATCGGATCAGTCGATGGGTTATGATAGGGTTCTTTATGGTTGCATTCGTTATCACGGTATATCAGGTTTTTTCCCGTTTTGTTCTTCAAAGCACAATCTTAAATGAAGCTTTGCCCATGGTTGACTTTTCAGTATTTAACTTGACATGGGCGGAAGAACTCATTCGTTATTTATTTGTGTGGATTGTATTTTTAGGTATAGGTATTGTATACAAAGCAAAAGGTCATGCCCAAGTGGAAATCCTGCATCATTATTTATCTGAAAAGCCCAAGAAGTATCTTCATTATTTTATGGAAGCGATAAACTCAGCTCTGTTTCTTTTCCTCATATTTTTTGGCGCGAGAATCCTGCAATATACGAATCTGCAAATCTCTCCCGCAATGGGGATCAACATGACACTCATCTACGTTACAGTACTGTTCAGCTCAATTATCTGCCTTATCCATTCTGTAAACAATATATATGATGTGAGACAGGGAAAAGTTGACGTCCAAGATGCGATGAAGGTAGAAGAAGTTCAGCAGCAAACAAATATAAGTTAATGAAAAGGGGGAGATAGTATGACTGTTGCCGTAGTAGCTCTTGGTATTTTGTTTCTTTTGATGCTGATAGGAGTCCCGATCGCCATTTCTCTCATCTGGGCTTCCGTAGCCGGATTTCTGGCAAGCATTTATTATGTACCACTGGAAGTCATTCCTCAGAGGTTGATCACATCGACGGATTCATTTCCACTACTGGCCATCCCGTTCTTTATGCTGACAGGAGAATTCATGATGTCGGGAAGCATGGGACGGAGGATTGCGGCTTTTGCCTTTGCAACGGTTGGCTGGATCCGTGCAGGCTTGGCACAGGTATCCACGTTAACGAGTATGTTTTTTGCAGGAATTTCAGGTTCAGGGGCTGCTGACACGGCAGCAGTCGGGAAGATGATGATCCCCATGATGGAGCAAAAGGGATATGACAAAGGCTTCGCTGCTGCTACGGTAGCGAGTGCAGGTACGATCGCAGTGGTCATTCCCCCTTCCATTCCCATGATCGTGTATGGAGTTACAGCGGGTGTATCAATCGGGGATCTATTTACGGCAGGGATTGTCCCGGGAATCATTATCGGTCTTTCCATCATGATGTTAAATTATTGGATTACAAGGAAGAATAACTACTCCGAAGAAGCAGGAAAGTTTGAATTCACTACGTTTAGGCGTACATTATTCGAAGGGGCACTTGCTCTCGTCCTGCCGCTGATCATCATTTTCGGGATTCGTGGAGGGATCTTCACTCCAACCGAAGCGGGTGCTGCAGCCGCGGCGTATGCGTTCTTTATTAACAAGTTCGTTTATAAAGATATGGATTGGAAGGACATACCCGAATCATTCCTTAGAGCGGGTAAGATGACGGCGATGGTCGTATTTATTATCGCAGCGGCCAACTTATTCGGATGGCTCTTGACAGCAGAACAGATTCCGCAACAACTAACCCAACTTGTGACAAGCATCTCGGACAATAAGTTACTCATATTACTCATGTTCAATATTATATTCTTTATCGCAGGCTGCTTCTTAAACGCTTCTGCTGCGATTACGATCTTGACACCGCTGCTTCTGCCGATCGCCATGGGAGTAGGAATCGATCCTGTCTTTTTCGGAGTCGTAATGGTTGTGAATCTTTCCATCGGGTTAATCACACCTCCAGTAGGATTAGACCTCTTTATCGTCAAAGGGATCGCAGATGTCTCCTATGATAAATTAATCCGGGCAGTCACACCTTTCATTATTGTCATGGTATTAGACCTATTACTCATCACTTACTTCCCGGCATTGTCCATGTTCCTGACCCAGTTATAAGGAGGGACGGACCTCTATTATTGATAGAGCCAGCCATTGTTCATCATGAACAGTGGCTGGCTCTTTTTTTGAAGGTTGTGCCTCCATTTGGTGTGGCGGAAATAAAATGATGGGTTAAATGGAGTAGATATTATCCTTAAAATAGTGACTTGAAAACCGGACGTGCACGACATATTTTTCCTTAAAATATAAAATATTTCCATTTAATGATTTCTGTGGTTTAATAGATTCTGTAGTTTAATTTTACATTGGTGGAGGTTCTACATGAAAAAGAGGATTCGTAGTTTAGTAGCTTTGGTTTTCGTTTTTTCGTTAATTTTCAGCCAGTTTTCCGTGATGGAAACCAAGGCGGAAGAGTCTGGTGTACCGAATGAGGAAGGAACGTTGACGATTGGGACACCGGTCGATGGGGAATTCGATGTCTCTGAAAACGTTCATTGGTATAAGGTTGATCCTTCTGAAAGTGAAATGACAGATTATACCCATTTACGAATGAAGCTTCAATCAGAACTGGAATTAAATGTGACGGTTTATTCCAGTCTGGAAAATGCTATCGATAATCGAGCCTTTGATCGATATATGGGTTATTCTTATCAGAATGAACCAGCGATCATTGACTTCCCAATTTCCTGGGTCGGTCCTTACTATATTAAGATTGAGTCCTATGGAACAGAAGAAGAGTATGCAGAGTTCGAAGAAGAGTTTGAAGATATGGTGATTCCATACACGATCAGTTACGATGGCATTACGTTACCTCCTTCTGATGAAGCCATTGCTGAGGAGTGTCCAGCGGAGTTAAGCACGAATGAAAGAGAAAATGGAAAAAGTATTTTAAGAGATTTACGTACCGTTCGTGAAACGGTCTTAGCGAAAACGGAAAAAGGTCAGGATTTGTCGGCTCTTTATTACAAAGCGGCTCCCTTTATCAGCTCGAAAATGGTCTTCAGTAAAACACTGCGAGATAACGTCTACCATGATCTTGTTCAATTAAAGGACTTGTTTGCCGATGTTGCGGCTAATGGCAGTGCAAGTTCATATAAAATCACGAAAGAAGATCAAAAAGCGATCAATAACCTGTACAATAATGCAATTGAATCGACACCTGGGTTCATCCAGGAGAAAATAGAGAACACAGGTAAAGAAGTAGGGATTTCAAAGCTTACGAATTCAACGGTTTCTTCGATTCTGACCAAAGCTGGTCTATCACCTACTAAGGCTGTCAGCAATCGTATAATCGTGAAATTAAAAGATAACAAAGATGCAGCAAGTATTCAGGGGAAGACCAAGTCAATGAGTGTTGAATCGATTTCCCCACTTAAGACGAAGGATTCATTCTTCTCCAATCTGTATATGATAGAAGTCGATGGCGACGGTTCCGATAAAGTATCTACCGCCTCATTAAAAGCTACTTCAAAAGAGATTGCAAAGCTGCCTGAAGTCGAGTTTGTTGAGCCTGTCCAACAATACAAAACACTGTCATCCGATGCTCAATATCCTTATCAATGGTCTCTACAAAATAACGGAGACAATGGTGGGAACCCCGATGCCGATATTCAGTACGAGCAGCTTCAGGAGCTTCTGAAAGAAAAAAATCTTGAAGATACAATCATTGCTGTAGTGGATACGGGTGTAGACCACACGCTGGCAGATCTGAGCGATCAAGTGCTAAAGAACGATGGCTATAATTTTGTCAGCCGCAGCTCAGACGCGATGGATGACCACGGTCATGGAACCCATGTATCCGGAATCATTGCAGCAGAAGCGAATAATCACTATTCGATGGCAGGAATCAATCCTCACACGAAGATTCTTCCTGTTAAAGTACTTGATGCTTCCGGAAGCGGTGATACAGAACAAATCGCTTATGGAATCAAGTATGCAGTCGATCACGGAGCCCAGGTCATTAATTTAAGTCTTGGCGGTTCTTACAGCCGTGTCATTGAATACGCATTGAAATACGCTCATGACCATGGAGTGACCGTGGTTGCCGCAACAGGTAATGACGGAATGGAAGAAATTTCGTACCCTGGTTCATCCAAATATGTTGTTTCTGTTGGAGCGACGAACAATATGGACCTTGTTTCAGATTACTCAAACTTTGGAAATGGGATTGATCTTGTGGCACCGGGAACAGATATTCCAAGTCTGGTACCAGATGGAAACGTGACCTATATGAGTGGAACCTCTATGGCGACACCACATGTGGCTGCCGTAGCGGGTTTATTGCTATCCCATGATGCTGCGTTAACTCCCGCTCAAGTAGAGAGAGTATTAACAAGAACATCTGTCGATATTACATTCGACGAAGAAGATAACCCAGGTAACGGCTATTATTACGAAGATGAGTATCCATATCCTGCAGAATTGATTCTTCCGGGTTATGATACTGTATCCGGCTGGGGAAGGTTGGATGCCTTAGGTGCCGTTACAGGAATCGATCAAGCGGATATAGGCAAGGAGAGAATTTTTGGAACTGATCGTTATGAAACGGCAGTGAAGGTTTCAAGTAACGGCTGGGAGCAATCTGATGTAGCGGTCATCGCAACGGGGCGTAATTACCCTGATGCATTAAGCGCCACACCTCTTGCTTATCACCACAACGCACCATTATTGTTAACCAATACGACAACCCTTCCTGAGTCGGTGAAGGACGAATTGAATCGCCTGAAAGTGAAAAAGGTGATTCTGGTTGGGGGTAAATCGGTTATTACAGCCAACGTCGAGAAAGAAGTAAAGGATTTAGGAATCAAGACGATTTCACGCATCAGCGGAGCCGATCGTTATGAAACATCCGTGAAGATCGCAGAACAGTTAGGTTTTACAGATCGAGCAGTCGTAGCAACCGGGCAAAGCTTTGCGGACGCCCTTTCCATAGCCCCGATAGCGGCTTCCTTGGAAATGCCGATTTTATTAACAAAGAAAAGTGGAACACCGGATTCTGTTCGCAGTTATATGGAAGAGAGCATGTTTGAGCAGTTCTACGTTATCGGCGGAGAATCAGCTATTCCGGAAACGGTTGTTGAGGAGTTCATGAACTATGAGCGATTAAGCGGAAGTGACCGTTACGAAACGAATAGCAGCATCATAAGCTATTTCGCTGGTGAATTGAACATGTCCACACCGTTCATCGCAACAGGTAAGAACTATCCTGATGCCCTGGCTGGTTCTGCACTGGCAGCGGTAGAAGGAAATCCCGTGGTGTTGACTCATCCGAAAGAGGCACAGTTTACAACGATGGATACTCTTGCTATGTTTGCTCCGGTTACTGATATGTATTACATTCTTGGTGGAGAAGGAGCTATTTCTGATTCGGTGGTTGAATCACTTTTGGCACAATAGTAAATTAGGAAGCCTCCATTCGATGCATCTATGTATCGAATGGAGGCTTTTTGATGCCTTATTATATCTGAATTAGCACTACTTAATTATACATTTCCATTCACTTTTTTCGACACTATCTCCCAGGAAATAATCCATTTCCTCAAATTATGAGATTTTTCTCAAAAATATACAAATATAAATGGAAATTTTCTGTCATTAGTATATAATAGTAATAAAGTCTCATATATAAGAAGATTCTGATAAATGAGACTTTATTAAAAAGGAAAAGGAAGGTGTTTTGATTGAAAGATTTAGAAGTGCTGGTTACTCGAAGGACTGTGGCGATTTGTCCTGCTTATGATGGGATTCATCGGTCAATTATGTATGACTTCTCGGGGAGAAAGACGTTCAGCAAAAAGTCAGTAATGGAGATTTTAGACGATTCCTGTATGGTTTACCGGTCTACATATGACGGCAGGATCAAAGCCGTCCGCCATGCTACCAAGTATTTACGAAAGACACCTCTTATGATCTGCCCGCAGGAATACATCTATGCGATACCCACAATGGCTCCAACCGACTATGATTGTATCTGGTTATTCTGCCAGCATATTGAGTCCATTTCCACTTCAGAAGGAAAAACATACATCCGGTTTACGAATGGCGAGCAGTTGGAAATCAACTGTTCGGAAAAAGTGATCACCAAACAACGTGAACGGGCGGCTGCCACCATGAATCACTTCGCAACCTTACCATCCCGCAGAGCTATAAGAAGGACCGAAAGCGAACTATATCTTCCAGGATTTCACCCAGGTATGCTTGATTCCACAGACATATCAAATGATTCACAGATCGATTATTGAGGGACGGACCTCTGAGTATAAAAAACGAAATCATTAAATAATGAAAAACAGGAGTAGGGTGATTATACCAACTCCTATTTGTCATTTTCTTTTACCTTTGCCCTTTCTTGAAAACTTCTCCTCTATTACCATAAACATTATTGGTCTATTCTAAAATAAAATTTCATACAATAAAAAATACAATTGAAATTTAATTTCAAACATGATTATAATAGAATTAATGAAAACGCATACAGATTTCTGGGAGGAATAACTTATGAAAGATCAATTTTTTGAATTATCAACAGAGAAGGTTAATCAGAATACGCTTGGAATCGATACAGCGAGTACAGGTGAGATTCTCCGCATGATGAATGAGGAAGATCAAAAGGTCGCTTCAGTTGTTCAAGAGGTGATTCCCCAAGTTGAAAAAGTAGTAGATGATGTTGTGAAATCCATCTCTCAAGGCGGGAGATTGATCTATATCGGTGCAGGTACGAGCGGCAGGCTGGGTGTGCTGGACGCGGTGGAATGTCCTCCGACCTTCAGTGTGAGCAGTGACGTCGTCGTCGGATTGATCGCCGGCGGGGAGAAAGCATTCGTGAAGGCGGTTGAGGGAGCAGAGGATGATGAAGAGTCAGGCGTATCGGACCTGAAAGAAATCGGGCTGACGCAGGCGGACACGGTCGTAGGGATTGCAGCGAGCGGACGTACCCCGTATGTCATCGGCGGTTTAAGGTATGCAAGGGAACTGGGTGCTACAACGGTTGCCCTGTCTTGTAATACAGGCTCGAAAATTTCTGCTGAAGCAAAGCATGCAATTGAAGTAGATGCCGGACCGGAAGCCTTGACCGGTTCCACTCGATTAAAAGCCGGAACTGCACAGAAAATGGTCCTCAATATGATTTCAACAGCGGCGATGATCAAGCTGGGTAAGGCTTATGGGAACCTGATGGTCGATGTGAATATCAGTAATTACAAGCTTGAACAGCGGGCGATCGGAATCATCGAGAGTATCACAGGTGCTGACAGAGAAACGGCAGCAGCAACTTTAAAGAAAGCGAACAACGAAGTGAAACCTTCCATTGTGATGATCACTCTTGGCTGTGGCTATGAAGAAGCAAAGAGCCGATTGGAAGACGCCAATGGTTATGTTCGATTAGCTATTGAAAAATAGGCTTTTTGTATAGGGGTACTTGTCCAGAAATCTTCATAGAAATAGAAGGGGAAACGGAATACAAAGCAAACTTGAAAGGGGAAGGTGAAAAATGACGAATAAAGAATTGGCTGGCTTTATTTTAGAGCGGTTTGGCGGTGCTGATAATATAGCAAGCTATGAAAATTGTATGACCAGACTGAGAGTGAAAGTATATAACGAAGATCTGGTACAAAAAGCAGACATCAAGAAGATCGAAGGAGTATTAGGATTTGTAGAAGACGAAACGTATCAGGTGATTTTGGGACCGGGTAAGGTTAACAAAGTGACAGAAGAGTTTGGCAAGCTGGTATCAGCAGGATCAGGTGATGTTGACCTGAAAGCTCGTGCTGCGGAACAAAAAGCGGATTTGAAAAAGAAGAACAGCACTCCATTTAAATTACTCCTAAGACGAGTGGCAAATATCTTCATCCCGCTGATTCCTGCGTTGATTGCGTCAGGATTGATCACAGGGTTTACGAAGTTCTTCGTTCAAGCCGGCTGGTTAAACGGTGAGTCACAGCTTGTGATGATGCTCTCCATTATAGGTAGCGGATTATTTGGTTACCTGGGTATCCTTGTCGGGATGAATGCTGCGAAAGAATTTGGCGGCTCAGCGGCACTTGGCGGGTTGGCCGGTATTTTGATCATCAACCCGGCCATTGGTGATGTGACGTTATTTGGAGAAAATCTGCTTCCAGGCCGTGGCGGACTGATCGGAGTATTGATTGCAGCAATTTTCATGGCGTTCGTGGAGAAAAATGTACGCAAAGTTATTCCACAGGCAGTGGACATTATCGTTACACCGACCATTGCGTTACTTGTCACAGGATTATTAACATACACGGTATTCATGCCTGTAGGTGGATTTATTTCAGATTTAATTACGAACGGACTCCTTTCATTGATTGAAATGGGTGGATTAGTCGCTGGATTTGTACTTGGCGCCACCTTCCTGCCACTCGTCGTAACAGGACTGCATCAAGGATTGACACCGGTTCATCTGGAACTGATCAACACAATCGGGGACGATCCGCTTCTTCCGATCCTTGCAATGGGTGGAGCAGGGCAGGTCGGAGCAGCTTTCGCCATCTTTATGAAAACAAAGAAGAAGAAGTTGAAGAGAGCGATTGGCGGAGCTCTTCCTGCAGGGATGCTTGGAATTGGTGAACCGCTTATCTTCGGTGTGACGTTACCGCTCGGAAGACCATTCCTGACGGCTTGTTTAGGTGCCGGATTCGGTGGAGCTTTCCAAGCATACTTTGATGTCGCGACATTTGCGATCGGGGTATCAGGATTGCCGCTTATTTTCCTTGTGAATGCAGGAGAAATTCTTTACTATACTATCGGACTTTTAATTGCCTATGCAGCGGGCTTTGCTATCACGTATCTGGTTGGCTTTAAAGACGAGATGGCGAGTGAGTTCGAATGATCGGAATCTCCGTCTATTTATCCGACGAAGGAGCCGAAGAGAGAATTTTTCGCGCTTCTTCATCAGGTATGAAGCTTGCGTTTACCTCTCTTCACATTCCTGAAGAGTCGGCGTATAGCAAAGAGCATGTCAGTCATCTTTTATCCATTTTCAAAAGGGAAGGGTTTGAAGTGTTTGCTGACGTATCGAAGAACACTCCCTCTTTTTTAGGATTGAGCCATTTTGAAGAGTTAAAGGAATTGGGTGTGACGGCTCTTCGGCTGGATGATGGATTTACCACGGACGAAATGATGGAGTTATCCCGACATTTTCAGATTGCCATCAATGCCAGTACGGTTGGGGCGAGGGAGGTTCAAGAGTGGATCTCATGCGGACTGGAAACAGGAAGCATGATTGCGTGGCATAATTTTTACCCTAAGCCAGAAACGGGATTGGATCAGGCTTACTTTATGAAACAGCAAAAACTGTTTGAAGCTCTAGACATCCCGGTTTATGCCTTTATCCCGGGGGACGGGGAAAAAAGAGGGCCGTTATACAAAGGTCTCCCAACTTTGGAGGATCATCGAGATCAAAACCCTTATATGAGTGCCATACAATTGAGGCACTGCGGCATCCAAGGTGTATTCATAGGCGACCCCGGTTGTTCCCAGGAACTAATGTGTAAGCTAGTGGAGTATGATCAAGAAAATGTAATGGAGCTTTCGTATGAGGGCAGCGGTGAAATCGAGGGGGAATATCAACTCAGACCCGATCCGGGAAGAGATGTGTATCGACTACTCGAAACAAGGACGAATGGCGATGTTCCTCCTTCAAATACCGTAGAAAGACCACGTGGCACCATCACCCGGGACAATAATCTGTATGGACGCTATAAAGGGGAAATGCAGATTGTCCGAAATGATCTGGAGAAAAACCCTGCTGTGAACACAGTCGGCAGAATTCGTGATGAAGACCTTGATCTATTGGAATTATTGGAGCCTGGTCAAAAGATCCGGTTGGTAAGAGGGACGGACCTCAGTCTGTGAAATACTTGTATAAAAAATCTTCTAATGATTTGTTCATTAGAAGATTTTTTTTTGTTTCAATAGGATACATCTTCTTTTCGACACGGTCCATACTAATTAAAAAACGCTTGTAAAGGAGGGACGACATTGAGATTAGACAAGAAACACATGCTATTCATAACGGGACTGGCTGGTTTGATGGTTCTACTTTGGGTGTTGTTCCCTCCTGTCATTTCCGGACGGGACATGGAAGAGAGAGGTCCTTCTACAACCATCGCCGCCCATTGGATCTTCTCGAAAGATCATATTCAATCCGGAACCATCACCGGGAAGGATCTGGTGATGAAAGACGTAAGTGGCAACACCAATCATCTCCGGTTAATTAACCTTGAAGGCTCCAATCAAAAGCTTCCTTTCATCCGCTGGTCGGAAGAAGATTACGAACAAAAGGATGCGGTTCAGACCTTGCAATTTACTCACAAAAAAAGTGACGCTGGTGGTCAATACTTTCAAACGGGCAAGGATGCCCCTTTGAATCATAATCGCTTTAAAAACGGATATACGATCGAGGTCTTATTCAAATTGCCGAAACAGTTCTCTCCGAAAGACCACGGTGGAATGGGCATTATGTCAAGGGGTGGAGAGCGCTCCAACTTATCAGTATCCGACTTTAAACAAGTCCAGTGGGAAAGTCATCCCTTAAATCTTCAACGCAGCGAGACAGAATGGTCCCTTGCCCTTGATAGTGAAGAAGACTGGTATCATGTAGCGGTCGTCAATGATGGGAAGAATACCAGCATCTATATAAATGGAGTGGCCGACTTCCGGCACTCAACTGCTGAAATGATCGGGATTGATTTGGCAAAAGGAAAGGGATGGAATATCGGGGCATCAGAAAAAGCAGACGCTTTGTTTGCAGGGAATTTACAGGAAATCCGCATAGCCGATCGATCTCTTCCCAAAAAAGACTGGCTTATCCAACATAAGTCCGGTGACCACGTCAAAAATGGGTCCAATCACTATCAATCATTACGAATGAAAAAGAAAAATTATTCCTTTCTTTTTGTTCCGGATCCACAAAAAACGGTACGTTATAAACCAGAAATTTTCAAAGAACAAATGAGATGGATTTCAAAGAGATATGAAAGGTTAAACATCGCTATGACCGCTTTCCTGGGAGACATGGTCGATCAAAGCGACTCGTTGGAGGAATGGGTCCACTCTTCTACAAGCGTCGCGATCCTCGACCAGAGAAAGGCACCGTATGTGACGATTGCAGGAAATCATGACTATGGTAAAGGAGATCCTTATCTTAAATATTATGGGTCAGGGCGTTTTTCGGACAAATCGTATTATAAACATTCTTCCCCAACTGGTTATAGTTCGTATTCCATCATTAAAGCGGGAAGCTATCATTACTTATTCCTATCCCTCGACATGGAACATATGAAGGAGGATATTCCCTGGGCAAAAAAGGTTCTAAAAGCACATCCAAAAACACCCACCATCCTTCTTTCTCATCAAATCCTCAACATAGAGGGGGGCACTCCCATAGAGACAGAGAGGGGGCTACTTGCCTGGGATGAACTGGTCCATCCTTTTAACCAGGTATTTATGACGGTCAATGGCCATCATCATGGCTCCACTCACAGAGTGAAACAAAATGCAGCAGGTAATCCCGTTTTACAAATGCTTGTCGACTACCAGTCAAGCTATCACGGGGGCAATGGCTGGATGAGGTTTGCAGAATTTGATGAAGCAGACGAGATGATTTCGTTTAAGACCTATTCCCCCTGGGTGGATAAACTACCGAGGCCGCAGAAAACGTATTTTGATGTGGCGTATTTAACAGGGGGGCGTGATCAATTCCAGATACCTTTTGATTTTGAGGAGCGGTTTGATTTTGCCAGGTGATTTACAAAAAGAGGATGAACAATCATCTAATTCATTACTCTATTTTATGATGTTAAATTTACTTAAGGGAAAATCCAAACTATGTAGTGAAATTCTAAATAGAGTTTCGCACTAGTTTGGATTTTTTCACTATATAATTTTCAATAAATGTTCCTGCCTCGAAAAAAATAACGCAACTCTTTAATTGTCCGATTGTTGTTATAGGTGTTTTTCAGACTGGCTAATTCTTCTTCAAGAGTAATGGCCATTTTAATAAAGAATATGAAAAAGTTGTCGATAAGTATTTTGTCTAATTGATAGACTATTCTGAAATTAACTATATAATAGAAGTATAGGAAATATATGTTAATAAGAATATGGAAGGGGGAAGTACTATGACTGGATATTATATGAAAGAAATATGGACACCATTAAAATTAGTAGGGGTGAAAATCTATAAAACTGAAGAAAATCGGATTTTTTTGAAGTTTTTCAAGAAAGCAAGAAAGCGTATTTTCTAAAGACATAGTATGTTATTCAATAGGTTTCTTTAGTAAAAAATAAGTATCATACTGTTACTCGTTAGGTTAGCTGATACTTGCGAATTTTCCAATCGTACATTACACAGTCAACCTTATCCAACTGCTCTTCATTTACTAACCTCACTATTTATACCAAAGCTCGTATATTAAATATTCCATTCTCCAATAAACCATTTTAAGAAGATTATTGAACTGAATTTTCACGTCTAGAATTCACCTTTCCAAAATAATATAGGTTTGTAAACTGCATATTGTTGAACGTTACATAAATTTTCAATCCGAAGGGGGCCGGGATTATGAAGAAAATCAGTATCGGTTTAATTGTATTTCTATTGATCTTCTGCTTTAGTGCTTCACCTTCTCTTGCCGCAGGTTCGTTTGATCACCCAACAATAAAGGAAGAAATTCAATCTCTCTCCAAGAAACAATCTTCAACGATACTTAATAACTCAACCTTCACTAGACTGAAAGAAAAGATGACAGGATTAAAGAAGTCCGATGAAATGAGATTAATGGGAGAGGTGTATGAACAGGAACCCAATGATTATCCTTACCAGGCTGACTATATCCGCCTCGACGACATCGTATATGGCACCTTTGGGTGGGCTGAAGACTTGGATTTTTATAGCTTAGATATTGATGAAACGCAAGATATGTATATTTACGGAACGACATTGACAACTTTCAATGATCTGGGATATTTGCTTTTCACCCTGGAAGGCGAGCCGGTTTATCCTGATGAATGGCTGGAAGATGGAAGCGATAATCTCCAGATTTATTATTCTCTGCCTCCAGGCTCGTATTATCTTGCAGCCACGGATCTTAATATGTTTGGCGGGGACGGAGTATATGGGTTAACCGCATTCACTGGGGAAGAAACCGTAGATAATGTGTATCGGATCTACGGAAAAGACCGGCACGAAACCGCCATTGAAATCTCAAAGGTTGGATGGCCTGACGGGGCCGAAACGGTTGTGTTGGCAAGAGACACCACATTCCCTGACGCTTTGGCAGGTGCCCCATTCGCTTATCAAAAAGATGCTCCGATCCTATTAAATCCAAAGGATAGCTTAAATGGCAAGGTGAAAGAACGAATAAAAGAATTAGGTGCTAAGGAAGTTGTTATCCTAGGTGGAGAGGGTGCAATATCAGCTAAAGTTGCAAAGGACCTAAAGAATAACGGATTGGATGTCCGTCGAATCGGAGGAAAATCACGATATGAGACTGCGGCAAACATTGCAAAAGAATTAGGGTATTACGATCAGGCAGTCATTGCATACGGTGGCAATTTTCCTGATGCCTTATCCATCGCGCCTTATGCTGCCTCCAATGGAATACCAATTCTGTTAAGTCCTACTGATGAATTAGCGAATGAAACGAAGGAAGCTCTGAAGTCTGTGACTGACACGATAATTGTCGGAGGGAAATCAGCCATTTCCGATGGAGTCCAAAAACAACTCGCTAATACGAATCCTGTACGGATTGCTGGTACCAATCGTTATGAAACATCGGTCAACATCGCTACACAGCTTGAAATGCCAGGAGACATCATCACGGTTGCGACAGGTCAAAACTTTGCCGATGCATTGACTGGGTCCGTACTTGCTGCTAAATACTACGAACCTATCATCCTTGTAGAAAAAAATAAAGTTCCCGACCCGGTTCGAAAGTATATTTCAGATAATGGAACGTGGTACTACACTGTTCTTGGAGGGGAAGGTGCCGTTTCTCAAAAAGTTGTAGAGGAGCTCAGCGGTTTATAGGTTATATCAGCAAGACCAATGATCACGCCTAGGGCGGTCATTGGTCTTATTTTTTATCCATTTCAGGAGTCTGCAACTGTATTAAATACCAAATGACTATCATCCTGTCCTTCTTTTTCTGTTATGATGATATCAACGAATATTTCGACAATAACCGGAATGAAGGGACTGCCATTCAATGACTAGTGCTTCTGCCATGCTAATAGAATTTCTTGAAAATCATTCAGACGAATTTTTACATAATTGGCGAAAGAGTATCGTCATTTCAGATAATGATTTATATAAAGAAGAAGTGTTGAATAACGGGGTGAAAATGTTTCAGTTAGTGAAACGTGCGATCGAAACGCCCCTCAGTGAAGAGGAAATCACCTATCTCGCCTATAAGACCGCCCTGGAGCGGGTGAATGCGAATGTGAATATAAGTGAGTTTGTTTATAACGTGAATGTCGGGAAAAGTATCATTATCAAGTGGGTGAGTAATTCCGGAATTGAACTTCGGGACTTGCAGCCCATCATTGAAGAAATCAACGCGCTTTTCGACCGCTTCTCCTACTTGGCCGTTAGAAAATACACGGAAATTAAAGAGCAGCAGCTCCAGGAAAAGGAGTTGTATATCGATCAAACCCATAAAGAACGTTTGACGATCCTGGGCCAGATGAGCTCAAGCTTCGTCCATGAATTCAGAAACCCGCTCACTTCTATTATTGGGTTTACTAAGCTTTTGCAGAACGGCTATCCCGACCTACCGTATCTCGATATTATGCAGCATGAGCTGGAGCAATTGAATTACCGGATCTCCCAATTCCTCCATGTATCGAGAAAGGATTTGATTGAGAGTACAAGGGAAGAGATCATCCTGACAGATCATCTGGAAGAGACCATTGAATTTCTGTATCCGAGCCTACTGGATGGTGATGTATCCATCGACTTTCAATGCGATGCAGCCATAAAGGTACTGGGGAACAGGGATGAGCTTAGACAGGTTTTTCTTAACCTCATCATGAACTCCATCGACGCTCTTCAGGAAGTGGAGGGACAACGTCAAATCACGATTTCATGCGAAGTGGAAGCAGGTAAGACAAAACTTCAAATCTCCAATAATGGTCCCCGGATTAAAGAAGAAACAATAGAAGCCATTTTCGAACCTTTTTACACGACAAAAGACCTCGGAACGGGAATCGGTCTCTATATTTGTAAAAAGCTGATTGAAAAGCATGACGGGGATATCCGCTGTCAGTCGAACGATGAGTGGACGACGTTTACGATCGGGATACCTGTGGAATTTAATGTAGTTATATAATCGTGTACCGGTTAACGGTGCCAGGCTCAAAAGATTGTTTTTGGGCCTGGCACCATTTTTGTATTAAAGTTAAAAAAACTGAACCGGCAGAATCAAGTCCCGCCAGATCAGCTCTAAATTCCACTCTTACTTACTCCACACCCACCGCATCATAAGCCGCTTCAACAGCCTTAACCTCTGCAGAAGACTCACCATTTCGGTCAGGATACAGGTCTCTCGCAGCCTGCACAGCGGCTTGTCTCATTTCACTGAAGCCTGATGAAGCTGTCAAATAAAGAGTCAAAGCTCGGTAGTAGATTTTCTCTGCCTTCGCTTTGCCGACTCCCGTCACCGTTACACCATGGTGTGTTCCACCATCGGTTAACAAGTAAGCAGCTTTATTGTTGATGGAGCTGTTGATATGAACGCCGCCTTTATCCAGTTCCCCTAAATAGCGATCGTCATAGTGATCAGGATAGTAGCCTGACTCTGTATATCCACCGATGTAAACAGAAGCGGGATCCTTCATGTCACGAAGGCCGTCACCTGGTGTGTTCGGCGTCCAAATATCTTCTCCGAGCAGCCACAGGTCGTCGCCTGTTTTGTTTTCTACGAATGCACCCAGGATATCTGCAATTGATTCGTTGATCGCACCGGATTCGTTTTCATATATGAGATCAGCTGTTTTATCGATGACACCGTGAGTCATTTCATGTCCGATGACATCCAGTCCGCCTGAAAGGGAGATCATGCGCTCACCGTCGCCATCACCGTAAAGCATTTGCTTCCCATTCCAGGCAGCATTGCTCCATTTTTCCCCGATGTGAACGGTGGAAACAAGCTTCATCCCATTGTTATCCAACGAATTACGTTGAAATTTAGTCTTGTAGTAATCATATACTTTCCCTGCATTCACATGGGCAGAAACGGCAGCCGGATCATAGAAGAAGTTTCTTGGACTTGTTACTTCAAACCCTGTTAATCCTAATAAAGCTGAAAGGAGGATGAATGTAGTCGGTGGCATCTGATTTGCTTTAAATGTGTGAACACCATTGGCGCGAGTGCCGTCGAATAGATAATGGGATCCATTCGACAGATCCTTTACAGCATTGAACGTATGAAGGTTTCCAAAGATGTCCATCCCTCTCGCTTGAGCCGGTTCTGCGACAGGAGGAAGTGCTCTCGCTGAAGCTTTAACAGAACTTGTTGCTGTAGCTGTTGGGCTCGCTTTAAAATCTTTTGTTGCTTCTTGAATTTTATTGAAGTGATTGATGACTTCGCCGGTGGTCGCATCCACAAAGTAGTGGAAATAGCCGGGAGCCGGTACGGATGTCGATGCTTTTACTAAATAAGATAGAACATATTTTCCTTCATGGGGGTAGATGATCAATTCCGACTCGATTCCATCAAAGGCATCGACTTTACCGATTTCACCATCAATGCTTGCCTTCACTGTTGCCAGTGCTTCTTCTTTAGAGATAGCTGCTTCTGTTGAGACTGCCGACTTTGATAGATTTTTAGAAATTTTACCGAAGAACGCTTTCACATCATTGTTTGAATCAAGTGCGATTGTTTGTTCAGAACCATATACAGGAACCCCGCCCAACTGCTCGACTGTTCTAAAATGATAGGAACCTGTTTGTTTGTCGGCTTCTTGTTGGATGATCTTGAATTGATCCTTCACCGCATCAAGGGATACGATGGTTTTCGCTTGTGGATTGACGACCTTCGCTTGTAGGAATTGATACAGCACATCTTCTTTCGATAATCCTTCAGGGGCATCCCACGCCTCTACCTCTACTATGTAGGAAGGACTGCTCTTCACTTGATCATTCGCCAGCACGTTGTAGCCTGGTGCTGCAAGACTTCCAAATGCAATGGAAGTCGCAATCAACACTGGCAGTGCTCTCTTCTTCATCTTCTTTTGTTTCAAACCAATCACCTCTCCGAAAAAGTAATGTAGAACATCTCCAATTATTCAGAATAATCAAACCTCGGTCAATTGGGTTAATGGGATTGGCTCTATAGAGGGGTTTTTAGATTGAATCTGACATTCTTACTGAAAAAACGACCCCGATTCGACAAGAAAATGACCCGATTTACAATCCTCGCAGGCTCTTATACGATTAGTACCAATGAAGCAGTCAAGGAGGCGTCGGCGAAATGAATGGACGTTTCAGTAAGATCGTCATTACAGGTCTATTAATATTGAATCTATTACTAACCGTTCACTTAATGGGAGAAACGGAAGCTTCCTTTTCGAGTCAGAAGTCGCCTGAAACCATGACGTTTTCTGCGGCATTCGTGTTTCCTTCAACTATTAAGCAGCTCGAGAAAAATGCAAGATACCATGTCAGTGAGATTGAGAAACTTTATAGGGGATATCAGGAGTTGAACCAGGATGAGGCCCTTCTTTTAAAAGAAACATTGGTTTCTCTTGATCAAGAGTTACAAAGGCTCTATAGGGAGTTAGATGGTTATTATCAACAAGCTTTAAAGGACCCGGAAGAGTTCAATTATGCAATAAAAGGATTTGGTCGGGTGGACAAGCTGATAGTGGAATTGGATTCTTCAAAAAGATTGTCCCAACTACAATCATATATAGAGAGTTTGAAAGAGGAATCTCAACAAGAGCCTCCCAAGCAAGTTGAGGAAGAGAAGGTTGAGCCTCCTGAACCCGAGGCCGAAGTTGATCAGGATTTTACTGGTGAAGGAGAGTCTGAGCCGGCAGTCATTGAAACTGAATCCGAACCGAAGACTGACACAAACGAAGAAGGAGTAGAATCAACTATTGAAAACTCTCAAACTACTATCGAAAACAACCATGAACCAGGAGGCGGGTCACTATGAAGAAAGTATTCTTAATACTCAGAAAAATAATAGTCGGCATATCATTTTTCCTATTCTGTTCACTTGCTTTCATCGTTCTATCATCAAAAGCATCAGGTGTTGAGCCTACCATCTTAAACCATCAATTTAAAGTCGTTCTATCAGGTTCCATGGAGCCAACCTTTCAGACAGGATCCATCATTGTAATTGAGAAAGCCAAGAACAATGCTGCCTATAAAAAAAATCAGATCATCACCTTTCAATCCGAGGATAAGTTAATCACCCATAGAATCATCGATACGAAAGAGAGTAACGGGCAAACCTTGTATATCACAAAAGGGGACAACAATGACGCCCCGGATCGGGATTATGTGCTATCTCAAAACATCGTAGGAAGCTACAAGGATTTTACCATTCCATACTTAGGCTACATGGTAAACTATGCTTCATCCAAAATCGGATCTGCCCTTTTGCTTTTTATCCCGGGGTTACTGCTGGTCTTATCAGCGGCAAGGTCCATCTTTGTGACATTAAAGGAAGTCGAAATGAAGACCACTGGTTGATCCTATTATTTGTTGACAGAGGCAAATAGTAGATTAATAAATAGACACCGCAAAGGGAGGAAGAAAAACATGAGTTTTGCAAAGAAGGTAAGCAAGGGAGTATTAACGGCAGCATTAGGATTTTCATTAATGGGTGGAGGTACATACGCATATTTTAGCGATACAGTTGAGACTCAGAATACGTTCGCAGCGGGTACATTGGATCTGGCCGTGAACCCGGAAGTCGTCGTCAATGTGGAAAACATCAAGCCTGGTGATGAAATCCAGCGTGAATTCACATTGGAAAACAATGGAACATTGGATATCTACAAAGTGCTACTGGGGACGAGCTATACAGTTGACGATGCCATGCTGAATGGAGCTGCAAACGCAGATGACATGGCCAAGCATATCAAAGTCACCATCATGTACAATCAGGGAAGCGCGTATTCACCGGTAGTGGAAACCTCCCTATATGAACTGAAAGATCAAACACCGGATCTTACGGCCATGAATACATTCGTAGGCAGTGAAGTCGTTCCTGATGGTATTCCGGCGGGTGGCAAAGAGAAAATCATGGTCCTGTTCGAATTCGTGGATAACGGAGAAGACCAAAATGAATTCCAGGGAGACGCCCTGCAAGTGAATTGGACGTTCAATGCGGAGCAAGGAGAAGGGACGCTTCATGAATAAGTAATCTAAAACCCTGGGAGGGATTCCAGGGTTTTATTTTTAGTGTCTGTACCAGGTTTAAATCCAGCAAGTTGTACCTGGTACACTTGTTATGACATGTGTGCTTGGCGCCGCTATCTCATTAATAGATTCGATAATTGAACCGCTTTTTTAAACTCCTCGGATTCTACGTAATATTCATAGAGTACCTTCCCGAATCTTTCAATCAACAACACATTCTTCGTTTCAAAAAAATAGGGCAGTGCTTTGTTTTCGAGATAAGAAAAGTAGTCATCGCTCTTATTGTCCATACGGAGAGAAAAAAGTTCAAATAAGATAATGAATAGGGTGCTGTTTGCGCTTTTGCTTTCTGATAAACCGTGCTGGATGTGTTTCTTTATCAATTTTGAATGTACAAGATTTCCTTCGATGCAGGCATCCGTATAATTACATAATCGCCGCAAATAAGGCATAGACCCTTTTTCAGCCAGGTCCAAAGCTTCTTTAAAGCATTTTTTGGCAAGGGCATATTCTTCACGATTGTAATACTCATACCCTAAGTTATTTAAGAGAGTCCCTTTTTGATCTGAATACCCAAGTGAATCACTGTCCTGAATCAGGCTCTGATACCTTTCCACCAGATCTTCAAATTCGAGATACATCTCACTGCTGAGCTGAAGGAGCATTAAGGACTCAGCCTTGATTGCACCGGAGTAATTATTCGTCTTTTTAAAATAACTGAGGGATTTACCGGCGTGAAAGTAGGACATTACTTTATTTCCGATACAGTGATAAGCAATCGATATGTGATAATGGCATTCTTCATTTTTGTATTCATCCATATCTATCTTCTTTAAAATTTGCACGGCTTTTTGCTGATTTTCTTCCGTACTGTCTTTAATATAAATAATGCCTTGAACGTGATGGAGCAGATTGGTCTCATAGGCTGTGAGAGGGCTTGAACCCCTTTGGATGGAATCCAGAATGTTCGAAGAAAGGTCATCTTTATTATGTAGAATATAGTACCTCGCCCTAAGTAAGTGATAATAGACTCCATATTTCGAGGACTCAAGAAACGGAGACTTTTCAAGTTCGGATTTCATTTGTTCCACAAGATTCATCCTCCTCATGATGATGCTATTATGCCAGAGCTGAAGCTGCTTTTCGACTTGGTGAAAAGAGGTGATTTCGTGATGAATATCGATTCCCAGACGCTCTGAAAAGAGTGAGATAATGTCGTCTGAATAAGCCGTTTTACCCCTCTCGATCTTACTGACATGCGTCGTTGTGCATATCCCTTCCCCCAATTGAGACTGGGTGAGACCTGCTTTCTCCCTATAAAATCGAATAATTTCCCCTGTGTGCATGGGGAACCCCTCCTTTTAAAAATCCCTTTATAACTAGTATTTGGTAGGGTGAGGTGTTTTTCCTGCTTTGGGCGTAGTGGTGAAACTTAAATGAGTGGTATGGCATGGGTTTTGGTGGAATTTGGGTTGAGGGAGGAGGTAGGGAAGCATCAAGAATAAAGATTAATCGACATGAAGGATCAATTATTCGATAAACGGATCAATTATTCCCAATTCCAGATCAATTATATGAAATAAGGATTGAAAAAACCAGATAAGGATTAATCTACCGTGAAAGTGGATTAATCCTTATGGATATGTGGAATTATCCTTCTAGTTCAGACGGTTTTATCCAGAAATAGTGTTTAATTACATAAGAAACCAACTTAAATACGTCATTCCATATAAAAACCTCCTCGATTTAACTCGAAAAGGTTACTTCAACTTCTCAATATCCTCAATGATCTCTTCATATGGAGGATTGGACACCCCTTCATATTGCTTCAGCAGAACCCCATTTTCACTCACTAAATAAAATGAAGTTCCATGAACAAACTGATCAGAGCCTTCCACTTGGGCAGCAGGAGTTTTAAAGGAGATATTGGCGAAGGATTCAATCTCGTCACGGGAGTATCCCGTTAAAAAACTCCAATTCTCATCATCCATTTCATAGCGGCCGCTATATTCCTTCAACACTTCAGGAGAGTCATGTTCGGGATCCACACTAATCGAAACAAGCTGGACATCATCATCAAATCCCGCTTCACTTATCTTCTTTTGAAGCTTCGACATATTCGCCGTCATAGGAAGGCAAACGGTATCACAATTCGTAAAGATGAAATCAGCAATCACAATCTTTCCCTCATTCAGCTCACCTAAAGACGTAGTCTCCCCATTCTGATCCACGGCAGCCAAATCACCGACCTCTACCTTCATAGGAAAAGACTCTTCAACATTTTCACCCTGGCAGCTAGCCAAGAAGAAAAGAGACAAGGCAACCGTAGCAATCATACATTTAAATCCCACTCCACTTCCTCCTTCTGAAACAGAGGTCCGTCCCTCACACCAGAAGAGGGACGGACCTTGTCAGGTTAGTCTATGAATTGTTTGTCAATCAAATCAGTGAATTCCGGTTTTTCTTTCAGGAACTTCAGTTCATAGGATGAGTCGGCAAATGCTTGAACGGCATCTGAGTCCACTTTGTAAGTGAAACCGATTCGTTCCCATGCCTGATCGACGACTTCTTTGCTTAGTTCTTGGCCGGTTACGTCTTTCACATCTTTAATTGTGATTTCTTTTGCTTCTTCCGGATTTTCTGCGATGAAAGAAGTTGCTTCTTTGTGAGCGTCTACGATTTTTTGAATGGTATCCGGGTTTTCTTTTACGGATTTTCCAGAGGCTACAAGTACTGAAGCAGGAAGTGTTTCACCGAATGAAATTTCGTCATGATCGATGATGATGTTGGCACCTGTTTCCTGTTGAATCACAGCTGCCCAAGGTTCCGGCGCTACGGCAATATCGACTCTCCCTGATTTTAGCATGTTGGCATATTGTGCCGGGTTTCCTGTTACGTGTTTCATGGTCCCACCGATACGCTGAGATTCAATGCCATGTTCTTTCAAGAAGGTTTCGACCTGAACATCATGTGTGCAACCGACTGCGGGGGTGATGAAGGATTTACCTGCGAAATCGTCCACGGTCTTCACGCCGCTTTCCTTACTTGCCAGAACCACCGTTCCACCAGTAGATCCCCCACCGATGATTTTCACGTCAGCCCCTGTCATGTAGTTGTTCATGGCTGGACCAGGTCCGACAAGACCCGCATCAATTTCGCCTGTTTTCAAAGCGGTCATAAACGATGAGCCATCCGGGAAGGTTTTATATTCAATCTTTGTACCGTCACCCAACTTCTCTTCATAAAATCCTTTGTCCTTCGCAACCATAGCGGGAACGTGGTTAATATTAGGGAAGTAACCGATGACGACCTTCTCGCTTACGTCTCCGCCTGAGCTTTTTTCAGTACCGCAGCCTGCCAAAACACCTAGGAATGTAAAGAAAATCGTCATGAGTAGAAATGATTTTTTCATTTTGTAACCTCCTGTTTTTATTAATGAGGCAGTTGATCATTACCTGCCGCAATTTTTTTCGTCTATGATTAAGACTCCAATCCCCAACGCTTTATCACTGATTTTTCAATGCGCTGGAAGATCAGTTGATCCACGATCGCTCCGATGACTCCAATGATGATCATGACGGCAATGACCAGGCTCATGTCACCAAAGTCTGATGCGTATCGGAGAGTGTAGCCGAGTCCGGGACCGGTACTTAATAGTTCTCCGGCCATTAAAGCTCTCCAGGCGAAGGCCCATGCAAGGCGTGAACCGGTGACCACATAAGGAATCGATGCCGGGAAGATGACTCGAATGAATAAGTCCAAACCTCTCGATCCCATCGTTTGAGCCGCTTTCAAAAAGAGGGGAGAGACGTTTTTTATGCCCATTCGAATGTTGAGGGCCATGACAAATGTTCCACCGAGAATGACGACGAAAATGACGGCTTTTTCATTGAGGCCGAACCACATGATGGCTAGTGGCAGCCACACAATGCTCGGTACACTCTGGAATGCCAGCAGTAAAGATCCCAGAGTTTCGTCGGCCGTTTTGGATTTGGCGAGAAGAACGCCGATGCTGGTTCCGATAACGAGCGAAATCCCCAATCCGATGAATAAACGCTTGAAGCTTGCAATAAGGTCAATGATCAAGGTTTGATCGGCAATCCCAGTAAATAGGGCCTGGAAAACGGAAGTAGGAGAGGGGAGGACAACTTCCGTCCATAATCCGAATCGTGATCCCGATTCCCAGAGGCCTATAATGAGGGCAAAAAAGATGATGCGTTTAAGAGCTGTGTTCATAGGCCAATTCCTCACTTATCACTTTATCGATTTCCTTCTTTAAATAGCTCATGATATGTTCTTCGATTTTTACCATTTCTTCTTTATGGGCATCCCGTGGACGGGGGATATCCACTTTGATATCTGCCAAGATCGTACCTGGGCGGGTACCCATGACGATGATCCGGTCTGAAAGCTTAATAGATTCCGAGATACTGTGAGTGACGAACAGGACGGTTTTCTTTGTTTCCATCCAGATCGTTTCAAGCTGATGGTGAAGGCGGGAGCGCGTTTGTTCATCCAGTGCGCCGAATGGTTCATCCATAAGAAGGATTTCCGGGTTCATGGAGAGAGCACGTGCAATGGCCACCCGCTGCTGCATTCCCCCTGAAAGCTCATGAGGGTAATGATCCTGATAGTTTCCCAGCTGGACCATATGTAAGTATTTTGCGGCTTGTTGTCTTGCCTCTTTCTTAGACATTTCTTTTTTCAGAGGGAAGGTCACATTGTCACGCACATTCAACCATGGAAAAAGTGCCGCTTGCTGGAAAACCATCCCCCGGTCTTTTCCGGGTTTTTTAATCGGATTTCCATCTACAAGAATCTCTCCCGAAGTCAAGGAGGTCAGTCCTGCCACGATGGAGAGGAGAGTGGATTTACCGCATCCTGAAGGTCCCAGGATTGAAACAAACTCACCCTTATCTATCCCGAGAGTAATCTCCTTCAGTACATCGGTTGGTTCTCCTGACTTATCGAGGTATTGCTTATTGAGATGGTTGATCTGTATAAACATGTCATCACCCTTATCTTATAATTCATATTAGTTTAGTCGGAATATAAATAATACAATTATAGTATATTGGGGATGGTTGTCAAGGTTTCCTTTATTTTGGAGGAGAAGGATAAATGACGAGCTTGTCAACCCTCAAGAGCATTTTGTAAATAAAATGAAAAAATATTCAAAAAAGTGAAATATATGGTGGATCACTATCGTCTAATATATAAAAAGAAAAAAGCGGGGGAATGAGATGTCCAACAATAGATTGGTCGCAGATTGGTTTCGGCTTTACAGTGATCCTATATATACATTCTTGGTATATCGAATGGGTTCCACTGATGTGGAAGATCTTGTTCAGGAAGTATTCATTCGGGCATTGAATTCCGTGGATTCGTTTGAAGGAAAAGCGAATCCGAAAACATGGTTATATTCCATTGCCAGGAATCTTGCCCTCGATGAACTTAGAAAGCAGAAGAGGATTAAATGGTCCATTACTTCTTTTTCCCAAAAAGATCATGAAGCCGCTTCTTTAGAAACACCAGAATCTCTTTATTTTCTAAATGAAGGAAGTCGCGAACTTCTAACCACTATTCAGAAACTTAAATCTAATTATCGGGATGTATTGGTTTTAAGAGGAATAAATGGCATTGATGTAAAAGAAACGGCCACTATTCTAAATTGGACGGAGAACAAAGTACGGATCACCTATCACCGTGCGTGTAAAAAGCTGCAATCCATAACAGGAGGATATACAAATGAAGAATCAAAATGAAAACAATCTATCAAAAAAGCTTCCCCGGCTTCAATTAAATGACGAGTCGAAAGAACGGATTCATACAGCCATACTTCATCATGAACCTTCTCCGTCTTCACGGAAGAAAGGTTGGAAAGAGGGCAGGTTTAAAAGCTTTGCCGCTGCAGCTGTAGGGTTGCTGGTTTTTTCAATCTTGACGGTATATATCATTTCCGAAACAGACAAAGATAAAGCAAATCAGTTATTCGCTGACGCTGAGAAAAACATTCAAGCGGTTTATGAAGAAATGGAATTGAACCTGCAAGAAACGGAAGAAGGCGGATTACTAAAAACGATTGAACCTTCAGAACTAAAGTCGGCTCAAGTTTCACTCCGAAATGCTGAGAAGGAAATTTTAGAAAGTAGCGAAGAGAAGGAAGGGGATCTTCGTCAACATTTAATCCCCATGATGAAAGAAATAGAGGATTATAACCAAACCGTTCCCGTGGCCAATGGGCTTCAACAGAACATTAATGATGTGAGCAGTCTCCTGGAGAAAAGTCCTTTAGAAGAAAAAATGACAGAAAAGGTAGCTTCCATAAAAAGTGAACTGGCAGAAAAATTAAAGGCATTCCAAAAACTTGAAAGTTCATCCCTTAGAGCGTTTTTTACTAAACAATATTCCACACAGGTGAATCGTATTGCTCAAACTTTCAATCAATATCAAGAAGTACAAGAAGAAATCCAAAACCTAAAAGATATTGCAGAAGAACAATCTTTAAACGAACAGGATTTCGAACAACAAGCAGAGAGAGTGATGGAACAGGTTAACCTTTTGCCGGATAATCAGACAGCTGCTGATATGAAAGAAGAAATACAGTCGGCAAAAGATACGTTCTATCAGGTGAAAAGAGAGGTGGAAGACAAAAAGCGCCTTGAAGAAGGGGCGAGTCTTGAAAAGGAACAGGACGAAATGAGAAGTGCTTCTTCAGGTGATAAAGCGAATGATGGTACAAACGAAGACAGCCCTGAAGACGAACTTTATCCGATGGAATTTACCATGACTGACTCTAATGGACATACGTTTAAACTAAGTCGTGATTTCGATATCCATAAATTCGGTAAGGGATATGATGAAATAGCGAAAAAATACGGAGGACGTTTCTATTACACTCCAAACTCAGATATGTCCTATGTATTTATTGACAGAAAGATCATAGCGACCGTTTCTCTCGTGTCTGCAGCTGATGTGGAATATAAAGACCTCTTTATCGATTTGATGTCACTTCGATCAAGAAAATATACAAGGGATCAATTCGCATCCATTGTAGATACAGTCATTCAGAGTGGTGAGCCTTATAAAGTTGAGGAAGGGGACTCGGGGGAATTACTCTCGGTGAAAAATGGAATGTTGGTTTATCATGGATGGTGAGTGACTTATGTCAGAGCTGATGGATTTTTTCTATTCTCATTGATTTAAAAAGCAGTCATTAAATCGTGATATTGAGAACCACACCTTTTGGGATAAGGTGTGGTTTTTTCTGCTTGGCGGTTGGTCCCGATTTGAGAGTTTATGAATAGTCGTTTTTAACCAGGGGTGACAGGGTAACACTATAATAAATACCATTATTTTCTTCAAACCAATAGGAGGGAC
Organism: Rossellomorea yichunensis; assembly: GCF_032337515.1. Lineage (NCBI taxonomy): Bacteria > Bacillati > Bacillota > Bacilli > Caryophanales > Bacillaceae > Rossellomorea > Rossellomorea yichunensis. Next base: position 446,943 of record NZ_JAVYAD010000005.1, on the reverse strand, counting down.
CAGATTTGATCAGCCAAACGAGAGATATTGTTCAGAAGTCATTGGATGCTTTATTAGAGGACGAGGCTTTTTTACCCGAAGTGAAGGGTGAGACAAGAAAGAAAGCGTTTACGTCGCTGACTTCCATTTTGTCGACACCGAACCACGTACATAAATCGTATTTGAGGATTCCGTTGGAGGATGAAAAGGTGGTCAGGATCCCGGCTTTTCGTGTCCAGCATAATAATGCCCTGGGGCCATATAAGGGAGGGATACGTTTTCATGAGACGGTGAATGAGGAAGAGGTCGTGAATCTCGCTTCCTTGATGACGTTGAAGAATGCCCTTCATGACGTTCCATTCGGTGGAGGAAAAGGCGGGATCATTCTGAATCCCCGTGAGTATACGGAAAAGGAGCTTCATCTGATCGCGAGGAAGTATGTCCAGTATTTCAGCGATGTCCTTGGCCCCGATAAAGATATTCCGGCTCCCGATATGGGATCAGGGGAACGTGAAATGGACTGGATGATGGCGGAGTACAAGAGTATCCGGCCGGGGATGCCTTATAGAGGGAGCTTTACGGGGAAGAGTGTTGTGAACGGGGGATCGTTGGGCCGGAGAGAGGCGACGGGAAAGGGCGTCTTCTTTACGTTCCGCTACCTCGTTCATGATTTTGTAAGGGAACAGAAGAGTCTATTAACGAAGACGGATAATGTCTTTGCGAAAACGGCACTCGATTTCGAGGACCGTCCCTTGACGATTTCAGTGCAGGGGTTCGGGAATGTAGGGTCGGTTGCGGCACTTGAAGCCTATCAATCCACTCATATACAGAATAAAGTGGTGGCGGTGAGTGACCGGAATGTGACGTTGTTCAATTCGGATGGTCTTGATATTCCGGCTTTGGTTGAGTTTACGATGAAGAATAAAGGAGATCTTCCCACGAAAGATGAACAGTTGAAGGAAATCGGTGTGAAGGCTGAAATCCGTGGTCGTGAAGAGGTTCTGTACCTGGATGTTGACGTTCTGATGCTGGCGGCGTTAGAGGATCAGGTGCACAAGGATAATGCAGAAAAGGTGAAAGCAAGAATTATCGTGGAAGGGGCCAATGCTCCAATCACAACGGAAGCTGATGAATATTTAAGTGATAAAGGAGTCATTATCATCCCTGATATCCTGGCGAATGCCGGAGGGGTCATCGTCTCCTACTTCGAATGGCTGCAAGGACGTGAAACACAGTTCTACACAGAGGAAGAAGTATTCAACCTCCTCTACGACAAAATGAAATCAACCATGGACACCGTCCTGCCGCTATTCTTCGGCGACCCATTCCCACTGCGCCAAAACTGCTACATCCACTCCGTCATGAAACTATCCACGGTTCTATACAGACAAGGGAAACTTTATTAAGAACGAGGGACGGACCTCCATTCCTAGGAGCTGGTACTAGGAGTCGAGGTCCGTCCCTCTTTTTTCAAACGGGGGTGTCCTTCACTCTCCCTATCCCCTATATAAAGGGTGAAAGGAGGTGAGGCACATGGCAACAGCGGATTTGAAATCTACGAGAATACGACTGGCTTACAATGATGGTCTGGATGAGAAGGGGAATCCTAAGATTGTGTACAAATCGTACAGCTACATCAATGCACTGGCAACGGCAGATGAGATGAACAGCGCAGCTTTATCCGTGGCAAGTCTTTCATCAAAAGGATTAAACAACATCGAGAAGGTCGAAACCTTTGACATTAACGAGTAAGGACAATCGATAGTTCCATAGAAAGGAGGAGGCAGCATGGCAAAAGTATTAGAACTGGAATTTACAACCGAAACGGGGAAGTCAGCTAAACTATCCATCAATGACCCGATCGAACCGATTGATACGGTGGCGGTGAAAGCAGCGATGGATAACCTGATCGCGACCAATGTGTTTGGAAGTTCGAACGGGATGTTTGTGAGTGTGGAAGGAGCACGGGTAGTCGAGCGAAATGTAACGGATTATGATGTGATGTAATCGAATGAAAGTGTCCTCCTTAATTGGGGGACACTTTCTTCATGTTATTTACCTTAAAAAAAGAGTAACCCATTACAGGTCACTCTTAATCGCGAAAATATTACTTCCCCAATAAACTCACAGCCTGTTCCAACACTTTCTCACCATTCATCATCCCATAAGACATCCCATCTATCACATCCACCTTAATATGATGGGGCTCTGCTTTTTCAATGATTTTAGATGATAGATAGCGGACTTGGGGCCCGATGAGAATCACATCAAGTTTATCTAAGTGATTGCTTAAGTCAGCTTCAGAAGTAGCATTAATGGTGGCTTCGAGGCCTTTTTCTTCAGCGGCTTTGCGCATTTTTTGGACTAACATACTCGTTGACATTCCTGCCGAACAGACCAGCATGATATTCATATGAAGCACTCCTTACTTGGTTTGATGGATTTCGATGATTTCCTGGGCCAGTTCTTTGACGGTGATGGCGTTCATGAGATGATCCTGGGCATGGATCAATAGAATCGTAGGATTCTGTGTGTCGCCACTTGCTTCTTTTTGAAGTAACTGAGTTTGATAGTGATGGGCCTGATGAACTTCATTCGCTGCCTCGGCCATTTTTTCCTCTGCTGTTTCGAACTGTTTTTTCTTGGCGGCTTGCAGGGCTTCCATGGCAGAGGACCGGGCGTTTCCAGCGTGTAAAATGATATGAAAAGATATTTCTTCTAAGGTCATTTGTTGTTCAGCATTCATGCGATTTTATCACTCGTTTCGGTGGTTTTCTTTAATTGGGCACGTTCAGATGCGAGCAGGAATGGGATGTACATAAGTGTAGCGATTGTCAGGTTCACAAGTTGTAGCACGATTCCACTCCAAGATCCACCCGTTACAAGGTAACCACTGATGATAGGTGGTGTCGTCCAAGGAACAATCGCGACGGTTTTGGGTACAATTCCTAAGCTCAGTGCCAGGTATGATGTAACTGTCAATACGACAGGTACCAGTAAAAACGGGATAAACATAAGCGGGTTTAACACGATCGGCAGACCAAAGATGACCGGTTCATTAATATTGAATACTCCAGGTGCAGCAGACAATTTTCCGACTGTGCGGTAATGCTTCGTTTTCACCACAAGGAAGATGGCGATGATCAAGGCGATCGTCGTACCGGATCCACCCATGTACACGTAGGCATCGAAGAATGGTTTCGTCACAATGTAAGGAACGTCGAAGGCACTCATCCCGTCTGCGAAGAGCTGCTGATTTTTCTCAATTAACGGTAGATAGATCGGTTCGATGATCGGACCTAATATGTTCGTACCATGTAAGCCGAAGAACCAAAGGAAATGATTTAAGAAGGCTACAACTATGGCTGATGGCAGTGAGTTGGATACAGCTTGCAGTGGTTCCTGAACCACCGTGAACACGATTTCAAAGATACTTTTTTCTGCAAAAGAAGTTAAGAGAGCTTGAATAAGACCAACAAGAATCAAGATAATCGTTGCAGGAATCAGGGCTTTGAATGATTTTACGACACCTTCCGGCACACCATCGGGCATACTGATCGTAAACTTGGAACGAATCAACACTTTGAATAATTCTGTGACAAGAAGGGACGTGATCACGGCGACGAATATCCCTTGTGCTCCGGTCCAGGCATAGGAAATCCCCCAGTCTTCCGTTACCGGCGTAAGGATGATGAGTGAAGCGATCGATACCAATGCTGCAGATAACCCATCGATATGATAGGACCTGGCTAAATGATAACTGATGGATGCAGCGACGAGCAGTCCGAGGATGGCGAATGATCCATTCCACATATTCCCCCCGACGGATTTCCAGCTTTCACCGAATACAGAGACCATAAAATTTTGAAAGGCATCAATCGGCAAATTATTTAATAAGACAGCCAAAGATCCGACGATGATCAGCGGCATGATCGAAACGAATCCATCACGGATGGCGACGAGATGTCGTTGTGACCCGATTCGTCCTGCAATCGGCATAAACTTGCTTTCCATAAACCCCATTACTTTACTCATTTCTCTTTCCCCCGTTTACTAGATTAATTGAATTGCGGTAAAAACTCTTTGTGAGCTTCCAATAATTCATCGACTAGTTGTCTTGCCACCCCTTCGTTCTGTACTAGCGGATTCATTACCATGGCCTGGTAGACATGATTGTACTCACCGGACATTGCTGCCTGAATGACGAGCTCTTCGAACGCTTTCATCTGTTGGATGATCCCTTTAATTGATGAAGGAAGCGGTCCGATGACGATTGGCCGAGGTCCGTCCCCCGTAATGACTGCGTTTACTTCAATAACAGCCTCGTGGGGCAGGTCCGGGATGGTTCCGTTGTTCAGTGTGTTGACGGTTTGGATGTCTCCTGAGTTGTTGTAAATGCTCGTCATGAGGCTGCAGGCAGCATCACTGTAGTAGGCACCTCCTCGATTTTCCAGTTCTTTTGGCTTTTCATTTAACTCTTCTTTCATATATTGTATGAAAAGTTCTTTTTCAACTTTTCGAACAACCTCTGCCCGTGTACCGTTTTCTCTATAAGCTTGAAGGTCCTTTTCCAACACAGAGTCCCGTTGGAAATAGTATTGATGATAAGGATTGGGAAGCATCCCGAGTGCTTGTAAAAATTCCTTCGACCAACCGAGGGAGACGATGTTGGCCGGTGAGTAATCCACTTCTTGATGGATCAGTTTTTGCAGAACCTGATCGGTGACATCCTGACCATTGACCCAAACCCTTTTTCCAAACACAAAATGATTCATCCCTACAAATTCAATCTGTACTTCATTTGCAGAACAATTCATCATCTCGGCGACGCTGTTTTTCATGTTGAAAGGAATATTGCACACCCCGATGACTTTACTATGTGAGCTGTATTTAAGCAGGGCTTCTGTAACCATGCCTGCAGGGTTGGTAAAGTTAATAAGCCATGCATGGGGACAAATCTGTTGGATGTCATGACAAATTTCCATTAGGACCGGAATGGTACGCAAGGCCTTGAATATACCGCCTGCTCCATTGGTTTCCTGACCGATGACGCCATGACTTAAGGGGATACGTTCATCTTTTTCCCTGGCTGAGAGACCGCCCACCCTGATTTGTGTTGTCACAAAATCAGCGCCTATCAAGGCATCCCGCCGGTTAAGAGTCCATTCCAATTCAATCGGCACACCTGCTTTTTGGATCATTCGACGAGCAAACTGCCCGATAATCTCAAGCTTCTCTTTCCCTGCTTCGATGTCTACAAGCGTTATGTCTGTGACAGGAAAAGATTTGTATCGGTGGATGAACCCCTCGATAATTTCTGGTGTATAGCTTGATCCGCCTCCGATTATGACCACCTTTAATGACATTCTGTCGATCTCCCTTCATTTTGAAAGCGATTTCTATTTTTTTATAATGTATCATACAAATTTTTGCTCGTCTATATATTGTAATGACAAATATGAAATTTATGACTGATTTTTATTTAATTGTAATAACAAATTGTTTTTATGATAAAATGAATAGGAATAGAGAATTGATCGTGGATGTGTTATAACAAATATAGGAAGAAAGTGGAAGGGAGAAACAGAATGAAAGAGACACAAGAAGCAAAGGCCCTGCATTCGCATGTAAAAGAAGAAATCATCCACATGATTAAAAATAAAGAGTACGCTCCGAATACAAAACTGCCGACAGAGGCGGAGTTTTGCGAAAAGTTCAATGTCAGTCGTACGACGATCCGGACGGCGCTCCAGCAGCTGACACTTGAAGGTTACGTGTATCGCGAGCAAGGAAGAGGAACTTTTGTCGCAGAAGAGAAAGTCAGTCAAATCCTGTCCTCGACGATCGACAACTACACAGAGCAACTGCGATTACAAGGTAAGAAACCTAAGATCAAGGTACTAAGCATGAATGTCATCCCGGCAGAATCAACAGTGGAAAAAGCGTTGGAATTAAAGAATGGAGATCCCGTCAATCGTTTAGAGAGGATCCGATATTCAGACGGTCTGCCCCTGCAATATGAGGTGGCCTATCTGCCCTGGTACAAGACGCCCGGGCTTGATAAAGACGAATGTGAAAGATCTCTTTACAAGCTCCTGGAAACACAGTTTGAGATAAAAATTAAAAAAACCGTCGAAACGATCGAGTTGTTTTTAGCAGATGAACGAGTGGCAGAAAAGCTCGAGGTGCCTGAGGGGACACCTTGCTTTATGATTGAGACGACGGCTTATGTAGAGGATGGATCGGTCATCGAATTTTCCAAAGCGATCTTCAGAGGAGATAAAGCGAGCTTTCTTGTAGAAAGAACCTATTAGCGAAAAGGGGATGGGGGATTATGAGGAACGTGATCATCAATGCAGATGATTTTGGTTTATGCCGGGGGGTGAATTACGGCATCGTTGATAGTCACCGGTTTGGCATCGTCAACTCAACAACGATGCTGGTCAATATGCCGGGAACTCTGCATGCGGTGGAATTGGCGAAGGTTTATCCGGAATTACAGGTTGGGATCCATTTAACGCTGACATGCGGAAGACCAGTTTCTGGCGGAGTACCATCTCTTCTTGATGAGAGAGGCCTTTTCCGTTACACCAGCAGGATTTTTGAAGAAAAAGAAATCAATGTGGATGAGGTTGAAATGGAGTGGGAGGCTCAGATGGATAAATTCCTATCATTCGGTCTGCCCCTTTCTCATATTGACAGTCATCACCATGTTCATAGCTTTCGGCCACTGATCCCGGTGGTGAAGAGGTTGTCGGAGCGCTTTGGGGTTCCGGTCCGGAATGTGCCCTGTGATGGGTTAGACGCAATGAATGTGTTAACCGATCGGTTCTCGATGGACTTTTATGGTGACGGAGTGTCGGTTGAAGGATTGAAGAGGATATTGGACAGCAGGGATGAAGGTGAGACGCTTGAGATTATGTGTCATCCGGCTTATGTTGATACATACTTGAAAGGGAATTCGTCTTATTGTGAGCAGAGGTTGAGGGAGTTGGATGTGTTGACGGGGATTAAGGAGTGGGCGTCTAGTTTTTGATTGGTTGATTGGGAGATTAGAATGTTTGATGTGAGTTGTTATGACAAATGGGGTGCTGCTATGGAAGGTAGTGCCTTTTTCTATTGGTAATGGAGATTCGTCCCATTTGGAGGTGGAAAGGAATGTTTTTGGATAGTATGTATGGTTTTGAGATGGTGTTAAGGCAGGATTTTGACTGAGATCGATGTGAAATACATGGATTGATAGGATAAGAGAAGTTTTATTATCGACTTTTCATGATATATTATCGACTTTTGTCCTTTTATTATCAACTTTAGGAATATATTATCAACTGTAAAAAAAAGGACCATCACCACGACCATATCAAACCAAAGTTCCCCTACACAAAAAATCCCTCCCCTAGTGCACCAACGAAGATAACGCTTACATAAAAACAACTGAAAAATTCCCTATTGACTTCCATTCACATACCCAGTATTATCCTCTATAAGATAAAAATTTAGAAAATTACATACTTTCAATTATCCAGAGTGACCGAGGGATCAGGCCCTATGACGTCCGGCAACCTCCAGTATTGGAACGGTGCTAATTCCTGCAGAATGATTTCATTCTGAGAGATAAGTCGAGATAAACAGGCGATGCTTCTTTCAGTTGAAAGAGGCATTTTTTATTGTACAAAAAAGGGGTGTGCACATTGATCGAGATTCGAAATCTAGTTAAAACCTACAGTACAAAGAAGCAAACGGTGGTCGGTGTCGATAATGTTTCCGTAAAGATTGAAAAGGGTGAGATCTTTGGAATCGTCGGATACAGTGGAGCGGGGAAGAGTTCACTCATTCGCTGCCTGAATCTATTAGAAACCCCTACATCAGGAGAAATCATCATTGATGGACAGGATTTTACGAAGCTCACGTCCAAACAATTAAGACTCGCCCGTCAAAAAACGAGCATGATTTTTCAACATTTTCACCTGATCAAATCCAAAACGGTGTTTGACAATCTGGCGTTTGCCTTGAAAGCAGCTAGTGTACCGAAAGCGAAAATAAAGCCCAGGGTTGTCGAGCTTCTGGAGATGGTCGGTCTATCGGACAAAGCGGACGCGTATCCGGCCCAGCTCAGTGGAGGACAAAAGCAAAGAGTCGGGATTGCGAGAGCCCTTGCGAATAACCCATCGGTTTTACTTTGCGATGAAGCGACATCGGCACTCGATCCGAATACGACGAAATCGATCTTGAAGCTATTGAAAAAAATCAACAAAGAACTGGGTTTGACGATCGTACTCATCACCCACGAGATGGAAGTGGTGAAAGAAATCTGCGACCGGATGGCCGTGATGCAGGATGGAAAGATCGTGGAGGAAGGTCCGGTTTACGACCTGTTTGCAGAACCGAAGCAGCCTTTAACGAAACAATTCATTGAAACGATCCTTCAATTTGAACTCCCTCCGCACCTTGTGGAATCAAGGAAAGGAAAGCTGATCAAAATCCAATTCAAAGGATCGATCGCAGAGGAAAGCGTCGTATCGGAAGTGTTCCAGAAATACAAGGTGCGAGGCAATATCCTTCACGGCAAGATTGAATATATTCAGGAAGTGCCACTGGGGATTTTTATCATGGAACTGATCGGCTCCCATGACGAGATCGAAGCCGCGATCCGGTTCATCACGCTGAAGACGCAGAGCTTGGAGGTGCTTGAGAATGCTGCCTGATTCATTGACTGCGATTTTACCAGAATTGAATAAAGCCTTTTTTGAAACGGTATATATGGTGGGGATTTCACTCGGAGTTGCGATTTTAGTGGGATTACCGCTCGGGATTCTTCTTTTCGTAACAGACAAAGGCTTGTTTTTACAAAATAGTTTGATCAAAAAGGTCGTTGGATTTGTCGTCAATATGGTGCGGTCGGTTCCGTTCATCATTCTATTAGTCGCACTCTTACCATTAACCAAACTGTTGACCGGAACCACGATCGGACCGACGGCAGCATCCGTATCACTCTCTGTTGCGGGAATTCCGTTTTTTGCGAGAATGGTAGAAACATCATTGCGTGAGATTGATAAAGGTGTCATTGAAGCCTCGGTTTCGGTTGGGGCAAGCCCTTGGATGATCATTAAGGACGTGCTGTTACCGGAAGCTCGTCCAGCGGTGATTCAAGCAATCACGATTACAACGATCAGTTTAGTTGCCTATTCTGCCATGGCCGGCATTGTCGGTGGAGGGGGAGTCGGGGACCTGGCAATTCGCTTCGGGTACTACCGATATGACAACACGGTGATGATCACGACCGTCGTCATTTTAATTTGTTTGGTTCAGCTCATCCAATATACGGGTGATGTGTTTGCACGATTAGTCGATAAACGATAACTACTCTAGGGGGAACAACAAGTGAAAAAGTGGATTTTATTCGTAGCATTAGCGGTAACAATGAGCATTCTTGCAGCTTGCGGCGGGGACGAAGCAAGTTCAAGCGCAGAAGATAAAAAAGAGGTAACCATCGGAGCGACATCCGGACCATACAGTGATATGGTGACAAAAGCGATCAAGCCAGGACTTGAAGAAAAAGGATACACGGTGGAAGTGAAAGAATTCAGTGATTACATCCAACCGAACAACGCGCTGGCCCAAGGAGATCTGGATGCGAACCTTTTCCAGCATAAAATCTACATGGAAACCTTTGCGAAACAACATAACATGGATTTATCCGAAGTGATTGTCGTACCAACGGCTCCAATGGGAATCTACTCACAGAAATTTAATTCGATTGAAGATATCAAAGAAGGCAGCGCCATTGCCATTCCAAACGATCCGACGAACGCAGCCCGGGCGTTTCAGATTCTGGAGGATGCTAAGCTGATCACGTTAAAACCGGATACAGATCCATTGACGGTGTCAGAAAAAGACATTGCTGAAAACGTGAAAAACCTGCAGTTCAAACCAATCGAAGCAGCCCAGCTTCCAAGGGCCGTTGACAGTGTGGATCTATCTGCGGTTCCAGGGAACTACGCACTTGCTGCCGACATGGACTTACTTGATGCACTTCAGCTGGAGGACATGCCTGATCAGTATCGAAACCGAGTGGTTGTAAATACGAAGGACGTTGACTCACAGCTGGCGAAAGACATCAAAGCAGTCGTCGAAGCAGACCAATTCGAGAAAATCATCGACGAAGAATTTAAAGGCTTTGGTAAGCCTGAGTGGATGGAGTAGAGGGACGGACCTCTAGTTGGAATTTTTAATATAAGAAAGCGATAGGGACGGGCTTCCGCAAAATGCGGAGGTCCGTCCCTTACTTTATAGACAACACTTCTTATATTTTTTTCCGCTGCCGCATGGGCAAGGGTCATTGCGTCCTATTTTTTCTTCGTTTATGATGGGTTGTGGAATTAGCGCGGCTGGCTCATTCAACATTTCAAGCTCCATTACCTCAAGCAAGTGTCTCCATTCTGGAAGTTTGGGGTGTTGGATGCCATTCATGACGCAATTGACATATAGTGATTCTTCTAAACAAAGCAGCCCATCTTCATACCCTGTTTCAATTAAACCTTCTATCTTGGGGAAGGCTTCTGTTGATAAATGTCGACATAGATTATCTGCAATGATTGTTTTGGCAGTTAGGTCATCCGCTTGATCAAACAGACTGAGTAATGCCTTTTCAGCTTCTTTGGTTTTGATCCTTCCCAGTACGTCCAGAGAATAGAAGTAGGTGTTCCCGTAGAGTGCTATTTTTTCAACTTCTTGTACGACAAGGTCCGTCCCTATTTTGACCAGGGAATTTGCAGTTTCCTCAAATAAAAAGTCGCCTTCCTCTTCATTTTTGAAGAGACTCACTAATTGTGGGACTACACTTTCTTCGTGTAATTCACCGGCCATGTAGACGTGATAAATCCCTTCAAATCCGAAAAACGCATCTTCATCCATATTGTTCTGAAGTCCATTCTGTACTTCCCAGCTTTCAATGCCGCCTTTTTTAACCAGCTCTTTAATGATTCTTTTCCCATGATCATAAAGGGCTTGATCAAACTCATTCTCATCCAAGTAGGCCATCACGTCAGCTAACGCCATGTAGAGCCCTTCTATAGTTAAAGAAGGAAGCTTCTCTACTTCTTTTAACTGTTCCTCACTAACATATTGCTTTACTCTATTTCTGTATGTAATTAATAATTCCGTGCTGGCGTTTTTAACTAATTGAATGTAGAACAGTCGGTTGTTATCCTTTTTACCCATGACATCTAATCGATTTACTACTTCTTTCAGGCCTTCTTCATTAAGGGGTAAGTATATTAAATTAGGAAGAATGGGGGAAGAATATTCTGATACCGGTCCCCGATCAACGGCTTTCAAACCAGTCAAAAATGTATTCCCATCCGCTAAATAAGTACCCTCCAGCATTTCTATCGCATATCTCTGCACAAACGGATCTTCACCCAAAAAATACGGTTCGACTCTTTCAACAAAACGATTCATCCAACCATCCTTTATCATTATAATTTCTTTAAGTGTAAAGGGTGGGGGTGGAAAAGGAAAGAGGGACGGACCTCAAACTCAAAGCTAGAACAGAAAAAGGTGATAGGGACGGACTTTCCGCAAAATGCGGAGGTCCGTCCCTATTCTTTATAAAAAAACTTTCCCATCCACATAGGATTTTCCAACTTTATATCGAATATATCTATTAACGGTATTATTAAGGAACTTTTCCTTAAATAATCATTCGACCGAAAAAGGAGATTTTTCATGAAGTTAAAGCAGCTTGTCCAATCAGTAGAGAATGAAGTCATTGAATTACGCAGACACCTTCACCAATATCCTGAGGTGAGTGGAGAGGAATTCGAGACATCGAAAACGATTCAGAAAAAATTAGCAGAAGCGGGAATCCCTTTTAAAACGGGCTATGCCAAAACAGGAGTGCTCGGCATCATACAAGGAGAAAAGCCGGGAGGCACGGTCGCATTAAGGGCGGATATCGACGCTCTGCCAATCCAGGAGGAAAGTGATCTATCCTACAAATCCACCATCCACAACAACATGCATGCCTGCGGTCACGATGCCCATACAGCCATGCTCGTTGGTACAGGAAAAGTATTGAATCAACTGAAAACGGAGATCGCAGGCACGATTCTTCTTGTCTTTCAGCCGGCGGAGGAGAATGCCCCTGTAGGAGGTTCTCAGCAAATGATGGACGACGGAGTATTCGACGAATATACGCCTGACGTCATTTTCGGGCAGCATGTTTGGCCGGATCTGCCTGTCGGGGAAATCGGAGTTCTCCATCATGAAATCATGGGGGCTTCGGACCGCTTTAAGATTACTGTTAAAGGTTCTGGAGGACACGCGAGCATGCCTCATCAGTCCAATGACGCCATCATTATTGCCAACAACCTGATCACTCAGCTTCAAACAATCGTGAGCCGAAATACGGACCCCATTGATTCAGCCGTCCTCACCATCGGGAAAATCGAAGGAGGCTACCGTTATAACGTAATCGCGGATGAAGTCACCCTTGAAGGGACCATTCGAACCTTCAAACCGGAAGTGAAAGAAATGGTGAAAAGTCGTTTCCACTCCATCATTGAGGGTGTCGGAAAAAGCTTCGGGGCCTGCATGACCATCGACTATTTAGATGGATATCCCGCGACGGTCAACACACCCCGATGGGCGGATGAAGTGCGTAACGCTGCCCAAAAAGTACTTGGGGAAGAAGCTGCACCAGTGGTCTCACCGTCTCTTGGAGGAGAGGATTTCTCCCGTTTTCTGAAGAAATTTCCAGGTACCTTCTACTGGCTGGGAACATCTGTGAAGGATACAGAACCGCAATACCCACTCCATGATCCTAGATTTAAATTAAATGAAAGTGCATTGCCTAAAGGGGTTGAAGTGATGGCCCAGCTTGCACTGGATGCCTTGAAAAAGCTTGAAAAAAGGAGTCTTGAAAGATGAGAACTGTTGAACATTTTATCAATGAAATATCACCGTCACTCACTGCCTTCAGACGCACCTTCCATCAGAAGCCTGAACTGGGATTCACTGAATATGTAACCACCTATCTGATCGGAAAAGAATTAATCAATCTCGGCTTCACGATCCACCTAGGAAAAGATGCACTGGAGTCCACGGAACGAATGGGGGTTCCTTCACCCAACGATTTAACCAAACAAGAAGAACTTGCCATAAAAGAAGGCGTGGAAAAGAGCTGGCTAGATAAAATGAAAGGCGGACATACAGGATTGGCTGCCACATTCGATACAGGTAAGCCCGGTCCTCATACGGCATTCCGATTCGATATCGATGCTCTGCCCATCAAGGAATCGGATGATCCTGATCACCACCTCCCGACAAAAGAAGGCTTTCGTTCCCAATATGAAAGCGTCATGCATGCCTGCGGTCATGACGGTCATGCTGCCATCGGCCTGGGTGTGGCAAGCTTCCTGTCGGCATACAAAGACCAGCTCTCTGGAAGGTTTACTCTCCTCTTCCAGCCAGCTGAAGAAGGTGGACGGGGAGCAAAAGCCATGGTGAAAAAAGGCTGGTTGGAGAATGTCGATTATTTTGCAAGCGGTCATATCGGAATCCGGGATACGAAGCTTGGACGAGTGTATGCCACGACGAATTCTTTTCTCGCTTCCTCCAAAATCAACGTCACTTATAAAGGCAAAGCGGCCCACGCAGGTCTCGAGCCTGAAAAAGGGAAGAATTCTTTATTGGCAGCGGCTGCAGCAAGTCTTCACCTTTACAATATCCCGCGCCATTCTGACGGGGCGACCAGGATCAATGTCGGGAAGCTTCAAGGGGGAGCAGGCAGAAACATTATTGCCGATGAAGCTCATCTTGAAATGGAAACAAGAGGGGAAACGACTGCTATCAATCGGTACATGCAGAAAGAAGCCCTGCGTATCCTTCAAGCATCGGGAAATCTTTATGGTGTGGAAACCGGAATCGATGTAGTGGGCGAGACGGTTGAAGCAGCATGTAACCCTGAATGGATTCAGTGGTTAAAGGAAGTGGGCGAGGAAAGTCCATTTATATCCGAAATTCATGATGGTTTACCTTTAAAGGCATCAGAGGATGTTACCTATATGATGAATGAGGTGCAAAATCAGGGTGGCAAATCAACCTTCATGGTATTCGGAACCGGATTGAAAAATGGACATCATCATCATCAATTTGATTTTGAAGAAGGGGTATTAACCGTGGCAGTGGATGCCTTCGCACGTCTTATCTTAAAATTATCCCACCAAAAAGAGGAGGTTACGAGTTGAAAGAATGGTTAAGAACAACTCTAGAAGCATTAAATCTGGTTGACACCATGGAGCAGCCCGATGGATTTACGAGATTAGGATATTCCAAGGAAGAGACTGCTTCCATGAATGTGTTTCGCAGCGTTGCAGAAACATTGGGGCTATCCGTACAGAGGGACCGGGCAGGGAACCTATTTGCCAGGTGGGAAGGGACTAACGACCAAGTTGTCATGACCGGATCTCATCTTGATACGGTTGAAAATGGAGGAGGTTATGACGGGGCAGCCGGTGTCCTTTGTGGACTGGGAGCCGTGAAAGCATTAAAAGACGGTGGTTTCAAACCCCATCACTCCATTGAAGTGGCCTGTTTTGCCTCTGAAGAGTCAGCACGTTTCGGCGTTTCTACCCTGGGAAGTAAGAGCGTGGCAGGAATTCTTGATAAATCAGTAGAAAACGTAAGAGACCGCCACGGAGTCAGCATTAAAGAAGCCGTGGAATCAACGGGCCTAGACTGGTCATCCATTGAAAAAGCTGAACGCTCCCGAGAGGAAATCCTCTCCTTCATCGAACTTCATATTGAACAAGGGACCCAAATCGAAGATCATGGTGCTCAATTCGGAATTGTCCGGGGGGTAGCCTGCCCGATCCGCTTGAAGGTAAAGGTGGAAGGAATGGCTGGTCATACGGGAACTACTCCGATGGGGAAACGGACGGACGCCCTTGTGGCTCTTGCTCCCCTTATTACATTTGTTTCCCAAGAGGCGGAAGAGATATCAAGGCGGTCCCAGAAACCACTAGTAGCAACCGTCAGCACGATGAACGTAAAACCGAACGTCATGAATGTCATCCCGGGTCATGCAGAAGCGGGAATCGATATTCGATCCGTCGACGATGACCTGAAGAGATCCATGGCCGATAAAATAATTGAACAGTGTCGAAGCTTAGAGAATGAATTTAATGTTACAATCAACATAGAAACTCTTGTAGATAATCCTTCTATTCTATTAGATGAAATGCTGACAGCCAGAGTCAAACAAGCAGGGGAATCCCTGGGGTACAACACGTTCGAAATGGATAGCGGGGCAGGGCATGACGTCATGAATATGGCAGCGAAATGGCCTTCTGCTTTAGTATTCATTCCCTGTGAAAAAGGGATCAGTCACCATCCAAAGGAACATAGCTCTTTAGAAGACTTGTATGCAGGAGTCGAGATTCTAGCTGAAGTATTGCGGCAAGAAGCAGGTGAATAACAGTTGATGATAAAAATTGGTGTCATCGGTCCGGATGATTCGATTCAGCGGATCAATCATGTGGCCACTCATTTTGACAATATAGAACTTATGAATTTTCCATATCACGGGGTGAATGAAATAGAAGAAATTCTTGAGAAGAACCGCGGTCTAGTAGATCAATGGTTCTTTTCGGGACAATCCCCCTTCTACTATGCGCTTGAAAAAGGATGGATCACGGAAAAGGAAGGGAGCTTTCCTCCCTTACATGGATCCAGTTTCTTTGGAGCATTATTAGAAGCGCAAATGAAAGAACAGACTCTATTAAATAAAATTAGTATAGATACAATTTCAAAAGAGGAAATTGAAACCGCGGTTCAATTTCACTCATTTGATCAACTAGAAATTTCAACTTATCCATATGAAGGATACCGGAGTGCTGATGAGCTGGTTGACTATCACCGTTCACTCTACGAAAAAGGAGAAATTGAAACGGCGATCACGTGTATTCAAAGTGTTCAGAAGCGCCTCACTGAAGCAGGCATTCCTTGTTACCGTGTCGTACCGACGAATTTGTCCATCCGGATGATTTTGCAGTATTTATTAGAGAGGGCACAATCGAGGAAATATCAAAAATCCCAAATTGCCATCGTTGGAATCGAAGTCATCTATTCCACCCAGACCTTGGACGAGTCCCATTTTTCTTATAAAATGAAGCATCAAGAGCTGGATCTGAAACGCAATCTTCTTGATATCGCCCAAAAGATCAATGGTTCCATGGTTCAATTAGGGGACGGATTGTTCTTCGTTTATACAACGAGGGGGGAACTCGATCTTCATGAAAAGGAGTCGGTTTTCACTACTTTGACTCAGGAAGTGAAGGCCCATACAGACCTGGATATCCGTGTGGGGTTAGGGTTTGGTGTGACCGTGTTAGAAGCTGAGCATCATGTCCGTCTTGCTTTTCAACATGCGAGAAAGCACGAATCTTCCATCGTCATAAGTGTCAATGAAGACAAGACGGTAACGGAAATTCTTCCATCGTCGGAGTCCATTACATACGCTCTCAACAACTTGGGCAATGAATGGAAGGAAGTCTTTAAAGAGGCTTCGGTCAGTTCAGCCATCGTCTCAAAAATCCTTTCTCTTTCCCGTCATTACGACAAAGAGGAAATCACATCCCAGGATCTTTCCCGCTGGCTGAAAAGCACCGAACGGAACGGACGCAGAATCCTTACTGAAATGGAACGGATCGGGATTGTGGAAATCAGCGGCGAAGAACAAAGCGGCGGCAGAGGAAGACCTAGGAAGTTATATCGCTTCCAACTTAAATAATTGGATCCTAGAAATCCCTTACTCGATCTATGAGTAGGGGATTTTTTATCTTCATCTATTCAGTAATCCGTAAATTTAAAATTTTCTCATAAATATTAAAAAATAAGAAGGATTTATACAATCGATATCGAAATACTTATTAACGGAAGTAAAAAGGAATTATTCCTTAAAACATTATTTGAAGGAGTGACCTCATGACAAATCCCAATTTAGAGCCGAATTCACCTAAAAAGGAGAAGGGATATCTTCGAATTTTAGGTGGAATCGAAAAGGTAGGGAATAAACTCCCTGACCCATTCATGTTGTTTGTGTACTTATCTGTCTTTATTGTTTTATTTTCCTGGTTTATTTCAAGTCTGGGTGTGACGGTTATACATCCGAAAAATGGAGAAGAGTTAGCGATCAAGAGCCTCGTCTCCGGAGAGGGACTCCAATACATCCTGACCTCCATGCTCGATAACTTTACAGGCTTCGCTCCACTCGGCCTCGTACTGGCGATGATGCTCGGGATTGGATTGGCGGAAAAGGTAGGATTACTGGAAACAGCGATCAAGAAAACGGTTTTGAACGCTCCAAAAGGATTGATTACATACGCCGTTATTATGGTAGGGATCATGGGGAACCTGGCGTCAGACGCAGCCTTCGTTATCATTCCTCCACTCGCCGCCATGATTTTCTATACGGTGGGAAGGCATCCTCTGGCAGGACTTGCTGCCGGATTCTCCGGAGTAGGAGCAGGTTTTACGGCAAACTTTATCATTACCGGAACCGATGCGCTACTCGCAGGGATATCAACCGAAGCTGCCAAAGCATTCGAAGTAACGGTCACACCGGTGGATAACTGGTACTTCATGATTGCATCTGTCGTCCTTCTTACAGCTGTAGGCGCTTTTGTAACAGAAAAAATTGTAGAGCCGCGTTTAGGGACATACAAAGGAAAAGTAGATAAAACATTAGAAGAAGAGAGTCCTTTAGAGGGAAAGGGACTCCGAAATGCAACCCTGGCAGGATTAGCCTTCATCGTCCTGTTAGTCGTCTCGATTGCCTGGCCGGACTCTCCGATGCGAAATGAAGATGGGGGACTCATTCCTTCTACCTTCTTATCCGGAATCATTCCCATCACGCTCTTCTTCTTTATCGTGATCGGGGTTACTTACGGGGTGACTGTGAAAAAAATTCAGTCGTCAAGAGACGTACCCAAGTATATGACAGAAGCCATGAAAGACATGGGCGGTTATATCGTATTAATCTTTGCAGCCGCACAGTTTATCGCTTACTTTGACTGGACGAATCTAGGGACATGGGTAGCCGTCAGCGGAGCGAATTTCCTCGAATCGATCAATATGACGGGACTCGCCGCCATTATCGGATTTGTCCTGTTGACAGCATTATTGAATCTACTGATCTTCAGTGGATCCGCTCAATGGGCATTGGAAGCACCGATCTTCATCCCGATGTTTGCGACACTTGGATATAACCCGGCGTTTGTACAAGCCGCCTATCGTATTGCGGATTCATCAACGAATATCATCACCCCGATGAACCCGTATATCATCGTGATACTCGCCTTTATGAAGGAATACGATAAGAAAGCGGGCCTTGGAACCTTGATTTCACTGATGCTTCCTTATACGATAGCGTTCTTATCGGTATGGATCGTGTTACTTCTGACTTTTGCGTTATTAGGTATTCCGTTTGGTCCAGGAGTAGGGGTTTATCTGTGAAAAATAGTAAGGTTATTCCCATTTAACTAAAAAATAATCATAAACCCGGTTCAAGAGCTGTTAATCCGCTCCAGAACCGGGCTTTGTCAATTTTTATAGTTCAAATTTACTTAATATTAATGTAAGCGCTAACAAAATTTCAGTTAATTTACCCTATTTTTACACTATTATGACAAATCCTGTTGTATACTGGTAGATGGTGGCGAATCTACCACTTTACTAAACTACGAACAGGGGGAAGAAAATGAACGGGAAAACAATGAAGCGTCAATTGTTAAGTGTAACAGTTGCCTCCAGTATGGCTTTAAGCTTGTTTGCGCCTCCTCTAACTCAGCACGTATCCGCTGCAGACGAGGCACTTCAGGACTTAATCATTTCTGAATATATCGAAGGATCCAGTTACAATAAGGCCATTGAACTATATAACGGTACTGGTGAAGCAATTGATTTATCGAATTACTCCTTGGAATTACATAGCAATGGTGCGGCGACCACCGATAAGATTTTACCGTTATCCGGGACACTCGATGCAGGAGAAGTTTTCGTGATTGCTCATAAAGATGCAGATGCTGAAATTCTTGCCCAGGCTGATATTGTGGATAGTTACGTGATTAATTTTAACGGTGACGATCCGATTACCTTAAAAAAGAATGATAACATTATTGATTCTATCGGTCAGACAGGTGTAAAGGTCAGTTTTGCAGCTGATGTCTCTATTACTCGCAATGATTCTGTTTTGACAGGAGATGTAGACGTAACCGATGCATTTGATCTATCCGTAGAATGGACTGATCAAGGCAAAGATGTATTCAGTGATCTCGGAACGCATCTATCAGATGAACCGGCTCCTGAACCGACACCTATTGAACTATCTACCATCGCTGAAGCACGTACAGCTCCTAAAGGTACGGTTGTTAAAGTACAAGGTATTGCGACTGCATCCTTTGAAGCAGGCGGACAGACGAACCTGTTCATCCAGGATGGTACTGCAGGTGTCATCGTCCGTGGCAGCGGTCTTACTGCCGAGCCGGGTGACGAAGTAGTTGCTGAAGGAAAACTTAGCGATTATTATGGCATGCAGCAAATTGAAGCGACTGCTTCAAACGTGGAAATTACAGAAGAAGACAAGGGCGTTCCGTCACCAGCCTCTCTTATCTCTACAGACCTCTCAGCTGAAAATGGTGAAGATCACGAAGGAATGTTTGTTGAATTTACGGATGTGACAGTGGAATCCAAAGACGGCAACGGTAATTTCACTGCAACAGACAGCTCTGGTGAGTTCGTTATCAAACCAAATGATAGTACGATGCTTGAAGTCGGCAAAACGTACGAAATTCTTCGCGGGGTGGTTGATTATAACTTCGACGAATATAAACTGGTCCCCCGTAATACTTCAGATGTCATTGAAACCGCCTTCTCTGTAACCGCTGATCCAGCTTCAGGGTCTGTTGTAGATGGAACGATGGTTACACTTCAAACGGCAACTGAAGATGGATCCATTCATTACACAATGGATGGAACGGATCCGACAGCTTCCAGTCCAGAATATACCACACCGATCGAACTTACTGCAGATGTCACAATCAAGGCAGTTGTTGTAAAAGAGGGAGACACAAGCGGTGTTTCCACTTTCACTTACAAAATCCTTAAATCTGCAGATGGTTTAAGCATTCACGATATTCAAGGAGATTCCCATACCTCTCCTTACGAAAATATGACCGTCTCTAACGTTCAAGGAATCGTGACAGCGAAGGCAGGTTCCAATGCATTTTATATGCAGGAGGAGACACCGGACGATAGTCTGGCGACTTCTGAAGGAATCTATGTTTATGCAAAGGGCAATTCTGTCAAGGTCGGAGACAAAGTAAATGTGGCTGGTCAGGTAAAAGAGTGGAGAGAAGATGGATATGATGATGCTAAAGATCTTCTGACAACTCAAATCACGGCATCAGCCGTTACTGTAGAATCTTCAGACAATACAGTACCTGCTGCCATCATGATGGGGGTAGATCGCGTACCGCCGACTGAGATCATTGAAGATGATGAAATGACCTCTTTCGATCCCGAAACTGATGGACTGGACTTCTATGAAAGTCTTGAAGGAATGCTGATTGAAATTCCGAATGCCACGATTACAGGTCCGGTAAAATATGATGAACTCCCTGTAGTGGTTAACACTAGTGAAGATCAACTTCGCACAAGAGCGGGGGGAGTATTGATTTCTCCTGAGGATTATAACCCTGAGCGCATGTTGATCGACGTGGACGGCATGAATATCAATGTGAAAACAGGTGATATGCTGGATGGTTCCGTTACCGGAAACGTAAGCTATGATTATAGCAACTTTAAGATCCGTCCAACAGGAGCTTTCCCTACAGTAGTTGATGGGGGAACAGCGCAGCAAGTAACATCGATCACTCCGGTAGAAGAAGATCTGACGATTGCTTCTTACAATATTGAAAACTTTTATGCTGGAATTGAAAAAAGTAAAGTTGAGAAGATTGCTGACTCAATTGTTTCGAATATGAAAACGCCTGATATTATTGGCCTGGTCGAGGTTCAGGATAATAATGGACCAACAGATGATGGTACGACAGATGCAAGTGCATCATACGAAACAATCATCAAGGCCATTGAAGAAGCTGGCGGACCGTCTTATGAATTCACCGATATCTCTCCTGTTGATAAAACAGATGGCGGGCAGCCTGGTGGAAACATCCGTGTAGGTTTCATCTACAACCCTGAACGTGTCCAATTGACTGATAAAGAAGCCGGGGATGCGGTGACTTCCGTGGGTGTTGATGAAAATGGACTTACTCATAACCCTGGTCGAATCGATCCGACTAATGAAGCATTTGACGACTCACGTAAAGCCCTTGCAGCCGAATTCATGTTTAACGGTGAAAAAGTAATAGTCGTAGCAAACCACTTTAACTCCAAAGGTGGAGACGGCGCATTATTCGGTGCAGATCATCCTGTTGTGCTTGGTAGTGAAGTACAGCGACTTAAACAAGCCGAAGTACTGAATGATTTTGTGAAGGATGTGAACGAAAAGGTCGAAGGTGCAAACGTTGTGGTTCTTGGTGACCTGAACGACTTCGAATTTTCTGCTCCAATCAATACTCTCGAAGGGGACGTCTTGACCAATATGATGGAAAAGCTTCCTGCAGAGGAACGCTACACGTATATTTATCAAGGAAACTCTCAAGTTCTTGATCATATTCTAGTGACGAATAATCTGGCAAAGACAACGATGATCGATAGTATCAACATCAACTCTGATTTTAGTGAAGAAGATGGTCGTGCGAGTGATCACGATCCTGTCCTGGCTAAGATTCAGTTTGAAAATAAGGTAGAACGCATTTCTGGTGACGATCGTTACCACACAGCTATTGAAATATCGAAAAAAGGCTGGGAGTCCGCAGACACAGTGGTCATTGCCAGAGGCGATCAATTCCCGGATGCCCTTGCAGGAGCTCCACTTGCTTACAAACATGATGCACCAATCTTATTGACGCAGCAAGGCAGTTTGAACGCTGAAGTACAAGATGAAATCAAGCGTTTAGGTGCGAAGAAAGCGATCATCCTTGGTGGCGAAGGTGCTGTATCCAAGTATGTTCAATATCAGCTTAAAGGATTAGGTTTGAAAACAGACCGTATCACAGGAGACGATCGATTTGAAACAGCGGCAAATATCGCTGCCAAATTGGATGGAGATCCTGAAAAAGCGATTGTAGCAAATGCCTACCAATTCGCCGATGCCCTTTCTGTTGCTTCTTATGCCTCACAGAATGGATATCCGATTGTACTATCCGCTCAAGACAAGTTGTCAAAAGCCTCTAATAAAGTATTAAAAGACATTGACGAAAAAATCGTGGTTGGAGGAGAAAATGCAATCAGTACTGAGATTTTCGACAGTTTTGAAGAAGCGACCCGTTATAGTGGCTTGAACCGTTACGAAACATCTGCTGAAATTGCGAAACACTTAACTCCTCAAACTAACAAGGCAATTGTGGCAACAGGGACTAATTTTGCCGATGCTCTTGCAGGTTCTGTCCTTGCAGCAAAAGAAGGTGCTGAAATCCTTCTTGTGAAGAAAGAGGAAGTACCAGAAGATATTATGGAAGCAATTGATATGGATGATATTTCTAACTTTCGTGTTATTGGTGGGGAAAATGCCGTTAGTGAAGAAGTTGTAAAACAACTCAAGAAATAGATTATGGAAAAATGGCAGGGGGAGTCCTCCCCTGTCCTCATATGTAAAAAGAACCAGATTTGTTTTAATATTTAGTAAAATTATCACATTTTTTCATAAAATTACTATATAATGGGCTTTGTGGATGAGGTTCCGACAAAAACCTACAAAAGAACGGGAAGGGATTAACCAAAATGAATATTAAAAAACCTTTATACGGTGTATTATCAACTGCAGCTCTGGCCGCTGCGATTTTTGCAGTATCTCCTGCAACTTCAGCTTCAGCAGAAGGGGAAGAGTTTGATTTAACGATTATGCATACCAACGATACGCATGCTCATGTGGAAGGCTATCCACGTTTAGTGACGGCAGTAAATGAGCTGCGCACTGAAAAAGCGAACTCTTTACTTTTAGACGCCGGTGATGTATTCTCAGGGACTCTGTATTTCCGACAATACCTTGGACAGGCAGACCTTCACTTTATGAATGAGCTTAAATACGATGCAATGACACTTGGTAATCATGAATTCGATAAAGATTCCAAAACTCTTGCAGACTTCATTAAAAATATGGAATTCCCGATGGTTTCATCCAATGTGGCTGTTACAGGTGACAAGGATTTAGAGCCACTTTTCAAAGGCGAAATCGGTCAGCCAGGCGATGGTGGTAACGTCTACCCTGCAATGATCAAAGAAGTAGATGGAGAGAAAGTGGGAATCTACGGATTAACGACTCCAGATACAGAATTCATCTCTAACCCTGGTGAAAATGTCGTATTTGAAGATGCAGTTGAAAAATCAAAGGCTACAATTGCGATGCTTAAAGAAAAAGGAGTCAATAAAATCATCGTCCTTTCTCACCTGGGATACTCGAATGACTTAGAGTTAGCCGAGGAAGTAGAGGGAATTGATGTAATCGTTGGTGGTCATTCTCATACTGTTCTTGACGAGCCTGTGGTTATTGAGAAGGAAGAGCCGACACTGATTGTTCAAGCTGGCGAATACTTGAACCTGCTTGGATTATTGGATGTAACATTTGATGATGAAGGTGTAGTAACTAGCCATGACGGAGAAGTGCTGGACCTTGAAAGCTATGAAGAAGATGCAGACGCACTCGCGAAGGTTGAAGAGTTCAAAGCGCCTCTTGATGATTTGAAAAAAGAAGTTGTTGGGAACACGAAGGTAGCTCTTGATGGAGAACGTGCCGATGTACGTCGAAAAGAAACAAACCTAGGAAACTTAATCGCGGACGGTATGGTTGCGAAAGCGAATGAATTCGTGGAAACGCATATCGGTCTTCAAAATGGTGGCGGGATCCGTGCTTCAATCGATGCCGGTGAAATCACTCTTGGGGAAGTATTGACCACTATGCCATTTGGAAACAACCTGGTCACTCTTGATTTAACGGGACAAGAAATTATGGATGCCCTTGAGCACAGTGTATCCAGAGTTGAAGGGGAAGACGCACCAGGTGAATTCCTTCAAGTTTCAGGGATTAACTTCAAGTATGATGTAAGCAAGCCTGCCGGGGAGCGAGTATGGTCCGTAGAAGTGAAGACAGACAACGGATTTGAAGAGATTGACCCTGAAATGATGTACTCTGTGGCAACAAACGCCTTTACTGCAGATGGTGGAGACGGTTATACAATGTTCAAGGAAGCGAAAGAAGATGGCCGCATGACAGAATTATTCGTGGTCGATTTTGAGGTGTTCACTTCTTACCTTGAAAAGAACAACCCTATTTCACCAGCTGTTGAAGATCGAATCGTACAAGAAGAAGCACCGGAAGTAACACGTCTTACTGGTGATACTCGATACGAGACAGCCGTTGAAATTTCGAAAAAAGGTTGGGAAACGTCAGATACAGTTATCCTTGCCCGCGGCGATTCATTCCCTGATGCCCTTGCAGGAGCACCTCTTGCCTATAAACATGATGCGCCGATTTTGTTAACTGAAAATGGGACATTAAATGCAGCTGCAAAAGCAGAAATCCAGCGCCTTGGTGCAAAGAATGTCATTATTCTAGGTGGAAAAGGTGCTGTGAGTAACTATGTGAAATATCAGCTTGAAGGAATGGGACTTGATGTTGATCGTATCGGCGGAGATGATCGCTGGGAAACGGCTGTGAACATCGCTGCTAGTCTTGGGGGATCCCCGGAGAAAGCAGTAGTAGCAAACGGCAAGAACTTCCCTGACGCTCTCGCCATCGCTTCTTATGCAGCGAGCAATGGATACCCGATCCTATTGACGGACTCTGATAAACTTCCAGCTGAAACAAATAAAGCTTTAAAAGGAATCGGCAGTACGATTGTAGTCGGTGGAGAAGCTGTAGTAAGCAAGGACGTATTGGAATCACTTCCTGAAGCGACACGTTACTTCGGTCAAGACCGTTACGGCACGGCAGCGAAAATCGCGACAGACCTTAATCCATCTACACAAGTATACGTGGCAACTGGAAAGAATTTCGCAGATGCATTAGCCGGTTCTGTACTTGCGGCAAAAGAAAATGCTTCTATGCTATTAGTACATCCTAATGACCTGCCTTCTGTCACTTCTGATGCAATTAATGAATTAAAAGCGAAGGATTTCCATATTCTTGGCGGTGAAAATGCTGTAAGTGAGACAGTAGCAGAAAAATTAATGAAATAATTTTATCAAGAGAAGAGCCATCGATATATCCGATGGCTTTTTCTTTTTCATAAAAACAGATTTAGATGATCTTCGCTAAACACAAAAGGAGTGATTAGCGTTGCGTCTATTATTGGCATTAATCTATTCTAGTTTTGTATTTATCCTGACTTGTACTCAGAATATCACCAAACTTAACGTTGAGGGACCATCTCTTCTGATACGGATAGTATGAGATTCTTTGATTTTCAATCATATCCATTTCATAGCCAAACTTATTTATGCCAAAAGTCAGGGTATTGCATCGCCTTTTACTTTCTTGCATTCATAATTCCCCTTACTAGCTGGAAGGGTTCTAGTGGAATTATTCTTTCAGTCGCTTTTGGGCTCTTTACTGAAATCGCACAACTTTGTTTCTCAAAGACAGATTGCTTGATGTAGATATGATGTACTTGAAATTTCACAATATTTCATTTTAGATACGGCGGTCAATCAATAAATCAGGTTACTTTCCTAAAGAAACAAAGTGGATGAAATGCAAATAAAAAAACTGGCTGATTTCAGCCAGTTCTTATCAGGTATACATTAGATCGTCGCAGTTTCTTTCTCGTTCTCAATCACAGCCAAACGCTCTGCCACTTCTTCCTCCGTCAAACCATGCTCTTTAATGTAGCGGTTTTCAAGGCTCTTGCGGCATTCATCAGAGCAGCTTCTCATATACTTATGCTCGTTTTCTTCAGAGCAAAGAATTTTTCGGTTACAAGGAGGGTGCGCACAGTTTACATAGCGCTCACAAGGTTCACCTGTGTAGTAGTCTTTCCCGACAACGACATGCTCTGTCTGGTTGACTGGAACACCGATACGCTCGTCGAATACATAAAGCTGACCGTCCCATAGCTGACCTTTCACTTCAGGGTCTTGCCCGTAAGTGACGATTCCGCCATGAAGCTGTGCTACATCCTCAAAGCCTTCTTTCACTAACCAGCCTGAGAATTTTTCACAGCGGATACCACCCGTACAATACGTGATGATTTTCTTGCCTTCCAGTTTATCTTTATTATCACGGACCCAATTCGGAAGATCGCGGAAGTTTTTGATATCCGGCTTCACGGCTCCTCTGAAGTGTCCCAATTCATATTCGTAGTCATTTCGTGCATCAAGAAGGATCGTATCTTCCTGCTGGATTTGTTCAAAGAAATCCTTTGGGTCAAGGTATTTACCTGTGAGTTCATTCGGATTTACATCATCTTCAAGACGAAGTGTCACTAACTCTGGACGGTGCTTCACTTTCAATTTCTTGAAGGCATGACCATCAGTTTCGTCAATTTTGAACACAGTGTCCGAGAAGTGAGGATCCTTTCTCATCGCTTCCATATAAGCATCTGTCTGTTCAATCGTGCCGGAACATGTTCCGTTGATTCCTTCAGATGAAATCAGGATACGTCCCATAAGGCCAAGCTCCTCGCACAATTCTTTATGCTGGGCCGTAACCTCCTCGGGATTCTCAATGGCTACATAGTTGTAATACAGTAGTACTCGATAATTTTTCATGTTTATTTCCACCTATCGATATATATTTGCAAGATATAATCTTAGGATTCTGTTCCTTATTACTCTTACGATGTACTATTATAACAAATTTTTAAAGAAATGCATTATGTATGGGTGAGAAAAGCTGGGGATTGTGAGGAAAAGGTGGTGGATTTTGGGTTCTAGGCTGGGAGATTGGTACTCATACCGACTTTGGCGGAGTCTAATATGCCATATTTGAGATTTATCTGCCGTGTTTCGGATTTGCGTGCCATTTTATGAATTTATCTGCCAAATATCAAATATATCTGCCACTATTCAAATTACGACAAATTCCGCTGCCTTTCAGGTCATCATCATAACTAAGAAATACAAGCATATAGATACAATAAATTTGAAAATATTTGTTATTTTTGAAAGAATTAGAAGTGAGATGAAAAGTCTAATATAGGGGTTGTCGGTACATATGTATAGAAAAGTCATTCTGGTTTGTCTCTTTGTCACTTTCAGTCTGTTGGTTGCCGGATGTCAAGAGAAGCCAAAGCCTGATGATCGCTTGCAGGAATACGTCGATCTTTGGAATAAAGAAAAATTTGAAAGTATGTTCAACGAGTATCTAAACTCTTCAACTAAGGAGTCGTTTAAGAAAGAAGATTTCGTCACGAGATACAAGGACATCTATGAAGATTTAGAAGTGAAGGATGTAAAGGTATCTTTTAAAAAGCCGGAAAAAGAAGTGGACTGGGACAAGGAAACAAAAGCGGGATTTCCTTTGAAAATCACATTCAACACTTTGGCTGGTAAGGTGTCCTATGATAAAGAAATCACTTTAACCAAAGAAAAACAAGGTGAAGATGAAAATTGGTTTGTAGACTGGGAGCCTTCTTTTATCCTGCCGGAAATGGAAAAGGGAGATAAAGTAGGAGTGGAAAGTATAGCCGCTAAGCGCGGGGATATACTTGACCGGAATCAACAGCCCCTTGCGATGAATGGAGAAGCATTTGAATTGGGGATCGTACCGAAAGAGTTTAACAAGAGCGACTTAAAGAAGCTTTCATCCCTGCTTGATATGTCAGAGGAATCGATTCAGGGTAAGCTTGATCAGAGCTGGGTGAAACCGGAATTTTTTGTGCCGATTAAAAAGATTGCCCTCAGCGAACGACCTTTAGCTCTGGAAGTAATTGAATTAGGAGGTCTGTACTCTAAACGGGTGCCTGCAAGGGAATACCCATATGGGGAAGCGACCGCCCACCTGACTGGTTATATAGGGAAACTTACAGCAGAAAAGCTGGAGAAACTAAAAGCTGAAGGCTATACAGCTCAATCATTGATGGGGCTCAGCGGTGCTGAAGAAGTATATGAAGACCAATTAAAAGGAAACGACGGACAGCGCATTTACTTGAAGAAAGAAGAATCTGAGGAAGTAGTGACCGTTTCAGAACAACCGGTAGAGGATGGTAAAAACATCACCTTGACCATCGACGCCGAAATGCAAAAGAAGCTTTATGAACAAATGAAGAGTGAAGCAGGGACAGCGGCAGCCCTCAATCCTCAAACCGGTGAAGCATTGGCACTGGTCAGTACACCAGCCTATGATCCGAATGATTTTGTATTGGGCATGTCCTCTGAAAAGTACAAAAAGTTGGCGGACGACCCTAAAAAGCCATTACGTAATCGTTTTCCCATTGCGTATTCACCTGGATCAACCATGAAGGGCATCACTGCTTCCGTTGGATTGAAATCCGGAAAGCTGGATCCAAATAAGATTTATGATATTACCGGGAAGAAGTGGCAAAAGGATGATTCTTGGGGAAATTACCGAGTCGTCCGTGTCTTTGATAATGAGAGTAAGGTGGACTTGGAAAGCGCGTTGAAATTCTCGGATAATATTTATTTCGCAAGAGTCGGGTTGGAAATGGGGGCAGAAACCTTTATTGCCGGTTTGAAGGACTTTGGTTTTGGGGAGGAAATTCCATCTTCTTATCCAATTTATAAATCACAAATCTCCAACGACGGAACCATCTCCAAAGAAGTCCAACTGGCTGATTCAGCCTTTGGTCAAGGGGAAGTTCTCATGAGCATCGTTCACCTGGCCAGCGCCTATGGCGGAATCATCAACGATGGAAATATGATGAAGCCGAGACTCTTAATGGACGAGGAACATGAAGTGTGGAAAGAAAAATTGCTGACGAAAGAGCAAGCAGATATGCTCAAGACCGATCTGCGAAAAGTAGTCACTGAAGGAATTGCCGGAAAAGCGAGTGTAAAAGGGAAAGCAATCGCCGGTAAAACCGGTACGGCAGAAATCAAGGCAGAACAGGGAACAACCGGGACTGAAAATGGATTATTTGTTTCCTATGATCAAAATGACCCGACGATGGTGCTCGCCGTGCTTCTTGAAGACGTAGAAGAAGCAGGAGGCAGTACGCATACGGTAGAAGTGACGAAAAGATTTTATGATAGCTGGTAGTCCAAAAACGGTGAGCAGGAATATGCTCACCGTTTTTTTATTTGAGAGGGACGGACCTCTGGATCTGGAATAGAAGGTCCGTCCCTCCGTTTCATTTTGACATCATGTTCCAACTCTCTCATTAACCACGATTCCGCTTTCAATATGTGCTATGATAGACAAAATGGCCCTAGAGGTTGAAATTCAACAGGAGTGATCAATTTGAATTTGTTTTTAACGGGATCGACAGGTTTTCTTGGTGGGAGGCTCATCAAGAACCTTTTACAACATAAACGTAACGAAGTCTATATTCTAGTAAGAAATGTAGAGAAGGCTGAAAGATTAAGAGATTCCTTTCAAATGGCTGAGCAAAAGAGAATTCATATTTTCCAAGGGGATATCACCATTCCAAATGCCGGCTTGAGTAAGGATGATCTTGAGTGGTTAACGGGGAAGATCGATGCGGTTTATCACCTCGCTGCCCTGGTGAAGTTTGATTTGGAATTGCGTGATGAACTGTTTGCTGCTAATTACGATGGGACCAAGCATATCCTTGAATTGGCTTCCATTCTGCAAGTGAAAAAGTTTTATTATGTGAGCACGGCTTACACGGTCGGAAAGCTTGCAGAAGGGGTGGAGGAGCTTTATCCGGCAGAGGGAGAATTCCATAACCCATACGAGGAAAGCAAAGTGAAATCGGAGCATCTTGTTTTTTCTTATCGAGACAAAATGGATGTGTCCATTTTCCGCCCGGCTATTATTGTAGGAGATTCTAAAACGGGGGAAGCGGACTCTCAATTCACACTGTACGGATTCATGCGTGCTCTCGGGGTGTTTAAACGTAAGACTGCAAGACGCCGGGGGGAAGAACGGACCTATAGACTCGTGGCGGCGAAAAATGGTACTTCCAATCTTGTTCCCGTGGATTATGTGGCGGACATTCTAAGCCTTGCTCCAGAAAAAGCCCAAGCGAACAAAATCTATCATATTACGAATCCGGATCCTCCTGAGAACATCGAGCTTTTGAAGATGTTAAAAGAAGCACTTCAATTTGAGAACTTATCGGTCGTTGAAAACACGGGTGAGTATGAGTTAGATGAAGAGGAAGTAAAGCTTAATAGCTTGATTGATGTGTTCAAGGTGTATCTGGCAGGGGCGTTGACGTTTGATGATCGCAATACTCAAGACCTGATGGAAGGTACCGGGGTATCCCATTTGGATATGTCGAATGAGACCATTGAGATGATCATACGGACGGGTTGCGAGCCTAACGGTGGGAAAGTCACTGTATAAATAGAATAAGCAAAGCCCCAATGGTAATAGCCATTGGGGCTTTGTTTTTTATAGTGCGGTAACCAATCCGCCATCAACGACAAGGGATTGACCGGTTAAATAAGTGTTGGCGTCTGAAACTAAGAAGGTAATGGCCCGGGCAAATTCTTCAGGCTCGCCGTACCTTCCCATCGGAATAGCTTTTTCACTTTGCTTCTTAAATTCCTCAATAGAAATATTTTGTTTATCTGCGTTTAATTGATCCAACTGAGCCACTCGTTCTGTTGCGATCCTACCAGGACCTACCGTGTTGATGAGAATGTGATCCTGGGCCAGTTCCCTTGATAAGCTCTTTGATAACCCGACGATTCCCGTTCTGAAGGTGTTGGATAGAATTAGACCATCAATTGCCTGCTTCGTGGAGGAAGAAGCGATATTGACGATCCGTCCGCCCTTATTCTTTTTCATATGGGGAATAACCTCTCTGATGGTACGGATATAGCTAAGCAGGTTAAGCTCAAAGGCATATTGCCAGTCTTCATCATCGAATTGCTGGAAGCCCCCTGCAGGTGGACCTCCTGTGTTGTTGACGAGAATGTCAACTCCTCCGAGTTTATTTACCCCTGTTTCAACGAGTGCTTGAATGTCTGCTGGTTTCGTCATGTCACATGTTGCAAAATAGACTTGGTGATTCCCTGACAGTTTAATGATCTCTTTTGCAGTAGATTGAAGCTCTTCTTCATTTCGGCTGGAAATAAGCACGTGAGCTCCTTCTTTTGCAAGCTCGAGTGCCGTTGCTTTTCCTAATCCTTTACTGGAAGCAGTGACGATCACTGCTTTATTTTTTAAACCAAAATCCATTAAAATCCACCTCGTTTAATTGGGAATATCGATCTCCTTATTCATCGGTTTACCCTTTCCTTGGTAATTCCAAAACAGAACAAAGACGAAGAC
Organism: Rossellomorea yichunensis; assembly: GCF_032337515.1. NCBI lineage: Bacteria > Bacillati > Bacillota > Bacilli > Caryophanales > Bacillaceae > Rossellomorea > Rossellomorea yichunensis. The sequence goes on along the minus strand of NZ_JAVYAD010000005.1, from coordinate 415,421 downwards.
GGTGAAGCCAATGATATCCGTCATCCAGCCAGGATAGATCAGGAGAAAAGCGGCTGCTGCACTTATCAAGCGCATACTGACAGGGATTTTCTTCTTGAAATAGCCCTCGATGGAAACCGACAACAGGAACACTCCGATAACAGATGTAACGGTCAGGACAAGAATACTAGTAACAGATGCGTCCACCATAAGCATTTCGTGGGAAAACACAAACATGAACGGAACGATAAATCCTGCAATGGCAAGTCTCATCGCCTGGAATCCGGTCTTAGTCGGATCACCGCCACTGATGCCTGCTCCGGCAAAGGCTGCCAGGGCGACAGGCGGCGTGATATTCGCAAAGATTCCAAAGTAGAATACAAACATATGAGCAACAAACACGGCCGTTTCCGTCGACCCGGCCAATTCACGGAACAGTGGCAGCTGTAAAAGGATCGGTGCTGCCATGGTGCTCGTGATGATATAGGTTGGGATACTTGGTAAGCCCATTCCAAGCACGATGGAAGTAACCATTGTCAGCAGTAACGTAATGACGAGCTGAAGGAGCGGGCTGTCGATCATTTCACCAATACCGACAATACTGTTTGCGAGCTCCAGTGCAACTCCAGTCAGTGAAGCAACTCCGACAACAATTCCAACGGCACCGCAGGCGACTGCAACCGGAATCGTCGTTTTCGCTCCTTCTTCCAATGCTTGTACGCAATCCTTTAACCCTATTTCTTCGGCTTCCAGGTTTTTTGTTTTCCTAACGAGATTGATGACTAATGGAATCACCACAATCAACAGAAGTTCCCACCATCCGTTTTTCAGGGGAGGGATGCCTTCTCCTGAAAGGAGGCCATTGACCTGTGGTTGGAAAATGAAAAATACTCCTAGCACGGTTGATAACGTCAGAACCTGCTTCGAACCGGAAATGATAATCGTTGCCAAAATCGACCAGAAAGCAGCGTAGAATGGTGTTTTTCCTGAGAATAATAAGTACAGGAGAATCACCATCGGGATGATTAAATGTCCTCTTTCGGCAAGCACTGCTTTCACGGACGGCAACTCTGACTTCGGTACTCCGTGCAATCCGCGCTTGGAAGCTCTAAAGTGCACCTGAAGCAGGATGCCGATGTAGAATAGCAGTGCAGGGATGATACCTGCCATGATCACTTTGGTATAAGGAATATTCAGATTCTCTGCCATAATGAAGGCGGCTGCGCCCATGATTGGAGGAAGGATCTGACCGCCGACACTTGCCGCTGATTCGACCGCCCCTGCAAATTCTTTCTTATAGCCGATTTTTTTCATCAATGGAATGGTGAAAGCCCCGGTTGTCACGACATTGGCAACAGCCGAACCATTAATGGAACCGAGAAAGCCACTGGCGATAACCGCAACTTTAGCAGGACCGCCTTTTGTATGACCAGCGACTGCCAGTGCCAGGTCATTAAATAATTTCCCCATGCCTGAGCGGCTAAGGAATGCTCCGAATAAGATGAAGAGAATGATGTAGCTTGCCGATACACCGATCGCTGTACCAAGGATCCCCTCCGTAATGTAAACAAGCTGGGATATCATTTTCTTTGTCACGGTCAATGTGATTTGAGAATTCAATTCCGGATAGATGGCCAGCTTTACATAGAGGCCATAGATTAAAAATCCAAGGGCAAGGAGGGTCAATCCCCAGCCTGTCACACGCCTTGTCAGTTCGAGAAGAAGAACAATGACGAGTATTCCGACGATGAAATCGGTATCGTTGATTTGTCCCCCCATTTTAATGATGCGCTCTGCACTGAATAACATATAAATGCCAACGAATAAGGACAACGCGCTTAAGATATAGTCATAAAATGGAACAGGGAGGCCTTTCTTTTTACTAATAAAAGGGTACAGGATAAATCCAATGGCCATTAAGCCATATAAGTGGATGCTTCGCTGCTTTACATCGACTAATGCCCCTGCATAAGACGTGTATAAGTGGAAGAGTGCAATCCCGGCTGCCACTACTAAAATAAATAGACCGATCACCTTGGGGTACTGGCTTCTCGTATTTCCCTCCCGGTCCAACTCTTCCACAGATGTGTTCTTTTGTTTTCTCATCATGAGTCACCTCGCTTAATCTTTAACAATCATATAAATCAGTTCATACATAGGGACGGACCCCACGGATAATTGGTAGGACCGCTGAGAATCGAGTACTAGAGTTCGTGCATTTAATGAAATTCGATGATTCGTATTCTTACCTGTCTGGAAGCGCAATGAGGTTCCAATCGGTTGATGGATATTCGTCATATACACCCAGCCATCTTTGATATAGGTGTCTTCGCCTGCGTTATCCGGGACACCGGCACCAAACGTTTTGAAACGGGTGGAGGTCAAGTTGATGGTATTATCTTTAATGTGGAAAAATTCTTCCCAATCTTCTTTTTCAACAGAATGTGTCCAGCGGATGGAAACTTCCTTTTGGTTGAAAACAGGCTGCACTACTATATTTTTATTCTCATAGGATAAGACGATCGTGTTCATCGGGACAATGGCGAGAAGGGTAAGAAGGAGCAGGGCGGAGAAGCCCAGAATTCTTTTTCTCATAGATAGAATGAAAAGGGCACCAGGATTGATGCCCTTTCTCTATTATTCCAGTAATCCTTTTTCTTCATAAAACTTCTTCGCCCCCGGGTGCAGGGGAGCAATGAGGCCCTTCGCCATTTCATCCCGGTTCACTTCTTTAAGCGGTGCAACCGCAACTGCGTCTGTTCCTAAGTAGTCGTAATAACGTTTTGTTAAGTCGTATACTGTGTCTTCACTTACATCCTTCGATACAACCAGCATATTTTGAATCCCGACGGTTTCAACCTTTGAATCCAGGTTATATTTTGCTTCGTCTCCTGACTCAATCGTAAATGTTTTATAGAACGGATATTTCTCCATTAGCTTATCAGCAAGATCTCCTTTGATTTCAACAAACGATACATCATTTTGCTGCATAAGGTCTGTAATATTACTGTTCGGTACACCTGAAGTGAAGAATGCAGCATCAAGTGTGCCATTTTTCATTTCCTGAACAGAATCCGCGTACCCTGTGTGGGTGACTTTTTCAAGGTCATCATACGATAAACCGGCCGCTTCCAATACTTTCTTCGCGCTTTGTTCCACGCCGGAACCTACCTGACCGACTCCCACTTTCTTACCCTTTAAATCTTCAATACTCTTAATTCCGCTATCAGACATAGCGACTACCTGTACAACGTTTTGGTACATGCCTGCAAGAGCCTGAACCTCTACTTTATTGCCTTCGAACTGTCCTTTTCCTTCAACTGCATCATATGCAACATCGCTCATGACAATTGCCATTTGATTAAGACCGTCTGTAATGTTCTGGATATTGGCTACAGAAGCTCCTGTCGATTCTACTGTTACATTCCCGATCGATTCACTTTCCTCGAAAATCGGTTTTAATGATCCGCCAATCGCATAATAAGCACCAGACGTTCCACCTGTACCAAATACGATTGATTGGCTGGAAGAATCATCGCCACTGCTTGAATCGCCGCCGCTTGCGCCATCACTGCCACATGCCGCCAATAGTAATGAGATGATGGCTACCATCGAAATCCATTTTAATCTTTTCATCGTTTCGTCCTCCTTTAAGTTACCTATTAAATATGGTAACGCTTACATATAAAAATGAGAATATTTAGAACTTAAAGGACGTTTTGGTCTTTTTGGTCCAGGAATGTGGTTGAGGAAAACAAAAAAAGAATGAGGCGTGCCCTCATTCTCACTTACTGCCATTGATATCGATTGATCGGGCGTCCAATACCGCCATACTCGATCATGATTTGAACCTGTCCTGATTTCTGTAAGTAGTCTAAATATCTTCGGGCTGTTACACGGGCAATGCCGATTCCTTCAGCGGTTTCTTCTGCTGATAAGGGGCTTTTCTGGTCTTTTATAAATTGTATGATCTGCTGTAACGTTTGCTGGTTCAATCCCTTAGGTAATTCTTCCTTAACTGAAGGGGATTCAATGGGAGAGGGAACACCCTGAAGCTGATCTAATTCCTGCTGCCCCACGGATCCCTCTCCAGCCATTTGATGTTTAAACATTTGGTACTTTTCAAGAGCTTGTTTCAATCGTTCAAACTTAAAAGGCTTAATGATATAATCGAATACTCCTAATCTCATCATCGTTTTGATGGTTTCTTTATCCTGTGCAGCAGATATGACAATCACATCCACGTCTGTATCATGACTTCGGAAAGCTTGTAACGTTTCAAGACCATTTTGTTTAGGCATAAAGTTATCCAGGAGGACAAGGTCGGGCTGATAGAAAGAAACCTTCTCCGCCCCTTCCTGTCCATTCCCCGCAATGGCACACACTGTAAAGCCGGGTACACGTTCTATGAACATTCGATTGACTTCCTGAACCATTGGATCGTCTTCAATAAGTAATACTTTAATCGGTTCCTTCATGAATGTTCCCTCCATTCATTGGTAAAGTGAGTTGGAATATCGTCCCTTCACCCGGGGTTGACTCCACTTTAATATGACCATCTGCTTTTTCTATAATGCTATGAATCAAGTAGAGGCCGATGCCTGAGCCATCTTTTCCTTTGGTAGTGTATCCTTTTTGAAATAAGTGGGGAAGCTGTTCTTCGGTCATTCCTGCCCCATTATCTTCTATTTCAATATGAAAAGTGTCCGGGGCTTCTTTTAAGTAGATATGAATGACTTTGGTATATTCTCCCGAATCTTTCAGGGCATAAAAGCTATTTTCAATCAGGTTACCTAAGATGATGACAAAATCATGTTCATCGAGAAGAGGGGGGAGGGATTCCAGGCAGCTGTCGGGGTCTATCTTTACTTCTATCCCCATTTCATTTCCTCTCCGGATCTTGCCTAATAGTAATCCTGTCAAACTGTCAAGCTTGATTTGCCGAGTCAGGGTGGCGGTAAGGTGTTCCTCTTCTTGAGAGGATTGAAAGATATAATCGAGAGCTTTCTCTCCTTCTTCTAATTGAATCAGACCGGCAACGGTATGTAATTTATTCTGGTGTTCGTGGTTTTGGACCCTCAATGCCTCAACGAACTCCTTCACTCCAGTCAGTTCTTCTGCCAGTTGAGTCATCTCCGTTCGATCCTGAAACACGGCGACGGCCCCGACAATGCCTCCGTTTACCAAGATGGGGACCCTGGTACTTAGTACAATTTTGTTCTCTAATCTCATTTCTTCATGATAAATCGGTTCCTTCTTGTGTAACACGTCCGGTAATTTTGAAGAAGGAAGTACCTCTTGAATGGATTTTCCGGTTGGATCTCCATTTAACACCAATATGTCTTTGGCTTTCTCATTAAAGACGGTGATCCTTCTTTGATTATCAATGGCAATGATGCCTTCATTCATGGCTTGAAAAGTAGCGGTCCTTTCCACCAGGAGTTTTCCAATTTCGTGAGGTTCCAGCTGAAAGGTATCTTTCTTTATTTGTCTTGCTAATAACCAAGAACCTATGATTCCGAACAGGAGAGTGATGGCACCTATAATGATAAGTTCATTTTGAAGATTCCTCATTATATCGAGTGTAGAGGGGAGCAGTATGCCTACAATGACCACACCGATTTGTTGGTGCTGATCGTTCATGATCGGAACAAACCCCCTGACCGCCGTACCGATTTCCCCCTTAGCTGTCGTCACATAACTATGCTCGGCAAAAGCAGGGCCTTCATCCTTTCCTGCAGAGATGGTCCCAAGCTGCTCATCGGACGGGTGTGAGTAACGGATCCGGTTCATATTGAGGACGACGATGTAGTCAGAGCCATTTACAGTCCTGATATTTTCTACAATGGGCTGGATTTCACCCCATCCTCCTGAATCCTCGAGATGGCTCTGCACGGTAGGAAGATTAGCTACCGTCCTGGCTGTTATAAGTGCCTGGTTTCCCAACTCTTCTTTCTTCATTTCAATCGCTTTTCCGACAAATATAATAAATCCAATGATGAGCGCAAACAGGACTACACCAAAGGATAATATCGTCATTTTCCACCGGATGGGCATTTGTTTTCGATTCATTCTGAATATTCCTTCCTCTTCATTCAAAGTTATTGTACCATTTTTAGTAGAACGGAGAGAGGGGAGGTCCAATCATGAGAACATTTTTCTTTATAGGGTTGTTCATTATAACAGGAATTGCTACAGCCTATTTTGTTGGATTTCATTCTCAGGCCGGCTTTTCCCCGGAATATGATGACGATCAAGAAAAGCTGAAAGATGCTATCGTCATTAAAGTCAGTCATGTTGTTTCTGAGAACACACCGAAAGGAAAAGCAATCAGGCGTTTTAAAGCACTGGTAGAAAAGAATACCAAGGGAAAAGTGAAGGTTGAGATCTACCCGAACGGCTCGCTCTATTCGGATATCAGTGAATGGAATGCTCTTAAAAATAATAATGTTCAAATGATTATCCCTGCCACGTCGAAAGTCTCTGCCTATGTTCCAGCGTATAGTGTGTTCGATTTACCCTTTGCGTTTAATAGTTATGACGATGTTCAACGGGCATTCGAGGGGAATATAGGAGAGGTATTACTTGAAAAGGTAGAAAAACAAGAAAACGTGAAAGGAATTACCTTTTGGTATAACGGATTTAAACAAATCACCAATAGCCAGCGAGCCTTGATCAGGCCGGGTGATTTCAATCGGCTCCACTTCCGTACAATGCCGGGTGAAGTGATAAAAGATCAATATCAAAGGATGGGGGCTGCCGTAAGTCACCTGCCTTTTAATAAAACATACGAGAACTTAGAAGTAGGATTTATAGATGGACAGGAAAATACCATTTCGAATATTTACTCAAAGAAGCTTTATGACCATCAATCGTATCTTACAGTCAGCAACCATACTTACTTAGGCTATGTTGTATTAATGAACGAAGAATTTTGGGATGAGTTACCTGAAGAGTACCGGGTAGAAATTGAAGAAGCGATGAAGCAAACGACGGAGTGGATTCGCAGGCATTCGATTGAAATCAACGATGACCATATGCGTGAATTAAAGAGAAATACTGATTTGGATATCCACATTCTGTTGAATTCGGAAAAAGAAGAATGGATGAAGAAGCTTGATCCTTTGTATGAGGAATATGAAGATGAAATTGGGAAGGAATTAATGAGGGAGATTGATTGAAAAGTGGTCAGGTATATGGTGGTGCCCGATATATATTTTTTTACAGTTGGCGATTAATGATGGAGTTTATCCATGAGGAAAGAGTGGGAGTGAAAGGTTCTGAGGTTATTGCTCCATCCCCACCCGTCGTTTTACTTTAGGGAGATCTTTTTTGTGATCCCAGTTTTCCTTTACCAGAATCGTGATGTTATCCAGGGTATCTTGCTGATTTTCTTCGAGGAGGGTCATTCTGGATTCGAGCTTGTCCATGCGTGTTTCTAGCCCACCCATACGGCTTTCGAGTTTATCCATACCTTTCAAGCTTATCCATCCGAGTTTCTAATTGCGTCATACGTGCATTCATATTGTCTTCAAAACGTGTCATTTGCCCTTGCAACTCTCTTATGGCTTGTAATGCCTGATCCATACTATTTATCACCTCCTTGTCCTCATAGTAACACAGAATTTGGGAATATTGCCTTCATAATCATTGGAAAAAATCTTTCCCAACGGATACGGTTTTGCTTTTAAATATGGTAATATAAGAAAATGTATAGAGAGAAATCAATGATCACCATTACATATAGTTAGGAGAATGATGATGAGTAAAACACTTATTTTCGGACACAAAAATCCAGATACAGATACGATTACATCAGCACTTGTATATGCTGATTTGAAGACAAAAATCGGTATGGACGTGGAGCCAGTACGCCTAGGTGACGTGAACGGTGAAACACAATATGCCCTTGATTATTTTAACGTTGACGCACCTCGTTTGGTTGAAAAGGTTGCCGGTGAAACGGATACGGTTATCCTTGTTGACCACAACGAGCGCCAGCAGAGTGCGGAAGATATCGAAGAAGTACGCGTTCTTGAAGTGATCGACCACCACCGTATCGCCAACTTCGAAACGGCAGATCCTTTATACTACCGTGCAGAGCCGGTTGGATGTACGGCGACAATCTTAAATAAGATCTACAAGGAAAAAGGAGTAGAGGTAACGAAGGAAATGGCTGGATTGATGCTTTCAGCAATTATTTCGGATTCCCTTTTATTCAAATCTCCAACTTGCACAGATGAAGACGTAGCAGCAGCGAATGAACTGGCTGAAATCGCTGGCGTTGATGCTGAAGTCTACGGATTGGAAATGTTAAAAGCCGGTGCCAACATGAGCACGAAATCAGTTGCGGAGCTTGTAACCCTTGATGCGAAAGAATTCTCGATGGGTAACGCGAAGGTAGAAGTGGCTCAAATCAACGTGGTCGATGTGAACGATGTATTCGGTCGCCAGGCAGAAGTGGAAGCAGCGATGGAAACAATGATCAAAGAAAAAGGGTTGGATCTTTTCCTACTGGTTGTGACTGACATCCTGGAAAATGACTCAACGGCATTGGCTCTTGGAAGTAAAGCTGCTGAAGTGGAAAAAGCATTTAATGTAACACTTCAAAACAATACAGCGCTGTTAAAAGGCGTTGTATCACGTAAGAAACAGATCGTACCTGTGTTGACGGATGCGATGAAATAAATGGTTGTCGGAAAGAAGCAGTTTATGTGACTGCTTCTTTTTTTTTTAATAAAATATAGGAGGTGCCTGTCACCATATGAACTTTAGAAAAATACATCACATTGCTATCATCTGCTCTGATTATAATAGATCAAAAAACTTCTATGTCAACAAACTGGGCTTTGAGGTCATACAAGAGGTTTACAGAGAAGAGAGGAATTCTTACAAGATGGACCTCGCGTTGAATGGGGAATATGTTATCGAGCTATTCTCCTTTCCCGCTGCTCCAGCACGTCCAAGTTATCCAGAAGCACGAGGGTAGCGTCATTTAGCATTGGAAGTAGAGGATATTGAAGAGACTGTAAGACTTCTTAAAAAAGAAGGTATTGAAACGGAGGAAATACGAATAGACCCTTACACTCATAAACGATTCACTTTTTTCGAAGATCCGGATGGTCTCCCCTTAGAACTCTATGAAAGAAAGTAGAGGTCCGTCCCTAAAAAAAGAGCACTTCCCATAAAGAGAAGTGCTGTCCAAAGGTATTGTAATTTGTCGTTAAGATAATTAAAACATAAATAGAATAACTTTGAATTATGGATGTAGAACGATTCTCCTTGAAAAATGGAGGAGTTTCTTACGAATATCTTCTTTTTCTATATTAATATAAAAATATTAATATTTTTGCTTGTCGCTAAGTGTCTAAAAAAAAAGAGCACTTCCCACAAGGAGAAGTGCCATCAAAAGGTATTGTAATTTGTCGTTAAATATATTAAAACATAGATTTTAAATGCATGTATTGGCGATTATTAACCTTAAGAGGAAATATAAGCGGATATACCTAAAAAATTTGCATGTTTCCTGTTAAAATATAAAAATATTAATATTTTTTGGAGGTGGGTTTTTGGACTATTCTGTCATCGGTAAAAAGATCAAAGAGTTGAGGAAAGTCGTGGGTTTGACTCAGGGTGAACTGGCAGACGGAATTTGTACTCAAGCCCTGATTAGTCGAATAGAAAAAGGGGATATTTATCCGAGTGCTACGTCTCTATATCAAATTACCAAGAAACTTGGTGTCGATGTGAATTACTTTTTCGAGATTGGTACGACTCCCCGCCTTGAATATGTAAAAGAAGTTGAACGTCAACTAAAGAAGTTAAGAGTGAAATTGAAATATGATGAAATCATCGAGATCGTACAAACAGAAGAGAAGAATCCTTTATTTCTAAAAGATGAAACAAACCTTCAGCTTCTCTACTGGCATAGGGGAATATATGTGAATGAGGTCGATCAAAACAAAGAGGAAGCCTTGAGTATTTTAGAGAAGGCACTCTCCCTGACATATAATAAGAAAAAGGCCATGTCTGAGCGTGAAATGAATATTTTTATCAGTATGGGGATACTGGAATTCAGTCGTCACAATTATGATCGGGCAATAGAAATTTATCAAGGTGTAAATGATGCTTTAACATATAACGACCAACTTCACGACAAGTCCATTAAAACGAGGCTCTTATATAATATCGCCAGGGTATTGACGAGGCTCGGAAACTATCATGAGTCTATCCAGTATTGTGAAGAAGGTATTCGGTGGATTATTCAAGAAGAAACTTTATATGGATTCGCGCAATTAAATTATCATATTGGGTATAACCTGGAGTTGCAAGAGAGATATCAGGAAGCGCTGCCTTATCTAGATAAAGCAGCGATGCTTTTTGATATACAATACAACCCGAAGTTATCCAATTTTATCAAAGGGAATATAGAAAAAATAAAAGAAAAGATCGAAAATGAATTTCAGGCTTAATCACTTTCTTACTTAATAGTACTTCTAGGGAGGCTGGGCTCGTGGATTACTCCATCATTGGTAAAAAGATAAAGGAGCTACGTCAGGTTGTTGGTATAACTCAAGGAGAATTAGGAGAAGGGATATGCACACAGGCACTTATCAGTCGGATTGAAAAGGGAGACATCTATCCCAATGCCACTTCACTTTATCAAATTTCCAAAAAGCTGGGCGTGGATGTGAATTATTTCTTTGAGATAGGAACAACCCCCCGTCTGGACTACATAAAGGAAGTTGAGCGCCAATTGCGTCACTTAAGAAAAAAACACAGATATAAAGAAATGATCGAACTGGTGAGAGCAGAAGAAAACAATCCACTTTTTAAAGAAAGGGAAAACCTTCAACTCCTTTATTGGCACAAGGGAATCTATATATTTGAGATTGAAAATAATCAGGATGAAGCCTTTCAACTGTTAAATGAAGCCTTTTCTCTTACGGGAGACAGTAAAAAAGCGCTTTCGGAAAGGGAAATGGAGATTCTCCTAACCATCGGAGGTTTTTATGTAGGGACAGAAGATTATGTCAAAGCTCTTCAATATTATGATCAAGTTAGGGATGCTATCCATACTACTGGACAACTAAGCGATAAATCAATTAAAACCCGATTGCTTTACAATAAAGCAAGGGTATTGACAAGATTAGGAAAATATAGAGAGTCGATTGATCATTGCAGGGAAGCAATCAAGTGGTGCATTGAAGAGGAACACTTATATGGTTTAGCACAACTACATTATCATTTAAGCTACAATTTCGAGCTGAAAGAGAACTACGAACAAGCATTTTCTTATATAGAAAGATCAATAATGATGTTTGAGATGCTTGGAAATGATGAACATAAGACTTTTCTGACTGATAAGAAAGAGCAATTATACCTCAAGACGCTGTCATAATATTTCTGTTTCATACATTTAACATGTCCTTCATAAGCATGATTATAGATGAGGAGTGTTGGATGTATGAGAAGGAAAAGCCCTGTTCCTCTATTTATCGGAGCAATCGTTGCCATTTTTCTTGTAGTGGCTCTGTTTATGTTTATTGGAAAAACCCAGGAACCTGATTCACCCGAAGAAGTGATCGAAGAATTTTACAATTTTGAAAAAGGCGGTGACTTCGGTAACGCATGGGAGTTGTTTCATTCCGAAATGCAAAATAAGTTCCCCAAATCCTCATATATCCAGACGAAAAACCATGTATTCATGGGACATATGGGGGTCGATGAGTTTGAGGTGGAGGTCGGCAGTATTGAAAAGGAGAAGGAGTTTACGTTTAACGAAGAAGGGCTTCAATTTAAAAATGTCCGAAAAGCGGAAGTGAACTTGTATTTTGATAGTCAGTTTGGTGAAATGATGATCACACAAACCTGTTTTGTAGCCATAGAAGAAGGAGAATGGAGGGTACTATGGAACTATAACTTCTAATGTAATGATTAAAATGAAATTTTTCACTGAATTTGGTTTTATCTAGAATTTTTCGGGTAAAAAGAAACTAATATTTTTCAAAGGAGGGCATTAGTTGTGTCGCTACTCTATTTTAAGGCTCGAGAAGCTTATGAACTGGATGCGAAGGTATCTCAATCCCAAATCACGAGATTGAGAGAGTTTCGCAGAACCAAGCCCGCCCCTGTTGCCAAAAAAAGATAGCTAATGGTTCCTAGAAAATTGGAATTTAGCCCCTGCTCAGTCTAAATTTATTTAGACTGTTTTTTTTTGTTTAAATTAACGCATAAAAAAGTCAGGAATCCAATGATTCCTGACTTTTTATTCCAAATCTTCTCCGATGATGCGTACTTCCCGTTCAAGTTCCACATCAAATTTTTCTTTCACTGTTTTTTGAACGTGTTCAATGAGTGAAATATAATCAGAGGCTGTCGCATTGTCTTTATTCACGATGAAACCGGCATGCTTCGTGGAGACTTCAGCGCCGCCAAAGTTCGTTCCTTGAAGCTCACTGTCCTGAATAAGCTTACCTGCGAAATATCCTGGTGGTCGTTTGAAGACACTTCCGCAAGATGGGTATTCTAGTGGCTGCTTCGATTCCCGTTTATCTGTGAGATCATCCATAACGGCCTTGATCTCTTCGTAGTCGCCAGGCTTTAAACTGAAGGTCGCTTCCAGTACAATATCGCCTTTTTCAGAAATATTGCTGTGACGGTAATCAAGCTCTAATTCTGCGGCTGTACGTTTTACCAGGTTCCCTTCCCGGTCGACGACATGGCAATAATCCAGTACATCTTTAATTTCTCCGCCATAAGCCCCTGCATTCATGAATAGTGCGCCACCAACGGTACCTGGAATCCCACAGGCGAATTCAAGTCCTGATAATTTCTCAGCTAACGCGCGTCTCGATACATCAATGATGGCTGCACCACTTTGAGCGACAATCAGTTGATCAGTCGTTTTGATGTCTTTAAAGTTTTTCAGATGAAGAACAATTCCACGAATTCCACCATCTTTTACAATCAAATTCGATCCGTTACCTAACAAGGTAAATGGGACATCCACTTCATTTGACAGCTTCACGATATTTTGAACTTCTTCATAAGTGGTTGGCGTTAAGAAGAAATCAGCTCTTCCGCCTAACTTCGTGTACAGATGCTCTCGTAACAATTCATCACGTTTGATATTGTCAGAATGCATCACCTTTGATAATTCTTCAAACACTTTTTCCTTATTGTACATTCTATATCAGTCCTATAAAGTAATTTTCGTCTTCTCTAAGTTAAATCCTACCCCACCATTATATGACGAAAACCCATGAAAGTTAAATGGTTTCAGTTGGCAGATGTGAATCCCCTTCGAATGAACCTCATTAATTGGAAAAGAATGCTTTATTATAGGTCGAAAATATGAAAAAAGAATGTTCCCATCTTAAGCAAAGTAAGATAGGATAGAACTAACAAAATATGTTATAACGTCTATTTAACTATTAAATTATACAATTTAGGGAGGAGGAAGCGAATTGGCCAGATTATATGTAGCCTTAATTGGTTTAAGCCTCATTTGGGGGATGTCGTTTGTTTTTATCAAGTGGATGGTGGATCCCGTTGGTGTGTGGGGGACGGTATTTTTACGTTGTTTAGCCGGGGCGCTTGTGCTTCTTCCGATCTTTTTCATACAGAGGAGAAAAAAGGAGAGGAAATCGCTCCCTATTTGGAAACTGATCGTCGTTGGGATTGGTAATGCGGCGTTACCATGGACCCTGATCGCTTTAAGTGAAACACAGATTAATAGTAATACAGCCTCCATTTTAAACGCAACGACTCCCATTTGGACGGGGCTGGCAGGATTTTTGTTTTTCTCTGTCACACTGACCGGGTATCAATGGATTGGAATTGTCGTTGGATTTATGGGAATTCTTGTCCTGATGAATTTCGAGGTGAGCGGGATTTTCACTTCTGATTTTGTAGGGGTAGGGACGATGGTGCTTGCGACCATGAGCTACGCGTTTGCTTCACAGTTCACAAAAAAATACCTGGCTGGAACGAGTGTCGTTGTCATTTCTACATTTCAGCTTTTGATTGGGGCAGCGGTAGGTTTTGTGGGAATGATATTGACCAATCCGATTTCTATTGGAGACTTGTTAACAGGAGAGGTCATCCTCGGTATCTTAGGATTAGGCTGTTTAGGATCAGGAGTAGCAACGCTTCTTTATTTCTATATCATGACGAATGGAAGTCCGGAGTTCGCTTCGACGGTGACATACTTGATTCCAGGTACCGCGATGATTTGGGGATTCGTTCTTCTGAGGGAACCTGTCACGCATAACCTGATACTGGGATTACTCATCATTTTTGCAGGAGTATTCCTATCGTCAAGAAAATCGAAAAAAATCGTCTCATCATTGCCTGTTGGCACGAGGTAAGACCTTTAAACAAACGTTTGATTAGGACATGGGACCCCTTGTACCATATGGGTTCAGAGTCTTAAACAAACGTTTGTTTCGTTTTGATGAGCCGAAACTCCCGAGAAACTAATGCAAACCAACTTGTTTTCATATAAAATGAAAAGGATACATAAGGTAGACTAGACAAGCTCGCAGCACGGGCTATAAAAATAAACAATAAGGATGGTAATTCTATGAAAACGGCAATTGTAACGGATAGTACCGCCTACATCCCGAAAGAATTGCGTGATCAACTGAACATACATATGATTCCTCTCAGCGTCATTTTCGGAGGAGAAACCTATCAAGAAGAAGTTGATATTACGGCAAGTGAATTTTATGAAGAGGTCAGCACCCAGGAAAAGCTTCCAACCACTTCACAGCCTCCAGTCGGAAAGTTCGTCGAGCTATTCGATAAGCTTTCAAAGGACTACGACGCCGTCATTTCCATCCATCTATCCAGTGGAATCAGCGGAACGTATCAAGGTGCCGTACAAGCTGGGGAAATGGTCGAGGGTATTAAAGTGTACCCCTATGACTCGGAAATCAGCTGCATGATCCAGGGCTTCTATGCCATTGAAGGGGCCAAACTTGGCCGTGAAGGGAAAACGGCTGAAGAAATCATTGCGCTATTGGATGAAATGAAGCAATCGGTACAGGCATACTTCATGGTTGATGACCTGGCTCACTTGCAGCGCGGAGGCAGGCTATCACAAGCTCAGGCCATCATCGGAAGCCTTTTGCAGGTGAAACCCTTGCTTCACTTTGTTGATAAAGTGATTGTTCCATTTGAAAAAATCCGTACGAAGAAGAAAGCGTTGAAACGGGTAGAGTCTTTGCTTGAAGAAGCTGTTTCTTCCAGAGAAGAGTTTCAGGCATCGATTATCCATGCGAATCGTGAAGAAGATGCGATTGAGTGGAAGAACGAGCTTCAAGAGAAGTATCCGAATGTGGAGTTCAATGTTAGTATTTTCGGTCCTGTGATCGGTACTCATTTAGGTGAGGGATCGATGGGGATGGGATGGGCTCGGAAGATGAGTCGATAGTTTTGATTGTACCAGGTACAAATTGCGTTTTTTGTACCTGGTACATTTCCCACGATTTGTACCAGGTACAATTTGGTCATCATGTATCAGGTACAATCCCTAACTCCCCGGTGCCCGGCACAAAACAACGTTTTTGTGCCGGGCACCATTTTTATTAGGCAGGATTTTCACGTCCTTATGTAGAATACATCACTATCCAAGATAAGGAGTGATGTTTTTGCGCTTTGCTTTTGCAGATAATGGGTTAATACCAGAACCCCTTATAGAACATGAAACCCCCGTTCTACAAAGGATATCAGAATTCCCTTTCCTTCCACCTCAACCTCTCAACCTGTCATTTCGTTTTTCTCCAGAGCTTCAATCCTTTCTTAGCGGACGTTCATTGCTACTGGACGAGATCCCGTTTTCAATCGACACCCTTCAAGATCACTACGTGAATGGCTTTGTATCCTATCAAAAAGGTGTGGAAAAAAGCTGTTGCCACCGTTGTGGAAATACCAGCCCCCATCTATTCACTTCATTTTCCTGCTCCAGATGCCACACTCCGTGCACCTACTGCCGTAACTGCATCATGATGGGCAGGGTATCGGAGTGCACACCACTCATAACCTGGAAAGGACCGGTGCCAACATCAGAAACGATTCCCACTATTAAATGGTCAGGCACTCTATCACAAGCGCAAAAGACAGCTTCTGAACAAATGGTATTGGCCGTTAAAGAAAGTAAGGACCTGCTCGTTTGGGCGGTGTGCGGGGCTGGAAAGACCGAGGTTCTCTTTGAGGGAATCCATGAAGCTCTTAGGGAGAATAAACGGGTATGCATTGCCGCACCTCGAACGGATGTCATCCTTGAATTGTCTCCACGGATTAAAAAGGTGTTCCCTGATACTGGGGTGACCACCCTTTATGGAGGCTCGGAAGAACGGAACACCTATGGCCAGCTTGTTCTATCCACCACCCACCAATTGTACCGATTCCATGACGCCTTCGATGTCATGATCATTGATGAAGTGGACGCCTTTCCATACTCCTATGATTCTTCCCTGCAATGGGCAGTGGAAAAAGCTCGTAAGCCTCAGTCCTCGATTATCTACCTTACAGCTACCCCTGATCGAAATACACAGAAGCAATGTGCAGCAGGAAAGCGCTCCTTTATCCAGATCCCGGCCCGTTTCCACCGCCATCCCATCCCTCTCCCAAAGTTTGTATGGTGCGGTCTTTGGAAAAAGACTTTGAAGAAAAATCGAATCCCACATCCTTTGAAAAAATGGACATTATCAAAACTCCAGCAATCCAAACAAGCCCTCATATTCTTCCCGACTGTCAAATTTATGGAAAAAGCCCTGCCATTATTTCAAAAAATGAATCCCCTTATCGAATCCGTCCATGCCGAAGACCCAGAACGAAAAGAGAAGGTAATGAAAATGCGAAACAAAGAGATTCCGATTCTATTGACCACCACCATTTTAGAGAGGGGCGTGACGATTCCGAACATCGATGTCGCCGTCCTGGGAGCAGAAGAAAAGATTTTTACGGAAAGCGCCCTCGTGCAAATCGCTGGAAGAGTAGGGCGCAGTGCTGACTATCCAAAAGGAGACATTATCTATTTTCATTACGGTCGAACGGGGGAGATGATCAAAGCCCTTCTTCATATTAATCAGATGAATAAAGAAGCAGGGAAAAGAGGATTGCTTAATGGTTAATAAATGTTTGATTTGTGATGATAAACTGGACGAGATCATGTCCTGGAGAGGGTTGTTTTACCGGGAACCTCAATTTCTGTGTTCTGCGTGTGATAAACAACTGGTGAAGATAGAAGGGAAGCGTTGTTTGGGGTGCTCCCGGTCATTAGATGATCTGGCTCCGCAATTAATTAAGGGCGACGTGTGCCTGGACTGTCATCGGTGGGAAGTGGATCCTGAGTGGAAAGGGATTCTACATCAGAATTTTTCATTATATCGTTATAATGACTTTCTTAAAGAGTATCTGGCAAAGTATAAGTATCGGGGGGACTACGTGTTGGCAAAAGCGTTCTCCCATACTATTAAAACCTATATCGCTAAAGTGGATTACGACCTCATCATTCCCATCCCGCTAAGTGAGGAACGCCTCTATGAGAGAGGGTTCAACCAATCTACCGCTCTATTGGAGGAAGCAGGGGTCCGTCCCTCCAACATACTCACACGACTGCATTCTGAAAAACAGTCGAAAAAGTCAAGGAAGGACCGTCTTCGTCAAGAACAGGTTTTTCAGTTGGTTGAATCCGATCTGAAGGGTAAATCGGCTTTGCTTTTTGACGATATTTACACGACGGGAACGACCTTGAGGCAGGCGGCAAAGCTTTTGAGGGAAGCGGGGGCTGAAAAGGTATCTTCCCTAACTCTTGCCAGGGGTTAAAGCAATTTTTATTACTGCCGATATAACGAATAAGAGAAGCTTCATCGGGAGGAACCAATTATGTCAGAGATTATCAACTGTCCACGCTGCAACGCTATTTTTATGAAAAATAAATTCCGTGATGTGTGTGACAAATGCTATAAAGAAGAAGAAACGATGTACGAAACTGTCTATCAATTTTTAAAAAAGCGGGATAACCGAGCTGCGACAATGGAGCGTGTCATTGAAGTGACGGGTGTAGATGAGGAACTTCTATATAAATGGGTGAAAAAAGGCCGCATTCAGACGAGACAGTTTCCAAATATGGGTTATCCTTGTGATAAATGCGGGAAGATTATAGGGATGGGTAGGATTTGCAGTGATTGTTCCTCTGAACTTGCCAGTGATTTGAAAAAGTTCGAAACCGAGCAGGAATGGAAGAATAAATCAAAGGACTCCGGTCAGAGAACGTATTACACCATGAGAGAGAAGAACTAGAAGGTCAGTACATAAATCAGGAAAAACTAACCAGGCCCTAAAGCTAAACAAACCACGTTTTTATCCGATATACTAGGTAGAAACAATGGACGTGATGAAAGCGAGGAGAAAATGATGAAGATTAACAATATCGGAAATCAGAACATCAATCCTTATAAGCGCAATCTTAACAAGATGGACCAGGTCGGCAAAACGGAAAAGAACATATCCGACAAAATTGAAATTTCTTCTGCTGCAAAAGAAATGCAGGAGGTTTCCAAACTCGGCAAAGAGCGCCAGGCTAGAGTGGAAGCTTTAAAAGATCAAGTTCAGAGCGGGAACTATACCATCGACCCGAGAGCCATCGCTAAAGGATTGAAGAATTTCTATAACGGACAATAAAAAGGGAGCGAACAAACATGTCAGCAACCAATCTAACGATAACTCTTGAAAAACTGTATAAGCTGCATAAAAGTTTGTTCGATCTTTCAATGGATAAAACGGACGTCATCAAAAAAGGTGATATGAGTGAACTCGATCGTGTCCTGAAGGATGAACAAAAGCACTTGGCTGCCATCAATACGGTGGAAGCTGAGCGGCAGCGGGAATCCAGTCACTATCTTCAATCACGGGGAGTGCCTTTCAACGGGGCACCCACGATATCTCAGTGCATCGAGCACAGTTCACCCCAAGACCAAGAAACGCTCGCCCATTGGCAGCAAAAATTAGTCGGAATCATCGGAGAGTTGAAAGTCCGAAATGAGCTGAATCAAAAGCTTGTCTATCAATCTCTTCAATTCGTGAATATGAATCTATCCATGACGCAACCGCAGCCGGATCAATCAACCTATTCACGTCCAAATGGTGAAAAGAAATCACCAACCGGAAGATCCATGTTTGATTCGAAAGCTTAGCACTTACTAATTGAAACGGAGGCAACACCATGCGATCCACTTTTATGGGCCTGGAAACGGCAAAACGAGGCATGTACACCCAGCAGGGCGCCCTTTATACAACCGGTCACAATATCTCCAACGCAAATACCCCTGGATATACCCGTCAACGAGTCAATTTTGAACAAACGACACCCTATCCTGCCCCCTCTATGAACCGTCCGCAAATCCCAGGTCAAATCGGAACCGGAGTCGACGCCGGTTCGATTCAACGCGTGCGTGATTCTTTCCTCGACATGCAGTATAGAGGTGAAAACCAAAAGCTTGGCTACTGGGAAACAAAAATGGAAGCGATGAAGAAGATGGAAGAGGTCATGAATGAACCATCGGATTCAGGCTTATCTAAAACGATGGATATGTTCTGGCAGTCCCTTCAGGATCTAGCCGTTAATCCGTCCAACTCAGGTGCACGGTCAGTCGTTGTTGAAAGAGGAAAAGCCGTTGCTGAAACATTCAATTACTTATCGTCATCCTTAACGAGTGTCAGGGGCGACCTGAAAAATGAGCTGTCTGTCAGTGAAAAGCAAATCAATTCCCTGTCCAGACAAATCGATAACATCAATAAACAAATAGCTTATGTTGAACCACATGGCTATCTTCCAAATGATCTATATGATGAACGGGACCGATTGATCGATGAACTTTCACAGCATGTCTCCATTCAAACGAGCTACCAATCCAATGGGGGAGCGTCTTCACCTATCGCAGAAGGTGCGGTCACTGTCACATTGGTCGGTAAGGATGGAAACCTGGCCGTCAACCTGGTCGGGCAAGGTGGAGTCAATGAACTTAAGCTTACCTATGAAGGCCCTCAAAATACGGTGGATTCCGTAACCATCGGTAATCAGACGCTCGACATTAAAGACTTCTTATCACAAGGCGAAGGGAAATTGAGAGCCCTTGTCGATACATACGGCTTCAAAAATAAAGAAGGTGAAGCAGAAGGCTCCTACATCAGCATGCTCGATGAACTGGACAGCATGGCGTACGAGTTCGCCAAAGCATTCAATGACCAGCATCAAAAAGGTTTCACACCTGAACAAATGAACGATCCAAACTTTGATCCTGACAACGATACTCCGGATACACCGAAGTTCTTCCAGGATGCAATGAATGCCGCAGCAGATTTGGACGGTGTGCCTAAAGCAGGATTCGCTCAAAGATTACAGGTTGCCGATGAAATGAGTAACCTCGATAACATCGCCACAGCGGGTGCAGATAATCCCACACTTGGTGACGCATCAAATGTTCTGGCGCTTGCCGACATCATCACTACGACTAAACTGCCTTATGGTGAAAAAGAAGCCTCATTCCAAGGGCACTTTGAATCCGTGATCGGAAAAATGGCAGTAGAATCACAAGAATCCGTGCGACTCGCAAGCAACTCCGGCGTACTAAGAGGAGCAGTGGACGAACGCCGAATGTCCGTCAGCGGTGTGTCCCTTGACGAAGAAATGACCGACATGATCAAATTCCAGCATGCCTACAACGCCTCTGCCAGAATGATCACACTGCAGGACGAAATGCTCGATAAAATCATCAACGGCATGGGAACCGTTGGAAGGTAGGTAGGTGAAATAATATGCGCGTAACACAAAGTATGCTGACAGCGAACTCAATGAGAAATCTTAGTTCTTCTTATGGACGAATGGGACAACTTCAGGACCAGTTGGCGACAGGGAAGAAGATTACGAAGCCTTCGGATGATCCGGTTGTTGCGATGAAAGGGATGTTTTATCGCTCGAATCTGACTGGGATTGAACAGTATAAACGGAATCTATCGGAACTTTATTTATGGATGGAGAACTCCGAATCCGGAATTGAGCAGGCAAATCAAGGGTTGCAGCGTGTCAGGGAATTGACGCTTCAAGGGAAAAATGGAACATTGAGTCCGGAAGACCGTAAAGCCGTAGCTGTTGAGATTGAACAGATTAAACAGGATTTGGTCAGTGTCGCTGAAACGAAAGTAGCGGGGAGATATATTTTTCATGGAACGGACGTTGGGAATTCTCCGATTAAGGATGGGAATCCTGCAGATGGCAGTGCTCCTAAGGTTGCTGATAATTTAGGAAGCGGTGCAATCGATGCTTATCCTGTAGAGGTTTCACAAGGTGTTTCTTTAAAAGCCAATGTTAATCCTAATAAGGTCTTTAATCAGAAACTGTTTGATACAGTGCACAACATTCAAAAGGCATTGGAATCTGGAGATGATTCGGCTCTTGATACCGAGCTTGAGAACCTGGACAGCGTAATGAACACATTATCAGCAGAACGATCTGAATTAGGTGCTCGCTACAATCGTCTTGAAATGGTAGATGACCGATTAGCGCAGCAGGAAGTGACAGCTAATCGCATTCTTTCAGACAACGAGGATGCTGATATTGAACGCGTTATCACGGACTTGAAAACCCAGGAAAGCGTACATCGCGCAGCACTCAGCGTTGGAGCCAGAATCATTCAGCCGACATTAATGGATTTTCTACGATAAAAGCAAGGGGACTGACCCTTTAAGGTGTTTTGTCACCTTAGGGTCAGTCCCTTTTTATATGGAGGTGAGTATGTGTGAACGTTCCACAAATAAGATTGCAGTCCACGTCAGCTGCCCTGAGCATCCGGACGACTCCAGGCCGTATGGACATTGAGCAGCCACCGGCAGAATTGGATATCCAACAGCCGCAGGCAAAGATGGAAATTGAACGGAAGCCATCCAAACTGACCATCGACCAAACTGAGGCACGAGCTGATATGGACTTGAAATCAGTGCGTCGCAGGATAGAAGAATATTCCCAACAAGGATATGAAGACTGGCTGGCGGGACTTGCCCGTGTCGCCAAGGACGGGGATGAACTGATGATGATCGAGAATGGCGGGGATGCGATTACCGCTCAGGCTAAGCGGAACAGTGAGGATCCGATGTATGAATTTAACATAGGATGGATTCCTTCGGCTGGAAGTGTCAAGATTGGATACGATCCTGGAAGCGTCAAGGTTAACATTGAACCGCAAAAAGTGGTGAATCACTCCCGTCCTCAAAAGCCCAATATACAGTATACTCCAGCCAATGTAGATGTCAGTTTGAAACGGTATGCAGACTTACAAATTGATTTTGCAAACTTAAAACACGTAGGGATCAACTACGAACAAGAAATATAGAATGAAGGAATGAAGCGGATGAAAATTGATACGAAATATCATGGAGTAATAGAAGTAATTCCAGAAGAAGTTTTGACATTCGAACACGGGATCCCCGGGTTTGGGGAAGAGAAGCAGTTTGTCCTATTGCCACTTCCGGAAAATGAGTGGTTTCATATATTACAATCGGTGAAGACTCCCGAGCTTGGGTTTGTGGTGACAGATCCGTTTGTGTTCTTTAAGGAATATGATTTTGAGCTGGATCAGGCGATCGTGGAGTTACTGAGTAATCCTTCTGAAAAAGAAGTACAGGTGCTTTCTATTCTTACCGTACGTGAAGTGCTAAATGAATCTACCGCGAATTTGCAGGCACCGATTATTCTTAATCTCGCAAATCGTAGAGGAAAACAAGTTATCTTAAACAACCCAGACTATCAAACCAAGCATCTGATCTTTGCTCAGCCTGCAGGAAAGAAGGGTTGAGGGGATGTTAGTACTGACAAGGAAGACGGGGGAAACCATTCAGATTGGGGATGACATTGAGCTAACGGTCATTTCTGTAAAAGGTGATCAAGTGAAACTCGGGATCAATGCCCCAAAGAACGTAGATATCCATCGGAAAGAAGTCTATCTGTCTATTCAGGAGGAAAACACCGAAGCTTCGAAAGGAATCGACAATCTGTTTAACCTTTTGCCAAAAAATGATTAATTATTTTTCTCAAACTATTAAACACCAGTAGAAACGACCGATAATAGTACTGTAAGCAATGAGGAGAAGGGCGGCCGACCTTTGTGACTTGTTGCAAACTACTAAACTTTTATAGTTCACATGGATGTGGGCTTACTTTCAAGGAGGAAATTTAAGTTATGAGAATTAATCATAATATTGCGGCTTTGAATACTTATCGTCAGTTGAATAGTGCTGGAAACTCACAATCTAAATCTATGGAAAAACTTTCATCAGGTCTTCGTATTAACCGTGCAGGAGACGATGCTGCCGGGTTAGCAATTTCTGAGAAGATGCGTGGGCAGATCCGAGGATTAGATCAAGCCTCTAAAAACTCACAAGATGGTATTTCTATGATTCAAACAGCTGAAGGAGCATTAAATGAAACACACGATATTCTTCAGCGTATGCGTGAATTAGCGGTACAATCTTCAAATGATACGAATACTGATTCTGATCGCAAAGAATTACAAAAAGAAGTAAACCAGTTAACTCAAGAAATTGATAGAATTGCTAACACTACCGAGTTTAATACTCAAAAATTACTTGATGGGTCAAAAGTTGGACTGAAAGATAAAGTAGATGGTTCTGTAACATTACAAAATAATAGTAATGCTACAATAACGGCAGTTGCTTCTGATAGTGATGCTCTAGCAAAATCAGGTACAATCACTATTACTAGAACTACTGAAGCTGCTAGTGATGATACTGCTTTCTCTATTTCTAACCCAAATGGATTAGGTACGATTGCATTAGCTGCTGATCTTTCATCTATTAGTTCAACTGACTTTGGAGCAGCGACAATCGATTTAACAGGGTTAGCTAACATGAAATCTGGAGAAAGTATTACACTTTCAATTGGAAAAATGGAAGCTGCAGAAACAGATGTTAGCGAAGCATTTTCTTTCCAAATCGGGGCGAATTCTGGCCAAAATATGCTTGTAGGCATAAACAGTATGAAAGCTGATGATTTAGGTGTAACAGACGGTTCAGGGAATGGTATTGACATTACTTCGGCCGAAAAGGCAACTGCTGCAATTACCTCCATTAATACAGCTATTGAAAAAGTATCAGGTGAACGTTCTAAACTTGGGGCTTCACAAAATCGTTTAGAGCATACTATTAACAACTTGAATACATCTTCTGAAAACTTAACAGCTGCAGAATCACGTGTTAGAGACGTCGATATGGCGAAAGAAATGATGAATCAAACAAAAAATTCCATTCTTTCTCAAGCAGCACAAGCAATGTTGGCTCAATCCAATCAAATGCCTCAAGGAGTTTTACAACTTCTGAGATAAATGACTCGAGGGCGTCCAGTTTGGTAACGAGCTGGAGAATAACTGGGTGAATTGCTGGAACTTCCTAAAGCTTTATCAACCACAACGTAACTGGAAACGGTAGGCGGAAGGGTTTGAAAATGATATAGATGCAACAATGGATAATCAGCAGCCAAGCTCCTGTGAGGAAACTCTGGAGAAGGTTCAACGACTAGAGAATACGGTCTAAGGCGAAAGCTATGACTATGAATCTCGTAGGACAGGGAATCCTGTTCGAAGTGCCCAGCCCCTTACATACAAGGGTGAAGATATAGTCTATTCTGTAATTGAAAGATACAGTCGCAAAGCAAGCGAACCAACAACCACAAGGAGTTTTACAACTTCTTCGTTAATTTTAAATTGTTTTCGAGAGACTCTAAGGCTTCCTAGAGTCTCTTTTTTTGATATTTCCAAATAATTATAATATCCCTTCACTTCGCAATTCTTTTAGTTTGTAAACTACGGACCAATAGCTTCTACCTAAAGTTTTGGCAATCTCTATATCTTTAACACCACTCTTCTTTAGGAGTATCATTTTTCTTACTTCTTCAGCAGTATAATTTTTGGATCTATCCGAGGAAGAAGCGATAATTTGATATTTAGGATATTGTTTAAAAAACTTTTCCTCCTCCTGTTTCAGCCTCCATTCCCAATTAGACTTATAGTACATACTTTCACATGTCAAAGTAATGGGAGAAAGTAAGTTCAAGAAATTGTATGTTAAGTCTGTTGAGGTTCCTTTTAAAATATAACCATGACCATCTCTTCTTTTACTTAGTTTGAAATCAATTTGAAATGTATTTAAAATGTGTTGCTGTAGTACTTCCAATCCCTCTTTGGGGTAATTTTGAAGGTATAAGTAAATATGAGGGGTTAAGTAAATCTTCTTGTTTCGATGATTAATTCTTTTAGAGATTGATAGAGAACCATCATCTAGATAAAGAGCTGTTAAAAAATAGGGAGAGGTACAATACTTCAGAATCTTTATTGGGATTTGCTTAGAATGATTATTGTAGAAGTATGGGAATAGCTCGGTGAAAAGTGGATCAGATTTTGAACGCATGGTTTGACTTTTCTTTGTTAGATATAAGAGCTCTGGGAAGAATGAAGCTTTCCAAATCCGGTAGCTTTCTTGTTCTATACCATAATGCTCACGATAACTATGATTTTTCCGACGTGAATGAGGGTATATTTTTGTGATTTCACCGTCACCCAGTATGCTCCCTACAAGTAAATTCCTTTGTATAGAAGACAGATTTAGGAACTTCTCCATCCATTACAACTCCCTTTAATAAGAACATATGCTCTGAATTTATTTTACTATATACCCTCATGGAAACAAAATAAAGCCTATTCTCCCTAAACTTTCCCCTTCAAAATCCGATATAACCCATATAACCCTCAGGAGGATCAAAAGATGATTGATAAAGTGACAGGCGGAGTTTCAGGAGTACAATCATTTACTAAATTAGAGAACCAAACAAGCGAAGAAGTGAAACAAATTCAAGCACAGGAGCGACACCATGAAGAAACCACAACCAAAGAACCTGTCACCAAAGTAAAATTGGAAGATGTCGTTCATGGGATGAATGAGTTTATGTCCACTTCGAATACACACCTCAAATTTGAATTTCATGATAAATTGAAAGAATACTATGTGACCATTGTTGATGATCGTACGCAGGAGATAGTGAAAGAAATACCGGCAAAGAAAATGCTAGATATGCATGCCGCAATGACGGAATTTGTTGGTTTACTAGTCGATAAGAAGGTTTAATGGAAGGAGATACATATGGCTGATATGCGAATTGGTGGCCTTGCCAGTGGTATGGACACGGATCAAATTATAAAGGACTTAATGAAGGCGGAGAGAATCCCTTTAGATAAACTGGAACAAAAGAAACAATACCTTGAGTGGCAGCGCGATGATTACCGAGATATGAATAAGATGATGTTTGATTTTAGTAATCTTATTTTTGACGGGGTGATGAAGCAGGGGACATATACTCAGAAGTCAGTTACAGTCTCAGATCCGAATGAAGTTTCGGTTAAAAACATCAATTCAACTACCGATTTTACCGGGACATTAAAAGTTGAGAAGCTGGCTACTGCTGCTACTATGTACAGTTCAGCTATTACTCAGTCTGACGGTGGCGCATTTGATTCTAAGAAAAAATTGAGTGAATCATTCGGAATGACTGGTGAGCAAAGTATTAAAGTAAAGGCAATCAAAGCAGACGGAACGATGGCGTCTGATTTTACTGAAATTAAATTTAATGCTGAAGATGAAACATTGGACAGTTTAATATCCAAAATCAATGCGCAAACAGGTGTGACGATGTTTTATGACCAGCATACAAAGCAAATGTCAGTGATGAGTAAAAATACAGGAAGTAATGCCAGTGGGGCTGAGATCGAGTTACAGGGTGATCTATTTACCACACACCTGAAATTGGATGCGGATAATGATGTTGCCCTGGCTAATAATCGGGGTTCCATCGGTGAGAATGCCAAATTTACATACAACGGAATGGCAACTGAACGGTCGTCCAACACGTTTACCATCAATGGTTTTGAACTGACACTGAAGAACGCATCCAATACAAATGTAACTTTCGCTTCACAACCCGACACCGACAAAATCCTGGAAAAAATCGTCAAATTCGTCGACGAATACAACAAACTCATCGAAAAAGTGAACGGCGAAGTAAACGAAAAGAAATACCGTGATTTTCAACCGTTGACTGCTGAACAAAAAGAGTCGATGGAAGAAAAGGAAATCGAATTATGGGAAGAAAAGTCACGCAGCGGTACTCTGAGAAACGATTCCGTTCTAACGTCTGGGCTCAACAAAATGAGAACGGACATGTACACACCAATCTCTGGTGGAACATCAGGTGTTGACCAGTTAGCCCAAATCGGTATCAAAACTTCAAGTAACTACCTTGATCGTGGAAAATTGATTATTGATGAAAGCAAGCTGAAAGAAGCGATTTCAAAAGACCCGAACGCCATCTATGAGATTTTTGCTAAAGATGGTGCCACGTCTAATGAACAGGGAATCGCCCGTCGTCTACGTGATACGTTGAAAGATACAATGGACAGCATTGAGCAAAAAGCAGGGAAAGCTTCGAGCACCAATAATACATTTACCCTGGGCCGTTTACTAAACAACATGGACAGTCAAATGGATCGATTCGAGGATCGGCTGATTCAAGTCGAAGACCGCTACTGGCGTCAATTCACCGCCATGGAAAAAGCCATTCAGCGTTCCAACCAACAATCCATGTTCCTCATGAACCAATTCGGCGGCTAATCATAAATAAAGGAGTGTCACTATGGCCATCAACAACCCGTATGCAACATACCAGAATAACTCGGTCAACACCGCATCACCAGGTGAACTCACCCTTATGCTCTATAACGGAAGCCTGAAATTTATTCATATCGCGAAAAAAGCGATTGAAGAAAAAAATATTGAGCTGAAAAATACCAATATCCAAAAGACCCAAGCCATCGTGAATGAGCTGATGGTTACATTGAACACGGATCTTGAAGTCTCACAAAATCTCATGTCCCTTTACGACTACATCAACCGTCGCTTAACAGATGCCAATATCAAGAATGATGTGGCGATTTTAGAAGAAGTAGAGGGACTCATCACTGATTTCCGTGATACATGGAAACAAGTCATTCAACTGAACCGCCAAAAGCAGCATGCCGGACAAGGTGGACAGGCGTAATGAGCTCGGTCCTTCTTTGCTATACGATCACGAAGCAATTGAAAGAAGCATTGGAACAGGTGAATGATGAAAACAGGGAATCTACGATTGAGGAAGTGGAATCTCTTTTAGAGAAAAGACAGAGTGTACTTGGGACAATTAAGCCGCCTTATACTCAGGATGAGCAGAAGCTCGGCAAGCAGATGATTGCCTGGAACCATCAGATTGATCGGCAGTTGTCTCAACTGCGTTTGGAAATCAAGCGAGATATGAATGGGTTAACGAAGAAAAAAACTTCCGTTCAAAAATATTCAAATCCATATGAATCACTGCAATATGATGGAATGTTCTACGATAAAAAGAAATAGGTGGTTCTTTGACAACGAAATTAGACGAAAAACAGTACGAATTGGTCAGCCAATACGTCGGAATGCTCGACACGATCGAAGAAGCACTGAAGTATGTAGAAGCAAGCTTCACGGATTTAAGCAAAACAGAAGGGGACAGGGTACTTTCAGATGTCTTCATGGCCATTGGTCAGATTTCAGAAAGCAATCTCTTGTTGAAAGAAATGTTTGATGGACGTGAAGACATTCAGCAAGCTCTAACTGGATTTGATACGGTGACGGATCAAGCATGGAAACTGGACGGACAGTTAGACAACAACACAGTCAAACAAAGTATCGTCCAGGAAAAACTGTCACCAGCCTTTTCTAAATGGAAAACGTCGATTGAAATCGAACTAAATCCTTATCTAACACACTAAGTCTCGAATCTTCGAGGCTTTTTTTTCTTTTTCCAAATAATCTCATGCTATAATAATAAAAAAATGCTGGAGGAAGACTTGATGAAAAATAGTCTGGTAGAAGAAATCAGAAGTCTTTGCGGAACCTACCCTGAAGTTCATGAACATATAGACGGCTTTGGACATACTTCTTTCCGGGTGAAGGACAAGCCATTTGTAATCATTGGAGAGGAGAACAATCTCTCCCTATCCATTAAAACGCTCCCCACCACTCAAGAAATCTTACTCGAGCAGCAAGGCTACACTAAAGCCCCCTACATTGGAAGACATGGCTGGGTGTTAGTAGAGACAGAGGAAGTAGGATGGCAAGCAATTGAAGCCTTGATTCACGAAGGTTATTTGAGAGTGGCTCCCAAAAAACTGGCAAATCAAGTACGAAACGGATGAAGACACATGATTAACCTAGTCACCAATGAACTTTTAAAACAACTTTCCCGTCCCCGCATGTGGATTTCCCTTGGGATCATCGTATTCATCAACTCCATCGCATCCCTATTCGTCTACATGCTATTCGAAGGAATCCAATTCTCCTTCTGGGAGTATATGCGAATCAGCTCAAACCTTATCATCGTCCTACAAGTCTTCTGCCTCATCATAGCAGGTGACATCGTATCCAATGAGTTTTCGTCAGGTACCATCAAGCTGCTACTCATACGTCCGGTCAACCGTGTGAAAATACTGCTCTCTAAATACTTAGCCGTTATCGTCATAGCAACCATTCTTACTTCTGCCCATTTTTTATTTTCTGCCGTACTGGGCGCTCTGTGGTTCTACGACAGCTTCTTTGAATTCAACGTAAACTTTTTCCTGGTAGCGGGCGCTTATGTCCTGAGATTTCTTGAACTGATCGCCATCTGTTCTGTGGCTTTCACTCTGTCTGTGCTGACGAGAAGCAGTTCCTTTGCCATTGGAACGACTCTTTTTCTGACGTTTTCCGCAGGAACGTTATTGATTGTCATGAATGAGCGGGGAATGGAATGGGGGAGGTATTTGTTGTTTGCCAATACCGATTTACAGCAGTATTTCTTCGGAACTCCACCTTTTGAAGGGATGACGTTTTTGTTTTCTGTTGGGGTGATTGCAGTGTATTTGATTGGGTTTGGTGGTTTGGCAGGGTGGGTTTTTGGACGGCGGGATGTGGATGTTTAGTGGATCTGTTCTGTATTAGAGAGCAGGTCTTTTTTTGTTTGTCTGTTAAGTTTAAGGTGATTTTGCCTGTTAAATATCACAGGTTTTTTAACAGGCAAATGTTCTGGATTATTTACCTGTTAAATTTCAGAGCTAATTCAACAGGCAAACTCCACGCTTAGCAGGAATTTTGTATAAGTATGTCGAAGATAGAGATACCAAAAGTAGAAAGGATGTTGACATGGCGAATAAAAGAGAGTGGTTCCCTGGTTATATCTATCATATTACGGCAAGAGGAAATCGGAGATATACCATTTTTCGTAACAAGGAAGATCGTTTAAAGTATTTAGAAATTGTAGAAGATGCAAAAGAAAAGTTCCCCTTTATTCTTCACTCCTATTGTCTCATGACCAATCACGTTCATCTCCTGATTGAAACCATCGATGAACCTCCAGGCAAGATCATACAATATATCCATTACCGTTATGCCCGTTATTTTAATAAGAGAAATGGGTTTGAAGGCCATCTTTTTCAAGGACGTTTTAAATCAGTCATTATACGGAACAACAAGCAAATGGTTGACACAAGCTGCTATATTCACTTAAATCCTGTAAGAGCCGGTATTGCAACTGAACCCGAAAAATATCAATGGTCCAGTTATCGATCCTTTATTACTAATAGAGAGAATAAGCATGTTGATACAAGAAAAATACTTTCATTTATGAATAATGGTTCGAAAAATCATTATAAATTTTATGTGGAAATTAGGTTGAAGCAATTTAATAACTGAGGATAAGAAAACACCTACTGAGTTCTGCAGGTGTTTCTACGTTTTGGCCTTAACAGATGAAAACAACTTTTAATTTGCCTGTTAAATATGACTGGAAATTTAACAGTTGAAATTCTAATATTATTTAACAGGCAAACTTATTGAGATATTTAACAGGCAAAAAAAGAACAAAATTCAACTGACAAATCTACCGCTATTTTTAACAGTTAAACTTATAACCCCCTTTCACAAATCCGCCCCAAACCATTCACAAATCCTCCAAATTCCCACCGTTTAATCTCTTCAAAAAGTGAGAAAATAATAATATAAAGAGTGAAAGGTGAACCCTACATACTCGCAACCCTCAACTCACTCTTTCATTCTCCAATCCCAGATCCATCAACACTCTCGACACCGTAATACAAACTTTACAAAAAATTGACAAAAAATTTAGAAAGTTTAAGAAGGAATAATTAAGGGAATGGAGAATATATAAACATAGCTTTATTTTTAAAAGGAGGAGTTTACATGTTGAATTACAACATTCGAGGCGAGAACATTGAGGTAACTCCAGCGATTCGCGAACACGTGGAGAAGAAGATTGGCAAGTTAGATCGTTACTTTAATGAAACTCCTGATGCAAATGTACATGTTAATTTAAAAGTGTATCCTGATAAAAATACGAAAACTGAAGTGACTATTCCAATGCCGCAATTAGTGTTACGTGCAGAGGAACGCAACACGGATATGTATGCGGCCATTGATCTGATTGTAGATAAATTGGAGCGTCAAATTCGCAAACATAAAACAAGAGTGAACCGTAAGATGCGTGAGAAGGGCAGCCCGAAGGAATTCTTCGCGGCTCAGGAAGATCTGAATCACGTTTCTCCAAATGGTGCAGCTGCGGTTGAACTGGAGGAAGAGGACGATACGGAAGTAGTAAGAACGAAGCAGTTCAATCTTAAACCGATGGACAGCGAAGAGGCGATCCTGCAGATGAACATGCTGGGTCATACATTCTTCATCTTCACGGATGCAGAGACTAACGCAACGAATATTGTGTACAAGCGTCGTGACGGGAAGTATGGCTTGATCGAAACAAACTGATACCCTTAAATCCTGCGGTCGCTGAGACCGCAGGATTTTTCAATTCCAAAGGAGGTTTTTTCCATTTTTTGTCGAAGTTTGAAAGTAGACAAAATTTAGGGGGATACCAAGTGAGAGATCCAAGACTAGAAAGGTTGGCAGAGGTACTGCTGACCCATTCCTTGAAATTAATAGAAGGGGAGAAGCTCTATATAATGGGAGAACATTCGACTAAACCGCTTGTAAAGGAGGTTCTCCAGAAAGCGTATGAGATGGGAGTGATTCCATACTATGAGCTCGGCGATCAGGAGTTACTGCGTATCATGGCCACTCATGCGAAACCGGAACAAATGATTCTGCAAAATAAATGGAATATGGAAAAATATCAGGATATCGACGCGTTTCTCAATATTTCAAGCGAAGCAAATGATGCGGAGATGAGTGAAGTTCCGGCCGAACAGTGGCAGCTCCTCATGCCCCATATGAAAGAATCCAATGACTATCTCATTCAAAATAAGAAATGGGTTCTATTAAACTATCCAAACCCGTCACTTGCCCAGAAAGCGAAGATGAGTTATGACACGTTCTTCGATTATCTTCTGGAAGTCTGTACGGTGGACTACAAGCAGATGGAAGAAGCCCAGAAGCCTCTTAAAGAGCTGATGGATAAAACCGATAAAGTACGGATTACAGGTGAAGGGACGGACCTCACTTTCTCCATTAAAGATATTCCCTCTGTCATGTGCTTTGGAGAGCGAAATATTCCGGACGGGGAAGTGTATACTGCTCCCGTGAAGGATAGTGTAAATGGGACGATAACATACAATACACCGACACTGTATCGCGGATTTTCTTTTGACAACGTTTCTTTGACGTTTGAAAACGGGAAGATCGTGAAAGCAACGGCAGATAAAACGAAGGAACTGAACGATATTCTGGATACAGATGAAGGTGCCCGTTTCATTGGGGAGTTTGCACTTGGTGTGAATCCGAAGATCAATGAACCGATGCTCGATATCTTATTTGACGAAAAAATAAACGGAAGCTTCCATTTCACGCCAGGACAGGCCTATGAAGGGGCGGATAATGGAAACCGTTCGAATGTGCATTGGGATATGGTCTGCATCCAGCGTCCGGAATATGGTGGAGGAGAAATTTACTTCGATGATGTTTTAATTCGGAAAGATGGGTTATTTGTAGTAGAAGAGCTAAAAGGATTAAATCCTGACGCTTTAATTTAAAGGAGGACTTCATCATGACGTATTCCATTGTAGGTTATGACCCGGAAGAGAAAGAGTGGGGGATTGCGGTACAATCCAAATTCCTCGGTGTTGGTTCTGTCGTACCTTTTGCGAAAGCGGGAGTGGGAGCCGTGGCGACTCAGTCTTACGCGAATACTTCGTACGGGCCTCATGCACTTCAATTAATGGAAGAAGGAAAGACGGCAGAGGAAGCGCTGGATATCATCACAAAGGATGATCCCGAGCGTCCATTACGACAGGTGGGATTGATTGATGCTGGTGGAAATGCTGCCACTTTTACAGGGGAAGGATGCTATGACTGGGCCGGTGGACAAACTGGTAAACACTTTGCTGCTCAAGGTAATATTTTAGTAGATGAAAATACCGTAAAAGCGATGGCAGAGACATTTGAGTCGACAACCGGATCTCTTGCTGAACGATTACTCCATGCACTCGATGCCGGTCAGGACGCTGGTGGTGATTCCCGGGGCATGCAGTCTGCTGCACTTCTAGTAGTGAAGGAAAACGGTGGATATGGTGGCTTCAATGATCGGTATATCGATCTCAGGGTGGATGATCACCCGTCTCCCATTAAGGAATTGAAACGAATCTACTTGATGCATCAGCTCTATTTTAAAGAGTCTGAGCCTGGTAGAGTCGTATTGCTGGAAGGTGAAATCCTTGATGAAGTGGAGCGGGAACTTACCCGTCTTGGTTATGCAAAAGAAAGACAGTCTCTTCATCAGAGCTTGAAAGACTATCTCCATACAGAAAACTTTGAAATGCGGGAGCAGGATGAGAACTATATTGATCTTGACGTGTTGGATTATATGAAAAAACAGGGACGATAGAAATTAAAAGAACCAATCCAAAAGCGATTGGTTCTTTTTTCTTGTTCTAAAACAGTTTAATGAACGCCAGAAATGTTATATAATGAACATTTGTGTACGGGACTCAAGAAGTTGGAGGTAAATACAAACATGAGTACAGTCGGAAGAAACGAACCATGCCCATGTGGCAGTGGGAAAAAATATAAGAAATGCTGTGAAAAAGAAAATGTTGTGAATATAGATACGCTGGTGAGTCAGGAGCTTGATGTGCTTCAGGCGCAGCTCTATGATTATATTGCTACGGCCCAGTCTACAGAGATGGAAGAATCCTATCACCACTACTTAGCAAAAATGGATCTGATGCAGGCTGATCCGGATATATATGAAATGGCATTTGTCAGCTGGTACGGAGCGACTCAAAAGGATGCTGACGGTGTTCGTTTGATCGAACGTTTTGTTGATAAGCAGTTGAGTACGGTGACTCGTCCTCAGACCGCTGAAGTACTGGAGTCGTGGAAAAACGTGCGTGTGACTGCAGGTACCGTAGAGAAGCTGGATGACAATACGTTACGTGTGGAAGAAGCCATCACCGGTGATGTGCTGATTGTAACGGAAAAGTTCGGTAAATTAGAAGAGAATAGTTTCTTCTTGGGGCTATTGCTCCCGAATGGGGAGAAGTATCTTCCCTTCGCTCAGTACTTCATTTACCCTGCGATTGAGAAAGCAGCGATGGAACTGGTGAAGATCCGATTTGAACAAGGTGAGTTTGGAAATCTACATGACTACTTATCAGGGCAGTACTTGGAAATAGCAGATGTAGGATTCGTCCTTTATAGTGCTGAGAAGAAAAAGACCGGAAAAGCAGCAGCATCTACTAAAACCACGGATGAAACAGATACTGCCAAGAATTCGGATGAGAAATCTGAAGAAGCAATCGAAGGAGTAGAAATCTGGAAAACGCCGGAATACGTTGAAGCGATCACTTCCCTTCAAAGCTTCCTGACTGAAAAAGGGGAAGACAAAAAAGAAAGTGAGCTGCTGGTAGCCGTATTGGAAAAATACTTCTACACAGAGCGCCCAACGATCCGCAATCCGAAAATCTACTCGGGAGCACTGGTGGACATGGCGAAAAACATCGACGAAATCAGTATCCGCCACGTCCAAAAAGAACTGGCTGAATACTTCGATGTCTCTGCCAACAGCATCTCAAGACGAAGCAAACAAATCTGGGAAAGCTACCAGGACACCGTCAACGAGCTACTGAAAGCTACCAAAGCCTGATCATTCACATACACAACACCTAAAAGTCGTCTGCATAGTCGGCTTTTTTGTTTTTGAGGGACGGACCTCGGATTTTACCCAATATATGAGGGAATGCTGTAAAGTCGCCAAACCTAGACTGATAAATATATTATGTGAGGTCCGTCCCTAAACCTGAATCGATGCTATTTCTAGACGTGACGAATATCGCGTCTCATGAGCAATCCAGGAATACCGCGTGATAGTAAAGCATCCAACCTTTGAAAGCTCTGTGATTGAGAGGTCCGTCCCTCCTTGAGTTGTAACCCATATAGGATAGTGGTAAGATTGGAAGGGAATATATCGTGTTTTTGTGGGAGGATATTTGGATTTTGTAGCGAATTTTAAGTAGAGTGATTGGAAACGGATATAGGTGACTTTTTACATGGATTTTTCATGATTCTCATCTGAATTTCATTTTCTTTCGTTATTCTAGTGACGTTCGGCTCTCATTTAAACACAGATAAAGGAGCGTTTATACATGCTTGGTCTATTAAACAAAGTGTTCGATGCGAATAAAAGAGAATTAAAGAGGCTTGAAAAACTGGCTGATCAAATAGAAGAATTAGGCCCCGATATGGAGCGATTGACGGATGATGAAATCCGTGAAAGAACAGAACGATTCAAGGAGCGCTATCAAAAAGGTGAAGACCTGGAAGATATGATGATTGAGGCTTTTGCTGTCGTGCGGGAAGCGGCTCGCCGCGTTCTTGGTTTATATCCATACCGCGTTCAGCTTATGGGTGGTGCCTCCCTTCATGGCGGTAATATCTCCGAGATGAAAACCGGTGAAGGTAAAACGCTGACAGCGACTATGCCTGTGTACTTGAACGCCATCACTGGAAAAGGCGTTCACGTTATCACAGTCAACGAATACCTGGCCAGCCGTGATGCTGAGGAAATGGGCAAGCTATACAATTTCCTTGGGCTCACTGTAGGACTGAACTTAAACTCGATGTCCAAAGACGAAAAACGTGAAGCATACAAAGCGGATATCACGTATGGTACGAATAACGAATTCGGATTCGACTACCTTCGTGACAATATGGTCCTGTACAAAGATCAAATGGTGCAGCGTCCTCTTCATTTTGCCGTAATCGATGAGGTTGACTCGATTTTAATCGATGAAGCACGTACACCTCTGATCATTTCCGGTAACGCTCAGCGTACACCTCAGCTTTACATTCAGGCAAACGCTGTTGTACGTACCCTGAAAAAAGATGAAGATTACACATATGATGAAAAAACAAAAGGTGTTCAATTAACGGAAGATGGGATAAGCAAAGTGGAAAGAGCGTTCCACATTGATAACCTGTTCGATATTTCACACGTAACCCTTAACCACCATATCAATCAAGCGTTAAAGGCTCACGTCAGCATGCACCGTGATGTGGATTATGTGGTTCAGGAAGGAGAAATCGTCATCGTTGACTCTTTCACAGGGCGTCTGATGAAAGGTCGCCGTTACAGTGACGGACTTCACCAATCAATCGAGGCAAAAGAAGGTCTTGAAATCCAGAATGAAAGTATGACGATGGCAACGATTACGTTCCAGAACTACTTCCGTATGTACGAAAAGCTTTCCGGTATGACAGGTACGGCGAAAACGGAAGAAGAAGAGTTCCGTAATATCTACAATATGAATGTTATTGTGATCCCAACGAATAAGCCAATCGTTCGTGATGACCGCGCCGATCTGATCTATGCTTCTATAGAAGGGAAATTCCTTGCTGTAGTCGAGGATATCAAAGAGCGTCATGAAAAAGGACAGCCTGTACTGGTTGGTACGGTTGCCGTTGAAACGTCAGAGCTTATCTCTAAACTATTGACGAAAAAAGGCGTTCGCCACAATGTATTGAATGCGAAAAACCATGGACGCGAAGCGGAAATCATTTTGGAAGCAGGTCAGCCTGGTGCCGTGACCATCGCGACAAACATGGCCGGCCGTGGTACGGATATCAAGCTTGGAGAAGGCGTCATCGAACGCGGCGGTCTAGCCGTTATTGGTACCGAGCGTCATGAATCACGCCGTATCGATAATCAGCTTCGTGGACGTTCCGGACGTCAGGGGGATCCTGGTGTGACTCAGTTCTATCTTTCAATGGAAGATGAATTGATGCGCCGATTTGGTTCTGACAATATGAAGAGCATGATGGAGCGCCTTGGGATGGATGACACTCAGCCAATCCAAAGTAAAATGGTCAGCCGTGCTGTAGAATCGGCTCAGAAACGAGTGGAAGGAAACAACTTCGATGCTCGTAAACAGCTTCTGCAATACGATGATGTTTTACGTCAACAGCGTGAAATCATCTATAAACAGCGTTATGAAGTAATCGATTCTGAAAACCTTCGTGAAATTGTTGAGGGTATGATCAAATCAGCGATCGAACGTCAGGTAGCAGCCCATACTGCTGAAGAAGACATGGAAAACTGGAACCTTCAAGGTATCGTTGATTACGTGAATGCGAATCTTCTTCCTGAAAACGACGTAACAGTTGATGATCTTCGTGGAAAAGAGCCGGAAGAAATGATGGATCTGATCTATGAAGATGTGAAACACCGTTACAATGAAAAAGAAGAAGAGCTTACGCCGGAGCAAATGCGCGAGTTTGAAAAAGTCATCCTGCTTCGCGCTGTTGATACAAAATGGATCGACCATATCGATGCCATGGATCAATTGCGTCAAGGTATCCACCTTCGTGCCTACGGTCAAACCGACCCACTGCGCGAATACCAGCATGAAGGATTTGCCATGTTCGAAAGCATGGTACTTGCAATCGAAGAAGACGTGGCAAAATACGTCATGAAAGCTGAAATCCGCAGCAATCTTGAACGTCAGGAAGTAGCTAAAGGTCAAGCGGTGAACCCGAAAGAAGAAGGCGGTAAGGCTAAGAAACAACCTGTCCGCAAGCAAGAAGACGTAGGGCGCAACGACCCATGCCCATGCGGAAGCGGCAA
This sequence comes from Rossellomorea yichunensis, assembly GCF_032337515.1. Lineage (NCBI taxonomy): Bacteria > Bacillati > Bacillota > Bacilli > Caryophanales > Bacillaceae > Rossellomorea > Rossellomorea yichunensis. The sequence goes on along the minus strand of NZ_JAVYAD010000005.1, from coordinate 377,182 downwards.
AAAGTACAAACACTGCCACGGCATAACTGGATAAATAAAGAGATGCTACCTGGTGCTTATTTTGATAAAATAAGTGCCAGGTACTTTTCCGTTTTTTATGGGTGCCTGGAATAGGGTTCACTAATAATTGGATTTTTCTTGTAATAGTGTTTTTAAAGTAGGTTATGTAATAGCATAACTTTAAATTTGATTTCCGCTCCAGGTGCTCAACTCACGCCCCGCGGAAAGCGAGCACCTGGAGCGGAAATCAACCACTACTGTCTAATAAAACACGGCCACTCTATTCCAGCTATCATCAATACAAAATAAATTCAACAACCCAAATAACTATAGAGGTGACCACACATGGAACTATCAGAAATCAGAGCAGAGTTAGAAAAATCAGCTAAAACATTAGCGGACTTCAGGGGGTCTCTTTGACTTAGAAAACAAAGAGGCAAGAATCCAGGAACTTGACGAAATCATGGTTCAACCCGACTTCTGGGATGACCAGCAAAAAGCTCAAGGATTAATCAATGAAGGAAACGGTTTGAAGGATCTTGTAAATGAATACAAATCATTGCTTGAATCCCATGAAAACCTTGAGCTTACCCTTGAACTTATCAAAGAAGAACCCGACGAAGAACTTCAAAAAGATCTTGAAGAAGAGCTGGGTGATTTGGTCACACGATTAAATGACTACGAACTACAGCTTCTTCTAAGTGAAGAACATGATAAAAACAATGCGATACTTGAGCTGCATCCCGGGGCAGGTGGAACGGAGTCACAGGATTGGGGTTCCATGCTTCTTCGCATGTACACGCGTTGGGGTGAAAAACGTGGATTCAAGGTGGAAACCCTTGATTATCTTCCTGGCGATGAAGCGGGAATCAAGAGTGTGACTCTTGCCATTAAAGGGCATAATGCGTACGGTTACTTAAAAGCTGAAAAAGGCGTACACCGTCTTGTTCGTATTTCACCATTCGATTCTTCAGGACGTCGTCACACTTCCTTCGTGTCCTGTGAAGTCATGCCTGAGTTTAATGAAGAAATCGAAATTGAGATCCGTACGGAAGACCTGAAAATTGATACGTACCGTGCAAGTGGAGCCGGTGGACAGCATATCAATACGACGGACTCGGCTGTCCGTATCACTCACTTACCGACGAATGTAGTGGTAACGTGCCAATCTGAACGTTCTCAGATCAAGAACCGTGAGTCAGCCATGAAGATGTTGAAAGCGAAGCTCTACCAAAAGCGAATCGAAGAGCAGGAACAGGAACTCGCCGAAATTCGTGGAGAGCAAAAGGAAATCGGGTGGGGAAGCCAGATCCGTTCCTACGTCTTCCATCCATACTCCATGGTCAAAGACCACAGAACAAACACAGAATCAGGAAACGTACAAGGCGTCATGGACGGAGACATCGACCCATTCATCAATGCTTATCTGCGTTCCAAAATTCAATAATCATACTCAAGCTGGATCCTCCATTCAATTGGAGGATCCAGCTTTTTTTGAGGGACGGACCTTAAAAGAGATGAGTTTCTTCCATTATATGTATAAATATGAACGTGGTTTGAACATGTAAAACACTCACAAACAAACGCCGATTACCGGTAATATCAGTTATTGCAGCAGCAGAATCAAAATTTGCCGTTGCAGAAATCCCATATTCAGTTGTAAAGCCTCTCATTAATCAAGGTCCGTCCCTCAGCACAACAACACCCCAACATATTAATGCTTTACCACGTTATTGAAGTGTTATTTACACCTCCAAGTACCCATGCTATACTCTCAAAGGTTGATACAGAGCGTGTTTGAAGGGTGGAGAAGTAAATTTGAACCTGATTCAAACATATGCTTTACAACTATATCAAGTGAAATTTATGTACAATTTTCATCTTCAGGGGTTCAAGACGTGACCAATTAGAGGTCCGTCCTTCTTCATACTGTCCCTCTGCATATTCTGCATGAATGGAAGAGGTTGTACTCATACTATAAATACATAGGTAAAAGGAGTCGTACTGGATGGGTTTGAAAGAGAGACGTCGTGGGCAGGCACTTAATCCGCGGAAAGAGAAGTTGTTAGAGTATTTGTTTGTTGTGATTGGGTCAACGATCGTTGCCCTTGCGTTTAATGTGTTTTTACTGCCGAATGAGGTGGCTTCAGGAGGGGTGAGCGGGATATCAACCATCCTGAAAGGTCTGTTTGATTGGAAGCCTGCCTTTGTTCAGTGGGCATTTAATATTCCGTTGTTCATTGCAGGATTAATTTTTCTGGGCCTTCAATTTGGTGTGAAAACAGCCATCGGTACGGTTTTCCTGCCGCTGGTAGTATTTTTAACAGAAGACTGGAAGCCGTGGACGGAAGATCCCCTGCTGGGTGCTTTATTCGGTGGGATTGGTGTAGGACTGGGATTGGGAATCGTCTTCCGAGGTAAAGCATCTACAGGAGGGACGGACCTTGCAGCCCAGATTGTAAACAAATTCACCGGATTGTCCCTGGGAACATGTGTCGCGCTTATCGATGGAATGATTGTTCTTTCTGCTGCGATCGTGTTTGACATCGAACGTGGTTTATATGCACTCATCGGCCTCTATGTGACAAGTAAAACGATTGATTTAGTCCAGGTCGGCATCAGCCGTTCAAAAATGGCACTGATCATTACAAACAGACAGGAAGAAGTTCGTGAAGGAATCCTGAATAAAATTGATCGTGGTGTGACAAAACTATCTGCATACGGTGGTTATACGGACGATGAGCGCCCGATCCTTATGTGTGTGGTCGATCAAACAGAATTCACAAAACTGAAACAACTGGTCAAAACCATTGACCCCTCTGCTTTCGTCGTCACAATGGACGCTTCAGAGGTGTTAGGTGAAGGTTTCAAACGGGTTTAACCTTGGTATAATTAAGTAATAGAGGGACGGACCTCGATACATCCCGTACCTCTTAAAATGTTTTCCTAGGGGGATAAAAAATGAAGAAAAAGCTACTTGGTATTGTATTTGGCGCTTCATTGGTACTTGCAGCCTGCGGTGGTGGCGGCGGTGAAGAAAGTACAGAAACAAGCTCCGGCGGAGTAGACCCTGAAAAAATCGTAAACAATAAATGCACCAGCTGTCATGGTGGAAACCTTGAAGGCGGAATGGGGCCAGCACTTAATAAAATCGGTGCTGAATTAAACAAAGATCAAATCTTGGAAGTCATTCAAAATGGTAAAGGTCAAATGCCTGCAGGACTCATAAAAGGTGAAGAAGCAGAAGCCGTGGCAGAATGGTTGGCGAATAAAAAGTAAGTAAGGAAGAAGAGTCCGGAACTGAGGATTCTTCTTTTTTGATTTATCTTCAAGCTTTCTCCTTTCCCTTCTTTAAAAATATGTTACAAAAGGAAATCTAATAAATATATTAAGAAATCAGCAATTGAACCGCAAATAATTATAACCTAGTAACTTACTGAGATTAGCACCCCCCTAAGGTTTACCCTCCTCTTATTATCAAACTTTTTTACTTGCTTATAGTACCAGGTAATAGATAAAAATACCTATGTTTATAACGGAAAATAGGTATAACTGACAATAAAAAAGGTAAAATATACACATTATTTCAATCTTTGAAACGTAAATGTAATAATTTTTTTCCTTAACAACATACAAAGTGATGTTATAATAATTTTCGGGAGAGCAATTCGAGGTTTTTCGCCATTTCATGTCTAATTATGGTAAAGACGTCGTTGTGTTCAAACCATGTACATATGTCGATAACAGCCAAGAGGGTAACTACATAATACAAATTAGGTGATTTTAAAATGATAGAAATGAAAGACGTGTATAAGCAGTACAGCAACGGTGTCATGGCTGCCAATGGCTTTAACGTCCACATTAAGCAAGGTGAGTTTGTGTATGTTGTGGGTCCAAGTGGCGCCGGGAAATCTACATTCATCAAGATGATGTACCGTGAAGAGAAGCCTTCTAAAGGCGATATCATCGTAAATGGTATTAATCTTGCAAAATTAAAAAATAGTAGAGTTCCATACTTAAGAAGAAACGTTGGAGTCGTGTTTCAGGATTTTAAGTTGTTACCAACTCTTACAATCTATGAAAACATTGCCTTTGCACTTGAAGTAATAGAAGAACATCCAAAGCAAATAAAGAAGAGAGTCATGGAAGTACTGGATCTGGTAGGGTTGAAGCATAAAGCAAGAATGCTTCCGAATGAATTGTCAGGCGGAGAGCAGCAGCGTGTATCGATCGCACGATCCATCGTGAATACGCCGAAACTTGTGATTGCCGACGAGCCTACGGGTAACCTCGATCCGGAAACATCCTGGGATATCATGAACATCTTAGAAGATATCAGCAATCGTGGAACAACGGTGATCATGGCTACTCATAATCGTGAAATCGTAAATACCATCAAGCATCGGGTAATTGCCATCGAGAATGGCCGAATTGTTCGTGACGAACAGCGAGGTGATTACGGTTATGAAAGCTAGGACGTATGGTCGACATCTAAGAGAAAGCTTCAAAAGTATCGGACGTAATGGCTGGATGACATTCGCATCCGTGAGTGCCGTTACTGTAACCCTGCTACTTGTTGGTGTGTTTATGGTACTTATGCTAAACATGAACAAGGTTGCAACCGATATTGAGAAAGACGTTGAAGTACGCGTACTACTTGAGATCGGTACTGAAAAAGCTCAAGTAGAAGAAATAGATAAGAAGATCAACCAAATTAGTGGAGTGGAATCCGTAGAATATTCTTCTAAAGAAGAAGAACTTCAGAATCTGGTAAAGGATTTAGGAGACGATTTCAGGTTATTTGAACAGGATAATCCATTATACGATGTATTTATCGTAAAAGCGGAAGATCCCCGTGATACTGGGAAAATCGCTGCTGAAGTCAGCAAGTATGAAGGTGTGAACGAAGCACTTTATGGTGAAGCGAAGATTGAAAGATTATTTAATGTACTGGAAATGAGTCGTAACGTTGGATTAGTGTTAATCATCGGTCTATTGTTTACCGCCATGTTCCTCATCTCAAATACAATTAAAATCACCATTGTCGCCAGAAGAAGGGAAATCGAGATAATGAAACTCGTGGGTGCAACCAACTGGTTTGTACGCTGGCCATTCATTCTAGAAGGATTATGGCTTGGAATTTTAGGTTCTATTATCCCGATCGCTCTTGTCACAACAGGTTACTACTATGCTTATGAATTTATTAAACCAAAACTACAAAACCATTTTATTCAGATATTAGATTTTACCCCCTTTATCTATCAAGTAAACGGATTGATTCTATTAATGGGTTGCTTGATCGGGGCTTGGGGAAGCTTTATGTCTGTTCGTAAATTCTTAAAAGTGTAAAATTTGATAGGTTGATAGAAGCTGAAAGGAGCATGCCGCTTGAACAAGAAGTATTTCGTATCATTATCAATTGCAGCAGCATTAACAATCGGGAGTCTACCAACGTTAGGAACAACTGCTAACGCTCATTCCCATTCTGTGGAGGAATTACAAAAGCAGCAAGAAGACATTTCTTCCAAAAAAGAGGAGATCAATGGCAAGATTGATGAAAAAAAATCTCAAATCAATCAAAATATCAATAAACAACAAGAAATCCAATCACAAATTGCTGAAATCAGTACAAAATTAAAAGATACTGAAACAAAGATTACCGAGAAAACAAAAGAGATTGACGAAACAACTGCAGAAATCAATAAACTTAAAGAAGAAATTGAAGTTCTAAAGCAAAAGATAGAAGAGCGTAACGAATTATTAAAAGAACGTGCCCGTGCGATCCAGGAAAAAGGCGGCTCTGCAAATTATCTTGATGTACTACTTGGCGCGGACAGTTTCGGTGACTTCATCAACCGTGTAACAGCAGTTAATACAATCGTAAGTGCAGATAAGAAGATCATGGACGAACAAAAACGTGATCAGGCTGAATTAGAAAAGAAACAAGAAGAAGTAGAAGGCAAGCTTGCAGATTTAGAATCTACTAAAGCAAGTTTAGAGTCTCTGAAAAAAGATCTTGATAGCCAAAAAGCTAAAAAAGCGGATTTATTCAAGCAATTAGAAGCACAGCAGGCTTCTCTTGAAGTGGAGAAAAAAGACCTTCAACAAGAATCTGATGAGCTTTCTAAAATGGAACACCAGCTTGAAGGTGAAATCCAGGCTGAACAAGCACGTTTAGCAGAACTTGCACGCCAGCGTGAAATCGAACGCAAGCGTCAAGCGGAAGCTGAAGCGGCAAAACGTGCAGCAGCACAACAACAAGCAACAACGAGCAGCAATAGCGGCGGTGGTTCTTCATCGACGCCTACTGATACAGCTCCAAGTGCACCAGTGAGTGCCGGTGCTTGGACAGCCCCAGCTTCTGGAACGATTACAACGAACTTTGGCTGGGATGTATTAAACGGTAAGAAACGTTTCCACTATGGTACGGATATCGCGGCAAGAGGCAGTGTTCCGATCTCAGCAGCAGCTGATGGATATGTCATCAAAAGCCACTATAGCTCAAGCTATGGAAATGTAGTATACATCACTCACTCAATCAATGGTCAAACGTTCACAACGGTTTATGCCCACATGTCTTCTTCATCAGTGAGTCAGGGACAAGCAGTGAACAAAGGTGACAGAATCGGTTACATGGGTAACACAGGATACTCTTTCGGACAGCATTTACACTTTGAATTACATGCAGGTTCTTGGAATGCATCTAAATCAAATGCTGTAAACCCGCGTCAATATATCAACTTTTAATTAGAAAACCCCGCCATGTGCGGGGTTTCTTTTATTGGAAATCTATTATTTAATCTTCATTACATTAAGATGTAAGGAAATGGAATGGAATATTATTCTCCTGCCTGTTTTCTTATCTTTTTCCTTCTAGTATAATGACAACTATATTACCTAAATATTAAAACAAATGATTTGTATAGTCCTTCGAAAAGGCAAACTAATTGAAAGATTAGGACGCAAAACCACGGGTCTTCTATTTTTTATAAGAAAATAATGATCGCCGGGTTACCGAAAACAATGGATTACAATGAATACTAATTAGGACGTTTTATTAGTATCATTTTACCTGCCATTTTGGTGGGGTTTTTTAATCTATATGTCCAGTATAGTAGGATTTGAATCTGTAGTAAGGATGATGATGTTGGAATTGACTGAATTAAAAAGGGAATTAAGAAGTTTTTGCAGAAGGAACCGTACCGCATTAAAGTATACGCATGTTGGGGAACTTTCAGCGGAAGAAATAAGTGAAATGCTTATCCGGAATCTGGGTGCTGAAGAAGTTAAGAGAATTCTAGCTGATATTGATATAATCAATAGCCGCAGGGGAGATACAGTTAAATATTTTATGCTTATTTTAGAGGGACTGAAAGCAGCATAAGAATACATAAAAACCGAATGCCGGTCTTAAATGGCATTCGGTTTTATTTATCTTTTAAAAGGATTGGGTTCTCTCCCATAGGTTATAGGCAAATATCGGTGCAAAAAGAAAAAAAGTATGGTTTAATAACCATATGCTTTTTAAAACGTAATCATTACGATTAACATAAGGAGTGAATCATATTGGCTAAGAAATCAAAGGTAGTAAAAGAGAAGAAGCGTCAGGAACTTGTTCAGAAATATGCAGATTTGCGCAGGGAGTTAAAGGAGAAGGGTGATTATGAAGAGTTAAGAAAGCTGCCGAGGGATTCCTCACCGACACGATTAAACAGTCGCTGTGAAGTGACAGGGAGACCGAGGGGGTATCTCCGTAAATTTAAAATGTCCCGTATCGCTTTTAGGGAGTTTGCTCATAAAGGGCAAATACCAGGTGTCAAAAAATCAAGCTGGTAATCCACGAAACTATAAGGAGGAATAAGAATGAAGAAAGAACTTCATCCAGAGTATCAACAGGTGGTATTTATGGACACGAATAGCGGTTTTTCCTTTTTAACAGGATCTACTAAAACTTCCAATGAAACGATTGAGTGGGAAGACGGGAACACATATCCCTTATTGAAAGTGGAGGTAAGTTCAGACACGCATCCATTTTATACAGGACGACAGAAGTTCTCAGATCGTGGAGGCCGTGCAGAACGCTTCTTGAGAAAATACAACATGAATTAGTGCATGTGTGGCTGTCAGAAAGAATATGTTATGGTATAGACCCATGCCGAGGTGACTATGATGAACGAACACTTAATGGAAATTGTCGCAAGGGATATTGTTGAAGGCTTGCCAAAGGAAAAAAGGGCCATCTATCAATATGTGGTCGGTCTTGAAGATGAATTGGCGAGACGGTCGGAGACTTCAGAGGAATTCATGGCATTACTTGTTAAGCATGCTCCTCATCAACAGGCAGCCTCTTATTTTAACATGAGCTTTGGAGAGTTGATGAAACGGATGAGGGATATTGAGCAAGAGATTAATACGAAATTAGATCAGAAGCTGAAGCATGCTACATGGATTGATTATACAGACACCATACGGTCGATGAAAGGATCAGGAGCAATAAATACAAGCTACTTCTTCTTCTCCATGGATCATGCTTATACTAAATAAAAAGAAGCCGTATTGAGTTTAAATCGTAATTATTCCGTTGTATGGGAATTTCTTAGTGAGAATACCGGATATAAATGAATAAGTGATTTTCGTTAAAGAAAATCAACAGAGAAAAAACCCTACTAAACTCAAATGAAGGAACAAAGGACTCTCCCATCAAGGAGAGTCCTTTTATTGTTCATATTTTTGACACCCATTACTCCACGCTATCTGTAATAATTTTTATATAGGTTACACTATGAGTTAAATAACTTGCTTGTACATTTAAAATTTAAGATACTAATACATAATAGGGTATTATCGCTGAACGGAGGAACCCCGATGACCGGAGATTTATATGAACATCACAAAGCTTCAAAGCTCCTCGATCCAAAACGTCAAGAGCTCGTGCCAGTGGACAAAGTACTCGAACTTCTCAAACTTAATAAAGACGATATCGTCGCCGATTTAGGCTGTGGCAATGGCTACCTGACTCTTCCAATTGCCAAAATGGTTGAAACAAAGGTTCAGGCGGTAGATCTGCAACAGGAAATGCTGGAGTATTTGAAACACCGTGCCACTGAAGAGAGTGTAGATAATATTATTTATGAGAAATCTTCCCTTGAATACCTCAGCTTCAACAAAGGTACTTTGGATAAAATCGTATCCGCATTCGTCTTACACGAAGTTCCCGACTTGATCAAAGTATTTCAGGATTTACACGATATGCTGAAGGAAGATGGAATATGGCTGATCCTGGATTGGGAAAAGGTAGAATCAGAAATGGGACCGCCATTAGATCATCGGATTTCTTCCAGTGATCTCGATCGACAGCTCCAATCATCCGGATTCCATACAATTATAGGTCACTTGCATCCATCGGTTTATTACATTGTTGTCAGAAAAAATATTAGATAAGCCAGAAAGTATCTGAAGGGAGGGGAATGCCTATGACTGAACAATGGTACACTATAGGCTCCTTCACATTTCCGGCTTCATGGGCAGCTATTATCATTTCGTTCATACTCACTTTCCTGGTCCTCTACTTCTGGAATAGAAAGGCGAGCGACTGGTATTCGAATAGTATTTTTACTTTTTTACTCGTCTGGAAGCTGAGTTTGATTGTAGTTGATTTTCAAACGGTTATGGAGCATCCCATTACGATCCTCTATTTTCACGGTGGAGTCATTGGGTACTGGTTAGGACTGATAGCAGCCCTTGCCTACATATTTGTTAAAAAAGTAGATCATCCGGCTACTGTCATCATTTCATGGATGGTCACGGTTCTTGTCTTTGAAGCTGTCCTTCATATGCTTCATCACCACTATCTTCTAGCTGGTATTCAAGTGCTATTCAATCTATTGATCCTTGTCTTTTTTATTAAAAAAACCAGTGATCCAGGCGCCGATATCTGGGCAGGACAATTATTGGTTATGTTTACTTTAGTCCAGTTATTTCTAAGTGCCTTCATTGGCGGATTTGAATTGACCGTCACTGCCTGGACGTATCTGATCATGATGACTTATCTCATCTTTCTTTTAAACGTAAGGAGGAAACACAATGAATAAACGAAATTTTGCTTTGGCGATCGTTGCGCTTCTGATTGGCATTTTCTTAGCGAACTTCTTTCAGGATCAGCAGGAAAAGAAAGCTAGGGAAGAGGCCGCTCAATTAGCCAATGAATCCATGGATCTGTCTAATGCAGCGCAGGGGCTTGCAAAAGGGGACCGCGCTCCGGATTTTGAATTAACCACCTTAGATGATAAAGCCGTAAAGCTTTCAGATTATCAAGGTAAGAAAGTGATCCTGAACTTCTGGGCTACCTGGTGTCCGCCATGTAAAGCCGAAATGCCCCATATGCAGAGCTACTACGAAGAGAATGCAGAGAAAGAAAACGTTGAAATCCTCGCCGTCAACCTGACTTCCATGGACGATGGGGAAAAGGCTGTCCAGGAATTCATCGACGGCTACGAACTTACCTTCCCCATCCCAATGGATGAAAAGGGTGAAGTCGGAGACGAATACCGGGCGTTCACCATCCCGACCACCTACATGATCGACACCAAAGGCATCATTCAACACAAAATCGTCGGCCCCATGAACGAAGACATGATGGGTAAAATGGTCGAAGGAATGGAATAATGGAGAGGGACGGACCTCTGAATATCGATGTTTGACGTTATACGCTATGAGGTATTAAATGAATGTGATAAAAAAAGGAGGAGATGTGAACATGTTTCATTACACTAAAGAAGTCTCGATGACTGTGAAAGAAGCTGTGGAAGCGGTAGAATCCAACCTTAAAGATGAAAGCTTCGGTGTACTATGGAATCTCGATCTTGCTCAGAAACTGCAGGACAAAGGCCTTGATTTCAATGAAGAAGTAGTCGTATTAGAGGTATGTAATCCTCATGAAGCCAAAAAAGTACTGGAAGAAAGCATGCTCGTAAGCTACTTCCTCCCATGTAAAGTCACGGTATACACAGAAGGCGGTACAACCAAGATCGGCATGGCAAAACCAAGCAAGCTGATCGAAATGGTGGATAACGATAAACTAAAAAGCCTGGCATTGGATATTGAAAATCGTCTGATCGGATGTTTAGATAACGTTCAATAAACGGAAGGCACCTGTTGCAATTGGGCAGGTGTTTTTTTATTTCTTGCAATACATCCTACTCCTCACAATCTTCTGAATATGATACACTTTTAAAAATACATAGATTCAGGAAGGATGACAGAGATGAAATTCACAACAAAGGTCGTACATAGTCAGTTAAAAGGAACTGAGGAAATTCGCAGTAAGACGACTCCGATTTATCAAACATCCGCCTTTTCTTTTACATCTTTAGAAGAGTTGGAGGGTTTCTATGAAGGGAAATCCCCTTATCTCTATACGAGAACGGGAAATCCAAATACAGACGAGCTTGGTAAGATGGTGGCGGACTTGGAAGGAGCTCCAGCGGGTGTCGCGACTTCCTCTGGATTATCGGCCATCCTTGTAGGAATCCTCGCTGTAGTGCAATCAGGCGATCATATCATCGCCGCAGAAGATTTATACGGCGGTACGTTTCATATGTTGAAAGAAGAGCTTAAGACATTCGGCATTTCGTCTTCATTTGTTGATTTTACGAGTGTTGAAGAAATCGAGGAGGCACTGACACCACAAACGAAACTCCTATACAGTGAGACGGTGACGAACCCATTTATGCGAGTAGAAGATATATCAAGAATGGTTGAACTTGCTGAGAAACACAACCTGAAAACAATGATTGATAACACGTTTGCCACACCTTTTCTGCGCCAGCCTTTCTTAGAAGGGGTGGACCTGGTCGCACACAGTGCCACGAAGTATATCGGTGGACACAGTGATATCACAGCAGGAGTCGTAGTTGGAAAAGAAGAGCTTGTTCAAAAAGCGAGAGAAAAAGTCGTCAACATCGGTTCGAACTTAAGCCCATTTGAAGCGTGGCTGACTTGCCGTGGAGCGAAAACGCTGGCTCTTCGAATGGGAACCCAAGCAAGAAATGCCGAAGTTCTTGCGGCAGACCTTCGATCAAATGATTATGTGAAAGGAGTCTATTACCCAACCGATTTATCGGATAAAGGGAATGGCGCAATCGTAACAATCGAGCTATCCAACACATGTGATATAAGCACATTCTTCAAATCACTTGGATGGATTAAAATCATCCCTTCCCTTGCAGGTGTAGAGACAACGGTTTCTTACCCATTAGGAACGTCTCATCGTGCTCTACCGAAGGATGCGCAGGAAAAACTCGGAATAAATACACATGTCGTCCGCATATCGATAGGTATTGAAGACGGGGAAGACATCGTCGCTCAATTTAACGAAGCGATTGCAGCTTCTGCTAAAAATTAAATAATGTAAAAATTCTAAAAATACTCTTGACGTTGAGGTCGTTTACCCCTTATAATTCATCTCAACGCAAGAATTTTCACATTGACAACTACATGCTCTTATCCAGAGAGGTGGAGGGACTAGGCCCGATGAAACCCGGCAACCTTCATGTACGCAGTAATGCGTCACATGAAAAGGTGCTAATTCCTGCAGGCGATCTGCCTGAAAGATAAGAGGAGGACCCTATTAAATTAGACCCTCTTCTTAGGAAGAGGGTTTTTTATTTTTCCTCTTCTATCTTCTTAGGAAAATAAACTTCTTCGATTTTTCAGTTTCTGAGTTCAACAGGGGGATTTGGCCTGGTCGGTATTTAACTGTTAAAAAAATGCATTATATTAACAGTCAAATATCATTCCGAAATCAACAGTCAAATTATTACTTAAATTCAACAGTCAAAATTCCAACAAACTTTAACAGGCAAACGTCCAAAACATCCAATCGCAAAACGGAAACCCAAACACAAAACCATTTAGGAGGAATTTTCTATGACAAAATCATTCGATTTCGACACACTACTACTTCACGGCGGCCAGGAGCCCGACCCATCCACAGGTTCAAGGGCAGTGCCGATTTATCAAACGACATCCTACGTTTTTGATAACAGTGATCATGCAGCAAAATTATTTGCCCTTGAAGAGCCGGGAAACATTTATACCCGTATCATGAACCCGACAGTAGACGTGTTGGAAAAACGCCTTGCTCTTTTAGAAGGGGGAATCGGAGCACTCGGTGTTTCATCCGGAATGGCTGCCATCTCTCTATCAATCTTAAATATCGCCGGAGCAGGAGATGAAATTGTAGCGGCCACCAATCTTTACGGCGGGACCTATAATTTATTTTCGACCACACTTCCGAAATACGGAATCAAGGTTCATTTTGTAGATCCGACCGACCCTGAAAATTTCCGCAAAGCAATCACTCCTAAAACGAAAGCCGTATTCGCTGAGACAATCGGAAATCCAAGTCTACATGTGCTTGATATTGAAGCGGTAGCAAAAGTGGCTCATGACCATCACATCCCATTGATCATCGATAATACCTTTGCCACTCCATATGTATGTAAGCCGATCGATTATGGAGCCGATATCGTCATCCACTCTGCAACAAAATGGATCGGCGGTCATGGTACAGCAATCGGGGGAGTCGTCATTGACGGTGGGAAGTTCGATTGGGATCATGAAAAATTCCCGGGCTTCACGGAAGAGGACCGGAGCTATAACGGACTGCGCTATGCACAGGATGTGGGACCGGCAGCCTTTATTACAAAATTAAGAGTGCAGCTGCTTCGTGACTTAGGGGCGTGCTTAAGTCCACAGAACGCATTCCTTCTGTTGCAAGGATTAGAAACCCTGCATCTTCGCATCGAGCGTCATACGGAAAATGCTTTGAAGATTGCGGAGCATTTAGATCAGCATAATGGTGTCGCTTGGGTATCCTACCCTGGGTTGCCTCAGCATCCGTCACATAAACTTGCTCAGAAATATTTGAAAAACGGAGCGGGATCCATCGTCGTCTTTGGGATTAAAGGTGGTAGAGATTCCGGACGGAAAGTTGTCGATAACATCTCCCTTTGGTCTCACGTTGCCAACGTAGGGGATGCAAAATCACTGATCATCCACCCGGCTTCCACGACCCATCAGCAATTAAACGACCAGGAAATCCGTGCGACAGGGGTAACCGAGGATCTTGTGAGACTTTCTGTTGGATTAGAGTCTGCGAAGGACCTCATCGAGGACTTGGATCATGCCATTGAAGTGGCGTTGGAAACATCACGGGTATAATGGAAACTGGGGGATTTAACCCTAAAAACGTAATTGAAATCACTTTACAGGGTGAAAAAGTGGATTTTGGATACTATTTATAGGGTATCCGGGGTCTACTTAGGGGAGATATCAGCGAAAATCTGATTTTATCAGCGAAATTTCGAATATATCAGCGATAACGGACCATTTATCAGCGAAATTCCCAATATATCAGCGAAATCGGAATTTTATCAGCAAACAGGATGCACGCCGTCACCTCGAATGATAATCAGAATTATTGACGATAGCCCTAACGACAAATTCTCAACGCCCATAATGCCAAATACTCAAAAACCGAGTCCATAATCAACTGTTTTACACACGGGGGGAACCTGATCACCCCCGCCACAACACCAAAAAAAGGAGGTGGAGGAGTGGAGAAACCATACACATATGAAGTTAGCTCCATTACCATCCCATCCCTAACATTAGAGTCAGGCACCACGTTGAAAAATGTAGATCTTACGTATGAACGAACAGGAAACAAAGAAGGACCGGCCATCCTGGTTTGCCATGCCCTCACCGGGACCCATATCGTAAAGGGGACGAGTGAAGACCGCGGCTGGTGGGACGGACTGATCGGTCCGGGCTCGTATATTGATACCGACCATTTTAATGTGATTGCCTTTAATGTATTAGGAGGATGTGAAGGAAGCACGGGACCGGCGTCCACCAATCAAGAAACGGGAGAGCGTTACGGTCCGGACTTCCCGGGTATTACGATAAGGGACATGGTCCATGCCCAATATAAAGCTCTCCAACAACTTTCAATCGACCACATCGAAGCGGTCATTGGAGGCTCCCTGGGAGGGATGCAGGCCTTGGAATGGGGAGTCCTTTATCCTGCCTATATTAATAAAGTATTCGCCCTTGCCGTCACCCCTGCCTTAAATGATTACGGTCTCGCCTTTAATCACATCGGAATCACAGCGATTGAAGAGGACCCCGACTTTCAAAAAGGCCATTATCCACCAGGCTCCATTTTGAAAGGGTTGGAGATTGCCAGAATGGTTGGAATGGTCACATACCGGACTCAGGAGTTGTTCGATCATCGTTTCCAACGTGAAAAGCAAAACGAACTGTTCAATGTCGAAAGCTATCTCGATTACCAAGGAAAGAAATTAGGAAAGCGGTTTGACCCTAACAGTTACCTTATCTTGCTGAAAGCGATGAACTCACATGATATCGGAAGAGGAAGAGGAGGAACAGAAGAAGTAGCGAAGAACTATCAGTGCGAACTGATTTCGATCAGTTATGAAGGAGATTTAATTTATTCACCTGGGTATCTAAAGGAGTTTACTCAGCTTGTACCAAATAGTGAACACTACTTTATCTCCACTTCCTTTGGTCATGACGGATTCCTGGTGGAATTTGAAAAGTGGGGAGGAATCATTGCTTCTCATCTCAAAAACCATCACGTACAAAGAGTTTTTACAGGTTCAAAATAAGAGCTCTCTTATCATAACTCGTCCCCGTCCGGCATATAGTTAGATAAGCAAAGACATCGCACCGCCTTAGCGCGTTTTTGTGTGGTGTCTTTTTCGTTGGATAAGAAAGGCTGGCGTCCTTAGTCGCACCACTCTTATCTATACAAAGACCAACAACAAGCTGGAGGGGAATATATGGAGTGGACGGGCAGAAAGCTCATCATCACAATCATCATCAGTATGCTGATCGGTGCCGGAGGAATGTATGGCGGCTTGGAATGGACGGGCAAGGATGGGGAAGAGCTTGCTCAGTTTGACGGAAAAGGCGAGCTCAATGACAAGCTGCACAAAGTGGAAGTGGCTTATGATCTGATCAGTGACAAGTTTTTTCAGGATGTGGACAAGGGGCAGCTTGTGGAAGGAGCCATTCAAGGGATGTTGAAGACCCTCGATGATCCATACTCGGTTTACATGAATGCCGAGACTGCCTCCCAATTCAATGACGCATTGGATTCTTCATTCGAAGGAATCGGAGCAGAAGTCACGATCATGGACGGAAAGCTGATCATTGTTGCTCCATTTAAAAATTCTCCTGCGGAAGAAGCGGGATTGAAACCGAATGACCGTATCATTAAAGTAGACGGAAATAGCATCGAAGGACTTGACCTGTACGAAGCTACTTTGAAAATCAGAGGGAAAAAGGGTACGGAGGTTCAATTGGAAATTACGCGGGAAGGACTGACGGATCCGATCAAAGTATCTGTGAAACGTGATGAGATTCCTGTCGAGACGGTCATCTCTGATGTGAAGGAAGTCAATGGGAAGAAAACAGGATACATCCAGATCACTACTTTCTCAGAAAATACGGCCGTTGATTTTAAAAAGCAATTAGAAGAACTTGAAAAGAAAAAAGTAGAAGGATTGGTCCTTGATGTGAGAGGGAATCCAGGAGGTCTACTTTCAAGTGTAGAAGAAATCCTTAAAGAATTTGTAACGGAGAAAAAGCCGTATGTGCAAATTCAAGAGCGAAGTGGAGAAGTGATGAAGTCCTTCTCAAACAGTAAAGCAAGAAAGGCTTATCCTGTTGTGGTGTTGATAGATGAAGGAAGTGCCTCAGCTTCTGAAATCCTGGCTGGAGCACTAAAAGAAGCGGAAGGGTATCCACTTATCGGAACGAAGAGTTTTGGGAAAGGCACCGTGCAACAAGCCGTTCCGATGGGAGATGGAAGCAATATCAAGCTGACGATGTTCAAGTGGCTGACACCGAATGGAAACTGGATTCATAAAAAGGGGATCAAACCGGATATCCCTGTTAGACAGCCATCCTATTTCTATGCCCACCCGCTTCAAGTCGAAAAGCCCCTTAAAGAAGGGATGAACAATGAACAGATTCAAAACGCCCAGGAAATGCTTCAAGGACTTGGATTCTCCATTGACCGCGTGGATGGATATTTCAGTAAAGAAACTGAAAAGGCTGTAAAGGATTTCCAAAGTCAGGAGAGCATTGACGTGACAGGGATCATTGATACTGTAACAGCGGAAAAATTACAGGAAGAAATCTTTGAAGCCGTAAAGAATGAGAAGAATGACCTGCAGCTGCAGGCCGCTTTAGAATATATTGAAAGAACAGCACAGCGTTAATAATTTAGGGGCCGACCATCATGATGATGGTTGGCTCTATTTTTATTTTGAAAATCACACATAATCACTTGTTTTTCCTGTCTATCCGACATCATTTCCCGGGAAAATATGCAGAATACTGTCGGAAATGAAATCGAATCGTAAAACTATCATATAAAATTGCAATAGGTTTTAGGGGAGTCTTTTGATAAAATAGTAGATAATGCAAATTTTCTTAAAAAAGGTGGTGACGGATCATTGGTTGAGCTTTGGTTGCTGGAGGTAGTGAAGGGATTTGGAAAGTTATTTCTTCATCCTGTATTATATTTGTCTGTGTTTTTCGCTATCATGACGGGCTATTATCGTGTTAAAAGTGAACGAAGAGACTTTAATACGAGATTGCTGGACGGATATCATGATACACGGGTTTTATTATCATATGGAATTGTACTTGGATTGCTGTTTTCTGTCGTAACTGTTGGAGCAGGGGTTGTGATTCCTTTCGCCGGAATCATACTGATAGGATTGGTGTCCATCCTGTTTGCATTGACGAGTCGTTTTCACCTCATGTCTGCGACCATGACGGTAGGGTTTTCTTATTTTATCCTGGTTGCGTTGGATTATTTTCAGTGGGAAATCCCATATGTGAATACATATGTAGAAAACTTGGATGTAGGGCTGCTGAGCTCCATCGTCGTGCTTCTTGGTGTGTTGACGATGATTGAAGGAAGCTTGATTCGATTGAACGGGTGGAAGCATACTTCACCCCGTCTACTTAAAAGTGCACGTGGACTGAAAGTAGGTGCCCATCAAGGGAAGAAACTGTGGCTTGTGCCGATGTTTGTGCCGATTCCTACCGGGGCATTGACGCTTCCATTTGAATGGTGGCCTGTGTTTGCTCTGGGGACAGAGACGTATTCTCTCCTTTGTGTGCCATTCCTCATTGGTTTTCAGCAGCTTGTTAAAAGTACCTTGCCTGAAGTTGCGATTAAACATACAGGTTATAGGGTTTTCTGGCTTGGAGCATTTGTATTAACGCTGGCTGTAGCAGGAATCTGGGCTCCTATGTTTTCAATCGGGGCAGTGGTTGTGGCAGTTGGTGGACGGGCATGGATTGCGTATCGCTACAGAATCTCTGAGGATTCTAAACCATATTTCTTCAAAAGACAGCCTAAGGGAGTCATGATCCTGGGAATATTGCCAGCTTCTCCAGCGAGGAAATTGACACTGGAAGTAGGAGAAATCGTTCTGAAAGTGAACGGTGTCGAAGTAAATACGGAAAGAGCGTTTTATGAAGCCCTTCAAAAGAACGGGGCGTACTGTAAGCTTGAGGTACTTGGGACAAACGGGGAAAACCGTTTTACGCAGGGAGCGTTGTACGAAGGTGATCATCACGAGCTTGGAATCATTTTTGCCGATGAATCCTCGGGTTGGGAGCATCATCAGGTTTCCTGAAAATTTCAAGAAAACTCCGTCTTAGAGAATAATACTATAATTAGAAGGACGTCCTTAAGTAGGGGGTCCTTCTGTTTATTCAGAAGAAATCAATCTGTTGTTTTCTAATGATTAAGGACTAAAGGAACAGGATGAAATACCTTCATATCTTTTCGGAGAATTCTGATATTCCCTTTTCTCAAAACTGGTTTATCGTTATAATAAATTTACTTTGTTAAAATACTTTAAGTGTGATTTGTGAGGTGATGTGATGAAGATTGATGACATTGATCGTAAAATATTACAGTTGTTAACTGAAAATGGACGACTTTCTTACGCTGATATTGGGAAAGAGTTGAATCTTTCACGTGTATCTGTCCGGGAAAGGGTACATCAGTTAATGGAAAATGGGGTCATAGAGCGATTTAGTGTAGTAATTAATTCTGAAAAGGTAGGAAAGCAGGTATCGGCTTTCTTTGAAGTAGATTGTGAGCCCGCTTATTTAGTGGAGGTCGCTCAAACCTTAGCAGATAATCCAAGTGTAGCAAGTTGCTATCAAATGACAGGGCCAAGCACATTACATATGCACGTACTTGTCGAAGATTTTACAGCGTTAGAGAAATTTGTTAATAATGAATTGTATTCTCTGGAGGGCATTTCCAGAGTAGAAAGTCACATTCTGCTAAGAAGGTTCAAAAGTAGAAGTGGACTTAAATTATAGGAAAAAGGGCTTAACCATCAATTTGGTAAGCTCTTTTTTTTGGTTTATTTTGAAAAACATTAAGAAAAGTTAAATATTCGAAATAAATAAATTTTTTAGAAAAATGTGTAGATTTTCCTTTCGGTATCCGATATAATCGTCAATAACATAAAATTAACTACGTTTGTTAGGTTAATATCAACTTTTTCCTAACAAACGTAAATTTCTTTCAGGTTAAAGGAAAAGGAGGTTGAACATTTTGGCAGCACTCATAACACGTAGATTTTTAGAGCTTATACTTTTACTCATCGGTATTTCGTTCCTGGTTTTCGGCAGTATGCATATCGCACCAGGAGATCCAGCATCCATTATCGGAGGACCCACTGCTTCAGAATCTGATATTGCAGCCATCCGCGATAATCTCGGCCTGAATGATCCATTCTTAGTACAATATTGGGATTATCTGAAAGGGGTATTTCAAGGTGATTTTGGTTATTCCTATCAAACAAAACAATCCGTATCTGAAGCGATTGCAGTCAGGTTCCCTAATACGTTGAATCTCGCTATTGCGAGCATGATCGTAGCAGTAGTGATCGGACTCATCGCTGGAATTATTTCAGCATTGAAACAAAATTCCTGGTTGGATGTTTCGAGCACGGTTGTGGCTTTAGCGGGTATTTCCATACCGAACTTCTGGCTTGGAACAATTCTGATTCTGGTATTTGCGGTAAATTTTCAGGTCTTACCAGTCGGAGGGCTGGATGCTCCTTTTTGGACAATAGAAGGGATGAAACAGTTGATTCTTCCAGCTATCACATTGGGCACAGGATCGGCAGCAATGATTGCAAGGATGAGCCGTTCCTCAATGCTTGAAGTCATTCGGGCAGACTACATACGTACAGCCAGGGCAAAAGGATTAAAAGAGAAAACCATCATTTGGATACATGCCCTTAAAAATTCGATGATTCCTGTCATAACTGTCATTGGATTGAACTTCGGTTTCCTCCTTGGCGGAACGATTATCACGGAGCAGGTCTTCGCCATCAACGGTGTGGGAAGGTTAATGATTGATGCGATAGCAGCCAGGGACTTCCCGATGGTTCAAGGTTCCGTTTTATTAGTGGCAACACTCTTTGTTCTTGTGAATTTATTGGTTGATATTATTTATGTCTTTATTGATCCACGAATTAGCTACGATTAATAGAAGGGAGGAAAGACAAAATGGCAGCTGAAGTGGTGACAAATAACTCTGTAAGAAGCTCCGCTCAATTGAAGAAAAAGGAAAAGTATCTGATAACGACCGTAAAACGCTTATTGAAAAATAAATTAGCCGTAATTGGCTTGATTATTATAACCATCCAAATTTTTCTGGCTATAGCAGCACCATTGATTACTAGCCACGGGCCGCTTAAACAAGATTTAGCGGCAAGTGAATTACCTCTATTCTCGGAAGGACACTGGCTGGGAACGGATAACTATGGCCGCGATATGTGGAGCAGGATTGTCTTTGGAGCAAGAATCTCCCTTGTAGTGGGGATCACTGCTGTAAGTCTGGGGCTGATTGGGGGAGTTACACTCGGTCTCCTGTCAGGTTATTATCGTAAGCTGGATGGATTCATCATGAGGATTGTGGATCTACTTTTTGCTTTCCCGGGTATCCTCCTAGCAATGCTGATCATTGCCGTTCTTGGAACGAGTTTAGTGAATGTGGCGATTGCAATTAGTATTTGGTCCATCCCAACTTGCGCACGTATCGTAAGAGGATCTGTATTATCCGTAAAGAAGCAAGAGTACATTCAAGCAATGAAATCACTTGGAGCCAGTGATCTGCGGATCTTGGTGAAACATATTCTGCCTAACTGTATAGCCCCCATCATTGTATTCGCGACCATGAGAATGGCAACAGCCATCCTATCAACGGCTGCCCTTAGCTATCTTGGTTTAGGGGCACAGCCACCGACACCCGAATGGGGGGCAATGATTGCCCAGGGACAGAATTTCATGTGGACGTCACCACATATGACGATCGTACCGGGAATCGCCATCATGCTGATCGTATTTGCTTTTAATGTAGTCGGAGATGGTTTAAGGGATGCACTTGATCCAAACATGGATCTGAATCAATAAAAATAGAGGGGGATGTAAGATGAAGAAGTGGCTTATCGTATTGGTAGGATTATTGGTAGTTTTCATGACGGCATGTTCAAGCAGTTCAAGTGGAGGCGGGGACAAAAGTAGCGGGGAAGTCTCCCAAGAGTTAACGTATGCGTCAACTTCCGATGTAGTGGGGCTTTCACCTATATTAACAAACGATTCGGTTTCCTCTAACGTCATTGAACAAGTCTATGAAACTCTTTTTACGAGAAATCCAGAGACGATGGAAATGGAGCCTTTACTCGCTGAATCATACGAAACACCAGACGATAAAACGTGGGTTATTAAACTAAAAGAAGGTATTAAATTTCATGATGGAACGGACTTTAATGCAGAAGCAGTTAAATATACGTTCGATAAATTTATGGACCCCGAGACAGCTGCACCCCGTGCGTCGCTATTGGAGCCTATTGAGTCAGTGAATGTGGTGGATGACTATACGGTTGAAATTAAAACGAAATATCCATATGGACCATTATTGGCAGCATTGTCCCATACAAATTCATCAATTGTCAGTCCGGCAGCGGATGAATCTCAAGATTTAATGAAGGAACCTGTAGGAACCGGACCCTTTACATTCGTAAGTTGGACACCGGGAGATCAGGTTGTAATCGAGAAAAATGAAGATTATTGGCAGGATGCACCTAAGCTTAAAAAAGTCGTTTTCAAAGTGGTACCAGAAGTGACGACAGCGATTTCTATGCTTCAAACAGGAAAGGTCCAATTTATTGATGCCATTCCCACCGAACAATTACAACGTGTAGAGACTCTAAAGAATGTAGAGGTATCAAAGCAGGAAGGGACCCCTGTTTACTATATGGGATTCAATATGGAAAAAGAGCCGATGAACAACCCCGAGTTTCGACAAGCGGTGGCATATGCACTCAATCGTGAAGCCTACGTGAAAAAGTTGAATGGACTTGGCATTGAAGGAAACAGTGTAATCGGCCCGAAGGTATTCGGATATGATGAGTCAGCAAACGAAGAAGGGTATCAACACGATCTTGAAAAAGCGAAAGAACTGGTGAAAAAGAATAACTTTGAAGAAAAAGAGCTTACGATATTAGTGGCGAATCGTGATAGTTATATGCTGATGGCAGAGATTGCTCAATCTCAGTTGCAGGAAGCTGGTTTAAAAGTATCCATTGAGACGATGGAATGGGGAACGTTCTTAGATACAGCCCGTGATGGAAAATATGATATGACGTTCCTTGGCTGGTCTAATACAACGTCAGATGGAAGTGAGCTATTGTATCCAAACTTTCATTCAGATAACGTAGGTTCGTCCAATAGAGTCCGATATAGTAATCCTGAATTCGATAAGCTCGTTAATGAATCGAGAGAAAATGTTGATCAAAATGTACGTGCCGAGAAACTGGATGAAGCGAATAAATTACTCGTTAAGGATGCACCGGTCATCGTCATGAATCATGGAGTGGTAACGGCTGCAACGGATCAATCTGTAAAAGGTCTTAAATTAGATCCGACTGGACAATGGTCGTTATACAACGTTTACAGAGAGTAGGGGTAAAGATGACAACAGATCTATTATCTGTAAAGAACTTAGTTACAGCTTTTCGGACGGCAGACGGTGATGTGTCGGCTGTCCGGGGAGTATCGTTCTCTATAAAAAAAGGAGAGACCCTATGTGTCGTAGGGGAGTCAGGGTGCGGAAAAAGCATTACATCATTATCCGTGATGGGTCTGCTCCCAAGCAATGGATTCATCAAGGATGGCAGTATTGATTTCAAGGGTCTGAATTTAACCCAAATCTCCTCAGAGGAACTTAGAAAGATTCGCGGTAAGGATATATCAATGATTTTCCAGGAGCCTATGACGGCGCTGAACCCGGTTTTGACAATCGGGTATCAATTGAGAGAACCGCTCATTTTACATCATAAGCTAAATAAATCAAATGCTCATAAACAAGGGATTGAACTATTGAAGCAAGTAGGCATCCCATATCCTGAAAAAAGAATGAAACAGTACCCTCATGAGTTAAGTGGAGGAATGAGGCAGAGAGTCATGATTGCCATTTCACTCGCCTGTCACCCCCAATTACTCATTGCGGATGAACCGACTACTGCCTTGGACGTGACCATTCAAGCTCAAATCCTTGATTTAATCCAAGATTTGAAAGATAAGCTTGGGATGGGGGTTATGATGATCACACATGATATGGGGGTTGTGGCAGAAGTGGCAGATCGAGTAATGGTCATGTATGCAGGGGAAAAAGTAGAGGAGGGGTCAGTAGAATCCATTTTTGAAAATCCCCAGCACCCTTATACCAAGGGGTTGTTGAATTCTGTACCCAATTTGGATGAACCCGATTTTGAACTTGAGGCAATACCTGGTTCACTTCCAAATATTAATGAAGAAATCAACGGGTGTCGTTTTCATCCCCGGTGTCCTTACGCAATGGAAAAGTGTGTCGTTCAAGTTCCAGATGATTTTGAATTGCACGGAGACCACAGAGTGAAATGCTGGCTACAGGAGGTAGACGAAGGTGCCGACAACCGTCAAAAAATCGTCCATACTTAAGTTAGAAAGAGTGAAAAAATACTACCCCATCAAGGGGGGATTACTCAAAAGAGTTCAAGGTCATGTGAAAGCAGTGGAGGATGTCAGTTTAGAAATGTTTGAGGGTGAGAGTTTAGGTGTAGTCGGGGAGTCCGGGTGTGGTAAATCTACATTAGGCAGAGCCGTACTAGGCTTGGAATCTGTGACTGAAGGAAAAGTGATCTTTCGGGGACAGGAGCTTCAGCATTTATCCGATCGTAACCGACTTCCATTCAAGAAACAAATGCAAATGATTTTTCAGGATCCATATGCTTCACTGAATCCAAGACAGCGAATAGGAGATGCCCTTGAAGAAGTTTTTATCATGCATACCAAGCTGTCCAGTAAAGATAGAAGAGAGAAAGTAATCGACCTGCTTAATGAGGTGGGTCTAAAGGAAGAACATTATGACCGATATCCACATGAGTTCAGCGGGGGGCAGCGCCAAAGAATAGGAATCGCTCGTGCCATAGCATTGAACCCTTCAGTCATTATTTGTGATGAAGCAGTTTCTGCACTCGATGTATCCGTGCAGGCACAAGTTCTGAAACTGTTAAAGACTCTTCAGTCAAAATACGGTTTAACCTATCTATTCATCTCTCATGATCTGGGAGTGGTACGTTATTTTTGTAATCGGGTAATGGTGATGTACTTAGGAAACACGGCTGAATTGGCATCTGCCAAACAGCTTTACGAAAACCCATTGCACCCTTATACGAAGGCTCTCTTGTCATCTATCCCCCGTCCTTCGATCGAGAGGAATCGGAAGAGAATCCGGTTGGAAGGGGAAATCCCAAACCCTGCAAATCCTCCTTCGGGATGTACATTCCATACACGCTGTCCGATTGCTACAGAGATATGCAAGCAAAAGAAGCCGGTTTGGCGTGATATGGGAGATCAACATTATGTAGCGTGTCATCATGTCGAAAAAGGAAGTGAAGTATTATGAAGATGGATCATTTATATCAACCGTATTCTTCAATACGTAATACCGTTTTTGCGAAGAAAGGAATGGTGGCTACTTCTCAGCCACTTGCATCTCAGGCTGGATTGGAGATCTTACAAAAGGGCGGAAATGCGATAGATGCTGCGATTGCCACTGCGGCTGCGCTGACAGTAGTTGAACCCACGTCCAATGGAATTGGTGGTGATGCCTTCGCCCTGGTTTGGGTAAAGGGGAAACTTCATGGTTTGAATGCAAGCGGACCTTCTCCAAAAGGTATTTCCATTGAAGATGTTAAACGGAAAGGGCATGAAGGGATGCCTGTGCATGGAGCTATCCCTATCACCGTTCCAGGTGCCCCTTCAGCATGGGCAGAGCTTTCAAGCAAATTTGGGAAGCTCCCATTGAATGAGGTGCTGGCTCCAGCGATCCGATATGCTGAAGAAGGGTATCCAATCAGTCCTGTACTTGGAAAGTATTGGGGCTTGGCCTATAAGAAATTCCGGGAATTATTTAAAGATGATAAAAAATTTCAGCCCTGGTTTGATACATTTGCCCCCAATCAGAGAGCCCCTCTTATAGGCGAGATATGGTCATCACCAGGTCACGCCGACACTCTCAGATTGATTGCAGAGTCAAATGGAGAGAGTTTCTATAGGGGAGAGCTCGCAGAAAAGATTTCTTCCTATGTCGAGAGGTGCGGTGGTTATTTATCCAAGGAAGATCTTTCAGAGTATAAAGCGGAATGGGTGACCCCGATCTCAACAAACTACAAAGGCTACGATGTTTGGGAAATTCCTCCTAACGGCCAAGGGCTGGTAACCTTGATGGGACTAAATATTGTGCAGGGCTTCCATTTATCAGAAAAAGACGCTGTTGATACATATCACAAACAAATCGAATCCATGAAGCTTGCCTTTACCGATGGAAAAGCATTTATCACAGAAGAAAAAGAAATGCCGGTTTCTGTGGAACACTTGTTATCTGAAGGATACGCACGCTCGAGACGGGAAATGATTGAAGAGGACGCGACCACTCCAAAAGAATATCAGCCCCAAAAAGGCGGAACAGTCTACTTGGCTGCTGCGGACGATGAGGGGAATATGGTTTCCTTCATACAAAGTAACTATATGGGATTTGGTTCTGGTATTGTGATTCCGGGTACCGGTATTTCCATGCAGAACAGGGGGCATGATTTCTCTTTAGATCCTGAGCATCCCAATGCACTCAAATCCGGAAAGAAAACATACCATACGATCATTCCTGGATTTCTGACAAGAGGAGAAGAGGCAATAGGTCCGTTCGGTGTGATGGGGGGATATATGCAACCTCAGGGACATTTCCAAGTGGTGATGAATACGATTGATTTTCATTTAAACCCACAAGCAGCTTTGGATGCACCAAGATGGCAATGGATAAAGGATAAAGATGTACTGGTTGAGCCCAATTTCCCCAACCACATTGCCCAGGCATTGGCTAGGAGGGGACATCATATTCAAGTAGCGACAGATCAAGGATCTTTCGGAAGAGGCCAGATCATTTGGAGAAATCCAGCATCAGGAGTTCTAATGGGAGGTACAGAGTCACGGACTGATGGGGCTATTTCGGCTTGGTGATGAATGGTGATTGATCGAATGGAAGAGGGGGTGACATCATGAAACAATGGCATTTATTTCTCGCTTTTTTTCGAGTAGGTATGTTGGGGTTTGGAGGGGGGCCTTCCTCCATCCCACTCGTTCACAAAGAGGTAGTGGAAAAATATAAATGGATGAACGATGATGATTTCTCCGATGTTTTGGCTCTTGGGAATGCATTGCCTGGTCCGATTGCAACCAAGATGGCGGGGTATATCGGATTTCGGGTCGGTGGCTACTTAGGGATGATTAATGCCGTGTTGGCCACCATCATTCCGACTATTGTTTTGATGGTTTTATTGCTGACCGTTCTAAATACTTATAAAGATAAGAATTGGGTACAGGGTATGGCCAGTGCAGTAGTTCCTGTAGTCGGCGTTATGCTTGGTGTCTTAACGTGGGGGTTTGTCCAAAAGTCTCAAAATAGTATGGGCTGGAAAATAACCATCATTCTGCTGGCAGTGAGTGTTCTATTACTTTCCGTCTTAGGAGTTCACCCGGCTATCGTGATTGGTGCTTTACTAGGATTTGCCCTTCTGTCACGAAATCCAGGTCAGGAAAAGCAGGTGAAAGCATCATGATATATATTCAAATTTTCTTGGCTTTCTTCATTCCGGGAGTATTGGGATATGGAGGGGGGCCGGCATCAATACCATTGGTGGAAAATGAAGTGGTTGATCATTACGAGTGGTTGACAGTAAGTGAGTTCAGTGAAGTTTTGGCGTTAGGAAATGCTTTGCCGGGACCTATAGCTACAAAGATGGCCGGTTACATAGGCTACCAGCAAGGCGGGGTGCCCGGGGCAATAGTCGGTGTGTTTGCAACAGTTGCACCTTCATTGATCTTGATGATTATGTTACTCGGTTTATTAATGAAATATAAGGATTCCCCCAGAGTGAAAAAGATGACAAATTTGGTTCGTCCGACAATTGCAGTATTGTTAGGGGTCATGACGATTGGTTTCTTTACCAATGCTTATGAGGGAATCGGAATTGTTCAAACTGGATTGATTGCAGTGTGCAGTTATTTTCTACTTGAAAAATGGAAAGTGAGTCCAGCATACGTAATAGGTGCTGCATTGCTATATGGGGCATTTTTCCTTGGTGCATAATGTGATGATGAAAGAGCTAACTCCGGAATGAAAGAGTTAGCTCTTTTTGTCGTGCTTTTCATTGGAGAACATATTAAGTCCAAATTATGAGATTGGTATTAGAAGGAAAATCACAGTATTGATATAATAGTATAGTTAGTTTAAAGGAGAGGTAGCCTATGAAGAGAGAAATCATCAACCACCACTTACTAACCTGCTCCAAGAATCAAATCATCCTCCAATCAACACGCCCACTCAAAACCATATCCTCAGGCGTCACCAATGCCGGAACAGGCTGGTATACAACATTTGTGAATCGCCATGTATCGAAAAACTACAATAGTGATAACCATCATGAAGAGATGCAAGGTTATCTCCAGCAAATAGGTGTAAAAAGAGATGAAACGGTCGGCATGATGACGGCTGTTCAATTGGAAGATGCGTGTTGGGGGTTTTATGAGGAGGAATCATTTTCTGTATTCATTGTCGTTACAGCAGGAGTCGGCAATGCCGTTGATGCAAGTATGAGTGATTGTCACTCGTTTGATCATTCACCCGGCACGATTAACATCTGGGTGTTTATCAATGGGAGAGTATCGGATGCTGCAAGCATCCAAGGGATTATGACTGCAACAGAAGCCAAGGTGAAAGCACTTGCAGCTCATAATGTAAATGACCCTGTTACAGGGAGTGGAGCAACGGGTACCTCTACTGACAGTATATTAATCGCGAGCACTGAAGAGGGAGTCCTTCTGGAATATGCAGGAACGATTACCCCCTTGGGAAAAAGGATTAGTAAAGGGGTTTATGAGTGCACCATCCACGCGATTTCCAAGTATAAGAAAAGGGTGGGGACCTGATGATTCATCACTTGTTAGCTATAACAATCGCCTATTTGCTGGACCTATGGATTGGAGACCCGCCCCACTGGCCTCATCCTGTTAAATGGATGGGAAAGGCGATTTCTCGTTTAGATCGCAGGTTGAATAAAGGAGGGTTTCTAAAAAGGAAAGGTATAGTGATGGTATCAATATTGGTAGTGGCAGCGTTTATTCTTACCTCTTGCCTCATTTGGGCAAGTTATTCTATGCATACAATCTTAGGGATCTTGGTAGAGGCCATCGTCATCACGACGACCATTTCCCAAAAGAGCCTTAGATTGGCTGCTTTAGAAGTATTGCAACCACTTGAAGAAAACAATCTGAAAACAGCAAGGGAAAAGCTTTCATATATTGTGGGCAGAGATACAGAAAACTTAAATGAAAGTGAAATTGTAAGAGGGACTGTTGAAACCGTTGCGGAGAATACAAGTGATGGGATAACGGCTCCTTTGTTTTGGGCATTGATTGGCGGTGCCCCTCTTGCCATCGTGTACAGATGTGTGAATACGTGTGATTCCATGGTGGGATACAAGAATAAGAGGTACTTAGACTTTGGGTGGGCATCAGCCAAGCTGGATGACGTCCTGAACTGGATTCCGAGTAGAATCACAGGATTCATCTTATTTTTCTGTATACGTCCTGTATATTTCACTTACAAAGAAGGATTTCGAATTCTATTGAACGATGCCAAGAAACACCCTAGTCCTAACAGCGGCTGGGGGGAAGCGGCAGTCGCGGTGAGTCTAGGGGTTCAACTGGGCGGCCTCAACACGTATAAAGGGATGGTTTCCCATCGAGAAAAAATGGGAAGAAAGGTTTTTGAATTAGAACGGAATCATATCCCTGCAACCATTAGCCGTATGCAGAAAGCGTGTTTCATTTTTATCATGATTCTTTGGATAGGGGGAGTACTTGTTGAAATTACCAGAACATGGATCGAATCCGCAATATACATATAGAGCAATGGATATTTCGATGCCTGATCAAATCGTCGACTTAAGTGCAAATATTAACTCCAGCGGTCCGCCAGATCGTTTGAAAAAGATCTGGCAGGATCTGTTAGAGGAAATCGTGACGTATCCGGATCCTCACTCTGTATCTTTACGAAGAAAAATTGCCCGTAAAGAAGGGGTGTTGGAAGAAGAAATTCTCATAGGGAATGGTGGTGCTGAACTGATCCATCTTATTGGGAGATGGTTGGCCCATTCGAATGTTCTCATCATTCATCCCACCTTTTCAGAATACGAGAAGGCTTGTCAAATCAATGACTGCACCATTCATCACCTACTTCTGGAAGAGAACGATTGGGATCTTGGTTCAAAGAAGTTGGCAGCGTATCTTTCAAAGGTGGATGCTGTCTTTATATGTAATCCGACCAATCCGACTGGTGTGTTATATTCAGCTTCAAAGATAAAAGAGATTGTTAAGGAAGCTCATAAAGAACATTGTTATGTGATTGTGGATGAAGCATTTTATGATTTCCCTTTGGAAGAGGTGACGGTAGCTCATCTGGTAAAGGAATACTCAAATCTACTGGTGTTAAGAAGCATGACGAAAATGTTTAGCATTCCCGGGATCCGCTTGGGTTTTCTGATGGCTGGTGAGACAGTCGTGAAGGAACTGGGAAACTATCAAGTTCATTGGAGTGTGAACGGAATCGCTCAAAAAGTAGGAGAAACACTCTTGGAGGAAACAGATTTCGTTTATCATACTAAATACATGGTGAAAAGGGAGAGGGAGAAGCTGTTTGCATTTTTCGACCAATCCCGATTCGACTATTCACCAAGTCAGACGAACTTTTATCTCTTAAAGGATCCAGATCTCAACGATCAAACCGAGTTATTTCGTTTTCTGTTGGAGAATGGTATTGTGAGCCGCCATACCCAAAATTTCAAAGGGTTGGATGGAAGGTGGTTAAGGTTTGCCATTAAGGGAAAAAAAGAGCACGAAAAATTGATGGATGCCTTAACGGAATGGAAATCCCATCCTTAAATAAAACAAGCTTGAGGCAACTCAAGCTTGTTTTATTATTCGATATTTATACGGAAGCGGATTTCTGATTGTCTTCATTCTCCGTCTTATCAATAATCGACGTACCAACCAAATCCCCCGTCACATTAAGAGCCGTACAACCCATACCAACCAGGGCATCAATCGCCGTCAGCAGGGCAACGGTCTCCATCGGTAACCCCAGCTGGGCGAATACAGTGGCAATCATAATAATGCCTGCCCCCGGAACGCCGGCAGTTCCGATTGAAGCCAGAGTTCCTACGAGGACAACGACCAGCATATCAGTCAGGCTTAATGGATTGCCGATTACGTTTGCAGCGAAAACAGCTGATACGGCGATCCGAATCGCAGCGCCATCCATATTGATCGTGGCCCCCAGTGGTAAGCTGAATCCATATAAGCTTTTAGGCAGACCAAGATTTTTTGCTGCGTTTAATGTTAGAGGCAGGGTACCTGAGCTGCTCTGGGTCACAAATGCTGTGATCATCGGTGTCCGTGCCTGGGCAAAGAACCTGCCGGGACTAATTTTGAATATGAGCAAGGCGACAATATAGATGGCAATTTGGACAAACAATGCAATGTAAAGCACCAAAATCATATTTCCTAATGATAACAATGTATCTAATCCCTGTTTTCCGACTGTATCAGCCATGATGGCAAAGATTCCGACCGGCACATATTGAAGGATCACCTTCATGATGGCTAGTGTCGCTTCGTTTAACCCGTTCACGACTTTATACACCTGTTCACCCAGTTCATGATGTTCCGATGATGACCTTAAATAGGAAATGGCAATACCAAACACAATGGCGGTAAAGATGATTCCAAGAAGGTTCATTTCCGTGAACGCTGTGACGATATTCTCCGGAATGATGTTCAGAAGTACACTGGTCATCCCTGGATTTTCCGGTACTTCAAATTTCTCCGTCGTATCGAGGGTCATGCCCGTTCCAGGGTTGAAAATACTTGCAACAGCAATCCCTACCATGATCGCTAATGCTGAAGAGAATAAATAATATAAGAACGTTTTTCCTCCCATTCGTCCGAGTTTGCTCACATTGGTCTGGTTCACGCCGACCATCAATGTAAACAGGATAAGAGGGATGATAAGAAATTTCAGCAAGCGAATCAATATATCGCCCAGGGGAGAAAGGACAGATGCATCTTTGCCGAATATCAATCCGACCGCAATTCCCAATACGAGAGCGACGGTTATTTTCACAATAAGCGATGTATCTAGATAACCTCTCCAAAGAGACTTCATTGTAGCCACTCCTTCTATTTAGTAATAGATTTCCCCAAATATCTCAAAAAAACTATTCATCATAATTCTGATAGGTTTAGTGAGGAATTATTGTCATAAGATACAATAGAATGAAAGGAGTGTCAAAATTCATGCTTAATCCATTATAAAGAAAGAGCCTGGATTCAAAATCCAAACTCTTTAAGAACGTAAGGGAATGGTAAAACCGGCAGTTGTACCTGAACCCTTATCACTTTTCACAAACAATTTTCCATGGTGCAATTCAATGATATTTTTACAGATCGCTAATCCTAACCCTACCCCATCTGAATTCTCCCTCTCCTTATAGAATAAGGTGGCAATATGTTGCAGGTGTTCCGGTTCGATTCCCTGCCCCTCATCTTCTATTCCAAAGGTAAAATGGGAAATCGCCTGGTTATAACGAATGAAAATCGTTGAATTCGGGTCCGAGTACTTAATAGCGTTATCTAAGAGATTGATCAATACTTGTCGGATACGATTTTCATCGGCGAATAGATCCACTGTCTCATCGCTTTCCAACATAATGGATATACCTTTTTCTTTCCGTTTTTGATCCAGCTGAAGAATGACTTCATTGAGAGTACGATTGAAAGAAAAGGTATTGGGGTGAATCGTAAATGATCCATTTGAAAAACGGGAGAAGTCCAATAGCTCCTCTACCAGTCCAATTAATCGATTCGTTTCGTTTGAAATGATGGTCAACCCCGTTTTGTTTTCCTGGACATTTTGTAAATCACCCGTCAGCAAAGTTTCGCTCCATCCTTTAATACTCGTAAGGGGAGTGCGAAGTTCATGGGAAACCGAGGAGATGAACTCATTCTTCATTTTCTCGGTTTTAAGGAGTTCCCTCGCCATATCATTGAAGGACGTACTCAAGGTTTGGAATTGGTCCTTATACTGTCCGACAATTCTAGTTTCCAATTCTCCTTTGGCAAGCTTCTGTGATGCTTCGGTCAGTTCAATCACAGGTTTCGTTAAATTACGGGCAAAAAGTGTACTCACCATAAATACGATAAGCAAAATAACGAGTCCAATTAAAAATAAAGAAAGCAAGATTGTTCGGAAATTGTTATCCAGTGATTCCAGGGATGTTATAAACCGGATCAAACCAATGGTGTTGTTCTCTCCTTTTAATGGTACCGACACAGCCAAAATATGCTCACCTGTTATTGGGTGATTGCCGATCCAAGTTCCGCTGCCATTTCGAAATGCCTCCTCAATATCCTTGAAGTCAGGCTTTTCATCCGGGATAAAACCAGTCGAAGAGGATAATAAGTCTCCACTCGCGTTCAAAATTTGTGTTTCGGCTTGAGGGATGGAGAAATTATTTTGGAGATTAGTCAATTCATTCCTCAGAGTAAAGGAATGCAGGTTCATATATTTATTGGCAAACTGAGATGAATTGACAGCATGATTCTTCAGCATATCTATTGTACCGTTGAAGTAATAAGAATAGATTCCTGAAACGAGAATGCCCAAAAATAACAGAATGGTTAAGGTAATAAGGGAGACGTTCTGAATGAGTAATCTTCTTTTAATTCCCATTTTCGTCATTCCAGCGATACCCATATCCCCAAACCGTCAGGATATAGTGAGGAAGGGAAGGGTCTTTTTCAATTTTTTGACGGATTCGTCGAATATTCACATCCACAATCTTCGGATCGCCTGCGTAGTGAAGTCCCCATACTTCATCCAAGAGATCATTGCGGGAGATCGCTTCTCCATTTGCCTTGAAAATGATGCTGAGTAATTCATACTCTATCGGTGAAAGGTCAATCTTCTTTCCTTGAACGAATAGTAGCCTCTTCTGTTCGTTTAGCGTGATGGGGGATTGGCTATCCTCCTTGACCCGATGAACATTCATTCTTCTTAATAACGCTTCAATTCGAGCGATGAGCTCATTCGGGCTGAATGGTTTCGGAATATAATCATCTGCCCCGTTCATCAACCCGTGTACCTTATCCATTTCCTGAACTTTGGCCGTTAACATGATGATTCCAATGGATGGATTCCAATTTCTGATTTCTTTACATGCTTCAAATCCGTTCATGCCGGGGAGCATGACATCAAGTAAGACAATATCGATTGGGGGGTGTGCTTTCTTGACCAGGTCGATTCCTTCCTCTGCGCTACCAGCTTGAAAGACAGCGTATCCGTATCGCATTAAGTTAATCTCGATAAAGCCACGGATGGATTCTTCATCTTCAATAATCAAAATGTGCTTCATCCAACTACACCTCCATTTTCTCATCAGATAGGCTGGAAGAGTTGCTTACCTATTGCCGGTGAGTATTTTGTTACATATGTGAATTGATTGGTTTCATATAATAGATTCCACCCTTTTGGAAGTGGTTGACCTTTGTCAATCGCGTATACATCAAATAGCACGCTGCCATCTTTCATGGAAAGAAACTTCACATAACGTCCGTCTTCTGATTCCTCCACTTCTACAGAGGGCCAGTCCTGTGGGATCTCGAACCTGTATAAATAAGCTGCATTGTCGTAGTATCGATGAATGAGCTCGGCTTGCTTTTGATCGTTGAGCTGATAATACTCATTGATGAAAGGCATCTCAGAATAGGCAAGATTATCATCGCCTGCCTCTTTTTGAAGAGTGAATTCAAGGATTCCATCCCCGTTCGAATCTTCACTATTCACGGCATATGCCCTGAAAAGCTCTTCCTCCTTCATGTTTTCCGGTAAAACATTCACCAACTTCTCGTCCTCTACACCAACAATGAATGACGTAGACGAATGAGCACCTACACCTGCATCCAGTATCGCTCCTTTTAAAGAAGGGGAGATGGACCCGGCTAAGGAATGGTAGTAAGGGTATACATATGGATCTAATCTCAGCTCATCTAACACGTTCATTTTATGATGGCTGAATTGATAAAGACGAACAGAATGAGACTGGTTTGGTACCAGTGAAGCCAGGATGATTTCCCCTTGATCATCTTTCGTGAAGTTCCCTGAAAAAAACGCACTATATTGGGATTCAAACAGCTTCTGCGGCTTACCTTTAGTCAGGTCGTACACGATCAGTGCTTTGTCTGAGGCGTCTTCTGAGAAAGAGAACCCAACCAGTATTTCTTTGTATCCATCCTGGTTAAAGTCCAGGAATTCCACTTTATGAAGCTCCCTTCCAAGGTCCTTCAATTTCATTTTTTCCTTCCATTCCCCTTTTTCTTCCTTTAGAACAATGGCTTCCAATTGAGAGGTTTGATCAGGTAGTCTATAAAATACGATCAATTCGTTAGTTTGATCGTGATCCAAATCTGCTTCAATCATTTTGTTTGCTTGTTTGTCCTCAATCGGTGAAACCCATTCTGCCTGTGACGGAACATATTTTCCGATCGCTTGTTTCACTTCCTGCTGTTTAACCGGAAGTTCAGGCGGCTTCAGTAATGAAGTGTTGGATTGGAATAAAGAGCAACCCGTACACATCAAAAGACAACCCGTAAGGAACAAAATCTTCTTCAATTGATCATCACATCCTGCCTATAGCTTTCACTAGTATAGTGTAAACTCAATCGACAAAAGTAACAAAAAAGTTACAAAAGTCGCCCTTGCTTTGTAACCGGGAAGTAACCCTTTTCATCGCCCATGATCCTATCATTAAACGTAACAAGAGCGCAGAAAGGTGATCGAGATGGGGAGACAAAGGGAAAAAAGAAAATGGATCAAACCTATTGAGTTGGGTGGATTGGCAGCAGTGATAGTACTGTTACTCATTCTTTCAACTTCGTGGGTATTGGACATTGGGGAAGCGAAGATTTCAAAGGAATCAACGACTCAACAAAATACAGTCCAGGAAGAACCCTCTGAAAAAGAAGATGGCGAATCGGGACAACCTGTAGTAGGGGATGACAGCGATACTCAAGAAGAGGAACAAGAAGCTAATTTCAGTGAAGAGGAGAGTGTGAAAGACGACGACAATTACTATGAGGAAGTGGAAATAGAAGACCATTCGTCCAATGAACAAGGGAATTTCGAGGATGAAAAGACGGTTTACATTACATTCGATGATGGTCCGAATGTAAATACGGGAGCGATTCTTAAAGTGCTAAATCAGTATGGGGCAAAAGCGAGCTTCTTTATGCTGGAACCGAATATGAAAAAACATAGTGAGGCCGTTCGACAGATAGTGGAAGAAGGGCATAGTGTCGGGTTGCATGGTGTCACCCATGATGTATCAGAAATCTACCAATCTAGTGAATCGGTTGTAGGGGAGATGCTGACGGCCCAATTTACGTTAGAGTCCATTACAGGTATTCGAAGCGAGTTGATTCGCGTTCCTTATGGGTCCGTACCCAATATGAAGCCGGAATATTTGAAAGCAGTAAAGAGAGAAGGATTTAGTTTATGGGATTGGAATGTAGATAGTGAAGATTGGAAATATCATAGTGGGGAGTATGTTCAGAATGTCATGGATCAGTTAGCTTCTTATTCATTTGAAAACCAGCCAAAAGTCATTCTTATTCATGAAAAACCTACGACACTCGCTTATTTAGATTCTTTACTTAAGAAGTTGACTGATCAAGGATATAATATGAAGGCTTTAACAGAAGAAATGAATCCAGTTACATTTTAACAATGTTGCCAGAAGAAAAAAGGAGCTGCCCTTTGGCTGCTCCTTTTCATTCTTAATAAATGCTCATATGACGGTTTTTACCTGTTAAAATTTGAAACACGCCATAAAGGATCAATCCTGCGGCTACAATTCCCAGCAGCCATTGTCCATAAGGTTGTTGAGCTATCTTGGAAAGTGCACCATCCAATCCTTGTGTTTTATCCGGATCGGCTGTGATCGCCGTTTGAATAAAGAAATAACCGATCAGTAAAAAGACGGTGCCTCGGGAATATAACCCGAGCTTTCCGGTTTTTCTTCCCAATTCCCATTCTTTCTCGGACATTTCATGCCGTTTAAATTTGTTCGTGTATTTTTCTGTATAAGCATTATGAATTTCATAGAGTGCATATCCAATAATGATAAGTCCGACAATTCCTACAACCCATTGACCAAAGGGCTGAGATAATAACTTAGCAGATAAGGTTTGTTTCGATCCCGAACCGGAGCTTTTGGCATGCATCGCAATGGCGAAAGCATTATAAGTCAAAGAACCGTAAGCAATCCCGGTGATCAGATTAGCGAGTCTTCTAAACATTGATTTCCCGTCATTTCTCACATGTTCCGGATCTTTTACCACTTGAATGAGGTGCCAAAGAACAATTCCGATCAGGCCGAGACCTAATATCCATAGAAGGACTTCCCCAAAAGGTTTGCTCGCCACTGCTGCAAAGGCACCACTCGAGTCTGAAGTGCTTCCTCCTATCCCGAGTGAGGCCATAACGGCCAATGTGCCAATCAGTATATAAACAATCCCTCTTGAAATGAATCCAATCCGTGCAAACCCTCTAATCCAAGGTTTTATATCATTTGATGAAACAGATGAACTTCTTGATGTTGTAATGGATGAAACTCCGGCCATATACACTTCTTCCCTTCTGGTTCTATTTTCGTAATACTTATGTATGCTATTCCCCTGATACAGAAAAGAGAAACCTTTTTAACGAACAGTAAATGCTGGATGGATTGAGATAATTTTGCCTGTTTTTCATTTAAAAAATTTTTACATAAAACCTATTTACAACGAATTAGGAGAGGAGTAATATATCTATCATCAAATGAATATTCTTTATCGCTTAATTCATTTTTGAAGCGGGGGACCCGAGTATTTTAAAGGGGTGAATCCTTTCTTTTGAAAGGTAGGGCTACTTCCATAACCCGAATCCGTCAGCTAACCTCGTAAGCGTAATGGGAGAGGATGATACTTGTGATCGATTATGGATGACCACAGGCTTAGTTCCTGCTGGTCTTTTTGCGTTGTTTAGAAGTCCGGCTCAGGAGGCTGGAGGCGAGAAGTCATGAGTCAAACCTGCCATAAAGGCACAGGAAGCCCCGCCAGGTTCGCCTTATGTTATCGCTTCTTTTGAAGTCACTTGGGCTTTTGTTGTAATGAAGAAGTACTAGATGGTTAAGCTATTAAAAAGGTTTTGGAGGATTTCATCATGAAAAAGCAATTTGCGGTTATTGGATTAGGGAGATTTGGAGGGAATCTGGTTCAGGAATTGGCTGATCTGGATGTTGAAGTGTTAGCCATTGATATTCATCATGATGTCGTCCAGCATTATGTAGACATTGCCACGCATGCCGTGCAGGCGAATGCCATGGATGAATCTGTATTGAAATCCCTTGGACTCAGAAACTTTGATCACGTGATCGTGTCCTTTGGGGATAATATAGAAGCAAGTATTCTTACCACCTTACTTTTAAAAGAATTAGGGGTTAAAGAAGTATGGGTCAAAGCTTCGAACTCTTATCATCAGAAGGTATTGGACCGTATCGGGGCCGATAAAGTCATTCATCCTGAACGTGACATGGCGCGGAGAATTGCCCATCACATTACGTCAGAAAAGATCATTGATTATATCGAACTATCCAAAGAGCACAGTATAGTTGAAGTGCGTGCCTCTAAAAAGGTGGCGGGCAAAACGTTAATTGATCTGGATGTCCGGGCGAAATTCGGTTGTAATATCATTGCCATTCACCGCGGGGAGGAAGTCATTGTATCTCCTTCTGCCGATGAAGTCATAAAAATGGAAGATCTATTGATCGTCATTGGACATAACAGGGATATCAATCGATTTGAAAAAGAAGGTGTATAACCTATGAAACATAAGGTGATCCGGTTAAGCCCTCCTCAACTTCTCGTTGTGACATTTCTATTCTTCATCATAGTAGGAATGGGTTTGCTTAAGCTGCCGTTTGCCACCACAGAATCGATTACATGGCTTGATGCCTTGTTCACGACGACTTCCGCCATGACGGTTACAGGGCTTGCGGTCGTTGATACAGGAGATGCCTTCACCCTCTTTGGAGAAGTGGTCATTATGAGTCTGATCCAAATCGGGGGACTTGGCATCATGTCCTTTGCCGTCTTGATCTTTATGATGCTCGGTAAGAAAATCGGGTTTAAAGAACGGCTTCTTCTTCAACAGGCATTAAATCAGACGTCTGTAGGAGGGGTCATCAAGCTTGTAAAATATTTATTTATCTTTTCCTTCCTTGTTGAAGGATTTGCCGTCCTATTACTGGCGTCTGAATGGGTTCCTGAATTCGGTTGGAGAAGAGGGCTTTACGTCAGTATATTTCATTCGATTTCCGCATTTAATAATGCAGGATTCTCTCTGTGGTCCGATAGTTTAATGGGGTACGTGGGAAATCCCATCGTCAACATCACAATTTCGTTTCTGTTTATTGTAGGAGGGATCGGATTCACTGTTTTAGTGGACCTATGGAAATCGAAAACGATTCGCAAACTTTCCCTCCATACGAAAATCATGGTAGTAGGGACATTTGTCATCAATGTATTCGCTTTTATGATGATTTTCATCTTGGAGTATAATAACCCGAATACACTGGCTCAGTTACCATTCCTTGATAAACTATTCGCTTCCTATTTTCAAGCGGTCACCCCCCGTACGGCCGGTTTTAACTCGCTTGATTATGGCAGCATGGAACGCTCCACATTGCTGCTTACGATTCTTTTGATGTTCATCGGGGCCGGAAGTGCTTCAACAGGTGGAGGAATCAAGCTGACCACCTTTGTTGTGATTTCATTGAGTGTGTTTGCTTTCTTAAAGGAGAAAAGAGAAATTCGTATTTTTCGTCGTACGATCGATCAAAACTATATTTTTAAAGCTTTGGCTGTGTCGATGATCAGTGTCCTCCTTGTTTTTACGGCCCTGTTTTTCCTTGATATGACGGAAAAGAATGCTTCTTTCCTGGCTATTCTCTTTGAAGTGGTATCAGCTTTTGGAACGGTGGGGTTGTCCATGGGGATTACAGGATCCTTGACAGCGATAGGTAAATGGATCATTATCATCGTGATGTTTGTCGGGAAACTTGGCCCCCTCACACTGGCCTTCTCCCTATCCAGACCAGACAAAGAAAAGATCCGCTATCCAAAAGAAGATATTTTAACAGGTTAATGCTCAACCAACCGGCTCTCTTCATTTTGCCCTCTGCGGGTAAGTGGGGGAGCTGTTTTTTTATTTTTTTAGGCTCTTTTCGTAAAGCTTGTTGATAAATAAAATTGAATCTGCCAGGGCTCTGTCAATAAATGTTTGCTAGATGATAAGGGGAACCGCTCAGCTTGCAGATAGCGTTCGGGCGAGCCTTCTAAGCTTAGCAGAACGGGGTCTGGGCACGCCGGAAATCCGCAATAGTCTTCGCAGTTCCACTTACCATCTATAAAAAAATTCATGGCAAAGCTTAATATAGAATACGGCTACTACTCTCTTTAAATGAAGTTACTTACGGTGGGAGCATTGTTTAGTTCATTTGAAAGATAATTTAATGATCCCTCGATTCATGAGTAAACATAAAATTTTCTTTTACTCCTATATAGATATTTTATAAAAAAAACGCTCAATATTCCTATAATAGGAGCTTTTTGTATTGGCTATACATCATTAGGAGAAGCACAGAGTGGAGCGGAAAGGAACGGTCCATGTTTTCGCACTACCACTCATCCAAAACAAAAATTCACTTTTGGGAAGTTATGTAATGCCACAATGTTTATGAAATGAGCTTTTTTCAAAAACGACAAAGAATCAATCCATAACCACGCATGAGTCTAAAAACGGTTCTGTTAAGCGTTTTCATCATTGGTTTTTGATATTGACTAAACCATTGTGCGCGATTATACTGTTGAAAAATTCTGAACTTTAGGCGGTGCTGTTGTTGAAGCGTGTGTATAATTTTTCTGCTGGTCCTGCGGTGTTACCTGAGCCTGTTCTGAAAAAGGTTCAAGGCGAATTATTGAACTATCAGGAAACGGGTATGTCTGTGATGGAATTGAGTCATCGATCTGCTCCTTTCCAAAATATAATAGAAGAAGCTCAGAGTTTATTGCGTGAACTGCTCTCGATCCCGGATGATTACCATGTCGTATTTATGCAAGGAGGGGCATCCCTGCAGTTTTCCATGATTCCACTAAACTTACTGGGTTCAGATCAAGAAGCTGATTATGTCCTGACCGGCAGCTGGTCGAAGAAAGCTGTCAAAGAAGCGGAGAAGGTTGGGAATGCCCGAACTTTATCACCCCATGAGAAGTTTGAGATACCTGCTTATACACCAGAAGATTTTTCACCACAGTCAAGCTATGTACATATTACCTCCAACAATACTATTGAAGGAACGCGTTATCATAAGTGGCCTGAAACCGGAGGCATTCCACTTATAGCCGATATGTCATCTCATATCCTTTCTGAGAATATAGACGTTTCCTCCTTTGGGATGATCTATGCAGGTGCTCAGAAGAATCTGGGTCCTTCGGGTGTAACGGTGGCGATCATTCATGACAGCCTGGTCGGTCAAGCATCTAATACATGTCCAACGATGCTGAATTACGAAACATATGTAAAGCATGATTCACTCTTTAACACGCCCCCGACCTTCTCTATTTATGTTTTAAAACTTGTACTGGAGTGGGTGAAAGAAAATGGAGGAGTCGAAGGGATGCAGGCTGATAATGAGAGGAAGGCAGGTCTTTTATACACCTGTATAGATGAATCATCTTTATTCCATAACCCTGTCCCGGAAAAAAATCGTTCCTTAATGAACATCCCTTTTTCAACACGTGATGAGGAGCTGGATGCCAGGTTTCTAAAAGAAGCCAAGGCAGAAGGGTTTGAATTTTTAAAAGGACATCGTT
Organism: Rossellomorea yichunensis; assembly: GCF_032337515.1. Classification (NCBI taxonomy): domain Bacteria; kingdom Bacillati; phylum Bacillota; class Bacilli; order Caryophanales; family Bacillaceae; genus Rossellomorea; species Rossellomorea yichunensis. Next base: position 335,419 of record NZ_JAVYAD010000005.1, on the reverse strand, counting down.
CCGTGGGCGGAATGCGAGCAAGTTTATATAATGCCATGCCGCTTGAAGGTGTGGAAGCACTGATCGGTTTCATGAAAAAATTTGAGTCTGAGCAAGGGGGAGTATGAAAATGATTTCAATCAATACGTACAATGCCATAAGTCAAAGCGGACTTTCACTGATCGAGGATGACCTGAACTACCATCTGAATGGGAATGGGGATCCCGATGGAATCCTGGTCAGATCAAAGAACTTGCATGATTACTCTTTTCCGGCTTCAGTCAAAGCCATTGCCCGGGCAGGAGCAGGAGTCAATAATATCCCGATTGATTACTGTACGGAAAAAGGAATTGTTGTCTTTAATACTCCCGGTGCCAATGCAAACGCCGTGAAAGAGCTCGTACTGGCTAATTTGATCGCTTCTTCACGTAACTTATATTCTGCTGTCGGCTGGACAAACACTTTAAGAGAAACAGAGGAAGATGTACCAAGTGTCGTAGAAGCAAAGAAAAAAGAATTCGTAGGAAGTGAAATTAAAGGGAAGAAGCTTGGTGTCGTAGGCTTGGGAGCGATTGGCGTCCTTGTCGCAAATGATGCCCTGTCCCTTGGGATGGATGTGGTCGCCTATGATCCATTTATATCAGTGGACGCAGCGTGGCGTTTATCCCAGGATGTGAAGCGCGCTCATCATATTGAAGAGGTATGGGCAGAGTGTGATTTTGTGACGTTACACATTCCACTAACAGACAAAACGGCAAGCTTTGTGAGTGAAGAAGGCTTCACGAAGATGAAAAAGGGTATGACGATCTTGAACTTTTCAAGAGGTGAGCTTGTGGAAGAAGATGCTCTGGAAAAGGCCCTTGAAGCAGGAATTGTCCGTAAATATGTGACGGATTTCCCTAATAAAAAGGTATTGAACATGAAAAACGTCGTCCCTGTTCCTCACCTGGGCGCATCTACCGTAGAATCGGAGGAAAACTGTGCCATCATGGCGACAAAGCAGCTGAAAACATATCTTGAAACGGGTAATATTAAGCATGCTGTGAACCTGCCTGACGTGGAGCTGCCTTATAGCGGGAAAATGCGTGTGACAGTCATGCACCAAAACATCCCGAATATGGTCAGTCAAATCGCCAATGTTCTCTCCGGGTGTGCGGTCAACATCGCAGATATGATCAACCGCAGTAAACATACGTGGGCCTATACCATGATTGATTTGGATCAGAAACTCCTCGAAGAAGAACAACATCAAGTGAAAAGCAGGATGAAAGAAATACACGGTGTTGTTTCCGTCCGCCTCATTTAAATAAAGTGACTAGAACTCCCTTAACCCGAGAACAATGTGTAGTAAAGCGGTTGAGGGAGGATTTATTTTTATGGCGATGATTCATTTAAAGGATAGAGATCTTTATTTTGACGATTTAGGAATGGGGACTCCCCTGGTCTTGATCCATCCCCCGGGCATGGGAAGGATGACCTTCATTAAGCAGCATGTACTTTCCAGGCACTTCCGCCTCATCATTCCGGACTTAACAGGACATGGAGACTCCTTTACCTTGGATCAGAATATATGTATCGCTGAGTTTGTAGAGGACATAAAGGCGATCCTCGACCACCTGAATATTTCTGACTGTGTGATGCTTGGATATTCTGCAGGAGGAATAGTAGGGCAAACATTCGCCTGTACCTATGAAGATCGGGTGTCCTCCCTCATCCTGGTTGGGGGATATCCGAAAGTCACGAATCCCAAGCTGAAATGGATGCACCATATGGGCATGAAAATGGTTCGTGACCACCCTGCCCGCCTATCCGGGATTATTTCCAGAGCGCATTTCAAGGACAAGCTTGAGCGTGAGAAGCTCAGGGGTCATATGAATAAGGCGAACCCCCATATTTGGTATAAGTTCTACGAGCAATCACTTCATTATGATGGAATAAAGCAGGTAGAGAAGCTTCCCATCCCGCTACTCTTGATTTATGGAGAAAGATCGGATTGGATCAATTCTCATCTTAAACTGTATAACGATTGCTATCCTAAGAAAATATATGTGATACCAGGAGCCTCTCATCAAATTCCCACACGTTATCACGATGCTCTAAATAATATACTGTTAGGAGAAATAGAAGGGTTGGAAGCTGAGGTATAATGGATTATCTTTGCTCTTATTCCTTCTACTTGATACTATTTTCATAAAGTAAAGTCGATCAATGAGAGGAGAATACAATGGGAATTCATCACTATTTTAAAAGCTTATCCGACCTTGAAACCCTCATTCGCTGTCCTGGGCGATTTAAGTATCACGAGCATAACGTAGCCAGCCACTCGTTTAAGGTGACCAAAATTGCACAGTTTTTAGGAACGGTGGAAGAACAGAACGGGAAAGAAATTGACTGGAAAGCACTGTATGAAAAAGCCTTGAATCATGACTACGCCGAACTTTTCACAGGTGATATCAAGACCCCTGTAAAGTATGCATCGGGAGAGTTGCGTGAGCTCTTCAGTCAGGTAGAAGATCAGATGGTCAATAAATTCATTACTACAGAATTTCCCCCGCAATTTCAAGAAGTGTACAGAGAACGGTTTAAAGAGGGAAAAGACGAAACCCTAGAAGGAAGGGTCTTATCTGTCGCAGACAAAATCGATCTTCTGTATGAATCCTTTGGAGAAATTCAAAAAGGGAATCCGGAACCTTTATTTATTGAAATTTATCAAGAAGCCCTGTCGACGATTGTGAAATACAAGGACCTGGAGTGTGTACAATACTTCTTGGAATACATCCTGCCTGATATGCTTTCTGAAAAATTCATCCCTCATAGTGAGTTGAAGGAAAGGACCCAGAGATTAATTCAGCAGGGTGAGGAGTAGGAAAACCCTTTCCAGATAGGGAAAACTTCGGTAGAATATGTGTTATTCCCTTATCTTTAAGGAGAGTTGAACGTGTCTAAAATCATTTTAGGTTTATTTTTACCAGGATTGCTTGTCGTTCTGTTCACACGGGTGACGTATAATCACTATGTCGGATTGATCTTGACCGTAGCCCTCATTGCGGCCTCGGTTTCAAAGGGTTATACAGATTCATGGTTCCTTATTGTCGTCGACGCGGCTTCGTTGACAGTCGGATTCTGGTACAGCGACCGGATGATGAAAAAAGCGAAGAGAAGTGCATGATTTTGGTGACAGGTGTATAGAAGTTCTTGAAAAACATGGGCTGTCTTTTTTAAAAAGACAGCCCATGTTTTTTTATGGAGTAGCTACAACATCTACATCGCTGGCTCTTACAAAGGCCAGGCGGTGGTTTAAGTGAATAAGATAGAATTCATCATTCCCCCAGACGATTTTATGAGTCGTCTCTGGGTTGTACGTGTAAACAGGTGCACTGTAGTAGCTTCCTTTTACTTTCTCGGTTGCTACATACTTTTGATCAGAAGTAAGCGTGTACTGAAGAGGAGACATTCCTCTTACCGGGATGCCATCAGGAAAAGCTTCTTCTTCTGGATAGGCCAGTCCATAAACAGGGATGCCCGAAGTTCCTTCCTTAGGTGTGATCACAATGCCTGATCCTTTTGTTGTATTCGTTCCTTTAGGGTTATAAAACCACGCTTTTTGTCCTGCGTACCAAATCGCTGTCCAGTCATCTTGTTTTTCTGCCTTGTAAAAGGTTTGCCCTGTAACCGCCTTGTTGCCCCAATTGGACGCATCGAGTGGGTGGGCGTTCGGTAGGGCAGCGTCTTTGATTAACGGAGCATCAAAGCTTGGAGCTGTATACAAATACACAAAATTTGCCGATTGTTCAGGTACAGGTTCTCCTGATGGAGTCTGAAGGATCGGTTTGTTTGTTTTGAAATTCGGTCGGATTTGGACGATGCCTTTTTGTCCTTTTCCTGACTCCAGGGGAGCTCCAAGGATTTGCATATAATGTGCCCAATCCCAGAATGGACCTGGATCCCAGTGCATAGCAGGTTGTCTTGCAGCTGTCGTCCCGGGTATCTCATCATGGGCAATGATATGATCGCGGTCCAATGGAATATTGAACTTTTTAGAAAGATGCTTTACTAATCGGGCTGATGCATGATACAGCTGTTCGTTATACCAGGCTGCCCCTTCAATGGCGATACCTTCGTGCTCGATACCAATGCTCTTGGAGTTGAAATACCAGTTGCCAGCATGCCAGGCTACATCTTTATTGTCCACCATTTGGGTGATATCACCGTCGGAAGAACGGATCACATAATGAGCGGAAGCTTGAGTCCATTCCCGCTGGAACACAGTTTTGGTTAAGTCATAGCTGATTTCTGTGTCGTGGAGGACGATGTACTTGATTTCCTGATTGTCATGTGGACGGTTTGCAATGTCGTAATTGCCGTATGAAGTTTCATAGTAGGTCCCGCCACCCCAGTCAATTTTCTTGTAAGCTGCCGGAACGTAATGACATGCGAGGCCATTCGGACAATCGGCTTCGGATTCTTCAGTGTCCATTTTTAAGTTTAATGATTGGAATGATTCTTTATTCGGTTTGGTTTGTTTTGCGGCTAAAGTTAAGGAGGAGCCATCCTCTGTTTGTTTAGTTACTCCAGCGTTGATTGTCTCGTATACACGGTCCGCAAAGTCCTTTGCTCCCGTATAGTCGGATGAACCGCTGTATTTAGCGACTGCCCCGTACCATTCATTTACATCAGAAGGTGTCCCTCCAGCGGTATCTTTGGCATACTGTGCCAGAATTGCTGCAGCACCGCGGATATTTTGCTTCTTATTTTCTTTTAACGTTTCTGGTTGAAGAGAGAGTAGTTCAGCTGCGGTATTCAGAGTGTGAAGTTTTGAATCATTGATGTCTAATGTAGATTCTATTTTCAGGGCTGAATTTTCCAACGGTTGAGTGTCTGCGTCCTCTTTACCGGATAAAAACATATGAGCGGGTTCATCGCTGTGGGTATCTTCTAAACTATCAGTATTAACATCCGTAAGATGCATCAATCCGTAGCCTCCGGAAGCACTTGGCTTTCCGTTATGATGCTCCCACAGTGATACGTTATAACCCACTGCAAGTAGAATTTCAACAGGGACATTGAATTCCCGCGCTGCTTGTTGGAACGCCTTTTGCAACTCGAGTGAATCGACAACTTCAGCTTGTGCCACTCCATGAGAGGCGATCGATGGTGACATCGGGGTGATTGTGGAACTCAGCAGGAATCCAGTTAAACTAAGGGAACCGGCGACTTGTAGCCATTTAGATTTTTTCATACATTCCTCCTAAACAATATGTATTTTTTTGTAGAACTTATAAGAAAGCTTATTGGAAATAAGACAGAATAGTCAATCAATTATTAGATATATGCCTAGATGAATAATTGGGTCGGGAAAAGCTTAATGAGGTGATAGAAATCATTTCAGATAGAAATGTCTTAATTGTGGATAAATAAAGAATAGTGTGAATAAGTAAGGGGGTGGACATGTTATTCACAAATTGAATCCGCATTCATCAACATTGTGCACAAGAAATTTGACGAATTGTGAATAAGTTTAGGGATTTTCCACAACGGATATCGACTTATACACATAGTTGTGCACAGGGTGTGTATAGAAATGCTCGGATTATGTCGAAAATTTCTTATATGCTCCTTGCTCCCTCCCGTAAAATGTCGAAATCATGATTCAAGCCTCTAAACGTTTTCTTCTTCAAAAGTTATCCACAAGCAGGATGATGTGAACTATACAAAAATAAAAAAACGAACTTTTGTTCGCTTATTGTTGGTTAATACTGTAGGAAATGTGGTAGAATGTGTATAGAAGAATGGACAGTGTTTAAGATGGATATAAGTAGGTAAATACAAGGTAGCAGTCCTTTATAATAGGAGGTTTCACGGTGAAAGATCAATTCGAGCTCAAGTCTAAATATAAACCAGAGGGAGATCAGCCCCTGGCAATTGAAAAATTAGTTCAAGGCATAAATGAAGGGAAACGTCATCAAACCTTACTTGGAGCTACAGGGACAGGAAAGACATTCACTGTCTCCAATGTGATCAAGCAGGTTGAAAAGCCGACCCTCATCATTGCTCATAATAAAACATTGGCGGGGCAGCTCTACAGTGAATTTAAAGAGTTTTTCCCTGATAACGCCGTTGAATATTTTGTCAGTTACTATGACTATTATCAGCCGGAGGCATACGTTCCTCAGACGGATACGTTTATCGAGAAGGATGCAAGCATCAATGATGAAATCGATAAACTCAGACACTCCGCCACATCTTCCTTGTTTGAGCGAAAAGATGTCATCATCATTGCCAGCGTATCCTGTATTTACGGTTTAGGTAACCCGGAGGAATACCGGGAGCTCGTTCTTTCCCTGCGTACAGGAATGGAAATCGAACGAAATCAATTGCTGCGTAAGCTTGTGGATATCCAATATGAACGAAACGACATCGATTTTCAGCGTGGAACTTTCCGTGTGCGAGGCGACGTAGTGGAAATTTTCCCGGCTTCCCGGGATGAACACTGTATGCGTGTAGAGTTTTTCGGAGATGAAATTGACCGGATTCGTGAAGTGGATGCCCTGACAGGTGAAATCATGGGCGAACGAGACCATATCGCGATTTTCCCGGCTTCCCACTTCGTAACCCGTGAAGAAAAATTGCAGGTAGCCATCAAAAATATTGAAAAAGAACTTGAAGAGCAATTAGTCATCATGAAAGAAGAAAATAAACTGCTCGAGGCTCAGCGTCTGGAGCAGCGGACACGTTATGATCTAGAAATGATGAGGGAGATGGGCTTTTGCTCGGGGATTGAAAACTACTCCCGTCACCTGACACTAAGGCCGTCAGGATCGACTCCGTATACTCTTCTGGACTATTTTCCAGACGATTTCTTAATTGTGGTCGACGAGTCCCATGTGACGTTACCTCAAATCAGGGGGATGTTTAACGGGGACCAGGCCCGTAAAAAGGTGCTTGTGGATCACGGCTTCCGTCTGCCTTCAGCCATGGACAATCGTCCCCTGCGCTTTGAAGAGTTTGAGAAGAAAACCCAGCAGCTCCTCTATGTTTCGGCAACTCCAGGACCATATGAGTTGGAGCATAGTCCTGAGATGGTCGAGCAGATCATTCGTCCAACAGGACTGCTGGATCCGATCATCGAAGTACGTCCCATCGAAGGACAAATCGATGACCTTCTGGGTGAAATCAACGAACGTATCGAGAAAAATGAACGTGTCCTTGTGACTACCCTTACGAAGAAAATGTCTGAGGATCTCTCGGCATACTTAAAGGAAATGGGTATTAAAGTTCAATATCTGCATTCAGAAATCAAAACCTTGGAACGGATTGAAATTATTCGCGACCTCCGTTTAGGTAAATATGATGTATTAGTGGGAATCAACCTGCTCCGTGAAGGATTGGACATTCCCGAAGTATCGCTCGTCACCATATTGGATGCCGATAAGGAAGGGTTCCTGCGTTCTGAACGTTCCCTTATCCAGACGATTGGCCGTGCAGCTCGTAATAGTAACGGTAAGGTCATCATGTACGCGGACAAAATTACCGACTCTATGCAAAAAGCACTGGATGAAACAGAACGTCGTCGGACGATACAGGAAGAATATAATGAAAAACACGGCGTTACCCCGACGACCATACAAAAAGAAATCCGTGATGTCATCAGGGCAACTCATGCCGCAGAAGAAGCAGGGGTTTATGAAGGAGAACAGACAAAAGTTTCGAATATGTCTAAACCGGAGCGACAAAAACTTATTGCTAGCTTAGAAGTGGAAATGAAGGAAGCAGCCAAGGCATTGGACTTTGAGCGAGCTGCACAGCTTCGTGATACCATTCTTGAGCTCAAGGCGGAAGGATGAACGAACTATGGCGCGAGATCAAATAATCGTACAAGGAGCTAGAGCTCACAATTTAAAGAATATAGATATTAAAATCCCCCGGGATAAACTGGTCGTTTTAACGGGGCTTTCAGGTTCAGGTAAGTCATCCCTTGCCTTTGATACTATTTATGCAGAAGGACAAAGACGTTATGTCGAATCCCTTTCTGCCTATGCCCGTCAATTTTTAGGTCAAATGGATAAGCCTGATGTCGATGCCATCGAAGGATTGTCCCCGGCTATTTCCATCGATCAGAAAACAACGAGTCGTAATCCACGTTCGACTGTAGGAACGGTAACCGAAATTTACGACTATCTAAGACTGTTGTTTGCAAGAGTAGGAAAACCGATTTGTCCAAATCACGGGATCGAAATCTCCTCCCAAACCATTGAACAAATGGTCGACCGTATTCTTGAATACCCGGAAAGAACTAAGCTTCAAGTACTCGCACCAGTTGTATCAGGCCGTAAAGGAACTCATGTGAAGACCCTTGAAGAAATCAAGAAGCAAGGGTTTGTTCGAGTTCGTATCAACGGAGAAGTCCAGGACCTAGGAGAAGAAATCTCCCTGGAAAAAAATAAAAAGCACTCCATCGAAGTGATCATTGACCGAATCGTCGTGAAAGATGGTGTGGCGGCTCGTCTGTCTGACTCCCTTGAAACTGCACTGAGACTGGCAGACGGTCAAGTAATCATTGATGTAATAGATGAAGATGAACTTTTATTCAGTGAGCATCACGCCTGTCCATACTGTGGTTTCTCTATCACAGAGCTTGAGCCAAGAATGTTTTCCTTCAATAGTCCATACGGTGCCTGCACAAGCTGTGACGGATTGGGAACGAAGCTTGAGGTTGATAAGGAGTTGATAATCCCGAATTGGGATCGCTCTTTGAACGAGCATGCGATTGCTCCGTGGGAACCGACAAGCTCCCAATACTATCCGTCTCTTCTTAAGGCTGTATGTGATCACTATGAAATTCCGATGGATATGCCAGTAAAGGACATTCCGAAACAACAAATGGATAAGATCCTATATGGATCCGGCAAGGATGAGATTTACTTCCGTTACGAGAACGATTTCGGCCAGGTTCGTGAAAACTATCTTCGTTTCGAGGGAGTCATACCGAATGTTGAGCGCCGTTACCGCGAAACAAGCTCTGATTATATCCGTGAACAGATGGAGAAATACATGGCGCAGCAGGATTGCCCAACTTGTAAAGGCCACCGTTTAAAAGAAGAGAGTTTAGCAGTAAAAGTAGATTCTCTTCATATAGGGGAAGTAACGGCATTTTCGATTGAAGAAGCAGAGGAGTTTTTCCATAAGCTCGAGCTATCGGAAAAAGATATGAAGATTGCCAATCTTATTTTGAGGGAGATCCGTGAGCGCCTCGGATTCCTGGTCAATGTCGGACTTGAGTACCTCACATTAAGCCGGGCAGCAGGAACGCTATCGGGAGGAGAAGCTCAACGGATTCGTTTAGCGACTCAAATCGGTTCCCGTCTGACGGGGGTCCTCTACATTCTTGATGAGCCGTCCATCGGATTGCACCAGCGGGACAATGACCGACTGATCGACACCTTAAAGAACATGAGGGAAATAGGAAACACCTTGATCGTAGTAGAGCATGATGAAGATACGATGATGGCAGCTGACTACCTCATCGATATCGGACCCGGAGCGGGTGTTCATGGGGGAGAAGTGGTGTCTGCTGGAACACCACAGGAAGTGATGGATGACTCGAACTCATTAACGGGTCAGTACCTTTCAGGGAAGAAGTTCATCCCTCTTCCACAGGAGAGACGTAAACCGGATGGCCGGTACTTAGAGATTGTGGGAGCGAAAGAAAATAACCTGAACAACGTCAAAGTGAAGCTGCCATTAGGCATATTCACAGCTGTGACTGGAGTATCGGGATCCGGTAAAAGTACTTTGATCAATGAAATCCTGCATAAGTCACTGGCTCAAAAGCTTCATAATGCAAAATCAAAACCTGGTGAGCATAAAGAAGTGAAGGGGATGGAACACCTTGATAAGGTCATTGATATCGATCAATCACCAATCGGTCGTACCCCAAGATCCAACCCGGCTACTTATACCGGGGTATTCGATGATATCCGGGATGTATTTGCCACAACCAATGAAGCGAAAGTTCGTGGCTATAAAAAGGGCCGTTTCAGCTTTAATGTTAAAGGCGGGCGTTGTGAAGCATGTCGCGGAGACGGGATCATCAAGATCGAAATGCACTTCCTTCCTGATGTGTACGTTCCATGTGAAGTTTGCCACGGGAAACGATACAACCGGGAAACACTTGAAGTGAAATACAAAGATAAAAATATTTCTGATGTACTTGAGATGACAGTCGAAGACGCAGTGAAATTCTTCGAAAACATCCCGAAGATCAAACGTAAGCTGCAAACCATCTTTGATGTAGGACTTGGCTACATCACATTAGGTCAACCCGCCACTACGTTATCAGGGGGAGAAGCCCAACGTGTGAAGCTTGCTTCAGAATTGCATCGTCGTTCTACCGGCCGCTCTCTATACATTCTGGATGAGCCGACAACCGGACTTCATGTGGATGACATCGCGAGACTCTTAGTTGTTCTTCAACGCCTTGTTGAAAACGGAGATACGGTCCTCGTCATCGAACATAATCTCGATGTCATTAAAGCAGCCGATTACCTTGTAGATCTTGGTCCTGAAGGTGGGGACAAAGGTGGTACGATTGTTGCAAGCGGAACCCCTGAAAAAGTGGCTGAAGTACAAGGTTCCTATACAGGAAAATACCTGAAACCTGTGCTTGAGCGCGACCGTGAACGAATGAAGAAGAAGATTAGGGAAAAAGAAGAAGTGACGAATTGATGATGGGAGAGATGCGAAGTGCATCTCTCTTTTTAACTAAAAACCATCCCCGTCGTCAATCCCTCAACAAAAACCACAACTCCATACCTACCTAAAATCAGCCTCAGGTTGGAGTGAAGAACATTCCCACTATGTGAAAATAAGATTACAAACAAATGCATTGAAACCTTTTGCTTCACGTATCGTAAATAATAGTAGAGGAGATGATGAAGATAAGATGGAGACCAATAAGGTATTATCAGCCCTGTGCTATTTCAGTATATTTTTTGCAGGCTTCCTTTTTCCGCTGATCGTTTATTTTGTATCAGATAATCCTTATGTGAAAAAGGATGCAAAAGCAGCATTTTTATCTCACTTATTACCGGTCGTTGCGGTGCCCCTTGTGATTGCAGGCTTGTTTTTGGATATGGGGGTTTTCGCGAGCGGTGCGGGATTGCCGATATTCACCGTCATCATGATCGGTTTAGCCATATTACTTAGTGTTGTCGTGGTCATTTGGAATGTATATAAAGGCATTAAAGTACTTTTATAATCAACAAAGGGGATGAAAGAGTATGAATGAAGAACGCAAACGCATTTTGGATATGTTGGAAAATGGGACGATTTCGGCACAGGAAGCAGTGGCATTATTGGAAGCATTGGACCAAAAGCCAAAACCATCAAAGGAAAAGCCAAAGGAAAAAGATTTCCTTGATGAATTTGTGTCCATCTTTCAAGAGGATAAAAAGGGTGAGAAAGAGCACTCTACTCATTCGGGAAATCCGAAAGATAAGCTTCTTGATTTCATGAATAGCGCTTTGAACAAGATTAAGAATTTTGATTTCGATTTTCAGTGGAATCAATCGGTGGAGCTGTCTCATGTGTTTCAACAGCCCGATACAGACTTCGAGAAAATCGATGTAGATGTGGCCAATGGAAAGGTGGAACTGATCCCCTGGGATGGTGAGGAAGTCCGGGTGGAGTGTGAGGCCAAGGTGTATCGTACGGAAGATCATGAAGAAGCAAGAAAGCAGTTCATGGAGAATACGTCCTTTGCTGTAGACGGGGATACACTGTATTACTCCACGCAATTAAAGTGGATGAAAGTGGACTCTAAACTCTACATTCCGAAACATCAATATAAAAGGATTTCTGTCCGTTTATTTAATGGGGGATTAAAGGCAAAACATTTAGATGTCCAGGATCTTCGTGCCAAGGCTGCTAATGGAAAGATTCATATCGATCACCTGACAGCGAAAAAAGCAGAAGTGGAAACATCCAACGGTGCGATTTCAATCCTGAACGCGAAAGCCCACCATGTTGAAGCAGAATCCATAAACGGAAAGGTCCATGTCGAAGGGGATATCTCAATCTCAGATGTGCAATCCCTGAACGGAAACGTGGTTTGTGCCTTGACCGGGGAGAAAGCCGACACGCTTCACGCAAAAACGGTAACGGGCAACATCGATTTATTCGTTCCTGAAAACATCAACATTTCCGGAGAGGCAAAATCAAACTTCGGTGGTTTTAAGCTTGAACTGCAGGGTATTGATGTATTGGAAGAAAAAAATGAAGTGGTCCAAAAGTCGATTCGTTTCAGTCGTAAAACCGATTCAGACGATAAGCTTCATCTTTTTGCGGAAACAAAAGCAGGATCTGTCCTCATAAAAAAGCATGAACAGAAGAATGTTAATAAGGACAACGCATAAGATGAGAAAGAAGGAATAACGATGAGAAAACAATTAGCACGATCAAGGTCTGACAGAAAGCTTGCCGGGGTGCTTGGGGGTTTGTCCCGTTATGTAAGGATCGATGCAACGATTCTAAGGGTGATTTTCATCATCCTGCTCATTCCGACGGGATTCTTCCCTCTGGCTGTCGTATACGGTTTATTGGCCTTCGTGCTGCCAAATGAGGAGGAAGCCATCAAATAATGAGATGGATTATTGGAATTTTAATCAATGCAGTAATCTTTATTGCATTGGCAGGATTTTTTGAAGGATTTGAAGTATCCGGGTTCGGGGCAGCGGTAGGAGCCAGCTTTATTCTATCGATACTGAATGTTCTGGTGAAACCGATTTTGATTATCCTGACTCTGCCGGTGACGATTTTATCTCTGGGGCTGTTTCTCTTCGTCATTAACGCCATTACGTTACTGCTGACTGATGGACTGATGGGAAGCAGCTTTGAGTTATCCGGTTTTGGCATGGCTTTTCTGGCATCGATCATTTTGTCCCTTGCCAATCTGGTGATTCAAAAAGCCGTCATGGATCCGATGGAAGAGAAGTAAATAGGAAAAGACTCCGGCTTGATTGTTGAGCCGGAGTTTTTTTGTGGGAAAAAAGGGGATTTTTATATTGATATAGAAATACTTGGGAATGGGAGGGTTGAATCATGAAAGTTACATCGGATGCAATTAAGGGGTATCGCGACATCGAAGTGCCTTACACATTATTAATGTCCCAAGGAGAAGAGGCGGAAGGAATCGCCATCATCCTGCCAGGATTGGGGTACACCGTGCAGGCACCTTTGCTTCACTATTCAACGGGAATCTACTTACATAAAGGATATGACGTGCTACATATTAACTATCAATATGCCACGCCAGACTATGAAGGATTTTCTATAGATGAAGTAGATGATGCTTTAAAGCACGATGTGAAGGAAATTTGATCAGGTTTTACGAGGAAAGAACTATCCGCATATTCACATGGTGGCTAAGTCATTCGGTACCATTGCATTAAGTAATGAATTAGCAAGAAAGTCTTTTCAAAATGCAAAGCTCATCTGGTTAACTCCGTTACTTAAAGAAGATGAGGTATTTCAAGCGATGCTGGGTAGTGAGCAGGAAGGTCTCTATATTATTGGGGATGCGGACCGTCACTATGAAGAAGCTCGATTTAATGAATTAAAGTCGAACCACCGCCTGCACATGCATCTCATTAAAGGGGCCAACCACAGCCTTGAACATGATTTTCATGTCCTGGATTCCATTTCTATTCATAAACAGATCTTGACGAACATCAAAGCATTTATAGAAGCGCAGCCAAGGCTGCGCTTCTATTCGTTTGTTTCAGTGCTTCTTCACCAAGTAAGCTGCCTTGCGCTTTTTTCTATAATTGCTAAAATAGGTTAGAGTAAGAATCGTTTATAAATATGAAGCGAGTGTAACGTGAAGGAGGAGCTGCATGTGGCAAAGGTCCGCACTAAAGATATCGTCGAGAAGTTTAAATTAGAGCTTGTCGGTGGAGAAGAAGGCTTACATAGACCAATTACAACGAGTGACATTTCCCGTCCAGGCTTGGAGATGGCCGGTTATTTCAACTACTATCCTGCAGAACGGATACAACTATTGGGAAAAACCGAGTTATCTTTTCTGGAGTTATTAGATGAAGCAGAACGTAAGCGCAGAATGGAAGCGCTTTGTACAGATATTACGCCTGGTATCATCATTTCCAGAGACCTGGAGATCCCGCCTGAGCTGGTGGAAGCATCGAATCGTTATGATGTTCCTGTCATGCGTTCATCCATGAAAACTACCCGATTCTCTTCGAGGCTGACTAACTATCTGGAAAGTAAGCTTGCCCCAACAACGGCGATTCATGGTGTACTAGTTGATATTTATGGAGTCGGAGTATTGATCACAGGAAAAAGCGGTGTCGGTAAAAGTGAAACCGCTCTTGAACTAGTGAAAAGAGGCCATCGTCTTGTAGCGGATGATTGTGTCGAAATTCGCCAGGAAGACATGGATACGCTGATCGGCAGCTCTCCTGAATTGATTGAACATCTGTTGGAAATTCGCGGTTTGGGGATCATCAATGTCATGACGTTATTTGGTGCAGGAGCGGTCCGCAGCCATAAGCGCATTACCCTTTGCATCAATCTTGAGCTATGGGATAAAACGAAACAGTACGACCGTCTTGGACTGGAAGAAGAGACGATGAAAATCATCGATACGGATATCACTAAATACACCGTACCTGTTCGTCCCGGACGAAATCTCGCGGTTATCATCGAGGTGGCTGCCATGAACTTCCGTCTGAAACGAATGGGCGTAAATGCAGCAGAGCAATTTACAAACCGGTTGTCTGATGTGATTGAAGATGGAGAGAATGAAGATATCTGATCCGATAACATTCATAAGCCAACTTAATGGAAAAAAAGGAGAGACAAAATGAACGAGAACATTACGCCAATAGATCCCATTGCCATTTCACTCGGTCCGATCCAAGTACATTGGTACGGTGTCATCATCGGACTTGGGATCGCATTAGGACTCTATTTAGTCATTCGTGAGAGCAAAAGACTGGGTCTTCACCCCGATACATTCATCGATTTGCTCGTTTGGGCGATTCCCATCGCCATCATTTGTGCCCGTGCTTATTATGTCATCTTTGAATGGGATAACTATTATGCCGATCACCCCGGGGATATCATTAAAGTCTGGAATGGTGGAATCGCCATCCATGGTGCGTTGATCGGTTCTGTCCTCACCACGATTGTATTTGCCAAAATCAAAGGGCTGTCGTTCTGGAAGCTAGTTGATATTGCGGCACCGAGCATTATTTTAGGTCAGGCAATCGGTCGCTGGGGGAACTTTGTAAACCAGGAGGCCCATGGTGGAGAAGTGTCCCGTGCGTTTCTTGAAAGTCTGATGCTTCCTGATTTCATCATTAATCAAATGTATATTAATGGAGTGTACTATCACCCTACATTCCTGTACGAATCTCTATGGAGTTTTGCCGGATTGATTCTTCTTCTTGTCCTGAGAAGAAAAGCAAGCAGTCTTCGTCGTGGAGAACTGTTCTTAACATATGTGATTTGGTATTCCATCGGTCGATTCTTTGTTGAAGGATTGAGAACGGACAGTCTGATGATGGGGTCTTTACGATTCGCACAAGTGATTTCGATTGTTCTTATCATTGGAGCGATCGGTGTGTTCTTTTACAGAAGAAAAGCCGGCCTTGCGAAGAAGGCATACGATGAAAAGACGGATAGCGTAAACGCTTAACAAAAGGAGAGTAGGGCGTATGTGGATGTCATCTTTGAAGAATGGCGGACTTACAGGTTTGAAAACAACGTGGTCACTGGGAAAAGTCATCTTTCCGATCACGCTGATCGTGTTTTTGCTTCAATATACACCTGTCCTTCCTTGGGTCATGGAGAAGATTTCTCCGTTCATGAAGCTTATCGGGCTTTCAGGTGATGCGGCCATTCCTCTTGTATTGGGCAATTTTCTTAACTTGTACGCAGGTATCGGAGGAATCCTATCCCTTGATTTAACGGTGAAAGAAGTATTCATCATTGCCGTGATGCTTTCCTTCTCTCATAATTTGTTCATTGAATCAACGGTAGCCGCAAAGGTGGGCGTGAAGATTTGGCTGATAGTCGCTGTAAGGGTCGGGTTGGCCCTGATATCTGCGGTTGTCATCAATCTCGTTTGGAAGGGTGGATCTGAAATCGCCAAGTACGGAATGATGCCTCCGCAACAAGCCGAGCCGGACGGATGGGGAGAAATCATTCTCCTGGGACTTGAAAAAGCAGGGTTTGGTGTCCTCCAATTAGCTCTTATCGTCATTCCTCTTATGATGATTATTCAAGTAATGAAAGATCTGAAATGGATGGATGTTTTTTCACGCTGGATGTCCCCTGCGACACGGGCACTTGGCATGAACGCAAATACATCTTCCACGATGGTAGCGGGACTCGTCATCGGGCTGGCATACGGAGCAGGAGTCATGATCCAGGCAGTAAAAGAAGATGGAGTGAGTAAGAAGGATGTCACAATCGCCTTTATCTTTTTAGTCGCATGTCACGCAGTGGTGGAGGATACGTTAATCTTTGTTCCACTCGGCATTCCTGTACTGCCCCTCCTGATCATCAGGCTGGTCACTGCGATATTGTTAACGATGGCGGTTGCCTACATTTGGAACAGGGTCGATGCAAAGAAAGAAAAGGAGAGACATTATGAGCAGGATTACAACAATATTATTTGACTTAGACGGAACATTGATCAATACCAATGATTTAATCATTTCTTCCTTTTTGCATACATTGAATCATTATTATCCAGGGCAGTACGAAGAAAAGGACGTTCATCCTTTTATGGGGCCACCATTGGAAGAGTCATTTGGAGGACTGGATCCTGACAGGATGGAGGAAATGTGTGTTCATTACCGTGCTTATAATCATGAGCATCATGATTCACTTGTGACTGAGTTTGAAGGGGTGTATGAAACCGTTCAAGCCCTTTACGAAAATGGATACAAATTAGCGATTGTCTCAACGAAAGTCCGTGACGTTGTGTTAAAAGGATTGGACCTTATGAATCTTCGTCCGTTCTTTGAAGTCATCATCACCCTGGACGAAGTAGAGAACGCAAAGCCTCATCCTGAACCGATTGAGAAAGCTCTCGTGGCATTGGGGTCCTCGCCTGAAGAAGCAATCATGATCGGGGACAATCACCACGACATTTTAGCCGGGAAAAATGCAGGAGTGCTGTCGGCAGGTGTCGCGTGGAGTGCAAAGGGAAGAGAGCATCTGGCTCACTACGAACCGGATTTCATGCTGGATAATATGAAAGACTTATTACCGATTGTTGGAGTTCCGACTGCATGAGACGAACGACCCGATACCCTGTAGAAGGAGCAAATTCTCTCTGGCATGTTTACAAAACCGTTCCTTTCGGGAAGGTCGTCAAAAATTTCATCGTGATTCAACTGGCAAGGTACACACCCTTTTTGGGGATGAAAAACTGGTTGTACAAGACTTTTTTGAGGATGAAGATCGGTGAACATACGTCATTTGCCCTCATGGTGATGCTTGACGTGATGTTTCCCGAGAAAATATCGGTCGGGCGTAATACGGTCATCGGGTACAATACGACGATCCTTGCCCATGAATACCTGATCAAGGAATACCGATTAGGTGATGTGGAAATCGGATCGGAAGTGATGATCGGGGCCAACACCACGATATTACCGGGTGTTCAGATTGGCGACGGAGCCATCGTATCGGCAGGTACCCTCGTACATAAAGACGTCCCGTCAGGAGCGTTCGTCGGTGGAAATCCCATGCGGATCATCTACACCAAAGAGGAACTTGCCGAACGCTGGCGAGAAGATGCCATCTACGGATTGAAAAGAGAAGAATAAGGGAAAAGGCAAAGATAGACTGAGTTCTATTTTTGCCTTTTTTATTTTATTAAAAAATCCACCAATCAAACGGTTGACGAATAAAATAAGAAACGCTACACTACAAATAACTTTATTTTATTAGCACATTAGCGAACTAAAGGATTTCTGAATAATCGAGAAGTAGTAGCAATCCCTTAACTGGGGAAAAATAGATGAATTAATACGCCAAAGGTGGTTCTTATGACTAAGTTATTCATGTTCGAGAAGCCATTGGGAATGAGAGATACATTTCCTGATTTATATGAAATTAAAGATCAGACGAAAAAAAAAATGGAACAGGCGATGAAGCTGTGGGGTTACAAGTTCATCGAGACTCCCAGCCTTGAATATTATGAAACAGTTGGTGAGGCATCGGCGATATTAGATCAGCAGCTATTCAAGCTTCTGGATCAACAGGGTCATACCCTTGTGTTAAGACCTGATATGACAGCACCGATTGCCCGGATTGCCGCGTCAAAATTATTAAAGGATGAAGCACCACTGCGACTGGCATACTCGAATTCTGTGTTCAGGGCCCAGCAGCGGGAAGGCGGGCGTCCGGCAGAATTTGAACAAGTGGGAATCGAATGTATCGGTGATGATTCAGTCAGTGCCGATGCTGAGGTAATTGCCCTGATGGTATCGGTTTTAAAAGAAGCAGGGTTGGAACATTTCAAGATTTCCATCGGCCACATCGGATTTGTTCAGGAACTGTTCACTCAAATCGTCGGTACAGAAGAACGGGCGGATACGTTAAGAAGATATTTATATGAGAAGAATTATGTTGGATATCGTCAGCATGTCAATGAGCTGGCTCTCTCATCCATCGATAAACAGAGATTGTTCCGTTTCCTGCAATTGCGGGGTTCAGAAAATGTGCTGGGAGAAGCCCACTCTCTTTTAGAAGGGGAAAAAGGACTGAACGCATTAAAACAGCTGAAAGATCTGTGGAGTATTTTAAAAGATTACGAAGTGGAGCAGTATGTGAAGTTCGACTTGAGTCTGGTCAGTCACATGAGTTATTATTCCGGTATTTTATTTGAAGTGTACGGAGAAAATGTGGGATTTGCGATCGGAAATGGCGGCCGCTACGACAAGCTGCTTGAAAAATTCGGGAAGAACTCCGGTGCGACAGGCTTTGGATTGCGTCTCGATTATGTGCTTGAAGCGATGCAGGTTGAGTTAACTTCCACCCTTCAGCAATGTGTGCTGTTCAGTGATGAGCGGAGGAAAGAGGCTATTGGCCTTGCCCATGAGCTGCGAAGCGAAGGAGTTAAAGTGGTGCTGCAGAACTGGAAGGGTGTAGGAGATGTGGACGAGTTTACGAAGGGCTTCAGCAATGTGCACTTCGTAGTGGGACAGGATCCGAAAGGCGGTGAAACATCATGAGTGCGTTAACCATTGCCATGCCTAAAGGCAGGATATTTGAAGAAGCCGTGGAACTATTAAGGAAGGCAGATTACAATCTGCCGCCTGAATTCGATGATTCGAGGAAGCTGATCATCGAAGTACCACAGGAAGATTTACGATTTATCCTGGCAAAACCCATGGATGTTCCGACGTATGTGGAGCATGGAGTCGCTGATTTAGGGATTGCCGGTAAGGACGTTATGTTGGAAGAAGAGCGGGACGTATATGAGCTCCTGGATTTGCGGATCAGTGGCTGTTACTTGGCAGTCGCAGGACTGCCGGATACAAAAATGAGTGATGTGGCACCGAAAATTGCAACTAAATATCCGAATGTTGCGTCTTCCTATTTCCGCGAGCAGGGTGAGCAGGTGGAAATCATTAAACTAAACGGTTCCATTGAGCTGGCCCCATTAATCGGACTTGCTGACCGCATCGTCGATATCGTCTCAACGGGAAGAACCCTGAAGGAAAATGGCCTGGTTGAATACGAAACCATCGTTAACATCACCTCCAGACTCATCGTCAACCCCGTCAGCTACCGAATGAAAGACGAAAAAATCGAAGACCTCGTCACCCGGCTGACACGCATCATCGGGTGAGAGGGACGGACCTTGCCTGGAGCAGGTCGATACAGGGATTTCAACACTAATAAAGAGACTCTGAGGTTCGGAAGCTTGTTTATTCAGGCAAGGTCCGTCCCTCTCGAAGGCTGGTGAATTGTATGAAGATTGTTAAGGATATAAGCGGGGCGTCGATTAAGCGCTCGGTCGACAGTGGTACAGAGGAGCAGCGAAGAGCGGTACAGGGGATTATTTCTTCGGTGCAGAAAAATGGTGACCTCGCAGTCCGTGAGTATACAGAGAAATTTGATAGGGTTCAATTAGAGAACTACAAAGTTTCGCAGAGTGAAATCGAGGTAGCCTTCGCTTCTCTGGATTCTGAGATGATTTCCATCATTGAAGAAGCAGCGGATAATATCCGTGACTTTCATGAGAAACAAAAAAGGTCTTCCTGGTTTACTACCAATGAGGATGGAACCATGATTGGTCAAAAGCTGACGCCCCTTGATTCAGTCGGCGTGTACGTGCCGGGTGGAACGGCTGCGTATCCTTCCTCTGTATTGATGAATGTGCTGCCTGCTAAAGTCGCGGGAGTCAAACGAATCACGATGGTTTCTCCTCCTGGAAAGGATGGGAAGCTTTCTCCCGGCGTGTTGGTTGCAGCGAAAATTGCCGGAGTGGAAGACATCTTTAAAGTCGGCGGTGCTCAAGCGGTAGCCGCACTGGCATATGGAACTGAATCCATCACTCCCGTGGATAAAATAACTGGACCGGGGAACATTTATGTCGCCCTGGCAAAACGCGAAGTATTCGGCGATGTGGATATTGATATGATCGCCGGTCCGAGTGAAATCGTGATCCTGGCCGATGAGCATCAGCGTGCAGATGAAATTGCCGCTGACCTTCTTTCACAGGCAGAACATGATGTGTTTGCATCTGCCGTTCTCGTGACGAATTCGTCTGCATTGGCAGAAGAGGTATCCTTACAGGTGGAACGACAGCTTTCCTCCCTTCCAAGAGAAGACATTGCCCGTCAGTCCATCAGTGATTTCGGGGCCATCTATGTGACGAGAGACATAGAAGAAGGTATTGATGTTGTGAATCAACTCGCAGCGGAGCATTTAGAGATATTAACGGAGAAGCCGTTTGAAACGATGGCGAGAATCCGTCATGCCGGAGCAATCTTCCTTGGCCGTTACAGTTCCGAGCCTGTAGGGGATTACTTTGCAGGACCGAATCACGTACTCCCGACGAACGGGACAGCACGTTTTTCAAGTCCATTAAATGTAGATGAATTTATGAAAAAGACAAGTGTCATTTCCTATAGTGAGACAGCACTGCAGCAAAATTATCAAAAAATCGCAAAACTTGCCCGCTTGGAAGGTCTTGAAGCCCATGCAAGGGCGGTGGAGATTCGATTCAATAAAGAAAAATAGGGAAGAGGGACGGACCTCTGCAGAGTT
Source organism: Rossellomorea yichunensis (assembly GCF_032337515.1). Taxonomy (NCBI): domain Bacteria; kingdom Bacillati; phylum Bacillota; class Bacilli; order Caryophanales; family Bacillaceae; genus Rossellomorea; species Rossellomorea yichunensis. Next base: position 314,128 of record NZ_JAVYAD010000005.1, on the reverse strand, counting down.
CCGTCCCTCCAATAAGGAGGACATCATGGTGAGAAGGGCAGAGATTGTGCGAAAGACGAATGAGACGGATATTCGTTTGAATTTTGGAATCGATGGAGAGGGGAACTCTAAAGTAGAGACAGGGGTCCCATTCATGAGTCATATGCTGGATTTGTTCATAAAACATGGACAATTTGATTGTACGATCGAGGCCAATGGCGATATTGAAGTGGATGACCATCACACCACTGAAGATATCGGCATTTGCTTGGGACAGGCGTTACTTGAGTCACTGGGAGACAAAAAAGGGATCAAGCGTTACGGCTCAGCCATGGTTCCCATGGATGAGGCCCTTGCCCAAGTCGTGGTGGACCTGAGTAATCGTCCTCACCTCGAGTTCCGTGCAGAACTTCCAAGTCAGAAAGTCGGGACCTTCGATACGGAACTGATTCATGAATTCCTTTGGAAGCTTGCTCTTGAAGCACGGATGAATCTTCATGTCATCGTTCATTATGGCCACAATACCCACCATATCATTGAAGCGATCTTTAAAGCACTGGGACGTGCCCTGGATGAAGCAAGCACGATCGATCCCCGGGTAAAAGGGGTTCCGTCAACGAAGGGAATGTTATAATTCATGATCGGTATTGTAGATTATGGGATGGGGAATCTGTTCAGCGTCAGTAAAGCACTCGAACGGTTGAACGTTCCTTATTTTATCAGTGATCAACAAGAGAAATTACTGAACGCAGATGGGTTGATATTGCCCGGAGTGGGAGCATTTAAAGATGCTATGAACCTTCTCGAAACCACTCATTTAAAAGAAACCATCCTTACTTTTGCCCAAAGTGGAAAGCCGCTCTTAGGCATTTGTTTGGGCATGCAGCTCCTTTTTGAAGAAAGTAAAGAGAATGGGTCAACAAAAGGATTGGCTCTTCTACCAGGTGAGGTGCTTCACATCCCGAAAGAGGACAGCCAAGGAAACTCATTCAAAGTCCCTCACATGGGGTGGAATCTTCTGCGTTACCAAAAGAAATCCCCTCTTTTAGAAGGGTTATCAGAAGGTTATGTGTATTTCGTTCACTCCTATTATGTACACGAAGGATCCAAGGACGTGATAGCAGCAAGTGCTGACTATGCAGGAGTTGAAATCCCTGCCGTCGTGAGTCGGGGAAATATATACGGAATGCAGTTTCATCCTGAAAAAAGCGGAGACCTTGGAATGAAACTGTTAGAAAACTTTACAAAACGAGTGAAGGAGGCGGTCTCGTGAGTTTTACGATTTATCCAGCCATCGATATGAGGGGCGGAAAGTGCGTTCGCCTTGTTCAAGGTGACTATAATCAAGAAACGGTTTATGGAGACTCTCCGTTTGATATGGCGAAGAAATTCGCCGATGAAGGGGCCGAGTGGATTCACATGGTAGATCTTGATGGGGCAAAGGAAGGCTCCCGAATCAATGATGAATTCGTGATCGCCGTTGCAGAAAAGCTGGATGCCAAGGTACAGATTGGTGGAGGTATCCGCTCCAAAGAGGATATCGAGCACTATTTAAGCCGGGGAGTCGACCGTGTCATCATAGGCAGTATCGCGGTTTCCAATACTGAATTAGTAAAGGAATGGCTGGCGGAATATGGTGATAAGATTGCCATCGGACTCGATGCAAAGGATGGCTATGTGGCCACTCATGGCTGGTTGGAAACTTCCTCCCTTAGAGCGGTGGATCTTGGAAGAGAATTGGCTGAAGCCGGCGCGGAGACGTTCATTTTCACCGATATTGCCACAGACGGAATGCTATCTGGTCCCAATGTTGAAGCGGTTGTGGATCTTGCCAAACAAACGGGGAAATCAGTGATTGCGTCTGGAGGCATTAGCTCACTTGAAGATCTGAAGAAATTAAAGCAATACGAAAACCAAGGCGTCTCCGGTGCGATTTGCGGAAAATCACTTTATACAGGAAAGTTCACGGTGGGCGAGGCAATAAACGAGGTGAAGACATGTTAACGAAACGGATTGTTCCGTGTCTGGACGTGAAGGATGGACGAGTGGTAAAAGGCATCCAATTTGTGGAGCTGAGAGATGCGGGAGACCCTGTTGAGCTTGCTAAAGTGTACGACGAGCAAGGTGCCGATGAACTCGTCTTCCTGGATATTTCAGCCTCACATGAAGGTCGGAAAACGATGGTGGAAGTCGTTCAGCATGTAGCTGCGGAATTGGCGATACCTTTTACAGTAGGTGGGGGGATTAACTCAGTAGAAGATATGAAAGCCATCCTTCGCGCAGGAGCTGACAAGGTTTCTCTTAACACAGCAGCCGTCCTGCGTCCTGGTCTTGTCCGTGAAGGAGCAGATTACTTTGGATCTCAATGTATCGTAGTGGCCATCGATGCCAAATTTGATGAAGAGAGCAAAGGTTGGAAAGTTTATACCCATGGAGGCAGAAAGCTGAAAGATCTGGATGCCGTTGAATGGGCGAAGAAAGTAGAATCACTCGGTGCGGGAGAAATCTTGTTAACGAGCATGGATAGCGATGGAGAGAAGCAGGGGTTCAATCTGGCACTGACGAAGGCAGTCAGCGAAGCGGTTTCGATTCCGGTGATTGCTTCAGGCGGTGCAGGAAATGCCGGGCACTTCAAAGAAGTATTCACCGAAGGCAAAGCGGATGCGGCCCTTGCAGCCTCCATCTTTCACTATAAAGAAACGAGCGTTGAAGAAGTAAAGAGCTACTTAAGAGAGCAGGAGGTGCATGTACGATGACAAATGAAAATTGGATCGCATCCGTGAAGTATGATGATAAAGGATTGGTACCTGCCATCATCCAGGACGCTTCTACAAAAGAAGTTTTAACACTGGCGTACATGAATGAAACGTCTCTCAAGAAAACGGTTGAGACAGGAGAAACGTGGTTTTACTCCCGTTCACGCCGGGAGCTGTGGCATAAAGGTGGGACAAGCGGGAACACCCAAATCGTCAAAAACATCACGTGGGATTGTGATAAAGATGCCATCCTTGTCCTCGTCGAAAAAAAAGGTCCTGCCTGTCATAAAGGGGAAGAAAGCTGCTTCCATGAAGGAGTGTATGGTGAGGAGAAATCATCAACAGAAAATATCCTTCTCACTCTGGAGAAACTCATTGAAAACCGTGAAATCGAGAGGCCGGAAGGAGCGTACACTACCTACCTCTTTGAAGAAGGTGTAGATAAAATCCTTAAAAAAGTAGGCGAAGAAGCGTCAGAAGTAATCATCGCTGCGAAAAACAGGGACAGTGAGGAACTGAAATGGGAAGTCGCCGACCTGTTCTACCATGTCCTCGTCCTTTTAAGAGAACAAAAACTTCCACTCCAGGATGTGTTAGAAGTCCTTGTGGAACGTCATAATAAATAACTCCCTGAGGGACGGACCTTCGCGCACGCGCAAAGGTCCGTCCCTCAAAATATGGTAGTTTAGTACAGGGGTTTTGTATGATATACTACTGTAGTTATACTATGAACGTTTCGGAGGACTTTGATGAGAAAAGGGTCAAAATTAGTTAGTGAGCAAGCGAAAGTGTTGTCTTTTGTCCCGACTGGCGAGTATTACTACAACAAAGGGATGAAGGCTTATCAACGTAGAGAGCTTAAGAAATCGTTAAAATATTTAAATAGAGCATTTCAATTAGAACCAGTAGAACCGATGATTGCCTGTCAATTATCGATTGTGTATACAGAGCTTGGTGAATACAAGCGTTCCAATGATTTATTGCATCAAATTTTGGATGATCTGGATCCCCGTATGGCAGAGTGTCATTATTTTCTGGCCAACAATTATGCTCATTTAGGCTTATTTAAAGAGGCGTACGAACAGGTTTCAGCTTATCTTGACAAAGAAGAATATGGTGAATTCGTTGAGGATGCAGAAGACTTAATAGAGCTTCTGGAGCTTGATTCCGATCTGATTGTGGACGATTTATACGAGCATGATGAGCTTATCGTCCAACAGGAGAAAGCAAGAGATCTTCTTGAGTCCGGGCATTTTCAGAAAGCCGTGGAAACTTTACAGAAGGTAATTGAAGATTATCCGGAATTCTGGTCAGCTTACAATAATTTAGCACTTGCCTACTTCTACTTAGGAGAAGTGGACCAAGCAGCTGCTACGTTGGAAGAGGTACTGGAGAAGAATCCTGGAAATCTTCATGCCTTGTGCAATATGGCTGTTTTTTATTTCTATCAGAAGCGTCATGACGAGCTGGACGAATTGATCCAGGGTCTTGAGAAGGTCCGTCCCTTACTTCATGAGCATCGTTACAAGCTGGGGGCTACGTTTGCGCTTGTTGGTCATTCGAAGCGGGCTTATGATTGGTTGAAGTCCCTTCAGAAGATTGGCTTCGAGGGCGATGCGAGCTTCTATTATTGGCTGTCGTATTCTGCTTATGAAACGGGTCATGAGGATACAGCCCGTAATGCGTGGAAGAGGGTATTGGAAATCAACCCTGAAAAAGAAGGACTCGAACCTTGGAACGATAAAAAGCAGGATGAGGGATTCGAAAATCACGTCACATCGATATTGAAGAAACTTCAAAGTGAATATACGGAAGAGAAATTATTCGGTCTGTTTCTTACGTCTATTTCGGATAATCAGAGAGCAATCCTAACTCATGCTGACTTCTGTGATGTGGAGGACCTGTCCATTGTCGAAAAGGTTTATTTAGCACAAGTGTTAAACAGCAACGGAAACAGCTCGATTAAAGTGAACCAGGAGATTCAGAATATGCATCAAGTGGCTCTGCACCTTTATGGGGATCATCGACCGATCACAAGCGTGGAGTCCGGATTGTTCCTTACTTGGTTTACGATCGCATACAGAGGCATAAAAGAACGGGAAACCTTCAAGAATGCCAAAGCTTTTGCAGCGGCAACAGAATTCGTATGGAATCGGCTGCGAAATGAAAAGGTCACGAAGAAGCAGCTTTGTGATCGATTCAATTTATCTGCAAGTACGCTGACAAAATATATCTCAGTCGTTGAAAGTTACCTTCCGTGAGCATATTTTTGGACGATGTGACCTTGTTTTTTATAGGATAGGTGTAGGAAGTTAATACTATGGGTGGAAGGCTCAAGCACCATTACTACCTCTAACCATAGTATTTTAATAAGGATTATGCTTACGACTGTTTCGGAAGGAGAATGTCATCATGTCTGAAGAAAAAATTTATGATGTAATCATTGCAGGTGCAGGCCCTGCAGGAATGACTGCAGCTGTTTATACGTCACGTGCAAGTCTTTCAACGCTTATGCTTGAAAGAGGAGTACCGGGCGGACAAATGGCGAATACGGAAGAAGTGGAGAACTACCCGGGCTTCGACCATATTCTGGGACCTGATCTTTCTAATAAAATGTTCGATCATGCGAAGAAATTCGGTGCGGAATACGCATACGGAGACATTAAAGAGATCGTTGATGGAGAAGAGTTTAAAATTGTCAAAACCGGTTCAAAAGAATTCAAAGCCCGTGCCGTGATCATCACAACGGGTGCAGAGTACAAAAAAATCGGTGTACCTGGTGAAAAAGAGCTTGGCGGACGCGGAGTTTCTTACTGTGCAGTATGTGACGGAGCATTCTTTAAAGGAAAAGACCTTGTTGTTGTAGGTGGAGGAGACTCTGCTGTAGAAGAAGGGGTTTACCTGACAAGATTCGCTAACAAAGTAACGATCGTTCACCGTCGCGATGAGCTTCGTGCTCAAAAGATCCTGCAACAGCGTGCCTTTGATAACGAAAAAGTTGATTTCATCTGGAACCATACGGTGAAAGAAATCAACGACAAAGATGGCAAAGTGGGAAGTGTGACGCTTGTATCCACTGAAAATGGAGAAGAAACTGATTTCCAGGCTGATGGTGTCTTCATCTACATCGGAATGCTTCCACTAACGAAGCCATTTGCTAACCTTGGAATCATCAACTCTGAAGGCTATATTGAAACTAACGAACAAATGGAAACAAAGGTTCCAGGAATCTTTGCTGCCGGTGATGTCCGCGAAAAACAACTTCGCCAAATCGTTACAGCAACAGGTGACGGCAGTATCGCCGCTCAAACGGCTCAGCATTATATTGAAGAGCTGAAAGAGAAGGTCAAAAACGGTTAATGTAAGAAAGCCTTACGAAAGGAGATTTCCTTCGTAAGGCTTTTTTTTGATGAATTCAACTTTTCTTATGCTTATTAAACACATACACCAACTCGGACAGCGTCAGCTTCTTCAACCCCTCATCACATGGCTTGTAAACACCAGCTTCTACTAACCGACGAATAAACTGCTGCCTCTGCTTTTCAACGGCTTCACGTAAAAATGGCATCCGGGTTCACTCCTTTTGGATTGTTATCCATAGTGTAGGGGGATTTTGAATATAAATCTTCTAGTTTGTTAAGTTTTCTACCAATTTAGAATTCTTTGTCAGATTTTCTAACATATTAGTCCAAATCCGTTAGAGGGACATGTATAATCAATATATTCCCTGCTTAGGAGGATGAGGAGAACGTGGATAATGAACCTTCCTATAAGGATAAAAAAGTGATATCAATTGGTGTCGTCAGTGAATTGACCGGATTAACCGAGAGAAAGATCCGCTATTACGAAGAGAAGAATCTGATCTTTCCACAGCGTTCCAATCGGGGATATCGCAAATACTCCTTTTCCGACGTGGAACGATTAATGGACATCGCCGACCAGCGAGAAGAAGGGGTCACCACGAAAGAAATCAAACATGAACTATCCAGAAAAGAGAGAAAAGAAGCGAAGCAGAAAATGATAAGAGGTCAGCTCAATGCGCGGTTCGGGGTTCAGAAGAAGTAAGGGGGCCGGACCTCTGAAGTGGATATCGTTCGTTTTTGACGGGGCATGTGTGCGTAGGGTATTTGATGCTTTTTTGTGCTGAAAAAAGTAAAACGGCTGGATTTTTCCTGATTTCGGCCGGATTAATCCCAGAAACGGCTGGATTATTATCGAATTCGGCTCCATTATCATCAAAGGCGGCCGGATTTTTTCAACTGAACCTCTATAAATACCCTATACCGCATAAAAACTGCTGCCCATCAAGGGATATTCCGTGAATGCCATGTCACCAATCAACGCGATTCATGTTATGTGCAATCAGATTCATACAATAGCAATCTACAACTCCTATCCAGAAAAGCCTGCGCCTCTCTATGCTATTTAAAAAGAAACGAAGAACGATTCGATTGGATGACAACTTCCAAAAATAAACAGGATTACAACCCTCTAAAAAGGGAATAACCAACATTATGAAAGTCATCCTAGTTTATTTCGGAAGGTCGGATCATGAATGAAAATATGGAAAATCGTTTCTTTAATAGCACTGTTTGCCCTTATCCCCATCGTGTATTTTAGTTTTTTTGCTGATGAGACCAAGTCATCATCTAAGAAACGGGTGATCGCATTGGGAGATTCCCTCACCTATGGATATGGTGATAAAAAAGAAGCGGGCTATATCGGTCGTTTAGAAGAGAAAGTAAATAAAGAGCATACAAAGAAATCATATAGCTTTCAAAACCTCGGAGTACCGGGACAGCAATCTGATCAACTCTTGGGACAGATTGTGAAACCAGAGGTAGCAGAAGATTTAAGTGAAGCAGATGTGTTTATTATAAACATCGGGACCAATGATTTGATTAAAAACAATGGGGGAGATTTATTTCCTCTACATCATGATGAGATTGTTGATGCCAAAAAGGATTATCTCGACCATTTGGATAAAATCTTAAACATCGTTGGTACCGCCAATAAAGAAGCCGACATCATCGTGTTAGGTTTGTACAATCCTTATCCAGATAAAGATAGTGATAAAATTGAGGCATACGTGGACGATTGGAATGAATCCATGATGAAAGAAGCCGAAAAACACAAGAACGTAAAGTACGTTTCAACCAATCCGTTGTTTAAAGGGAAGTCCAAGGAAAACTATTTCCATGATTCTCTTCATCCAAATGGTAAAGGATACGAATTACTCGCAGACCAAATCATGAAACACTATGAATTTTAACACTGAGATGACATTGTTCAACACAATCTGTGAAGTTTTGCAAATCCGTCGTGATACTTTAACAATTCCGTAATACCGTTTTAAATCTGTTGTAACACTAGTGAAACAATTTTCGGGTAATATAAATAATAAGAAATTGACCCCCTTTTAAGTAATAAATCCCGTAGACGACACAGGACTCGCCTGTGTCTATTTTTTTTGCTTTTTTTCCTGTTATAGTGCCGCACATATATCTGTACCAATCCTCTTCTTGTAGAAACATGTCCCAATATCTTTCGATTTCAATCGACAACCTTCAAACAACAAGCCAAGACATTGTAGCTTGTCTTCAATCATAGTATAATATAAGGAATGAGAATGACTGAAAGTGGGACTAATGTATTCATTGGCTCCCTAATCATCAAGATCGAGGTGAAGGCAGTGCAACGTGTCACAAATTGTTTATATCTGGATGGAGACAAGGTGCTCCTTCTCCAAAAGCCAAGAAGGAATTGGTGGGTCGCTCCAGGTGGGAAAATGGAGTCCGGCGAATCAATCCGGGATGCTGTCATTCGTGAGTATCGTGAGGAAACGGGCATCTATTTAAAGAATCCTGATTTGAAAGGTGTCTTTACGTTCATTATTAAAGAAGGCGATCAGATTAAATCGGAGTGGATGATGTTTTCTTTCTTTGCAACCGAAGCGGATGGGGTCAACCTTCAGGAATCGGAAGAAGGTAAGATTAAATGGCATCCGATCGAGGATATTAAGGACCTTCCGATGGCTGAAGGAGATTATCATATTCTGGACTACCTCTTGCACGGAAAGAATACGATTTATGGAACGTTTACCTATACTCCTGATTTCAAGTTATTGTCTTATCGATTAGATCCAAGTTGATCAACAAACTTTTCATATACAACATTACGAATAAAAGCGGGGGAAGAGTATGAGTACAGGTTCTACAAACGATGTTCAATTAGTAATCATAACAGGGATGTCCGGAGCCGGTAAGACGGTTGCCATTCAGAGCTTCGAGGATTTGGGATTCTTCTGTGTGGACAATCTGCCGCCGACTCTTCTGCCAAAGTTTTTGGAACTGATGAAAGAGTCCGGTAATAAAATGAATAAGGTCGCCCTTGTGATGGACCTTAGGGGAAGGGAATTCTTTGATCATCTATTTAAAGCATTGGATGAATTAGCGGAAACCTCCTGGGTGACACCGCAGGTTTTATATCTTGATGCAGATGATTCCTCACTTGTCAGACGATACAAGGAAACGCGCCGTTCTCATCCGCTCGCGCCTTCAGGTCTGCCTCTTGAAGGGATTCGTCAGGAGAGAGAGCTCCTTGAAGAACTAAAAGGACGTGCGCAGTTAATATATACAACTTCAACCATGAAGCCAAGAGAGCTTCGGGAAAAGATTCTAACGGAATTCTCGGTGAACAAGAAGACGATTTTCACGGTGAATGTCGTGTCTTTCGGTTTCAAGCATGGTATCCCGATCGATGCTGATTTGGTGTTTGATGTACGCTTTCTTCCAAATCCTCACTATATCGATCATATGAGACCAAAAACGGGATTGGATGAAGAAGTGTCCACCTACGTATTGAAATGGAATGAAACGAATAAATTCATCGAGAAAGTAACCGATTTATTGTCGTTCATGCTTCCTCAATACAAGCGGGAGGGAAAGAGCCAGCTTGTGGTAGCGATAGGATGCACTGGGGGGCAGCATCGATCGGTTGCGTTGGCAGAGTATCTGGGCCATTATTTTGAAAAAGACTATCAAACGAAAATTTCTCATCGGGATATTCAGAAGAGAAAGGGTCTAACAACATGACACATACACCCAAGGTCGTCGTGATCGGAGGAGGCACGGGATTACCTGTCCTTCTTCGGGGTTTGAAACGGCACCCTATTGATATATCGGCCATTGTCACTGTCGCTGATGATGGTGGCAGTTCCGGTCGTTTACGTGACAGCCTGGATATTCCTCCCCCGGGAGATATACGGAATGTCCTGGCTGCTCTTTCAGAAGTGGAGCCACTGGTGGAACAAATGTTTCAGCATCGATTTGAAACAACGAATGAACTTTCCGGTCATGCGTTAGGAAACTTGATCATTGCAGCCCTTGCTTCCATTACAGGTGATTTTGTCCATGCGATTCAGGAAATGAGCAGGGTATTGAACGTGAAGGGGAAGGTGCTGCCTTCAGCAAATCAAAGCGTCATCTTAAAGGCGGAGATGGAGGATGGAACGATTGTGACGGGAGAATCGACCATTCCGAAAGCCGGGAAGAAGATCAAAAGGGTCTTCTTAAAGCCGGATAGCATCAAGCCGCTTGGTGAAACCTTGCGGGCCATAAAGGAAGCCGACTTAATTGTGATGGGTCCGGGAAGCCTATATACTAGTATTTTACCGAATCTTCTTGTTCCGGGTATTGGCGATGCAGTATGCAGGGCGAAAGCGAAGAAAATGTATATTTGCAACATCATGACCCAGGCAGGGGAAACATTGGATTATTCAGCAAGTGACCATGTTAAGGCATTATACGATCACTTGGAAACGCCAAGTATTGATTATATCCTGGTCAACAAAAAGCAGGTACCCGATGAGGTGCAGGCCCGATATAATGAAGAACAAGCGAGTCCCGTCCACTTTGATGTGGATAAATTGAAATCCATGGGCTTAGAAGTGATTGCAGAAGAGATTCTCTCCTATGACAACCATCTTGTTCGTCATAACACGGAGAAGGTCGCTGATATCATATATTCTTATCTTAAAAAATCAACCAGCTAAACTACAAAAATTTCTTTTGTATAAGGTTGTGCAAGCGTTTGCTAGGAGGTGATGGGGATGTCGTTTGCGTCCGAAACAAAAAAAGAACTGACCAATATTGAAGTGAAAGATTGCTGCGCAAATGCAGAATTATCCGCATTGATTCGAATGAATGGTTCGTTGTCATTCTCAAATCAAATGCTCGTCGTCAATATTCAAACCGAAAACGCCGCCATTGCCAGAAGAATCTATACATTGATCAAAAAAGGGTACGACACCCCGGTAGAGCTTCTGGTTCGAAAAAAGATGCGGCTGAAGAAAAACAATGTCTACATTGTACGAATCAAAGAAGATACAAAGAAGATTCTTGAAGAACTGAAAATCCTGGGTGAAAATTTCACCTTTATCCATAATATATCGGAAGACTTGATCAAAAAGAAATGCTGCAGACGTTCATATTTGAGGGGAGCGTTCCTTGCAGGCGGGTCGGTTAACAACCCGGAAACCTCATCGTATCATTTAGAAATCTTTTCTCTTTATTCTGAACACAACGATGCGTTGTCCGAGCTGATGAATTCCTTCGGGTTGAATAGTAAAACCCTTGAACGAAAAAAAGGTTTCATTACGTATTTGAAGGAAGCAGAGAAAATCACGGAGTTCCTGAATATCATCGGTGCTCACAATGCCCTGCTGCGATTTGAGGATGTACGGATTGTCAGGGATATGAGAAATTCCGTTAACCGCCTTGTGAACTGTGAGACGGCTAACCTGAATAAAACCATCGGTGCGGCTTTAAGACAAGTCGAAAACATTAAGTTTATTGAAAGACATGTAGGCTTACAGATATTACCCGATAAACTAAGGGAGATAGCAGAATTACGGGTGAATTATCAAGATGTCACGTTGAAAGAACTAGGGGAAATGGTGTCAGGCGGCACCATCAGTAAATCAGGGATTAATCACCGCTTACGTAAAATTGACCAGCTTGCTGAGAAACTCAGAGCGGGAGAAAAGATTCAAACCTAAATAAGGAAAAAGGGGAGAGAAATGATTATGGTGGAAAAACAAGTAGAAGTGAAATTGAAGACAGGTCTTCAAGCACGACCGGCTGCATTATTCGTACAGGAGGCGAACCGCTTCTCATCTGAAATCTTCTTGGAAAAGGATGGGAAGAAGGTGAATGCGAAAAGCATCATGGGCTTGATGAGTTTAGCTATTTCGACGGGTACTTCCATTACGTTGGTAGCGGACGGAAGCGACGAAGAAGAAGCACTCGTTGCCCTCGAAGGATTCGTCCAAAAAGAAGCATAAGATCAACTTCATACCTTTGAAAAGCTGATGACCGGGGAGTGGTCATCAGCTTTTTTTGTTCTTTTTTCCGAGGAAGGATCAACTACTCCTTTAGAACTCTTTTCCATATATTTCACATTGAGGATGGATGTCTGCCCGCTTTTTTGTTACATTGTACTTTTCAGGATACTGTAAAAAGAAATAGCAAAAAAGACATATAATATTTCCAATCCCCACCTATTAAACCAGAGAATGCGGGAGTATAATAAAATGAGTTTGGAATAAATTCACTACATCAAATTATTTTATATAAAAGCTCATTTCGTGTAAATATTTTAGTTTTGTATAAAATTGCCAAAAGTGAATTTCTTTTTTAGATAAGTAGTAGTGTGAAAACGTGGGCCGTTCCTTTCCGCTCCAGGCACTTGCTTTCCGCGGGGAGGAAGTCGAGCCTCCTCGACGTTCCGTCTGTGGGGTCTCGACTTTTCCTCTATCTCCCGCAGGAGTCAAGTGCCTTCCGCTACAATCCACTCTGTGCTATTACATTCTGACTGCTATAAGTATGGATACAAAAACGAAAAAATACTCCTATCGTAAATAGGTTGTGCATTTATTTCCAAAATAGACAATCCACAAAGGAGTAAAAGAAAATTTAATATTAACTCATAGATCGGTGGATCATCTAACACAAATTTTCTTATTGATGGTGAGGGGAACTGCGTAGACTCCTGCGGAAGTACGGTCGTGCCGAGACCCCGGAAGCGAAGCTGAGGAGGCTCGGCCGAACGTCCGCGGAAAGCGGAGCAGTTCCCCTCACCATCAAGCACACGCTTGTTGACGGTGCTCCTAGCTGATCTTATGTTACAAAACAATATTTTTTGCAAATAGACCCTTATTAATTATAGAAGTTTACGATAAAGGAAGACGATGCCGAATGGAAAAATACACAAAGCATTTCTTTAATAATATTCGAAAAAAAATAGAAGAATGGGAGGCAGCAGAAGCCATCCCACATGAAGAAGTTTACCGGTTCATCCATTCCATGGCGGGCTCTGCCTCGATTCTTGGATTACATAAAATGGGGGAATGTGCCCGGGAATTGATGGATCAGTACAAAGAAAAAGAAGAGCGGTCGTGGACGATTGCAGAAGTGAAGGAAGAGCTCTTCGACATTATCCAATTCTGTTATCACTATGAGGAGGAATCCGTTGAGGTATTCCCCGGCAAACAAAGTCGAACAGGGGAAGAGCCTGTCGTGCTTATAATCGATGATGATACATCCTTCCTCATGTATATGAAAGAAGAGCTGGAGAAAGTCGGATGGTATGTGGTTCCGATTGCCAACCCGGAAAAGGCAATCATGTCTTATTACGATGTAAGGCCGGACTGTGCCATTATCGATATCTATATGAACGGGACAAATGGATTTGAGGTGCTGGATTTTTTCAAGAAGAAGTTAAAGCAGCAGTTTATTCCAACGGTCATGGTGAGCGTGGACGATAGCAAGGAAGTCCGAATGAAGTGCTATCAGATGGGAGCAGATGATTTCATCCCTAAGCCTTTCGATCTGGATGAGTTTATTGTGCGTGTGGAAAGACAGATGGAGCGAAAGAAGCAGATGGAAGAGCTCGTGTTGATCGATGAATTGACGCTTGTTTATAATCGCAAATATTTGAGTCAGGCGTATGCCCAGGTTCAGAGTGACTGGTCTCGTACTGGTGATTCATATTGTGTGGCCGTTCTCGATATTGATCATTTTAAAGGTGTGAATGACCGGTACGGACATCTTGTAGGGGATGTGGTGCTGAAGGAGTTTGCTTCACAATTAAAGTTCAAAACCAGAATTCAGGACATCGTTTTTCGCTTTGGAGGTGAAGAATTTGTCATTCTATTCCCTAATACATCCCTAAAAGAAGCCTGCTCGTTTGTAGATGAAATACGTGAAGGGTTCAGCGAGTATGTGTTTGGGATGGATCCGTCCTTCTCCTGCACATTTTCCGCGGGGGTGGCAGAAATTTCAGATCCGATGAAACCGTTTGATACGTGGCTGAAGCTTGCAGACAATGCACTTTATGAAGCGAAAAGCAGTGGCAGGAACCTTGTGAAAATGGACAGTAAAGCAAGTGAACATACTCCTCATAAACGTATTAAAATCGCCATTGTAGATGATGATCCCATCATAAGGACAGTGATGAAGGATATTGTATCGAAGTTGCCTTCTGAACAGCATATTCAGTACGATATCCAGACATTTAAAGATGGAGCGGCATTTATAGGGTCGGACTGGCATAGGGAAGATCCTTGTCTTGTGATTTTGGACGGGGTCATGCCGAAGATGGATGGCCTGGAAGTACTGGAGCAGCTCCGTAAGATGAGTGATTCAGATCGTTACAAAGTGTTGATGCTTACTTCAAGGAAGAGTGAAAGGGACATCTCGAGATCACTCCAGCTTGGTGCGGATGATTATATGACGAAACCTTTTAAACTACTCGAACTTGAGGCACGTTTAGGACAAATGCTGAAAAGGATGAGGTAGATCAGTGTTCTCGCAAGAGCTTTTTTATTTTTTTGTTGTGTTAGTCGGTTTGCTGGTGGTGTTAACAGGGGTGTGCCTGTACTTGTTGATAAAGAAGATAATAGACAATAAGAATCGGGCGCATATTGAGCAGTATAAAGAAGAATATCAGCTAGCCCTCTTCCAATTTCTACATGAAGGTGTCAAGAGTGAATGTTTGAATGATCGTTCCCCCTTGAAGATCAGGGCATTAGTGGAATTACTGGCCGGCTTTTCAAAAATGTTTGCCTCTGATGACATTCAAGAACGATTACAAGGGTTTGCAGAAGAACGCTTTCAAACGTTTATCCTTTCTCAGCTTAGACACAGCAGATGGAGTATCAGGATGAATGCCCTCTATTGGATACAGGATTTTAAGATGAAGAGTATGAAAGAACCGTTGACGGAGCTTCACGCTTCAAAAAATGTAAGCAAGGCAGAAGAAATCCAACTTTTGAAGATAGCTGCGCTGTTTGAGGAGGAAAATCTGGTTTCAATATTAATAGAACCGAAGCATGAACTGACGGAGTTTGAATACAGTCTTTTGCTTCACACGTTAAGGAAAGAGCAGTTCGGGCCATTGGTTCATGTTTTTGAAGAACTTCCTGAGGTGATGAGGTTTGCCCTTATCGATTCGATCGGGGCAAGGAACAGAATGGAGCACGTACCTTTCCTTCAAAGACTATTGGAAGACGGCTCCACAGAACTAAAGGTCCGCGCTTTGAAGGCAGTGGTAGGCATGGAGTTTTATCTTGATGTTGAGAGACTATCAGTTCACCTGCGTGCAGATTCATGGCAGGAGCGGCTGATGGCCATTAAGGCGTGTGAGTACATCCGTTCGAAGCAATTGACTCCTTACTTAACGGAGCTTATGAGTGACCCGTCCTTTTACGTTCGTTCTCAAGCGGCTCAATCACTTTTGCGTCTGGAAAACGGAGAAGGTGCGTTAAGGGAAATAGCTGTTCATGCAGAAGATGAATATGCCAGGGATATGGCAGAACAGTGGTTGGAAAGGGGGACGGTTACATGAGTGTAACAGCAGAGTGGGGAAGTATCCTGATGTCTATTGGATGGTTTGTTCTAATTTATATGATTCTTGTCATCTCTTTTTATACGATTCTCCTCGTAATTTCCCTTTTTCAATTAAGGAAAACCTATGGACTGGATGATTGGGAGCCGTACGAAGAGCTCTTACACCTCCATCAAACGAAGCCGGTTTCCATACTGGTCCCTGCTTACAATGAATCAGTCGGCATTATGGCCACAGTGAGGTCATTGCTCAGTATTGAATACCCTGAATACGAAATCATTATCATAAACGATGGTTCAACGGATGATTCCATGGGAAAACTCGTGGAGTCCTTTCAATTGGTGAAGATCAAATGGGTGATTCGGGAGCAGCTGGATACACAGCCGGTTAAGGGTGTTTACCAATCCAGACTGTACAAGAATCTATTGGTGATCGATAAGGAAAACGGGGGCAAGGCGGATGCTTTGAATGCCGGAATCAATGTATCAAATTATCCTTATTTCTGTTCAATAGATGGAGACTCGGTTCTGGAGCGGACGGCCTTCCTGAAAGTGATGAAACCGATCGTCGAGTCCGACGGTGAGGTCATTGCATCCGGGGGAAGTATCCGAATCGCCAACGGATGCGAAATAGAAAGCGGGGAAATTGTGAAGGTTGGTCTGTCCAGGTCGCCTCTTGTGGTCATGCAGGTAATAGAGTACTTAAGGGCATTTCTTATGGGAAGAATCGGCTTAAGCCGGCACAACCTTCTTCTGATCGTATCAGGTGCTTTCGGGGTGTTCTCGAAACGCTGGGTCGTGGACGCGGGAGGGTACTCCCACACAGTAGGGGAAGATATGGAACTCGTCGTCAGGCTCCACCGGTATGTGAAGGAACAGAAAGCAGATAAAAGAATCGTGTATGTACCTGATCCTGTTAGCTGGACGGAAGCACCGGAATCTCTGAAATACTTACGCCGTCAACGAAGCAGGTGGCATCGAGGATTGTTTGAAAGCCTTTGGATTCATCGGCGCCTTCTATTCAACCCCAAGTACGGTTCGATCGGGATGGTTTCCATGCCATATTTTTTGATCATAGAATTTTTTGGCCCGGTTGTAGAATTGATGGGGTATGTGATTATGATTCTATCCCTATTTCTTGGCGGGGTTTATCTGGAATTTGCCATTCTATTATTCTTCCTCTCTATCCTGTATGGATCGATCCTCTCCATGGCAGCCGTACTCTTGGAAGAATGGTCCGTCAGAAAGTATCCGAAAGCATCCGACATCGGGAGGCTTTTCGCCTATTCGTTAACCGAGACATTATGGTACCGACCGTTAACCGTTTTATGGCGTTGTGAAGGAATTCTCGACGTGATCCGCAAAAAAAGGGGCTGGGGAGAAATGGCCAGAAAAGGAGTGTCAAAATGACGAAGCTGAAATCCTATTCGTTTCTCTTGTTCATCATTAGCATTGTCCTCATTGTTTCTGCTCCTTTTTGGCTATGGCAAATAAAGAAAGAGCAGAACCTGGATTTGCTCATCATCGATAAAACGGTACCCGATACTACTTACCGGGAACATAAAGGGCTAATGTGGCTTTTGAATCAACAGAAATATGTTCAGTCAGACGGGAATTCGTATGATCTTCAAAAGGACTATATTGGATTCGTACCGAAAGACAATCAAACCTATGACATTAAAAATATACCCTCCTCCTATGAAAAATACGATGCAGTTTACATAGCAGACACGTATGGAGTGTATGAAGAGGAATTCCATCATAAGAATGTATCGGGGCAGCGCTCCTCAAAGCTATATGGAGGCTTGACCGACAATGATATGGACGCATTAAAAGACATGGCGATGAACGACGGGAAAACGTTGATTGCCGAGTTCAATTCCATGGCACAGCCTACCACTGAAGAAACGAGGAAGAAATTCTATTCCCTGTTCAACCTGGAGTGGTCGGGCTGGATCGGAAGATATTTTTCCGAGTTGGAAAATAGTGAAGTACCCCAATGGGTCCGGGACAATTATGAAAATCAATATGATGAGTCGTATCATTTCACAGGTCCGGGATACGTGCTCGTGGACGAAAATGATCAACTGGTCATTTTAGATAAGGAAGACATCGGGAAAAAAGGTGTGGTCTTTTCAACGACCGAACGAGGTGAAGACTTCATTGGGGAAGAAATCAATGTCCCATATTCGTACTGGTTTGACATCGTAGAAGCGATCGATCCTGATGAGGTGATGGCGAACTACACATTGTCTTTATCCAAAAGCGGGGAAGGCATCCTTAAAGCATTGAATCTTCCCGTAACGTTCCCTGCCGTCATTCATGGTGAGAACCGGCAATACGACACCTACTATTTCAGTGGGGATTATGCGGATCAGGCTGATGTGCCCAATCTCTATCAAACCGTCGGATTTTCAACATGGAGAAAATGGACGGAATCATCCAGTCCGGATAACATGTCTCAATTTTATTGGAAGGCATACAGTCTGATGATGAAGGAGATTCTTGAGAGAATTCAAAATAGGAAGGACAATAATGTGCCCGAAACCATTCCTGTCACCTCGGAAAATGGTCTGAAGCTTGCAGGAAAAGTTGGATCCGACTACATTCAAGTCAATCAGGATGGAAAATGGGAAGACCTCCTCCTCAAGGGGGTCAATATGGGAATCGCAAAGCCTGGTTCATTCCCGGGCGAAACAGCGATTTCGAAAGAGGAATACTTGAGATGGTTCAAACAAATCGGTGCCATGAATGCCAACTCGCTCCGGATTTACACCATTCATCCGCCTGCCTTTTATGAAGCCTTTTATGAGTACAATCAAATGGCGGAAAAACCACTGTACTTATTTCATGGAGTATGGGTAAATGAAGAAATCTTCCTGAAGTCAGAGGATGCTTTCGCAAAGGAAAACACCGTTGAATTTTCGGAAGAAATCAAGAAAACCATCGATCTTGTTCATGGAAACGCAGAGATTCCAGAGCGGAAAGGACATGCTTCCGGTTCTTACACATACGATATATCTCCATACGTCCTTGGGTGGATATTCGGAGTGGAGTGGGACCCGGAAGTTGTGTCAGCTACAAATGAAAAACATAAAGGTCTCCAGGACTTCGAGGGAGAATTCATTGAAACAGAAGGTGCCCAGCCTTTTGAAATATGGCTGACAGCAAGAATGAATGAAGGAATCGCTTATGAAACCGATACGTATCAATGGCAAAGGCCCGTAAGCTTTACCAATTGGGTCACTACCGATTTGTTGGATCATCCAAGCGAACCCTTGGAGAAAGAAGATATGGTTTCCGTGAATCCGAACGTCATGAAAGGAACCGGTCGATTACACACCGGCCTGTTCGCTTCCTATCACATATATCCTTACTATCCGGATTTCTTAAATTATGAACCCAAGTATATCAATTATATCGATCATCGCGGGCAAAAGAACAACTATGCCGGCTACTTGAATGATATGAAGAAAGCCCACTCCATGCCGTTAGTAGTAGCAGAATTCGGTGTACCGGGATCCCGCGGACTCACTCACCGGAACGTCTATGGGATGGACCAGGGCCATCATTCAGAGAAAGAACAGGGTGATATCGACCGCCGGTTATTCGAGGATATCGTAGAAGAGAAAATGGCAGGTGGAATGTTGTTCGCATGGCAGGATGAGTGGTTCAAACGGACTTGGAATACGATGGACTATGACAATCCTGACAGACGACCTTTCTGGCAGAATGCCCAAACCAATGAGCAGCAGTTCGGAATGCTGAGCTTTGATCCCGGGATTGACAAGACCTGGATGATTCACGTGGACGGGAGACCTGATGATTGGACCTTTAACAGGATAGAGCCTGCTTTTGACAAGGATGGGCACAGCATGTATGTAACAAGCGACGAGCGTTATGTATATGTTCGGGTTGATTCAGATATCATTTCCGAGGATAAAGAAACCTATCTTCTATTCGATACAATCAAGGGGCAGGGGCAATCGACTATCTTGGAGGAAAGCGGTGTCACCACATCAGGTGTTGACTTTGTCCTTCAGATTCAAGGTAAGAAGGAAGCCCGCCTGTGGGTTGACAGCTATTATGATACATTCAACTATCACTACGGTCATGATCTTAATATGATTGATGAGGAAGCTTATGCGAAGCAGAAAAACAATGGTTTCTATCATCCGATTCGATTGACATTGAACAAATCGTTGGACGTCCAAGGGAAAAACATCCCTTTCCAATCCTATGAAACAGGAACCCTTCAGATCGGAACATCCAATCCCGGTGACCCGGAATATAACTCGTTAACCGATATCAGTGTCAACTCATCGGGTAACCGCTACGAAATCCGAATACCATGGCAGCTGTTAAACATGAAGGATCCCAGCCTTAAAGAAGCGATGGGAGACATTTGGTCGGATGAAGGATTGGATAGTACAACGACCATAGAATCCATTCATATCGGGTTATATGAAAAGGATGGAGAAAAAATCTTCTCCTTTCCGAAGCAAACGAAAGACGGGATGATCGATTCCAAGCAATTTTATCCTTACTCCTGGAACCCTTGGGATCAACCCTCCTCACATGAACGGTTGAAACAGTCCTACTATGAAATGAAAGAAGCTTTTGAAAAAGAAGGAGAATAAAAATGGCGAGAATATTAATTGCTGAAGATGAAGAAGTGCTTCGGATGTTGATGGTGGATACACTGGAAGATGAAGGCCATGAGCTGCATGAAGCCGCCGATGGTCAAGTAGCCATTAATCTAATCATGGAGAATGACTACGACCTCATTCTTCTCGACTACATGATGCCTCTTTTCACAGGACTGGAAGTAATCGGGAAAGTAAGAAATACACCTGAAAAGAGTGATGTGAAAATCATGATGGTGTCGGCTAAGAGTCAGCAATCAGATAAGGATCTTGTATTGAAATCAGGAGCAGATTACTTCATTGCAAAGCCGTACAGTCCACTCGAACTGGTTCAGCGGATTGAGGAAATATTGAATGAAGAGAATTAAAGAATTATTTCAAACGAGCTTACGTAATCAATTCATTGGATTGATGAGCGGCTTTATCATCATCTTTTTCATTGGGGCGGCCTGTTTGTTCCTATATGATCAATCCATAACAACTGAGTACCAGGTTCAGAGGGATCAGTTAAATAAAAAAGAAGACGTGGCTGAACAATTGGATAGAGACTTTCAAAAGGCTTTCTTTGATGCGAGGGGATACCTCGCATTTGGAAGACAAGAGTTTAAAGAAAGTATCTTTGATCAAGGTAAAAAAGTGGATGACACGTTGAAAAAGTTAAAAGGATTAGAAACAGAACCTGAAGATCAACGCTTCCTTATAGATGTTGAGGAATTCTCTACTCTGTATTTTAAGGAAATGGTGCCCAGTGTCATTAGCGATTTCGAAAAGGGGAATAGCGAGGCTGTGAAAGATGCATCGGCTGATGGTGCAACAGCTACAATTGAAACCTTTCAAACACAGCTCAATAGGTATGCTGACTCCATTGAACAAAGTAAGCGGAATGCCTATGACGAATTGAAACGTAAAGAGTCCTTAAGTCAAACAGCCTTTGTGATCTTTATTTTTCTCATGCTCCTTGTTCTTATGAGAATGATGAGAATGATTGCAAAACAAATCGGTCAGCCTCTGAACCAGGTGGCTTCAGCCGCTGAACAAATTGCTGAAAATGAAGTCTATCAGCAATGGTCTTTTGAAAACAAACGTAAAGATGAAATCGGTAAGATGTCCAGGGCATTCGAAAAGATGATTTACAAAATTCAGGAAAAGGAAGAGCATCTCCTTTCCCAAAATGAAGAGTTGATCGCTCAGCAGGATGAGTTGGAATCCCAGCAATCAGAACTTGAACATTTGCTTAATATGACGAAAAGCCGTGAGTCTCAGCTGGAGCGCAGAAATGAATTCATTCATGGGATATCAAGTTCCCTGAATAAACAAGAGGTTTTAGAGAGCATTGTCAAAAGCATGAGTCATGTGATGGGGGCTTCCCGGGGTATGATCGTTCTGATGGATGATCAGAAGTCCAATGCGACGTTTGGTATATCCGAAAGTGGTGCGAGTCAGTTCTTGATGTATATCGACAATGGAATTCATCAAAGATTGTTTGATTCCAGAGAGCCCTTCTCACTCAAACGGGAGATGAGGCCATTGGAAAAAGGATATCATGAAGAAACTCTTTATTCGTATGATTTATTCTTACCTATCCTTTCTGTGGACCAACAGGTGGAAGCTATCATGGTATTCAGTAGATTTGGAGATGATTTTAATAAGCAGGAATTAGAGGAATATTCGAGCTTAGGGAAGCAAATCTCCATCTCTTTGCAGAAGATATACCTTTTCGAAGAATCCGAAACGAATCGTCAACTAACACAGGATATCCTCAACAATATACAGGAGGGGATACAGCTCATTGATAGGGATGGCAACAACTTATTAATGAATACGAAATTATCGGCATTAATTCAAGGGAAGATTGACGAACTTCAACAAGCAAACTATCAAACCTGGAAGCAAGCATTGGTTGTTCGGGTCGAAGATAAAGAGAAACTGGATGAGTACTATGAAACGATTGTGACGGAGGGGAAGACAGGCAAGCATCTCCTTACCTATCACCTGGTGGATAGTAAAGAAGTTTTCCAGGTTTATTCTGAAACCCTCTATCGTGGAGACGAACAGATAGGGACAATCTTTGTACACAGGAATATCACGAAAGAATTCGAAGTCGATCAAATGAAGTCAGAGTTTGTGAGTACGGTCAGCCATGAGCTTCGCACCCCTCTTTCAAGTGTGCTTGGTTTTACGGAACTGATGCTGACAAAAGAACTGAAACCGGAAAGAACGAAGAAATATTTAACGACGATCTATCAAGAAGCAAAGCGATTGACGTCTCTCATCAATGATTTCCTGGACGTCCAGCGAATGGAGTCCGGACGTCAAACCTTTGATAAGAAATATGAAGATGTTGTTCCCGTCATGCAACATGTGATTGATACCCAGAAGGTAAACGCACCTCACCATTCCTTTAATATCGCTAGGGACACAGACTGTACGATCGTTCTTGGCGATAAAGACAAATTATCTCAGGCATTCACTAATCTGATCAGCAATGCCATCAAGTATTCCCCGGAAGGAGGTACCATCACCATCCATTTCCGTGAAGGAGAGGAATGCATTCTCATCGATATCCGGGATGAAGGGCTCGGCATACCTCAGGATGCCATTCCAAACCTCTTCACTAAATTCTATCGGGTCGATAATTCTGACCAGAGAAGAATTGGAGGTACCGGCTTGGGCTTGACCATCGTGAAGGAGATCATCGAAACCCATGATGGGGACATCACTGTTTCATCAGAAGAAGGGAGAGGGAGCGTGTTCACCATACGTCTCCCAATCGTGACCATTGAAACCTTCAAAGAGGATGAGAATTGCGGTGATGGAATGAATATCATCGTCATTGAAGACGATATCAATCTGGCATCCCTCTTGAAAGCTGAGTTGTCCGACAGTGGTTTCAAGGTGCAGCACACGCCGTCAGGAGCTGAAGCCCTAACAAAAATGCAGGAGGAGAAACCAGATGCCATCGTCCTTGATATTATGCTTGAAGGAAGCATGTCCGGGTGGGATGTATTAGAAAAGATGAAAGTGGATGAAGAGCTTTCCCAAGTCCCGATCATCGTATCCTCCGCGTTAGATGAGAAAGAAAAAGGACTCACACTTGGAGCCAATGATTATTTGGTGAAACCGTATCATCCCAGCAGGCTGTCCAAAACAATCCTGCATCTCTTATTGAAAAAAGGGATGAACGGTGAGATTCTGATTCCGGTTTGTGAGAAAAAAGCTGAAAAAGAATAAAGGAGAGAGGCTTTCGTTGACGGAAGTCTCTTTTTTTTTGAGGAGTTATAAAGATATAAGGTGTAGGTTCGCAGGTGGCAAGAGTATTATTCTATTCCCAATTGAATAATAAAAAGCCCCTCCCGGAATTCCGGGAGGGGCTTTCAGTCAGTTTACTTATTATTCATATCGTTACGAGTGATGATGCGATCGATCAATCCATATTCAAGCGCTCTTTCAGCTGTCATGAAGTTATCACGATCTGTATCTTTTGAAATCACATCAAGTGGTTGACCAGTACGATCAGCCAGGATCTGATTCAGTTTTTCACGAAGGAATAAAATACGCTTCGCTGCGATTTCAATTTCTGTAGCTTGACCTTGAGCTCCACCAAGTGGTTGGTGAATCATCACTTCAGAGTTCGGAAGGGCCAAACGCTTGCCTTTTGCACCTGCTGCAAGAAGGAACGCACCCATTGAAGCAGCCATACCGATACAAATTGTTTGTACATCAGGCTTGATGTATTGGATCGTATCGTAGATTGCCATACCCGCCGTGATACTTCCGCCAGGAGAGTTTATGTAAATCGAAATATCCTTCTCCGGGTTTTCAGATTCAAGGAAAAGAAGTTGTGCTACAATGGAGTTTGCCACATTGTCATCAATGCCGCTTCCAAGCATGATTACACGGTCTTTCAATAAACGTGAATAAATGTCATACGCACGTTCACCGCGGTTTGTTTGTTCAATTACTGTAGGAATTAAATTCATCCTCGTTCCTCCTTAGAAATCCTTTTTTATTTTTCTGAATTACTTATTCACTTTGTACTGTAATCATACACCCATGGTCAATAAAGGTCAAACTAAACGCTTCCTTTATTACCCTGTATATAAATCCTTTCTACATGATACCCATTCATTCCTTTTTTAAACAGATCTCTTTTCATGAGTATGTTGGTATTATGAAAAAAAAAGAGTAGTAAAACATAGTTCATATATCCTCCAAAATCAGGGGGAGATGTACTGTGTGTAATACGTAGACCGTTCCTTTTCGCTCCAGGCACTTCCTTTCCGCGGGGAGGAAGTCGAGCCTCCTCGGGCTTTGCCCTGCGGGGTCTCGACTTTTCCTCTACTTCCCGCAGGAGTTAAGTGCCTTCCGCTACAATCCACTCTGTGGTTCTATTTTATGAATGCCTAATTACAAGGATAGAAATAGAAAAACAGATTCTAATGCAGATCAAACTTTCTACAAAGGAGCTCCCAACCAACTTTCACGTCTTTAAGAACCAACTATTTATGAGGTTAGGTCTTAAAGAATAAAAATATTGCAAACAAGCATTTTCTGGCTTATAATATATATTCGTGACGGTCATTCATTTCTTGCCCTCGTGGTGCAACGGATAGCACGTAAGATTCCGGTTCTTAAAATGGGGGTTCGATTCCCTCCGAGGGCGTATATTGATTCGAAGAGTTCCTGTGTTTGTAAAAAGTTCTTACAAGCATGGGACTTTTTTTGTTCCTGCGGGAAATGACGGGAGAGTTGAGACCCCGCGGAAACCGAGCACCTGGAGCGGAAATCAACTACGACATTCCATGTGAAATTTTTCGAGAAATTTCATATACATAATACATACCCACCAACTACCAACGAATTCCCATTAACGAACCACCAATTTTATTGTAGAATAGATAAATGGGAGGTTAGTAATCATGAATTTGAAAGCAGGACTTTTTCAAAATCAACAATTAAAACTTCAAATGACGCAGCAGCTTTCTCAAGCCATCACCATCCTCCAATATTCTACGATGGAACTGAATGCTTATCTAGAAGCTAAGCAATTAGAGAATCCCCTTATACAATTAGAACCGCCTAAGCAAGACCCCCTTCATCAACGAGAACCTCATACATTTAAACGAAATGCAGGCAATCACGAAAACACGGTGGATTGGTATGAATATGTATCCTTACCAAAGAGATCCCTTGCGGATGCATTATCTGTTCAAATAAATTTGAAATCGCTTACTTCTTCAGGAAGAAAGATTATGGATGAATTAATATATAGCTTGGATGACAACGGCTATTTGAGAATAGACGAAGAATCCTTCGTTCAAAAACATGGTCTGGAAATGGCACAACTAGAAAACTATATTAGTAGGCTTCAGGAATTAGAACCAGCCGGAATAGGAGCAAGATCCCTGAAGGAGTGCATAGCCCTTCAACTGCAGAGGAAAGCCAATGTTCCCCCGCTGGTTACGATGATTGTAGATAACCATTTTCAAGCTTTTGCCGAAAAGAAGTGGAAGGCGATCGCCAGGGATCTTTCTGTAGAACTAAAAGACATCCAACAGGCAGCGGATTTCATCCAGCGTTGCAATCCGAGACCAGGCTCAAAGTATTCTCAGCATATCGCTGAATACATTATTCCTGAACTGGTCGTAAAAGTGATCGATGGTCATACCGTGGCCGTATCGTTGTATGACGGTACGACTATAAACGTCACATATAATGAAGAGTACACAGATTTCCTAAAATATCACCCGGATAAGGAAGTCCAGTCCTATCTCCAGGAAAAGGAGCAGGATTTCCAATGGCTACTACAAAGTTTACGCCAGCGAAAACAAACCATCCTGAAAGTGGGAAAGATGCTTGCAGAAAAGCAGAAAGCATTCTTCTTAAAAGGACCATCAGCAATCCAGCCATTGACCTTGAGACAGGTGGCAGATGAAATCGATGTTCATGAATCGACCATCAGCCGTGCTGTGAAGGGTAAGTATATGCAAACTCCATATGGGATTTTTGAACTGAAGTACTTTTTTACCTCGGCGATCAAATCGGTCAAGCTCGATGATTCAGAAGCAGCTTCAGCCACATCGGTAAAAAATGAGTTACAAAGGCTTATTGATGAGGAAGACAAGAAAAAGCCTCTATCTGATCAGAAAATAGTGAACCTATTATTGGATAAAGGGTATGATGTCTCTAGAAGAACGATAGCGAAATACCGCGATCAATTAGGGATTGCTTCTTCCATGATGAGGAAAAGGTATGAATAGATGAATGTGTTAGTGGTTGTACCAGGTTACATTCCAACCATCCTGTACCTGATTCAAACCAAGTTCTCAACCAATAAAAAAGCGAGGCTCCAACATGAAACAAGTCCTATTCTATACACGAAACCAATGCGGACTATGCCAAGACGCAAAAATTACATTAAAATTACTTGAGGATGAACTTGGATTCGAAATAAAAGAAATCGACATTGATGAAAATGACGATTTGACAGAACGTTTCGGATTGATGATTCCAGTCGTGGAGATGGAAGGTGAAATCCTTCAATATGGGCAAATTGATTATTTTACGCTCAGCAAGCGTTTACATGAAAAAACCCGATAGTTTCTAGTTGAATTACGATTCATACCCTGATAAAATGAACTTTGAAAGCAGGGATGAATTTTTTTTGGAGGTAGTGGGACATAATATGTCTAGGTGGGACTTTTATAGTCCATCACATCCACGCACTTCATTTGAAGGAGCTTTTATCTATGGAATCTTTAATTGACATACAAAAGCGATTATTACCTGACCTGCTTGAAGTTATGCAAAAAAGGCATCAAATTCTTCGTTCCATCCGATTCATGCAGCCTGTCGGACGCAGAAGTCTTGCTCAGAACATGGGCCTGACCGAACGTGTACTGAGAAGCGAAGTGGAGTTCCTGAATAACCAAGATCTCATTGATATCAAAACCTCTGGAATGATCATGACGGAGGATGGCATTCAGCTTTTGGAAAGCCTTGAAAGTATGATGAGAGAAGTTTCAGGAATCAACGTAATGGAGCAGGAATTAAAATCTTTACTTAATCTTCATGAAATTGTAATCGTTCCTGGGAATAGTGATGAGTCTCCTTGGGTAAAAGAAGAATTAGGGCGTGCATCAGCTTCTAGTATGAAACGTCGCCTGAAAGGAAATACTATCATCGCTGTGACTGGAGGCTCGACGATGGCCGCTGTAGCAGAGATGCTTACACCGGATTTCTCTGACTCTACCTTGTTTGTTCCTGCTCGGGGTGGAATTGGAGAAGACGTTAAAAACCAGGCTAACACCATATGTGCCAAGATGGCTGAGCATACGAGAACGCGACATCGCGTTTTATATGTGCCGGATCAGGTTAGTAAAGAAGTATACAAGTCCTTCTTGAAAGAACCGATGATCAAAGAAGTTTTGAATTTGATCAAATCGGCTAACATGGTTCTCCATGGGATTGGAGATGCTATCACAATGGCTGAAAGACGAAAGACCACTGATGAAGACTTTGAGAAGATCACAGATGGTCATGCTGTCGGGGAGGCATTTGGGTATTATTTTAACGAAGCGGGTGAAGTGGTACATAAGGTGCCAACGATCGGCCTGCAATTAGAAGATTTAAGTCACATCGAAAGTGTCATCGCCGTCGCAGGCGGCAGCTCGAAAGCGAAAGCGATTCGGGCGTATATGAAGAGTGCTCCACCGAAAACCGTGCTCATCACGGATGAGGGAGCCGCAAGAGAGCTTTTAAAAGGGTAAGCCCTTTTGAAATATAAAAAAATCATCCTTAACTATCTAAAGGAGGAAATTATTCATGGCAACAAAAATTGGTATTAACGGATTTGGACGTATCGGACGTAATGTATTCCGTGCAGCACTTAAAAATAACGACGTAGAGGTAGTAGCGGTTAATGACTTAACTGATGCAAACATGCTTGCTCACCTTTTACAATATGATACAGTTCACGGAACTCTTCAAGAGAAAGTAACTGTTGACGGTGACTACCTTGTAGTCGGCGGTAAAAAAGTAAAAGTATTGGCTGAGCGCGATCCTGCTCAACTTGGTTGGGGAGATCTTGGTGTAGATATCGTTGTTGAATCTACTGGACGTTTCACAAAGCGTGCTGACGCTGCGAAACACATCGAAGCTGGTGCGAAGAAAGTCATCATCTCTGCTCCTGCATCTGATGAAGATATCACAGTGGTTATGGGTGTTAACGAAGACAAGTATGACGCGGCTAGCCATGATGTTATCTCTAATGCATCTTGTACAACAAACTGCTTAGCGCCATTCGCTAAAGTTCTTAACGATAAATTCGGAATCAAGCGTGGAATGATGACAACTATCCACTCTTACACAAACGACCAACAAATCTTAGACTTACCACATAAAGATTACCGTCGTGCACGTGCAGCTGCTGAGAACATGATTCCAACAACTACAGGTGCTGCGAAAGCTGTATCTCTTGTTCTTCCTGAGCTTAAAGGGAAACTGAACGGTGGAGCGGTTCGTGTTCCGACTCCAAATGTTTCTCTAGTAGACTTAGTTGCTGAACTTGATAAAAACGTAACAGCTGAAGATGTGAATGCTGCACTTAAAGAAGCGGCTGAAGGCGATCTTAAAGGAATCCTTGCGTACAGCGAAGAGCCTTTAGTATCAACTGATTACAACGGTAGCCCGGCTTCTTCTACAATTGATGCATTATCTACAATGGTTCTGGAAGATAACATGGTAAAAGTAATTTCTTGGTATGACAACGAGAGCGGTTACTCTAACCGTGTAGTTGACCTTGCAGGTTATATCGCTTCTAAAGGACTTTAATCGATAAAGTTTTGTAAATTGACATCATTAGCATGGTGATTGATGGATAAATTTTGTCCCACCATCTATAATGAAGATGTGATGAAGGGGAGCGGGGAAGATTCCCCTCTCCCTTTTCTTATTGCTATTTCTATTTTTTTGAAAAAGATGTAGAAATTGAAAACTAAAGGAGGCCTTTTACGATGAACAAAAAGTCGATTAAAGATGTCGATGTAAGAGGAAAACGCGTATTTTGCCGTGTAGACTTCAACGTACCGATGTCTGAAGGCAAGATTACAGACGAAACTCGTATTCAAGCTGCTCTTCCTACCATTAAGTACTTAGTGGATGGCGGGGCGAAAGTCATTCTGGCTAGTCACTTAGGTCGTCCTAAAGGTGAAGTAGTGGAAGAACTGCGCTTAACGCCGGTTGCTGAAAGACTTTCCGAACTTCTTGGGAAAAATGTAGCAAAAGCCGATGAAGCTTATGGTGAAGCTGTTCAATCCAAGATCAGCGACATGGCTGAAGGCGACGTTCTTGTACTGGAAAACGTCCGCTTCTACCCGGGAGAAACAAAGAATGATCCTGAACTTGCAAAAGAATTTGCAGCTCTTGCTGATCTTTATGTAAACGATGCATTTGGTGCTGCTCACCGTGCTCATGCTTCTACTGAAGGAATTGCCAAGCACCTTCCAGCTGTGGCAGGCATTCTAATGGAGAAAGAGCTGGACGTATTAGGAAAAGCTCTATCTAACCCTGAACGCCCATTTACAGCGATCGTTGGTGGAGCAAAAGTTAAAGATAAAATCGGTGTCATTGACAACCTATTAGATAAAGTGGACAACCTGATCATCGGCGGTGGACTTGCTTACACATTTGTGAAAGCCCAAGGCCATGAGGTAGGGAAATCCCTTCTTGAAGAAGACAAGATTGATTTAGCGAAGCAATTCATGAAAAAAGCAGAAGAAAAAGGCGTCAAATTCCTTATGCCTGTTGATGTAGTCGTTGCTGATGACTTCTCAAATGATGCAAATACGAAGGAAGTGGATATCGATTCGATTCCTTCTGATTGGGAAGCACTTGATATCGGGCCTAAGACTAGAGCATTATTCCAGGATACGATCAAAAGCTCTAAGCTTGTAATCTGGAACGGACCGATGGGTGTATTCGAATTAGAAACATTTGCAAATGGAACGAAAGCCGTAGCGGAGGCGTTAGCCGATGCAACAGATACATATTCTGTTATCGGTGGCGGTGACTCTGCAGCAGCCGTTGAGAAATTCGGCTATGCTGATAAGATGAGTCATATTTCTACAGGTGGTGGAGCTTCACTAGAGTTCATGGAAGGAAAAGAACTTCCTGGAGTAGTGGCTCTTAACGATAAATAATCGCTTTTCAAAGACCAACAATTTTTGGAACCGATTATAAAACAGAAAGGATGAGTACAATGCGTAAACCGATCATTGCAGGTAACTGGAAGATGAACAAAACGTTATCGGAAGCAAAATCTTTTACTGAAGAAGTACAAGGATTAGTTCCTGATCAAGAGGTTGTCGATTCTGTCATTTGTTCTCCAGCTCTATTTTTAGAAAGCTTAGTGAACATTTCAAAAGAATACAAGGTGGAAATTGGTGCTCAAAATATGCACTTTGAAGAAAACGGAGCATTCACAGGAGAAGTCAGTCCTGTAGCGCTTTCTGATTTAGGCGTAAAGTATGTCATCCTTGGACACTCAGAGCGTCGTGAAATGTTCAATGAAACAGACGAGTCAGTGAACAAAAAGACTCTTGCTGCTTTCAAACACGGCTTAACTCCAATCGTTTGTGTAGGGGAGACGCTTGAGCAACGCGAAAACAATGAAACAAAAGAACTTGTTGGCAGCCAAGTGAAAAAAGCACTTGCCGGCCTATCAGCAGATCAAGTGAAACATACCGTCATTGCTTATGAACCTATCTGGGCAATCGGAACAGGTAAATCTTCTACAGCTGAAGATGCGAACGAAGTATGTGCTCATATCCGTCAAGTGGTTGCAGGAGAATTTTCTCAAGAAGCAGCAGACGCAGTGAGAATTCAATACGGTGGTAGTGTGAAACCTAACAACATTAAAGAATACATGGCCCAATCGGATATCGATGGTGCCCTTGTCGGTGGAGCAAGCCTTGAACCACAAAGCTTCTTGCAGCTTTTAGAAGGGGCAAGTACACATGAGTAAGTCACCAGTAGCGTTAATCATCTTAGATGGTTTTGCTTGCCGTAACACAAAAGAAGGAAACGCTGTAGCACAAGCGAACAAGCCGAACTTTGATCGTTTGTGGAATCAGTACCCTCATAATCAACTAACTGCAAGTGGCGAAGCGGTAGGACTTCCTGAAGGACAAATGGGGAACTCCGAAGTGGGTCACTTAAATATTGGTGCCGGACGTATCGTGTACCAAAGCTTAACACGTGTGAATTTAGCGATTCGTGAAGGTGAATTCGAAACGAATGCCACTTTCCTGGATGCGATCAATCACGCGAAAGCAAAAGGAACGAATCTTCATATCTTTGGACTACTTTCGGATGGCGGTGTGCACAGCCATATCGAGCATCTTTATGCCCTTCTTGGTTTAGCGGCTAAAGAAGGAATGAAAGATGTCTATGTCCATGCCTTCCTTGACGGCCGAGACGTCGGCCCTCAAACGGCGAAGAAGTATATTGAAGATGCAGAGGCGAAAATGAAAGAAATCGGCGTTGGCCAATTTGCGACGATTTCTGGTCGTTACTATTCCATGGACCGTGACAAGCGCTGGGAGCGTGTGGAGAAATCCTACCGTTCCATGGTTTACGGTGAAGGCCCAAGCTATCATGATCCGATGGAACTTGTGAACGATTCATACGAAAATGGAATCTACGATGAATTCGTCATTCCATCTGTGATGACGAAAGAAAACGGAGAGCCGGTTGCAACGATTAAAGACGATGATGCTGTAATCTTTTACAACTTCCGTCCTGACCGAGCGATCCAGATTTCGAATACATTTGCGAATGCAGACTTCCGTTCATTTGAGCGCGGAGAGAAGCATCCGAAGAACCTTCACTTTGTCTGCTTAACACGATTCAGTGAAACAGTTGATGGATTTGTTGCATTCAAACCGACAAATCTTGATAACACACTTGGTGAAGTCCTTTCACAAAACGGACTGAAGCAATTGCGTATCGCCGAGACGGAAAAGTATCCTCATGTCACGTTCTTTATGAGCGGCGGTCGTGAAGATGAATTCCCGGGGGAAAAACGAATATTAATCGATTCCCCTAAAGTGGCAACGTATGACCTGAAGCCTGAAATGAGCGCGTATGAAGTGACGGACGCCTTACTTGAAGAAATTCGTGAAGACCGTCAGGATGCAATTATCCTGAACTTCGCAAACCCGGATATGGTCGGTCACTCAGGAATGCTTGAGCCGACGATCAAAGCCGTGGAAACAGTGGATGAGTGTCTAGGGAAAATCATTGACCTCATCACTGAAAAAGGTGGAACAGCCATCATCACAGCAGACCACGGGAATGCAGATGAAGTTCTGACTGAAGAAGGCAGGCCTATGACGGCTCACACAACGAACCCGGTTCCTGTCATCGTAACGAAAGAAGGAATCGAGCTTCGTGAAGGTGGAAAGTTAGGAGATCTTGCTCCAACTATGCTAGATTTGTTAAATGTCAATCAACCAGCTGAAATGACTGGAAAATCATTAATTAAAAAATAAGGAGAGATTCTAAATGCCATTTATTACAGACGTATATGCTCGTGAAGTATTGGATTCACGCGGTAACCCAACAATCGAAGTAGAAGTTTACACACAATCAGGTGCTTTCGGACGCGCGCTAGTTCCATCTGGAGCTTCAACAGGTGAATACGAAGCAGTTGAACTTCGTGACGGTGAAAAAGGCCGCTACCTTGGTAAAGGGGTACAAAAAGCAGTTGATAACGTAAACAACGAAATCGCTGAAGAACTGATCGGTTATGACATCACTGAGCAAGTAGCAATCGACCAGGCGATGATCGCTCTTGACGGTACAGAAAACAAAGGCAAACTAGGTGCGAATGCAATCCTTGGTGTATCCATGGCTGTAGCTCGTGCAGCTGCTGACTTCTTCGGAGTTGAATTATACCAATACCTAGGCGGATTCAACGCGAAGCAACTTCCAGTACCAATGATGAACATCGTTAACGGTGGAGAGCACGCTGACAATAACGTAGACATCCAGGAATTCATGATCATGCCTGTAGGAGCTTCTACATTTAAAGAAGGTCTGCGCATGGGTACAGAGATCTTTCACAGCCTGAAATCAGTCCTTAAAGGAAAAGGCTACAATACTGCAGTAGGTGACGAAGGTGGATTCGCTCCAAACCTTAAGTCAAACGAAGAAGCACTTTCTACAATTATCGAAGCAATCGAAAAAGCTGGTTACAAGCCAGGGGAAGAAGTTCTTCTTGCTATGGACGTTGCAGCTTCTGAAATCTACAACAAAGAAGACGGTAAATACCATCTTTCAGGTGAAGGTGTTGTTCGTTCATCTGCAGAAATGGTTGATTGGTATGAAGAAATGTGTAACAAATATCCAATCGTTTCAATCGAAGACGGTCTTGATGAAAACGACTGGGATGGATTCAAACTTCTAACTGAGCGAATCGGTAAGAAAGTTCAGCTAGTTGGGGATGACTTATTCGTTACAAACACAACTAAGCTTTCTCAAGGTATCGAGCAGGGTATCGGTAACTCGATCCTGATCAAAGTGAACCAAATCGGTACACTTACTGAAACATTCGACGCAATCGAAATGGCGAAACGCGCTGGTTACACAGCAGTCATCTCTCACCGTTCTGGTGAAACAGAAGACAGCACGATCGCTGACATTGCAGTAGCAACAAACGCTGGTCAAATCAAAACAGGTGCTCCATCACGTACAGACCGCGTAGCGAAATACAACCAACTTCTTCGCATCGAAGATCAATTAGCTCACACAGCTCAATATCTTGGAGCGAAAACATTCTATAACGTAAATCGCTAATACAAGCAATTTGAAAAGCAGTCCCGTCTTTGGATGGGGCTGCTTTTTTTGACATGAATTCGTATGATGATCTCAGGTTGAAGGAGGGGTCTGATGAAAATAGAGCCGTTTTTTTGAAAATCCGACCGATTAACATATAATCCCAAAAACGAAACGCACATCGAATCTCAATCCACACCGATGCACACTCTAATTCCCATAACCAACTCTTTCCACAATTCAAACAATATTACCTTGTCCACTGCATAATCCCTATGGTAAACTAGTAGTAATGTTATGTTCGTATCAGGAGGTGGGACTCATGCACACTTTATTAGTCACTTTACTTATTATTGTATCAATCGCACTTATCGCCATTGTATTACTACAGTCAGGTAAAAGTGCTGGACTTTCAGGGGCCATCTCTGGTGGTGCAGAACAACTTTTCGGAAAACAAAAAGCACGTGGTATTGACTTAGTACTTCACAGAATTACAATCGTATTATCGGTACTATTCTTCGTGCTAACCATTGCCATCGTAGCTATCTAATACGTACAAAAACCTGATCACTAAGGTCAGGTTTTTTTATTTATCATGAATAATTCTTAAAGATTATTTTTTAATTTATGAACTTATGATCTGCTTAGGCTCTGTCAATAAGGGCTTGCTTGTTGGTGTGGGGTGTGCGTGACAGAGCTAAAAGTGTCGAAAAACTATCCAATTAGAAATATACTTCATATTACACAAGGCAATTTTAGCAAAGAAGAGACAACAAACAGTCGAAAGAATTAGTGTATCTACTATAATTTGAAATGTACTTATACATACGATGGAAAAAAGCTTTTTTTGAAAAATGATGACATATTTATTAGTTTATAATCTCATGCTTAGAAAGTTGTTTGGAGCGGAGATCAACCAGTACTCACTCTTTCGACGGGAATCTTACAAAAGAACTTTGAAACAAAAACTAAACTGTTTTTTTAAGCGAAATATTGGATTGTCTGACCAATGTTTGCTAAAAATAGAGAAGAAGAGTGAACTAAACGATCGTTTAAGAGAAATAAGCCTGTAATATCAAGCTTTTCCACAACTAATCAAACGTTTGTTTAACAAAATTCAATTGAATAACCCATTACATAAAGAAATCATTTAAACAATCGTTTAACAGGTTGAGGCCCTACAACTCAAGGTTCCAATCAACTAATCAAACGTTTGTTTAAAATCAGATAAAAGGAGTCACTAGCTATGAAAACCGTATTACCAAAACCATTCACCTTTGAAGCAGGTCCCCGTGCCGTTTTATTACTTCACGGATTCACTGGGAATTCCGCTGACGTCCGGATGCTAGGCCGTTACTTAGAAAAGAAAGGCTATTCATCCCATGCCCCTCACTATAAGGGACATGGTGTACCACCAGAAGAATTGGTTCATACAGGACCTGAAGATTGGTGGCAGGATGTCATGAACGGATATGAGCTTTTAAAGAGTAAGGGATATGAAGAGATTGCGGTTGCCGGCCTTTCCCTTGGAGGGGTATTTTCTCTTAAATTAGGTTACACTGTACCTGTAAAGGGTATTGTCCCTATGTGTGCGCCGATGTATATAAAAAGTGAAGAAGTCATGTATAAAGGGGTCGTGGATTACGCCCGTGAATTTAAGAAATTTGAAGGAAAACCTGGAGAACAAATTGAAAAAGAAATAGAAGAGTTTAAGAAAACGCCGATGAATACATTGAAGGCCCTGCAGGAATTGATTGCAGACGTGCGTGAAAATGTGGATATGATCTATTCACCGACGTTTGTGGTACAGGCAAGGCATGACCATATGATCAATACGGATTCTGCGAATATCATCTATGATAACGTTGAATCCGATGACAAAGACATTAAGTGGTACGAAGAGTCCGGTCATGTGATTACATTAGATAAAGAAAAAGAACAGCTTCATGAAGACGTCTACGGTTTCTTAGAGAAATTGGACTGGACGGTTTGATGAATTCGATGATCAGGAGGGATTGTCATGGACGAAAATATTAAACAGCATGTGGATAGGCTCCTTTCCTACATGAAGGAAGAAGCATACAAGCCATTGACGGTACAGGAGCTTGAAGAAGCATTCGGAATTGAAGGGTCCACGAACTTCAAGGAATTCGTAAAGGCTCTTGTCGTAATGGAAGAGAAAGGGCTGGTCGTACGCACAAGAAGTAATCGCTACGGCTTACCTGAAAAAATGAATCTGGTAAGAGGGAAAGTATCCGCTCATGCAAAAGGATTTGCGTTTGTGATACCGGAAGAATCAGGAATGGACGATATCTTCATCCCTCCTAATGAAACGAATAACGCCATGCACGGCGATATAGTATTAGTAAGAGTGTCTACTTCTTCTTCAGGTTCCAGAAGAGAAGGAACCGTTGTAAGAATCGTAGAGCGCGGTGTCGACCAAATGGTTGGGACGTTCACGGAAAGTAAACATTTTGGATTCGTCATTCCGGATGATAAGAAGTTTGCGAGTGATATCTTTATCCCAAAGTCTGCTCAAATGGGTGCAACGGAAGGACATAAGGTCGTCGTGAAATTAACTTCCTATCCTGAAGGGCGCAAGAGTGCAGAGGGTGAGGTCATTGAAATCCTTGGTCATAAAAATGATCCCGGAGTCGATATCCTCTCTATCATCCACAAACACGGGATTGACATCGAATTCCCTGAAGAAGTCATGGATCAGGCGAATAATGTGCCAAGTGAAATCGATGAATCAGAAATCCCGAATCGAAAAGATCTGCGTGACCAGACGATCGTGACGATTGATGGTGCTGACGCCAAGGACTTGGATGATGCTGTGACGGTAACGAAGCTTGCCAATGGAAACTATAAGCTTGGGGTACATATTGCTGACGTAACGTACTATGTAAAAGAAAGCTCTCCGATTGACCAGGAAGCGTTTGATAGAGGTACATCCGTATACTTGGTAGACCGGGTAATCCCTATGATTCCGCATCGATTATCAAACGGTATTTGTTCTCTTAATCCCAAGGTGGATCGTTTAACTCTATCATGTGATATGGAAATTTCACCTGAGGGGGATGTCGTGCAACACGAAATCTTCCAAAGTGTCATTAAGACAACTGAACGAATGACGTATTCAGACGTGAATAAGATTCTAGTGGATAAAGATGAAGAACTTCGGAAAAAATACGAACCTTTGGTACCGATGTTCGAGGAAATGGAAGACCTGGCACAGGTTCTCCGTACGAAACGTATGAAACGTGGAGCCATCGACTTTGATTTCAAAGAAGCGAAAGTGCTTGTAGATGAAGAGGGAGAACCGACGGATGTGGTCCTCCGTGAACGCTCGGTAGCCGAAAAGCTGATCGAAGAGTTCATGTTAGTGGCAAATGAGACGGTTGCTGAGCATTTCCACTGGATGGAAGTACCGTTCATCTATCGTATCCATGAAGACCCGAAAGAAGATAAGCTGCAGCGCTTCTTCGAATTCATTACGAATTTCGGCTTGATTGTAAAAGGAACAGCCAATTCGATCCATCCACGTGCTCTCCAGGAGATTGTCGAGGATGTACAAGGGCAGCCGGAAGAAATGGTTGTATCGACAATGATGTTGCGGTCCATGCAGCAAGCGAAATACGATCCTGATAGCCTGGGTCACTTTGGACTGGCGACAGAGTTCTATACTCATTTCACATCACCGATCCGTCGTTATCCTGACTTGATTGTTCACCGATTGATCAGAACGTACCTGATTGAAGGCAAGGTTGATCAAGCAACACGGGAAAAATGGGGTGCCCAAATGGGTCATATCGCTGAGCACACGTCAAGCCGCGAACGCCGTGCAGTGGATGCAGAACGTGAGACCGATGAGCTGAAAAAAGCAGAGTATATGGAAGACAAAGTGGGAGAAGAGTACGACGGTATCATCAGTTCCGTCACGAACTTCGGAATGTTTGTCGAACTCCCTAACACAATTGAAGGTCTTGTCCATGTGAGCTATATGACTGACGACTACTACCGATTTGATGAGCGTCATCTTGCCATGATCGGTGAAAGAACCGCAAACGTATTCCGGATCGGAGACGAGATCACCGTTCGTGTCGTGAGCGTCAATAAAGATGAGCGTGCCATCGACTTTGAAATCGTAGGAATGAAGAATAATCGCAAGGAGCGCGAAGACCGCGTTCGCTCGATCCGCTCTGATAAAGGAAAATCAGATCGTGGGAAATCGCATCGATCTTCAGACCGAAAAAAAGACGGAGAATGGTCAACGCGTCCACCGAAAAACAACAAGAAGAAAAAGACGAATAAGAAACACTTTGAAAATGCGCCTCGAAGCAAACGCAAAAAGAAGAAATAAAGGTTCAGGAGCAATGGGATAACCTTTGCTCCTTTTCTTTTCCAAGTGTAACAATACAATTTTTCTAAGAAATATGAGATAATAATGAGTAAACCAGCGATGACTAGGGGGATTCCAATGCCAAAGGGAGAAGGCAAGCTTATTGCCCAAAATAAAAAAGCGCGTCATGACTACGCCGTAGAAGAAACATATGAGGCGGGTCTTGTGCTGCAGGGAACAGAAATAAAAGCAATACGTGGCGGCCGCGTGAACTTGAAGGATTCTTTTGCCCGTGTTCAAAATGGAGAAATTTTCGTTCATAATATGCACATCAGTCCATATGAACAAGGAAATCGATTTAATCACGAACCTCTCCGAACACGTAAGCTCCTCCTTCATAAAAAGCAAATCAATAAACTGATCGGTGATTCGAAGGAAGCAGGATATAGTATTGTTCCATTAAAGCTTTACATCAAAAATGGTGTAGCCAAGCTTCTGATCGGTCTCGCCCGTGGTAAGAAGAAGTATGACAAGCGTGAAGATTTGAAACGAAAAGAAGCAAATCGCTCTATCCAGAGAGAACTGGCTCAGCGTCAAAAAGGGATGTAATTGTACAGATTTCCGGAATCTGGTATTTGCAATTATCTCAGGATTTGTTATACTAATAGATGTCGCGAGGTAATCAAGCGGCTGTAAGAACAATTGAATAAGTGACTTACACGCTGAACTTATTCTTTCCCGTTCTTCCCTTTCTATCATGGGGACGTTACGGATTCGACAGGGATAGTTCGAGCTTAGGTTGCGAGCCGTGGGGATCGTCCACGATAAAACGTCAAAGCCAATAATAACTGGCAAAACTAACAATAACTTAGCTTTAGCTGCGTAATAGCGCTTTAGCTGTTCCTCCCTCCATCGCCTATGTGGTAGGGTAAGGGACTCACTCTTAGTAGGCTACGCCGGAGTCCACCGTCTGAGGACAAAGGAAGAGACCAATCAGACTAGCTGCACGGACGCCCGTCGATAGGCAGAAGCTGCAGTGAACTTGCGAATATATCGACTACGCTCGTAGACGCTTAAGTGGCGATGTTTCTGGACGTGGGTTCGATTAGTTATAGTCGCCTTATGTGGCAACACATAAGTGAAAATTTGGCTTTATCGGTGAAACCTAAGTCACACACAGTGTGATAGGGCAATGCCGAGCGGTATGTGGAGCAATCCAACAGCCGTGTATCGACTTATAGGCTGCCGAAGTTCGGTAGTACTAGGATGCGGAATTTATATCTCTCAACAGATAAATCTATATTTCGCATAATACGCCAAAGGACCTCTACTACAGGTTCAAGATATAGTCAGTGCCATGTCGAAAGCATGGAAGTGCACGTCCCACCGTCTCCACCAAATACATATTTGGTGGTTTTTTATTTTTTATAATTTGAAAAACTCATCTTCAAATATTAATTTTTGCTTAAGACATTCTGGATTGTATTTCCCATTTCTAATTGTTACTCTATCATAATGTTTAAGGATCCAGTCCGCACGTTTTCTCTTTTTTCTACTTTAAGAAAAGGCAGAACGAATTTCAATATGTCTAGAATTTGATTTTTAGTCTTAATGGTTTATGTAAAGGAATTCTGATGACGAGCGGGACGGTAGTTTTTCTTTTTAGTAATGTGTCCGTTTGTTAGACTTTTGAGGTATTCTAAAAGTTCTAGGTCTGTCGAGGCGATAGTAATACAAGGTCTCCTATGTTCTTTATCATGCATACGTGTTAATGTAATTGAACCTTTCCCGTCGATAATCCCTGCAAGATAAACAGCTTCCCAATCTTTCAATCCTTTCAACTCCTATCATTTAACCTTACTCTTTTCTTAATTGCTCATTTCCATCTTAATTAATGATTACCCATACAGTGGTTGAATTAAATACATAATATAGAATTTATAATAATAAGTTTTAACTTATTGAAACGAGTTTTTCAAAAGTGATTCTGGGGATACCTACAAAATATATCTAAAGTATTTAGAATAAACATTCTTTCAATTATCACAATAATCAACCTATAAACCGCTCTCAAAATTATTCTCAAATAATTTTGAGAGTTATTTTTTTGAGTTGTGAGCATTTCTTTCCAACATTGTTACCGTTCTGTGAATAAACTTCGACGAAATTTCGAAAATCTGTTTAAAGTGCAGTGAAACAAGGGTACCTTTTAATAGAATTTGATAGTATAAGTCTACAGTGATAAATCCGACATAAAGGAAGGTGAATTCCCTATGTTTAATAAATTCAAGCCATACTTGATTGTGTTGATCAGTCTGGTTTCATTATTTTTCATCATTATATTCAGTTCGGGAAGTGAAATGATCATTCTCGATCCTAAAGGACCTGTTGGGGCCCTGCAGAAAGATCTGATCATGCTGTCAATCTACTACATGCTTGGCATTATGGTTGTCGTTCTTTCCTTCTTTACTGTTATTCTCCTAAAATATCGTAGCAGTAAAAAGGATAGTGATTACAAGCCCGAAATGCACGGGAGTACGAAATTAGAAATTATATGGACGCTTATTCCTGTATTGATTGTAATTGCCTTGTCTATCCCAAATACAAAGGCATTATATGAATTAAGGGAAGCTCCAAAAGCAACGGCTCATAAAGATCCGATTGTGATCCATGCCACTGCTGCTGACTGGAAGTGGATCTTCAGTTATCCGGAGGAAGGGATTGAGACCGTTAATTATATCAACGTTCCCGAGGATCATCCGATTTTATTCAAAGTGACGGCTGCCGATTCCATGGCTTCTTTCTGGGTGCCGCAACTTGGCGGACAGATTTATGGGATGCCGGGAATGGTGAATGATTTATACTTACAGGCTGATGAGCCGGGTACTTATGATGGAAGAAACTCAAACTTCACTGGTGAAGGAATGACACACCAAAAGTTTGATTTTGTTGCGTTAGAAGAAGAGAAGTATAGAGAGTGGGTTAAAGATTCTCAGGAAAATGAGCCGAAATTAACCGAAGAGACATATGAAAAACTCATGCTGCCTGACACGGTTGATAAAATGACCTTTTCATCCACTCATTTAGCCTTTGTTGACCATGGAAAGAACTCTGAATATGCCATGGCGATCCGTGAGAAATATGGTGTGGAGGCTTCTTCCCATGGTGCGGATAAAGATGCTGAGTCAGGTCATGGAAATCATGGTGATCACGGAAATGGAATGAAAGATCATGAAGATCATGACGAAGAAGAGCATAAAGATCATCAAAATAACGAAGGACATGAGCACTAAGAAAGGAGGACTCTAGATGTTTGATTTTATTAAAGATAATTTAATCCTCAATGATCCGTTGATTCTTGGAGCCAACATTTCCATCGTTTTTACCGTAATTGGGATCGTTGCGACCCTTACGTACTTTAAAAAATGGAAATGGCTGTGGAATGACTGGATCACGAGTGTTGATCATAAAAAAATCGGGATCATGTATATCATTGCTGCATTGATCATGCTCTTCCGCGGAGGAGTAGATGCCCTTTTAATGAGGGCGCAATTAACGGTGCCTAACAATGAATTTTTATCATCACAGCACTACAATGAAATCTTTACGACTCATGGTACGATCATGATTCTATTCATGGCGATGCCATTTCTATTGGGATTAATGAACGTCGTCGTTCCCCTGCAAATCGGGGCAAGAGACGTCGCCTTTCCATTCCTGAATAACTTAAGTTTCTGGTCATTCATGTTTGGGGCGATCCTTTTCAACATGTCATTCGTATTCGGTGGATCACCGGATGCCGGATGGACGAACTACGCACCATTGGCGATTGAAGGGAGTCCCGGACCGGGAATTAATTATTACCTCCTCGGCTTGCAGATTTCCGGAATTGGTACATTATTAACGGGGATCAACTTTGTTGTTACGATCATCAAAATGCGTGCACCAGGCATGACGCTTCTTCGTATGCCGATGTTCACGTGGACGACATTGATCACAGCATTCATCATTGTATTTGCTTTCCCGATCTTAACGGTGACATTAGCGTTGATGACGTTTGACCGATTATTCGGTACCCATTTCTTCACGCTGACAGCAGGCGGGAATCCGATGCTCTGGTCGAATTTATTCTGGTTATGGGGTCACCCGGAAGTATATATCGTTATTTTGCCTGCTTTCGGTATTTTCTCAGAAATCATTGCAACATTTGCAAGAAAAACATTGTTTGGTTATAAATCGATGATTATATCACTTGTTGCAATCTCAGGGTTAAGCTTCGTTGTGTGGGTTCACCATTTCTTCACGATGGGCGGAAGCGCTGCGGTTAACAGTGTATTCTCGATTTCGACGATGGCTATTGCCATACCGACCGGGATCAAGATATTTAACTGGTTGGGTACCCTTTATAAAGGACGGATTGAATTTACCGTCGCCATGATGTGGTCGGTTGCGTTCATTCCGACCTTCCTGATCGGTGGAGTGACAGGGGTCATGCTCGGTATGGCTGCAGCTGACTTCCAATATCACAACAACTACTTCCTGGTTGCTCACTTCCACTACACGCTGATTGCCGGTGTGGTATTTGCCTGCTTCGCAGGACTCGTGTACTGGTATCCAAAAATGTTTGGACATAAGATGAATGAACGCATAGGGAAATGGGCTTTCTGGTTCTTCTCTATCGGTTTCAATGTATGTTTCTTACCTCAATTCGTATTAGGATTTTCCGGTATGCCAAGACGTGTGTACACATACGGGCCAGAAGATGGCTGGATGGCATTGAACGTTATCTCTTCTGTCGGGGCTTTCGGAATGGGAGTAGGATTCATGATTATCGTCTATAACGTTTACTACAGCTACCGTTTTGCAAAACGGGAACTATCAGGGGATGCTTGGGATGGACGTACGCTTGAATGGGCGACTAGTTCGGCGATTCCACCTCATTATAACTTCGCACATGTTCCTGAAGTGAAGAGTGCGGATGCATTCTACTATATGAAACAAGAAAGAAAAGAATCCGGTAAGCCGGAAAAGGTTGAGTATAAACCGATTCATATGCCGAGCAATGCAGGGACACCATTCATCATGTCCGGGTTATTCTTCGTTGGAGGATTTGGCTTGGTGTTTGAACTGTGGTGGATGGCGATTCTTGCCCTTATCGGTATCTTCGGTTGCATGGCATACCGTTCACTATTTTCACACAAACAGGATGCTGGTTATTATGTAAGTGTGGAAGAAATAGAAAAAGCAGAAAATCCGTATAAGAGGGAGGCGTGAATATGGCACATAGTACGAATGTAGATCCAAATACGCCACTTGAATATCAATCGGAGATCGGCAAACTGAATATTTTTGGATTCTGGGTCTTCTTGGGTGCGGAAGTAGCTCTATTTGCCACTATTTTCGCGACATTCTTTGCCCTTGAAAGCGGCACGGTTGGAGGTCCGCTTCCATCTGAAGTGTTTGATCTGAAGAATACAATCATCATGACGTTACTGTTATTAATCAGTAGTTTCACGTCAGGGTTATCAATAAATGAATTAAGAAGAAGAAATGTCAAAGGGATGATGGTCTGGCTGATCATCACATTGCTCTTTGGCGCAGGGTTCCTT
The DNA here is from genome assembly GCF_032337515.1 of Rossellomorea yichunensis. Lineage (NCBI taxonomy): Bacteria > Bacillati > Bacillota > Bacilli > Caryophanales > Bacillaceae > Rossellomorea > Rossellomorea yichunensis. The sequence continues at coordinate 270,055 of NZ_JAVYAD010000005.1, read as the reverse complement.
TATATGGAAATAACGGAATTCCTTCACCTGATCCATGAGGGAGCCGCCATGGGAACCAATGCATACTGGTCTTCTTTCTATCTATTGACCGGTACGCATGGTCTACACGTATCATTAGGTATCCTATGGATAATACTTGTGATGTTCCAGGTGAAAAGACAAGGGTTAAATCCAGATACCGCTAAAAAACTATTCGTATCCAGCTTGTATTGGCACTTCTTGGACTTTGTATGGATCTTCGTGTTTACAAGCGTGTACTTACTAGGGATGGTGGGATAATGGATCACAATACAGCGAATCATAGTCGTATTCCTTGGACACAGATCATTGGTTTTGTCTTATCGATTGCATTGACATTCTTAGCCGTTTGGTTCGGACTATACGCAGGACTGGCGTACAATGTGATGGTTGCTCTTGTATTTGTTCTTGCCTTTATCCAGGCGGCAATCCAACTGTTTATGTTCATGCACGTAACAGAAGGAGAAGGCAGATGGCAGGTAGGAAAAATGATGTCAGCTGCATTTATAGCCCTTGTAATCGTACTTGGATCAATCTGGGTATTGAGCAATATGCATTAAAGATTGATAGAAAGAGGTTGTTGAATTTTATTTCAGCAGCCTCTTTTTTTATTTTAGGTTCCTTTTTGTAAAGTCAGTTGGTCTGGTCAGAGAGTATACATAGGTCAAAAGGTTGGTTGACAAGTGTAATCTCATATTCATATAATATCAATGTGCGTGATAATGATAATCATTATCACTATAGTTGAATGAACAGGGGGATTGACCATGATTAAAACAGTTAATGAATCAGAATTCTTCATTATAAAAGGAGACAAGGCAGACAATTTTTTGTTCCGTCCGGTGGATTTTGAACGGGATTTGTCCACTCTCCATGAATGGATGCAACAACCTCACATAGCCCCATTTTGGAAGTTGAACCTGCCGATGTCAGAGTTTAAACAATGGTTAAAGCAGTCTATCGAAGCAGATCATAAAGATATTTACATAGGAACATTTAACGGCAAACCAGTATGCTACCTGGTTGCATACTCCATTGAAAAAGATCCAATCAAGGAATTCTATGAGTATCGGAATGGAGATTTAGGGATGCACTTATTGATTGGTCCCAAGGAATATTTAAATAGAGAAGACGGACTTTCAATGATTAGATCCATGATCATTTTTTTATTTGATCACTATAAGGAAGCAAGAAGAATTATCGGAGAACCTGACATTCGCAATCGGATTGTGATACCAATATTAAAAAAATTGGGAGGGGAAGTAATAAGCAAAATTGATCTACAGAATAAAAAAGCTTCGTTGATAGTGGGAGAGAGAGGTTCGGTTATTGAGAAAATGAAGGACGAGAATATTCAGGTAGAGTGGCTGAAATCTATGAATTGGCAAAGGAATGAATTAGTCTGATGAAAGTGAAGGCGCCTCTTAATCCTCAAGTAAGCGAACTATTACATACTATTAGTGAGAAAATGAAAGAACTTAATCATCCCCCATTGGATATTCTGACTCCAGAGCAATCCAGAGAATACTATAAAAGTGCCAGAGAATTCTTCACTACCATTTCTATCGATGACTTGGTTGTGGAAGATACCTTCATTCCTTCATCAGAGGGGCATGACATTCCGGTTCGAATCTATACACCAAGTGGAGAAGGTCCTTACCCTGTCCTCATATATTCCCATGGGGGAGGATGGGTATTTGGAGATTTGGATAGCGCAGATAACCTATGCAGGTATTTTTCTAAGCATGCCGGCATCGTCGTCGTTTCAGTCGGTTATCGCCTCGCCCCTGAACATAAATATCCTTCGGCGTTTCTGGATGTAATTGAATCCATTAAATGGACATTTAGAAATGGAGAAAGATTGAAAGGGGACGTAACAAAAATCGCCGTCGGTGGTGAAAGCTCTGGAGGCAACTTGGCTGCCGCTGCTGCCATATATTTCAGGGGTTCTGAAGAATACAAGTTGTCCCTTCAAGTTCTTATTACCCCGGTTATGGACTATAACTTTGACACACTTTCCTACAGAGAAAATCATACATACAATCTAACAAATGAAAAAATGAAATGGTTTTGGCAACATTATTTGAATGATCCTTCTGAAGGCTCGGATGTATATGTTTCACCTCTAAGAGTACACTCAATGGAGGGTTTGCCAGAAACACTGCTTGTTACAGCTGAATTCGATCCTCTGAGGGAGGAAGGGCTAGCTTTCGGGGATCGTCTGGAGAAGGCAGGGATTAACGTCGAACTGCTGCATTATCAAGATATGGTCCATAGTTTCATTAATATGATAGGAACGGCGGATGAAGCCAAACGTGCCCTTGATGAAATGACTTTAAAGCTTAAATGTATGCTGTACACTGTTGAAGAGAACGCATAAAAAAGGTTCCATTACCTTTAGTTAAATAAAGGTAATGGAACCTTAATCATTTGCTTATTAAACTATTTACAAGTCTTCACTCTCATAGTTAAACTGCCACTGAATACCAAATTTATCAGTAACCTGACCATACAACTTACTCCAGAACGTCTCCTGAAGCTCCATATCCACCTTACCGCCTTCTTTCAATTTGTGGAAGCGGGTCGTCAACTCTTCAGTATCCTTGCTTACCAGAGCAAGGGTGATATTGTTTCCTTCTACAAATGGCATATCAGGAAACACATCTGAAAACATGACGTTGCTGCCATCGATTGTCAGTCTTGTATGTAATACCAGGTTCTTAGCTTCTTCAGGAAGGGGATAATCAGGGTGGGGAGGTGCCTCCGCAAACGTCATGATCTGTGGTGGCTCTGTACCGAATACCTCTGCATAATACTCAACGGCTTCTCGACAATTCCCATTAAAATTCAGGTAAACATTGACTGACATGTCTATCACTCCTATTGATTATAATGAATACATTTTTTATTGTATCATCATCTTATGATTACTAGTTATAAAAAAATGAATAATCAAAAAATAATGCAATGATGGAGCGAGATTCTCGCTTCAGAATCTGAGGTATTTCATGGATAAAAATGGTATTGTCAGGTAATCACTGTGATAAAACCCAATATCCTTCATTCAAGCGTATCTTAAGAGGTGCGCTTTTTTATATGGAGAGTAATGAAATAAATGGGGATTTGTCATTAATCGTTGCCTACTGTGTCAGGAATTGATAGAATCATCAATTAGAGTAACTGTAATTCGAAAATGAGGAGAAAAAAATGATAAATGTCACTAGTGGATTTAGAATAGAAAAAGATTTTCTTGGAGAAAAAGAAGTTCCTGAAGATGTGTACTATGGAATTCAAACCTTACGGGCAGTGGAGAACTTTCCGGTTACGGGGTACAAAATCCATAAAGAGATGATCGATGCCTTAGCAGTCGTGAAGAAAGCGGCAGCACTGGCAAACATGGAAACCACACGTCTTTATGACGGGATCGGTCAAGCCATCGTGCAAGCTTCTGATGAAATATTGGAAGGGAAGCTTCATGAATTCTTTATTGTCGATCCCATCCAGGGAGGGGCAGGGACTTCCATCAACATGAATGCCAATGAAGTCATTGCCAATCGTGCCCTGGAACTCATGTCCCATCGTAAAGGGGAATATGGCAAGGTAAGTCCGAACAGTCATGTGAATATGTCACAGTCAACCAATGATGTATTTCCGACGGTCATCCATATTTCCACGCTGAAATTATTAGAGAAGCTTCTTATCACCATGGAACATATGCTGACCGCCTTTAAAAAGAAAGCACAGGAGTTTGATCACGTCATTAAAATGGGACGTACCCACCTGCAGGATGCTGTTCCGATTCGCCTTGGCCAGGAATTTGAAGCGTATAGCAGGGTGGTGGAGCGTGATATTAAACGGATCGGACGAACACGTGATCACCTCTATGAAGTAAACATGGGGGCGACTGCAGTAGGGACTGGATTAAACGCTGATCCTGTTTATATCAAGAGTGTCGTGAAGCATCTGGCTGATATCAGTGGTTTGCCACTTACCGGAGCTGAGCACCTTGTCGATGCTACGCAAAATACCGATGCATACACTGAAGTTTCGGCTGCATTGAAGGTATGTATGGTCAATATGTCCAAGATCGCCAATGACCTGCGTATGATGGCTTCAGGGCCGCGTGCCGGACTTGGTGAAATATCACTGCCGGCAAGACAGCCTGGTTCTTCGATCATGCCTGGTAAAGTAAACCCGGTCATGCCAGAGCTGATCAATCAGGTAGCCTTTCAGGTGATGGGAAATGATCAGACCATTTCATTGGCATCCGAAGCCGGCCAGCTTGAACTGAATGTGATGGAACCTGTACTCGTATTCAATCTTCTTCAATCCATCAGCATCATGAACAATGCGTTCAGAAGCTTTACGGACAATTGTCTTGTGGGAATTGAAGCGAATGAGACACGTATGAAAGAGTATGTGGAAAATAGTGTGGGAATCATTACTGCGGTCAATCCTCACTTAGGATATGAAGTTGTATCACGTATTGCGAGGGAAGCTATTCTAAAAGGGAAGTCTGTAAGGGAACTTTGCCTGGAATATGATGTTTTGACTGAGGAAGAGCTTGATTTGATCCTGAATCCTTATGAAATGACGAATCCTGGGATTGCGGGTCGTGTGTTATTTGATCGTCATTGATATGCATAAGCGATGAAATATAGAGAAACCTTCTTTGTTAAAAGAGGAGTTTCTCTTTTTCTATTTATGAATCTTACTTGGGATATACCATATTACATAAAAAGGTAAAAATATATAATTATAAAAATTATATAGTTAATCCACATCTATAAGGATAGATACTTAACTATAATAGCTTATATGATATCTATTTCCCCTGTATAATGATAGATATATACAGGGGGGAAGTGACACGATGTCTATCGGCAGAATTATCTACTATCATCGAAAAAAACAAAATAAAACACAAGAGCAACTTTGCAAAGGGATATGTTCAACGACTCACCTAAGTAAGATTGAGAATAGTTCTAAAGAGGGGAACCTGGAAACATTAGAATTACTTTGTAAACGACTCGGTGTATCGATCGAAGAGGAAACGGCAAAAACGCTGTATTTAAAAAGGCAGTTGGCGCAATTCTATGAAGCGATCGAAAGACTTCATCGAGATCATGTCGAAAGACTATATCATGAGTTGGAAAAGCATAGAGACTATATTCAATGTACGGAAATGGTTTACTTATATGAACTTTACATGCTTCGATATCTATTATTCACAAATAACCCGACCGAATATGAACATGCTTCTCTAGGATTAAAAAAGAATATGAGCAAGTTTTCTTCGTTTGAAAAATATCTCTGGGAGTTCTTTCAGGGGATCTACTATGGACAGAAGCAGCAATATTCCAAGGCGATTACCATCTTTGATAAAATAGAGGATAAAGCCGATCTGTATAGTGAAAAAGTGACAGATTATTATTATTATAAAGCCGCCAATCATGGGCTGTTGAAGCATTTTACGTTGTCACTTCATTACTCCCACAAGGCTTTGCGAATCTTTCAGAACACAGGGAATATCTTACGGATCCTTCATGTGAAAATAGGACTTTCAGCTAATTTAATTTATATTAACGATCTTGAACGTGCAGAAGTCATGCTGCATACGGCCTTAAACGATGCAGAAATGTTAAAGGATGACGAAACGAAGATTACAGCTCTTCATAATTTCGGTTTATTAAATAAGAAAAAAGGAAGGCTTCAAGAGTCGTTAGAGTATTTCTCCCAGTCGCTCACATTGAAAAAGAAGCAAACAATCAGTTATTATGGCACATTGGTGGAATTGGTACAAGTATTGATGGAGTTGAAAGAGAATGAACGGGCGATTAATCTATTACAGGAGAATCTAAGAGATTTTAAAGATCAGCAGTCCAGTAAGTATGTAGAATTGATGGTGTTGTATTTAGATGCGATAAAGGATGACAAACGGCTTAGCGATTTTTTAATCGATCGTGGTCTGCCTATGATGAAACAATATGATCTCTATAAGGCCGCAACATTTTCGGAGCGATTAGCGGTATATTTTAAAGAAAAGGGAGACCTGATTTCTTCCAATCAATATCTTCATTTATCCAATGAACTATTAAAAAAATTGATCTTTAACCATAATGAACCAATCTAAATGAAACGCTAAACAAGCAACTGTTAATGGTTGCTTGTTTTTGATTTTTTATGAAATTTAATAGGTGTTAAACACCCTTATCGAATAGTAGGATATACCTGTTTTGTGAGATAGGAATATGACTATATAGGTATAATTACTTCTTCATTAGAAACTTTCCCAACTTTCACCCTACCCTGACCTCTTAAGTTACGCTAATGACTCCATGAAATGAACAGGAACTTGAGAGAAGTTTCGGGATGCGTAAAGAATTTTCCCAATTAACAGACTTATCAAAAAAGATTACTATTTAGGTTGTAAACAAATCTGCGTCACGGATGAATATCAGAGGGGGAAGAGTATGAATAAGAAGAGTTCAGCTAAAATCTTGACGGTTGCACTGGCTGCAAGTCTATTAGGTACATCAGGAATTCCATTTAACGTTATGGCAGAAAATGCGCCTGGTACGTCTAAGTTCACACAGATAAAAGATGTAGAAGAGACGTTGATGAGTCTATCGGATGAGCAAAGAAAGGCTCTGAAACAGATCGAAGCAAAACCGGATTTTGAAATCGCTCCGAATATCAATACGGAAAGTGAAGGGCTTGTTGATGTAATCGTTGAATTTAAACAGGCACCTGCCAAAGTTGAAGTGATGAAGCAGGCGGCTAAGGGAGCCCGTACGACTACTAAAGCAGCGGCTGAAAAGGTAGAGAAATCTCACAGTGAATTTAAACAAAACTTCCATTCTATGAAAAATAAAAAGAGTGCAACCCCGCAATTACAAGAGGCGAAAATCAAGAAAGAATATCGTTCTGCCATTAATGGTGTAGCGATATCCATCCCGGGAAATGAGATTGAGAGTTTACTGGATACTGGAATAGTGAAACGGGTATGGAAAGATGAAGAGGTTCAGCTTGATCTTCCGGATATGGAAGGGGAAGCTTCCGAATCGAAAATGATGGATAGTATCCCTCAAATCAATGTGGACAAGCTTCATGCTGAAAACGTGACAGGTGAAGGCATCAAGGTTGGGGTACTGGACACAGGAATTGATTATAACCACCCTGATTTAAAGGATGTATATAAAGGTGGATATGATTTCGTTGATAACGATAACGACCCGATGGAAGCAACCTATGAAGATTGGAAGGACTCCGGTCTACCTGAAATCAATCCAAATTCGGGATCTGCTTATTATACCGAACATGGAACACATGTGTCAGGGACCATCGCGGGGGACCAACAAAATTCGGTTGATTATGCCGTAAAAGGGGTAGCACCGAACGTAGACCTTTATGGCTATCGTGTTCTTGGACCATATGGATCGGGAGCGACAGCAGGGATCCTTGCAGGAATTGACAAAGCCATAGCTGATGGAATGGATGTCATCAATCTTTCATTAGGAGCGTCTACTAACGATCCATTATATCCAACCTCTGTAGCAGTTAACAATGCAATGCTATCGGGATTGGTGACAGTTGTGGCTGCTGGGAACAGTGGCCCGAATGAAGGAACCCTTGGAGCTCCTGGTGCGGCGGCGCTCGGAATTACGGTTGGGGCTAGTGATTTTGCCATGGATATTCCTACCTTCAGATCCATGAGTGTTAATGGTGAAACATTTGAAAACGTCTTATTAATGGGGAAGAATTTTTCCGATGATTTAACCACTCTAGAAAATCAGTCCAAACAAGTGGTTTTCGCTGGACTTGGTTATGAAGGTGATTTCGAAGGGAAAGATTTAAAAGGAAAAATCGCTCTGATTCAACGAGGGGAAATTACCTTTGTAGATAAAGTGAAACATGCGAAAGAAGCAGGGGCAGAAGCTGTTATTATCTACAATAATGCAGACGGAAATATTCCTTCTTATTTAGGGGAAGGTTCAGAACTCGTTCCGACCTTCCGTATGACAAAAGCTGATGGAGAACATTTGAAAGGGTTGGGAGATAACGTATCCCTCACGTTTGGGGATTTAGCAAGCGTTCAAACAGAAGGGGACAACTTGGCTGCCTTCAGTTCAAGAGGACCTGTGGGAGGCAGCTATGATATAAAACCGGATGTTGTGGCACCTGGGGTAGCGATCTTCTCAACTATTCCTGAATATATCAACAGTCCAGAAGAAGGAGTAGATTACTCTTCAGCCTATGCCCGTCTACAGGGAACTTCGATGGCAGCTCCTCACGTTGCAGGAGTGGCTGCCCTCTTGCTTGAAGAAAATTCAGAACTGACACCGTTTGATGTAAAAGCGGCACTGATGAACACGGCAGAAGACTTGAATGGTGACGTATCCGTTTTCGAACAAGGAGCGGGACGAGTCGATGCCTATGAGGCGGTGCATGCCGATGTATCCGTCAAAGTGATGGATACAACAAAGAGTTTAAATGAAAATGGCGAAGAGGTAGAGATAGATGAAGAGACGGCATCCATCTCTTTCGGAAGTCACTACAAAGATGACAATGGAATTAAAGCAGACAGCAACATGATCATCGAGAACGATGGTGGAGAAGAAAAGTCATTCAAGGTAGAAGTCGAATACCATGGTGAACGTACAGGCATCAAGGATTCTGCCGAAAACGGTATTCATTTAGACGTTCCGACGAGTGTATCGGTTGCCGCAAGCGATTCGAAAGAAATTTCACCAACGATCACAGTTCCAGAAGATGCAGAAGAAGGCCGTTATGAAGGGTATATTCATTTGACGAATGCAAGTGACGCGAGTGAAACGTACCAGGTTCCGTTTGCTGTTCGAGTCACGGGAAAAGGGTTCGACTATCTTGAAACAGACCGGCCAACACTAGCAAATAATACACCAAAGTGGCAGTACTACAACCCGTTCATCACAGCAGCATTTCAAATGAAAAACCCGCTGACGAGGATAGACATTGTGGTGAAAGATGGACAATCAGGTGAAGCTATTGGATTCATTGCTTCCCTTCAACAAGCGAATGTAAAGCCTGACTACCGATACTACATTCCTGCTGTTTTTGCTGGAGTCGTTTATCCATTTACAAATGACGAACAAAATCCGATATCAGAACAATCCGTTGATTTGCCTGAAGGGGACTATGAATTAGAGTTCATAGGGTATGATGAAGAAGGAAAAACGTATACGATCGATACTCCTGTCATCGTTGACAATACAAAACCCCAAGTGACATTTGATAAAGCTCCTGATGTGTATGAAATCAGTGAAGATATGTACACAGAAGAGTTTGGAAAGACAGCATTCTGGCTTCACGGAAATGTGCAGGATGAAACAGTGGAAGTCTTACAATCAAAAGGTATGGATTATGATCAATCATCGAACAAATTTTTGATAGCAACGGGATCCCGTGAGTATTATAATTGTTGTTTCCCTTCAGCGGATTCAGAAGGGGATACTCAGTTTGGAATCGAACCTTCTGATATTGCAGATGGACCATTAAGATTAAGTTTAGCTGGTGCTGATATGGCAATGAATGTCAATTACCAAAGATATATCTTCTTACAAGAGGGCACTGAGTATGTAACGTCTGACTACAACAAGAAAGAAGTCGGGATAGACGATACACTGACCATGACTCTGAGCTTGAATAACGTAAAAGACCTTATTTCCGGAGAGTACACGATTCAATATAAAGGAGAAATGTACTCATTCGAATCGGCAAAGCTGAATGATGAATTTAAAGCCTATGCAGAAGAAAACGGACTTCAAGCATCACTTCAAGACCCTGTTGAGGGCAGTCCAGGATATTACCAGACAGTCAAAGTAGGAGCTTCATTGAACGGAGAAGGGTACTCAGGTTTGAATGGCGATATGCCTATGGTAGATGTTACGTTCAAGGTCAATAAAGATGACTGGTTTTACGGGTATGACAAACTTGATGTAACACAGTCAAGTTACACAAAGGCCGGTGAAGATGAGGTGGTATCTCTTCCTTATTACAGCACTTCATCATTTGATTTCGTGTCCAAACATTCAAGGATCGAAGGGTTTATTAAACCAGAAGCATTTATGAAGAAAAGTGGTAGTGGCAATCTTAGTTTACCAACTGGTGTTGCTCAAAATATCGGATCGAAGGTATACGCCTTATCACCGGCTGGTAAAAAATATGAAGGCAGCATCGACTCAAGAGGGAAATACACAATCGAACGTGTTCCTGCTTCACGTGAGACATACAATGTCGTAGTGGAAATCCCAGGACATTTAAAGACCTACACGCCATTCATACCTGGTTTTGAATTGAAAGGTGAAGAGTATGGAAGGTTCGTTTCAACAGGATCCAAGATGAATCTGGCGGGTGATGTCGATGGAGATCATATGATTGATATTAATGATGCCATCATCACAGTCTTCTCTTATGGAAAAGAAGGGGTTGGAGTAAATAAAGGTGACCTTAACCAGGATGGCAAAGTAGATGAGACGGATCTGCGTTTGATTGAGAAGAATTTCTTAGAAAAAGGTCCAGATGCCAAAAAGAATAAAAAACCAAAAGAAAAACATGGCAAGGTGACTCTGGAAAAATTATTTCAGTCAATTGGTCTTGAATTAGTAGAATAACAAAAACGGAAAAAGAGGTGTCCTATGGGGCACCTCTTTTCTTGTATAAAGAAAGTGCTAAGTTCACCAGAACGAATGATAACTCTGACTGATGGAATTATCAGCAATGAAAGACTAAATAAATTTGATGAAATTCCTCAGAAATAATATCATCTCAAATCTCTATAGAATGAAATGGAAACTAACTGGTTAGGGAGAAATGAAATTTTATAGTGCCCACAGAAAAAAAGAAAGAATTAGAATGCGAATAGCAGGTGAGAAAAATGAATGCAACTTTATTTCAGAAGATTCAGCACTCTATGAAAGAGTTGGGATGGAGAAAAGTAGACTTAGCACAACGCTCGGGGATTCATATGAGTGATATAAGTCGTACTTTCAATCACAAGCAACCACTTTCACTAAAGCATCTGGATGCCATTACAAATGCTCTTGGATTGGGGGAAGGTTCTCTTTATCCGTTTTATGTAGAGGAATGCTTTAACGAAAACCAATTATTGGACAAACGTAGAAGTATTCAATTCCTGTATAAGTGTATAACGCTTGGGTATGAAAAACAGAAGAGTGATCTGTTGCTTATCATGATAGCAGAAACGTCAGACAACTATTTGTCCTATATTTTTACCGTCGCAGAGAAGCTATTGAAAGCAAAAAAAGAGGAGAAGGCGTTACCCCTGTACGAATTGATCATTAAAAATGAATCGAATGATTTCTCAACACAACTGGCAACCAGTTATTTTAGGCGATTTTACATTCTGAGAATGACTGAGAACGCACAAATGGCACTTACACATGTGTTAGAGCATCTGATGTGTTTGCCAAGAGAAGTTAGGATGGAAGCGTATTTATGGATTACAGCGTATTACTATCGACGTGAGCAATGGAAAGAAGTTCTGTATTACGCTGAGAGATTGGAAAGCATGCTCAAGGAGGGTGACTATTATGCCAGGGCTCTTATGTATAAAAGTTTTGCATTGGTACGCCTGGGTGGTTCACTTGAAGATGTATTGGCTCTTACTGCTCAATACGCTCAAGAAAACGAATATTTTGCTGAAATAGCCGCCGGTAACCGGTTTGCTGCTTATTTAGATTTTGGATATTTGGAGTATGCAGATGAGTATCTTGCTTGGTTAGAAGGTAGAGAGGATACATATATTGGTTTGCCAAAGGTGCTCGAGGCATATGTTCAACTGAATCGTATTGAGGATGCGAAACGGCTTTTGGATTGGTATCAACATATCATTGATGACATGGCTTTTGGTGGAGAGCTATGGCTGAAGCAAAAGGTGAATTTAGATTTTCGGTACGCCTATGCTCTGTACCAGTGTGAAACCCTTCTATTGCCGGACGGATTGGATGAACTATTGAATGTGGCGAATACAGCAAATCAAATAGGTAATATAGAGAGATTTAAAAAATGTCTTCTCATTTACTGGAAATACAGGCACCATGCGACAGATGACCAAAGAAACAAGTATATACAACTGTTAGGTATAAATGAATACGAAGAAATCTATTGAAGCAGTTATACACAGAGACATAGCCAATCTAATTTTCTTAATAATCCTGGTAATTAAGGATATATGATAAAGAAAATTAACAAACTGAAACTCTCTTGTTTAAAAAACTGAATTTGATGAAATTTTGCAAAAGTTAAATTCTATCAAATTTAAATAGTATGAATATATCACCAGATAAGAAAGAAGGGAAAAGACGGATGAAAAAGAGAATCACCAAAAATGTCACAATGTTGGCACTTAGTGCAGGTCTTGTAGGCAGTAGTCTAGCACCGGCCACACTAACACACCAAGTTCATGCACAGCCCTCTTCGGGTATTGATCAAGTACTGTCGAAGTTGACTCCAGAGCAGCGTCAAGCGATTAAACAATTACAAACGAATGTCCAAGGAGGGCTGCAGCTATCTCCAGAGGTAGATCAAAAGAGTAACGATACCATTTCTGTCATTGTAGAATTTAAGGATAAGCCTGAAAAGACAGCGGTGCTGGAAGCGGAGTTAGAAGGAAAAAAACTATCTAAGACGAAAGCAAAAGAAAAAGTAGACGCAGCACATGAAACCTTTCATAAGGATCTGCAAACGATTTTCAAGAATGATTTGAAACAAAAGAAATCCCCTATCAAAATCAAGCAGACCTACAAGCATGCATTTAATGGTGTGGCGATGACCATCCCTGCCAATAAAGCAAAAGCACTGCTTGATTCTGAGGCGGTAAAGGCTGTCTGGAGTGATAAGGAAGTTCACATCGAGCCACCTGTCACAGAAGAAGAATCCAAGCAGAAGGAAGAAACGCATACGAATACCACTTTTCCTGGCATTGAGAAACTTCATCACGAAGGTTTTACAGGAGAAGGAGTGAAAGTTGGAATTCTTGATACAGGAATCGATTATGATCACCCTGACTTACAAGACGCCTATAAAGGCGGATATGATTTCGTGGATAACGATAATGACCCGATGGAAACAACGTATGATGATTGGGTGAAAGCAGGAAAGCCGGCAACAGGAACACCTTATTTCACGGAGCATGGAACGCACGTAGCAGGAATCATTGCCGGACAAGGTAAGAACGAATCTGACTATGCAGTAACCGGTGTAGCGCCGGATGCTGATATTTATGCGTATCGTGTGTTAGGTCCTCAAGGCACAGGCAGTACTGGGGCGATTTTAGCCGGGATCGATCAAGCAGTGGAAGACGATATGGATGTCATTAACATGTCCCTTGGTGCAAATTACAACGACCCGCTCTATGTGACAAGTATTGCCGTTAACAATGCTGTCCTTGCAGGTGTAACGGCAGTAGTGTCAGCAGGAAACTCAGGGAATGGAATGTATACACTTGGTTCACCTGGTACCTCCCCATTGGCGCTTACTGTCGGGGCAAACGACACTTCTGTCACGATTCCAACATTTACAGGAACGCTCCATGCAGATGCAAGTGTATCAGCGGATTTAAAGCTGATTGCCAGAGGGTTTGACGATAAAATAGAAGAATTAAAAGGACAAAATTTGCAGGTTGTAGATGGAGAAAACGGCTCTTATTTTGACAAAGATGTGAATGGGAAAGTGATCCTTGACACACGTGGATATATTGATCTTCGCTCTATGATAAATAATGCGAAAAAAGAAGGGGCGAAGGCACTTCTGTTATACAACGCCTATCCGCTGGAAGATGTGTATTTAGGAGAAGGTTTTGACTCTCTTCCTGTATTCTCTATAAGTGATGAACAAGGAGCCGAAATGAAGGAAGCACTGGCTTCTGGGAGTGCAACGTTCTCCTTTGATGAGTTAGGTGATCCAGTGGTGACCGGAGGGGATGTTCTAGCTGACTTCAGCTCTCGGGGCCCATCCCGCGTCTTATATGATATAAAGCCTGAAGTAACTGCACCTGGAGTGTCGGTCTTATCTACCGTACCATCGTATGTGCATGGAGAAGACCAAATCGGGAATTACAAAAATGCTTATGAACGTTTATCCGGTACATCCATGGCATCGCCAAATGTTGCAGGGGTTGCGGCACTATTAAAACAAACTGATCCTGACATGACGCCTGCCGAAATCAAAACAAGGCTCATGAATACGGCAGCACCATTAAATGGAGATTACAGCGTATTTGAAGTTGGCGCAGGACGTGTGGATCCTTATAAAGCAATTCATGCACAAGCAAATATTCAAGTAAGTGACGAGACGAAAACGAGTAATGGGGGAGCATGGACTCTTGCAGATGAGGGAATCCAGACGATTAAAGAGACGACAGGTGCCCTCAGCTTCGGGGCTAAGACTGTCAATGGAAAGCATATAAGAGAGACTCGTTCTGTCACACTGTACAACAGCAGCGAAGAAACGAAAACGTTTGAAGTGAAAGTCGAGTTCCAAACACTTGGAAAAAGGTTTGATAACGATTATTCACGCATGGCCAACGATGCGAAGGCCAACGGTGTCACCGTGGAGACAAAGGACACGCTAAAAGTGAAGGCAGGTAAGAACAAAAAAACTGCGGTTACCATGTTAGTTCCGAAAACGGCTGATATAGGAAACTATGAAGGCTATGTGGTGTATACAAATAAAGAAAATCCGGATGAAACGTATCGTGTTCCATTTGGCATTCATACTGCAGAAGAAGGCATTGATCATATTGAGGTGAATCCGCCTGCTTTTACGACCGCTGTCGAGGCTGGTTATAATGGTATCCGATGGTCAGTCGGGCTTAATTTCCAATTAAAATCTCATATGCGTTCTATGGATCTCTTCCTTGTCAATCCAAAAACGAACAAAGAAATCGGTTTTCTTGGTTCATTTGACGGAATGGGTGCTGATGAAAATATTGAATACTATCTAAGAGGTGTGCTGAACGAAGGTTATTACCATCCGTTAACAGGAAATCCAGATCAGCCAATTGCTTATGATAAGGAACAAACCGAGCCAGGATTATACAATATCAGGATGGTAGGGACAAATGATCAAGGGAAAACCTTTACCTCAGATGCCCCGGTTTACTATAGCGTTAAGCAGCCAACCCTCGATCTCAACGTAGACTCTGGTGTGGTTGAATATAGTCCTGATCAAACAACGGTACCATTAACAGGTTCTGTTTACGATCCAGGTGTAGAAGAAATGAAAGCCGGCGGTATGGATGTGTCCCAAGCTAATAATAAATTTGTTTATGAGTTTGGTAGATACAGCACCGAAGTTCCATTAGACGCTGACGGGAATTTTTCGACAGAGCTCTCACTGATCCCGGGTGTATCAGTGCTGCCAGTGAAAATGTATGCAGAGAACATGGCAACAGTCAGGAACTATGCTAGTTATAAACAGGTATATTATGTGAAACAAGGAACTCAGTATGGAACAGCCATTCCAGATAAAAAGAAAGTAACAGCGGGCGATACGGTGACGGTTACACTTTCGATGAACAATATGACAAACATGAAGCAAGCAGTATATTCCTTTGTGAATCCACAGAATGTAGATGTAACAAGCATTAAACCGCACGGAACATTGAATGGGAAACTGGATATTCAGACAGTAAATACGGATGTAACCATCGGCGGACAGAAGATGGTGAAAACGACCATTACTGCGACTGTAACCGGTGATGCTGGACAAACAGGGGAATCAGGTAAGGTTCCAATGGTAGATGTGACATACAAAGTAAATGGGGATTCCAACGCGGAGGATCTAAGTTTTAAACAATTCGATGTATCGTACACCAATACAGATGATACGATGAAATCCGCCACTGGTATTAGTATCCCTTATCATGTGGAGCGGACGTACTCCATTTTGAAATCACATGTATTTCCGGAAGCATTTAAGAATCCTTGGGTACCGAGTGAGCCATTAACACAATTTGATTATGTAAAAGCAGGCGCAAAAGTGAAAGTGACAGATGAAGCAGGAAAAGAATATCAAAACAGTTTTGGGACTGAAAATCATACGACTACTGCTTTCTTCACAGCTAAATTACCACTAACGGATAAACCATTCGCTTTCGAGATAGAGGTGCCGGGACATTTCAAGGTGAAGAAAACGTTTACAGTCGGGTTGAAAGAAAATGGAGAAGTGAAACCTTATGGGAAAGCAATCTTTCCTGAACCTGCACCTGCAGGAGATGTGAACCAAGATAATGTAATTGATGTGAAAGACGCACTTTCCATTCAATCGAATTGGAACACAGACAAACGTGAAGCGGATATTAACTTTGATGGAGAAGTAGACGCGAAGGATATGCAATTTGTCATCAATAATTACATGATGCAAAATCCTTGGGTGGATAACTCTCCAGAACCTGTGAAAACACATGAAGGTAAAACAATAGACAGTGTGTTGGAGGAATTAAATATTCAGTAAGGAATAAATGGGAGCAACGGCCAATGGTCGTTGCTCTTTTTTATGGAGAAAAACTTCCAGTGGGTATCACAGCATTCAACAAATTCATCAAGAAGATAAGTGATACAGGCACTAATCCTTTCCAATGTAATAGGATTAACATAAAGGAGTGATGATATGCCTTGGCAACAAAAAATCAGATATTTAACGGGCCAGCCTGTAGGAATTTCATTAACAAATGGACAGGGAACATCAGGAGTTTTGTGCGGTGTTTCGGGGTCCAAGGTTCTTGTTATTGAATATTTGTATCAAACGCAATTCGCTCTGAAACAGTATGATTATTATATGATTCAAGATATTAATGGATTTCCCCCTTGCCAGAACAGTCAGCCGCTTTATTAACATACACGTCCCTCTTTGGAGGGCTTTTTTTCTATTAAACTATCCCTCTGGGTCATAATATCCAAAGTGAAAACTAATATATCAAGTGTTTCAGCTAATCTCCCACTTTATCTGCTTACATCCGCGAATGGAATTTAAAATATTCTAAAAATTTCTTTGTGTTTATGGAAAAATGATTATTCTCTGAACGAACCCATCCCAAACAGATCGTTACTTGTTCATAGCCTTTTATTTCAATAGGGACGATTTCTCCGCTTAAAACAAAAGGGTCATTTTTTAAAGCAAAGTCTGGCCCGAAGCTGATTCCGAATCCTTCAATAATCGCATTTTTTATTACTTCTGTATTATCCGAAGTAAATAAAATATTCATTGGTCCAAATGTACTAATTAAATGATCGGCAAACCTTTTTACATAATCCCCATTATATAAAATAACATTTTGACTCATTAATTGTTCAGGAGTGATTGATTTAAGTGAAGCCAAAGGTGACGATCTACCAACAAATACCTTCACTTGTCCTTCAAGTATTGCGTCAAATGATAAATCTTCTCTTTTTTTTACCAATTCTTCATATATCGTGATAAGGCCAATGTCTATTTGATTCTTTTCGATAAGCTCAATAATATGCTGTGTGCCTTTTTCAGAGATTTCTATATTCACATTGGGATAAGCGTTTTTAAAAGCAGATAAAGGTTCTAACAGTAGCAGCATAAAGCCGGGGATAGATGATAATTTTAAATCTCCGGACACGATTGTGTTAAGAGATTGTGCTTCTTCCTTAAATTCTTGAAGTCTTATTAACACCTCATATGCCTTTTTAATTAATGTTTTGCCTTCTTCAGTTGGAATGGCACCAAGACGTCTGTAGCGTTTAAATAGTTTCACGCCCAACTCATCTTCTAATTTCGTAATGGATTGGCTGATACCAGATTGAGAAACATGAAGGTCTTGTGCAGCTAATGAAATCGATTTGGTTTCCGCAACCTTTACTATGTATTCCAGTTGTTCAATATGCATTGGATTCCCCTTTTAATATATAAGTATAGGTAATGTTTTCATTATTAATAGTAAATTTATTTCAGTGTAAATTATATATATACTAAATTCAAGCAATTGATAATATTCTGAAAAATAAAAAGTTGGGGAGGGAAATAAATATAGAGTTGAAAATATAGAGAGAAATCAAAGAATTTGAGAATGGTAATTTTCACAGTCTCCATCAAGTCTCTATGAACATGGAAGCATGATAAATAAGAAACTAAAGATATTATTGAAAGCGCTTCCTTCGTGAAGGACAAGCTTGCAAAGTACCAGAGGCACAATCAAGTTTTGAAGGAATCTAATAATTGTACAGGTGAAATTTTAAGAAGAACTCTGCGAGTTGAACGGGTTGAAGTTAAATAGTTTGATAAGAGAGCATTATTTTATTTTGTGGTCTATAAAAGAATGAAAAAGGAGGAGTTTCTAAATGGAAGCAGCGATGCAAATCCTAGATTATCCACTCTATATTAACGGGGAGTGGAAACCGGCGAAAAGCGGAGAAACGTTTGAGGTAGTAAACCCTGCAACAGGTGAAGTGGCGGCAAAGGTAGCGAAAGCTGGGAAAGAAGATGTAGAGGAGGCTGTTTCATCTGCCAGGCGTGCTTTTGATTCGGGAGTATGGTCTAAAAAGTCTCCTCAGGAACGTGCAGACGTACTTGTCCAATTTGGAAATAAGATTCTTGAACATGCTGAAGAACTAGGTTACTTAGAATCTATCAGCTCGGGAGCTACCGTTCGACGTATCTCAAACCTAGACATACTATCCATAGTAGATCTCCTGCAGCAAACAGCAAAGTTCACTGTAGAGTATGCCTACGTCGAATCCCTCCCAACAGTACCATTTCCTGGCCCAAGTAATAACCAGATCTGGCGGGAACCAATTGGTGTTGTAGCGGCCGTTACACCTTGGAATTTTCCAATGATTCTTGCTATGTGGAAGTTGGCTCCTGCGTTGGCGATGGGGAACTCAATTGTAATCAAGCCAGCATCCAATACGCCGTTGTCTACCTTGAAATTAGCAGAATTGGCTGCTGAAGCCGGTATACCGGCAGGTGTATTTAATGTTGTATCCGGTCCTGGAGCAAGCATCGGTGAGGAGCTTGTGACCCATCCAAGTATAGACAAGGTCGCGTTTACAGGTTCTACAGAAGTCGGGAAACGCATCATGCAAATGGCATCGGGAACGGTCAAACGCGTCACTCTAGAATTAGGGGGAAAATCACCAGCCATTGTATTGCCGGATGCCGACTTGGATATTACCATTCCAGGGATTTTATTCGGGTTCTTGACACACTCCGGGCAAGTTTGTGAATCAGGCACTCGAGTCCTTGTGCATGATTCCATTTATGAACAAGTAATCGAACAATTATCCGAGCTTGCAAGCTCCATTAAAATTGGAAATCCATTAGATATGGGAACGGGTATGGGGCCGCTTGTATCAAAACAACAATTGAACAGCGTTCTTTCTTATATTGAATCCGGTGTTCAAGAGGGTGCACGATTGGTTTGCGGAGGAAAACGTAGAATCGTAGAAGGATTTGAAAATGGATATTATATTGAACCTACCATTTTTGCAGAGGTTCATAATGACATGAAGATTGCGAGAGAGGAAATATTTGGACCTGTACTTTCAGTCATTCGTTACTCCACAGTTGAGGAGGCAATTGAGATTGCGAATGATACGATTTATGGTTTAGCAGGTGGAGTTTGGTCTAAGGATGTCAATAAAGCAATGAAAATAGCACGTGAATTAAAAGCTGGTACGATATGGATTAATGATTGGCATATGATGAGAAGTGATGCTCCATTCGGTGGATACAAACAAAGCGGTTTTGGAAGGGAATTGGGACGCCATGCGCTGGATGAATATTCTCAAGTCAAGCATGTTCACTGCTCACTCGTACCTGAAGTAAGCCAAAGACCTTGGTATCAAATGTTATTGGGATAATACAGATCGCGTTAAGAATACAAAAATTAAAAAAGCAGGTGATTCAATGTCGACATCATATTTTCAATTTTCTGTAAGAACTGTTGTTAATAGCGGGGCGGGATCCAGAACCCTACTTCCTGAGATGATTAAAGGGCTTGGAGGTAAACGGGCAGTACTCTACACAGATAAAGGTTTGACTCAGGCTGGAATTACAGATCAAATCAAAGAATTATTTGAACTCATACCTGGTACCCCTCAGCTCGTTGGAGTTTTCGAAGGAATCGAACAGGACGCGAAAGGTGAAATCATTAATCGGGGAGCTCGCTTCTTTAAAGAGTGCAACGGTGATTCCTTGATTGCTCTTGGCGGGGGCAGCGTCTTAGATACAGTCAAAGGGATCAAGTGGATGCTACATAAAGGTCTGGATGATATCCGTGATTCCCTTCTTACTGGAAATGTGATGGAGTGGTGGCCGGAGGCACAATTTATTCCGATTCCGCATGTAGCCATTGCGACAACGGCTGGGACAGGTGCTGAAGTATCACCGGCAGCTGTGATCTTTAATGAAAAGCTTGGGATAAAAACAAACCTGCTTCATCCGTTCATCAGTGCAGATATGGCCATTTTGGACCCTGATTTAACCGTAGGGCTTCCTCCTAAAATCACGGCATTTACTGGATTTGATGCCTTGACTCATGCAGTAGAAGCGTATTTTTCACCAAAGGCAAACCCAATGACAGATGCTTATGCCCTACAATCGGTTCGTATGATTGCAGACAATTTACAAATTGCCGTTCGTAAAGGAGAAAATCTTTCAGCCAGGGCGAATATGCTAATGGCGAGTTCGATGGCGATTTCTGCATTCTGTCTGTGCCTGAATGCGATTCCGGTTCACAATTTGGCCCATGCGATAGGGGCTAAATTTAAAATCCCTCACGGACTGGCTAATGCTGTACTATTGCCAAATGTAATGGAATCAATGCCTGAATTCTATCTGCCCCGAATCACTGGGTTTGCCCAAGCGTTAGGAATCAAGGATCTTTCAGAAGAACCTGAAAAATGTTTAGAGGATGTTATCCACTATATAAGGGATCTCCGCAAAGCAGTTAATTTACCCGACACATTTGCTGAATATGGAAGTAATCAAGATCAGCTGCAACATTTGGTGCCGGCTGTTCATAATGACCCTGCCGGAGTTTTCTATAAGATACCAGCAACGGTTATTACCAAAGTGACCAACGAAGTGTTTGAAGAAACGACTATAAAGGCTTAGCTTCGGCCGCAATCTAATTATATTCAAAATCTGGTATTCCAGTTACAAGGAAAACACTTGAAAATCTACTATTCATGTATGGTTGGGGAACTACCATAAGTGCCAGGGATTTCAAAGTGTTTTCCTTTTTACTTAATGACAAAATAACAATTCTTGGAGGCTTGTATGATAAGCAAACTATCAAATCAATCTATGCCCGCTACTTCGTATACTAAAAAGTCAAATTCAGAAGTGTACGATTCCCTGAATTTTGAAGATCGACAGGATTTCGAAGATGCCAAACGAGGTTTTATTGCACCATTGGAATCTACAATGATTAAGGACGATTCCGGGGAAGTCGTCTGGGACATCGATAAGCTGGATTTTCTACAGGGTACTGCTCCTGAGACTGTAAATCCAAGCCTGTGGAGAAATGCACAATTACAGGCTATATCCGGTTTGTTTGAAGTGGTAGAAGGAGTCTATCAAATTCGTGGACAATCAATTGCCACTACTTTTTTTATAGAAGGCAACCAAGGAGTCATTGTCTGTGATACATTAGCAAGTACTGAATCTGCTGAAGCTGCGATGGAATTATATTATAAACATCGTCCAAGGAAGCCAGTTTCAGCCATCATTATAAGTCAAAGTCACGCGGACCATTTTGCTGGTATTCAAGCTGTTCTGAAGTATGCACAAAATCCGGATATCCCTATTGTCGTTCCCCAACATTTTACGGAAGAAGTGTTAAGTGAAAATGTCCTTTTAGGTACGATTATGGCGCGCAGGGCAGAGTATCAGTTTGGTAAAAACATTCTAGATGGCAGTAAGGGTTCTGTATCTATTGGGCTTGGTCCGACTATGAGTTCTGGGACCATGAGTTTTGAAATGCCTACTGTTGAAATCGAAGATGAAGTCCAAACGATGGAAATTGATGGGATAAACTTTCGGTTTTTGTTAACTCCAAACACAGAAGCACCAGCAGAAATGCATTTTTATATACAAGAGTATAAGGCATTATTTGTATCAGAGAACGCCAATCAATTGATGCATCAAATCTACACAGTAAGAGGGGCAAAAACTCGGGATGCTCTCCATTGGGCTAATTCACTGGAAAAAACAATCGATTTATTTGAAGATGAAGAGATTGATGCGTTGCTCATGATTCATGCATGGCCAGTATGGGGAAAAAATCGTGCTATACAACACTTACAATTGCAACGTGACTTGTATAAGTATATGCACGATCAGACAGTGCGTCTGGCCAATCACGGATATACGATGGACGAAATAGCTGAAACAATCAAACTTCCCAACTCTTTAGATACGTATTGGGGGAATCGCGGGTATTATGGTACTTTAAAGCATAATTCAAAGGGAATTTACAATTTTTATTTAGGTTATTATAGTGCACATCCTTCAGATTTAGATCCATTGCCGCAAGTAGAAGCTGGTCGTAAATATGTAGAATACATGGGTGGCGCGAATGCTGTTTTGAAACAAGCAAAAGCAGACTTTGAAAACGGTGAATATCGATGGGTCGCTCAAGTACTAAAAAATGTAGTAATGGCAGATCCAGAAAATCTGGAAGCGAAACATTTATTAGCAGATGCATTCGAACAATTAGGTTACCAAGCAGAATCTGCCAATTGGCGCAATATATATCTGGTTGGAGCATCCGAACTGAGAAATGGAATGAATAAAGACCTTTCCCCATTAGATGTTTCTGGAATTATTAACTATATGCCAGTAGCTGATTTTTTAAAGCTGATGGCTATTAAACTTAACGGTCCAAAAGCAGATGGAAGAAACATAACATTGAATGTTACACTTACGAATTCTAACCAAACATATACCCTTAGGTTAGAAAATGCTGTTTTGACCTATAAAGAAGGTAATGTAGACGCTGATCCGGATGTCGCCCTGGCTCTTGATCAAATGACATTCTATGGAATCGGTCTTAAATTGCTTTCCGCAGAACAAGCAGTAGCTGCCGGTAAATTAATCATCTCTGGTGATCAAACGATACTGAATGAATTTTTATCACTATTAGATGAGTTCGGCTGGTCTCCTGCTATCGTAACTCCTTAATCATATTTCATCGCTCACTATAAGAAATGGAATGAATATCGCAATCAGTTTCATACGGGTTGTATATTTAGTTACAAGGGAGGGTTGGAATAATATGCGTTGGGGGATACTTGCGTTCTTATTTTTTCTTGCGGTGATCAACTTTGCAGATAAATCCATCGCAGGGCTTGCGGCTGTTCCAATTATGAAAGATCTTAATCTGACTTATTCACAATGGGGAGTGGTAGGTAGCAGTTTTTTTTGGTTCTTTTCGATTGCTGGTGTGATCGGAGCTGCATTGTCCGACAGAATAGGAACAAAGAAAATGTTGGCCATTATGGCACTCATTTGGTCTGTTGTACAATTTAGTGCGTTTATCATTACGGGGCTCCCTTTACTTCTACTGTCCCGTGTTCTATTAGGAATTGGGGAAGGACCGTTTTATGCAACGGCTGTCAACCATCTGAACAAATGGTTTCCTCCAGAATCCCGTAGTTTGCCGCTCTCTATCCTGAATTTCGGCAATTCAATCGGCGCATTGGTATCCGCTCCGATTTTGGTTGCTTTGATCGTAAGCAGCGGCTGGCGTATAGCTTATGGAATATTAGGATGTATAAGCTTAGTTTGGTTTATTCTTTGGATGTGGTTAGGACGTGATAAACCGGAGAACAAGGTGATGGCAAGTGATACCAAAGAACCTTTAGAAAAAATTAAATGGTCCGAACTCGTAGTCATTTTACGATCGAGAACCTTTATATTTACTAGTCTTGCTGGGTTTGCCGCTTACTGGATGGTGGCGTTCATTCTTGTATGGATGCCTACTTATCTTACTGAGGTCAAAAGCTTTACGCAAACAAACATGGGGTACTTTATAGCTGCAGCTGGTGTTATCGCAAGCGTTTTATATATTACGCTATCATGGCTGACAGATCATTTATTCAGAAAGAATCAGAGTTATAGGAAATCACATGTATTTGTCTCTGGACTTTCTTTGATACTGGCGGGATTACTCTTTTATTCTATTACACTCCTGTCTCATTCAGCCTGGATTTTTGCTGTAATGTGTTTTGTTCAGGCTTCAGCGATTCTCATGTTTATCATGGGACCGCAGATTGTCACTTATTTACTTCCTGAACGTGGAGGATTAATGTCGGGTCTAATGATGGGGATTGCGACATTAGCAGGGATTGTTGGGTCGGCTGTTGTCGGAAACTTTGTACAATCGGCAGGAAATCACGCAGTTCAAGGGTTTAATCATGCTATTGTATTATCTTCAGCCTTATTATTCATCTTTGGAATCTGTTTCTTACTTCTCGCTAATCCAGAAAGAAGCGTAGGTGTTAATAGCTCTTCCATCAAAACCGCTCAGGTGAATGGACGAATAGTAAATTAGGTTCTATTTGGCAGATTGATATCAGGAATAAACGAAGTTTGGGATATCCTATTATTCCAAGCTTTTTTTCGTTTGCTCAGTCTCGTCACAATCCGTTTAGACTACATGATAGTTCCTTTTGGGGGAATTCCATTACAAAATTTCAGGTCTTAAAACCTATTACTATTGTAATGTGTTGATAGGTTGCAGATTCAGAGGATAACAGACTGACATATAGTATTCTTTCTAAGTGACTTAATCCTAATTGTAGGGAGAAGCTATTGTCACTTGCAGATAAAACTTCAAAACCAATAAAAGCGTATTGACCACATATTCATTGTTGATAACGCTTTAAGTCCGAAGTAGATCTTTTTTCCTGTAGACGATTTCTATTTAATTGTAAAAGGTTGGATATTATCGAACAATTCCCCCCATTGTCGCATTATGGAAGGTTATATAAAATTTGAACTAGGGTACCCATTTGTTTTAAATAGATCTATTTATTAGTTGATTGTCTGACTCTTCATTCATCCGTAAACCGTTGTATTAGTAGTATTTAACCATTAAAAACAATCAGGGGGAACGTTATGAATACAGGAAAGCTTAAACCCATTTTTAAGGGAACTTTAATTGCCAGTTTGTTAGTTTCCGCAGGGATTCCATCAGGAGCTATTGCTGAAGAAAATTTTCAGAATAAACAGAAAAACGTAGAGCAAATGTTAATGAACTTAACGGATCAGCAAAGGAAGGCATTGAAAGAGCTGGAGATCTCGCCTGGTTTCACCATATCACCAGAGATAAACCAAAACAGCTCTGAAATGGTTGACGTAATCGTCGAATTTAATCAGGCTCCTGCAAAAGTAGAGGTCGCAAAGCAAGCTGTCAAAGGGAAAAGAATGTCTCTATCTTCTGCAAAAGAAAAAGCTGAAAGCGAGCATGATACGTTTAAAAAAGAGTGGAAAAAGGTCAAAAAATTAAATAGACCAGATGATGAAAATATGGATGATGCCAAGATAACGAAAGAATTCCATGCAGCCTTCAATGGTGTAGCGATGACGTTGCCGGCCAGGGCAGTTCAAGAGCTTCTCAGTACAGGAGTCGTGAAGCGAGTGTGGAAGGATAATGAAGTTAAGCTTGATCTCCCACAAGAGGCAAAAGAAATGAATTCAGGGACTCCATCCCATGTCGATGACAGTCTTTCACAAATTGGTGCGGACAAGCTTCACCAAGAGAATATCACTGGTGAAGGGATTAAAGTAGGGGTTATTGATACAGGTATTGACTATAACCATCCGGATTTAAAAGGCTCTTATAAAGGCGGATACGATTTTGTCGATAATGATTCAGATCCCATGGAGGCGACTTATCAAGAGTGGAAGGATTCCGGGAAGCCTGAATTCAATGGTTCCAGTTATTATACATACCATGGAACACACGTATCAGGGTCCATCGCAGCATCCAAGGAAAACAGCTCTCCAGCAGCCTTAAAGGGGGTAGCCCCTGATGTCGATCTTTATGCATACCGGGTATTAGGTCCATATGGGAGTGGATCCACCGCTGCTGTAATGGCAGGGATTGACAAGTCGGTAACAGATGGTATGGATGTTATCAACCTGTCTCTAGGGTCGAATATCAATGACCCTCTTAATCCGTCGTCTATAGCGGTTAACAATGCAATGCTCTCAGGCGTTGTTACGGTCGTTGCGGCAGGTAACACAGGCCCTAATGAAAAAACACTGGGATCTCCAGGATCGGCTGCATTAGGAATAACAGTTGGTGCCAGCGATGTGTCAGTAACGATCCCTACCATTACTGCCAATTCGGGAGATCAAGAAATTAAGGATATGAAGCTATTAGCACAAAATTTCACAGATAACTTGGAAGACCTCCAGAATATGACCCTTCCTATTGTTGAAGTGGGAATCGGTGCAAAAAGCGACTTTACTAATAAAGATGTAACTGGTAAGGTAGCGTTCATAGAACGCGGCCTCATTACTTTCGATGAAAAAGTGCAAAATGCTAAAGATGCAGGTGCTAAAGCGGCGATTATTTATAACAATGTCGATGGTGAAATAGAAGCTTTTATAGGCGAAGGGACTAATTATATACCTGCTTTCCGCATATCAAAGGCTGAAGGGGAACAACTTAAATCACAATCAGAAATTACCTTTGAGTCGTTAGGAAGCGTCAAGACAGGGGGAGATCACTTAGCGGAATTCAGTTCGAGAGGGCCAGCTCACGGGAATGATGACATTAAACCAGATGTCGTAGGACCAGGTGTGGCGATATCCTCAACTTTTCCTGAGTTTATCAATCATCCAGAAGAGGGAGAAAGTTATGATGCTGCATATGGCCGTCTAAGTGGAACATCAATGGCCTCTCCTCACGTAGCAGGTGCTGCAGCACTCATCATGCAAGCTCATCCCGAATACACACCTTTTGAAGTGAAAGAAGCTTTGATGAATACTGCTGATGAAATGAATGGTGACTATTCCGTTAATGAAGTTGGCGCAGGCCGGATTGATGTCCATGAGGCAGTCCATGCGGATACATTGGTGAAGGTTCTGGACAAAACGATGCATGAACAAGATGGCAGCCTTGTCGAAATTGATGAAGAAACGGGTTCCATTGCTTTTGGCACTCACTTTAAAGAGGAAGAAGGACATATTGAAGACAGCAGAAAAGTCGTAATTCAAAATCTAAATGAAAAAGATACGAAGGAATTTATCACAAATGTTGAATTTTTACCGGCTAAGGGACAGGTTCAAGATGCCGGCAAGAATGGGGTAGAAGTAACGATGCCCGATACGATTTCTGTAGAAGCAGGAAAATCTGCAGAAATTGAGCCGGTTATCCGTGTTTCAGAAGTTGCGGAAATCGGACGTTATGAAGGATACATTCACCTTGTCAATTCGAAAAATGAAGAAGAGAACTACCAAATCCCTTTTGCCATCCGTGTGACAGATAAAGGATTTGAGAAGATGGAATTGACAAGACCGATGATTACGAATGATCCCATCAATATGCATCCGTATACGACGCCATATACCAATGCAATCATCAATTTATCAAGCCCATTAAAGACGATTGATATGTTGGTGAGAGATGAATCCGGAGAAGCAATTGGATTTATGGGAACCATCGATACAAGCCATTTAATGACTGGTATTGATTATTGGGGCGATAAAATTTTTACTGGACTGGTATACCCATTCACCAATGATCCTTCGCAGCCAATTTCTGATAAAAAGGTGAAATTGCCGGAAGGTATTTATACGTTTGAAATGATTGGGTATGATGAGCAGGGTAAAGCATATAGTAAGGACGACATTGTTATGATTGACAATACGCCTCCAAAAGTAGAATTATCCATGGAACCTGGCCTGTATGAAGTGAATGATTCAATGTATACCACAGAAGATGGGTATGATGGCCAAGCAATATGGCTACATGGAAATGTATACGATGATGCCGTCGACAAGCTCAAAGAGAAGGGTATAAATATTGATCAATCAATCCATGGTGTACTTTGGTGGGAATATAGCTTCTATAATCATTTATTTCTTAACCTGGATAGTGAAGGAAACTTTAGACTTCCTGCTATGAAGGAAAGAATTGACAGCATGACCTATTTAGATACCAACGTGTTTGCCTTCAATAATGCTACTGCATCTGAAGCATATCCACAAGGTATTAAAAACTACAAGTTCATAAAAGAAGGAGCTGAATATGCCGTTCCTACTTATGACAAAGAAAAGCTTCTTATGGGTGACGAAATTACAATGACATTGAATTTGAACAATATTAAGCAATTCGCCTCCGGAGAATACAACGTACCTTTTTATAATAAATTACTTGAATTTCAAAATGTAAAAGTCAATGATACATTTAAACAATATGCCGATGAAAAAGGCGTTAAAGTAAATCTGGATGAGCCAACATTATCTTCTGGGAACGTTAAAGTAGGGGCTTCGATTGACCAAAATGACTTCCTCATTGATAAAGATCTGCCATTCTTAGATGTCACATTTAAAGTCATTAATGATGAATACTATGCTCAAGAGGAAATAACATTTGAAACGAGTTCCTTTAAGTATAAGAAAACATCAGATTCCAGTCCTACAATGATTCGTGTAATTAAAGACAAGTCATTTACAATTCTAGCCGGACACTCTGTTGTGAATGGACATATTCAACCCGAAGCTTTCTATAATGAAAATGGACAATTGGATGCTTCGATTGACTACTCTAAACTTGGTGCAAAAGTATATGCAAAAGCGGCAGATGGTAAAACCTATGAAGCGTCTGAGATTTTCGGTAATGGATACTTTACAATCGATAACCTTCCATTATCAGAAGAAGAGTATGAAATCTATGTAAAGGTACCAGGTCACCTCATGACCAAAGCCTCGGCGAAATTAGTGAAAAACGTCGATGGAGATCTCGCCGGGGTACGGATCTTAATAGATGCGGGCAAAGCTCTGGCTGGTGATGTTAATGGGGATAAGGTGGTTGATATACAAGATGCGATCGTCTCCGTTTTCTCATACGGAAAAGAAAATGTAGGGGTTAACAAGGGAGACGTAAACCAAGACGGAAAAGTTGATGAAACAGATCTTCGTTTCATAGAGAAAAACTTCCTTGAAAAAGGTCCTGATGCCAAAGAGAATAAAAAGCCAAAAGAAAAACATGGCAAGGTGACGTTGGAAAAATTATTCCGCTCAATTGGTCTTGAGACACTAAATTAGTGAGTACAAATAAATGCCAGGGGTGAATTCCTGGCATTTATTTTCCATTATTAATTAATCCGAAAATACTTTTGTCGCCAGCTCAAGAGCCTTATTGGTTTCGTCTGTTTTCATATAATAATGAAAGAGTTCCTTTTCGTATTGTTGGACCAACGATACATAACCACGCTTTTTAAAGTAGGGTAGAGCGTTAGTAATTAGGTAGTTATAATATTCAGCTTGCTGGTTGTTTAGTAGAAGATGAAGAAGTTTAAAGTTGATTGAAGATAAATATTCATTGAGCTCCCTTGCAATGGAAATCCCTTCAAGTACTAGGTTTTCTAGTTCGTTAATCGCCAATAAATTACCTTTATGGCAGCTCCAAATGAATCCTTCCAGGGAAGTTAAATAACATGTTGATTTTTTTTCTTTTAGGCACATGGATTGTTCGTACAGTCGTTTTGCAGATTCATATTCATTTCTATTATAGTATTCATAAGCTAAGTTATGAAGCACACGTGCCTTCTTCTCAAAAGCATGACATAAATTACAAGTTTGAATTAAAGCATCGTATTGTTCAACTTTCTGTTGAAAATCACTGTATCCGTCACTTTCGCGCGTCATCAACATAATCATTTCTGCGTCGATCATTTTTAGCAAATTATTACTATTGATAAAGTATCGCAACGACTTTTCTGCATAGTAATAAGCCATTACCTTTGAACCTGTGGCAAGGTAGGAGGTCGCTAACGTTAAATAGTACTCTTCATTATTGTAATCATCAACGTTAATTGTTCCTAAGGTAGCGAATGCTTTTAATACATCCTTTTTGGATAAGTAATACATGCCTGATAAATGCTTAAGTAAGTTTCTTTCGTACGGTGGCAAATGTTTATGCTTCTTATTAATAGCTTTTATGATTTTATCGGCCTGTTTAAATTCCTGATGCAGTAGATGGTATCTAGCATTCAGAAGTTCATAAAGAACTTGGTAGTCACTGAGCGTTATTAATGGTTCTTTCTCCAGTTCGTTTTTTATCGTTTCGATTTCTTCATCCCGTTGCCTGATCATCGCATCATGCCAACTATGAAGGAGCCTCTTGATATTTTTGTACCGCATTAACTCCTCTTCAATATTAATTCCGAGCCGTTTAGAAAACAAAGAGGTGATCTCTGATGAATAATCCGTTTTCCCCTGTTCGATTTTACTAACATGTGTATTTGAACAAATCCCATATCCAAGCTGTTCTTGTGTTAGTTTGGCTTTCTGACGATAAAATTTAATGATTTTTCCTTTATCCATGCCACATCCACTCCAAGGTTGAAAGAATAGTAATGAATAAATACCTTCCATTTAAGGTATCAACAAAGCCTGTTTAGTCCTCTCTTATTGTTACTTTTCTATCATTTTCCTTTGATTATAATTGAATTTGATGGGATAATGTTTTTGAAAAATTCTATCAAATAAACATCAATCAAGGGAGTTTGTTCATGGCAACAGCTCAATTCGTTTTATGAAAAGGAACAGGTGAATCAAATGAATGCTGCTCTCTATCAAGAAATACAAAAGTATATGCAAATGAAAAATTGGAATAAAACAGAGCTTTCCAAGGAATCCGGTATTCATATAAGCGAGATTAGCCGTCTCTTTAATCACAGGCAGCCTCTTTCCTTGCAAAATCTGGATGTGATAACAACTGCATTCGGTCTACCTGAGGGTACACTTTATCAATACTATGTTGAAGAGTGCTTAAATAAAGGAAATCATGTGGACAAACGCAGAAGTATACACTTCTTGTATAAGTGTGCAGCGGAAGGATATGTTAACCATTACAATGCCTTATTAAATCTAATGCTTGAAGAACAGTCAAAAACGATCAGAAAGAAGAATTTGTTATATATCTTTACTGTTGCCGAAGAACTTCTTCAAGGAGGCAAAGGCGAACAGGCACTTCAGCTCTATGAGGTGATTATTGAGAATGAGTCGGATCGCTTTTCAGAAAAAGTCGCGGTAAGTTATTTCAGGAGATTTTATATTGTAAGAGGGACAGAAAAAGGACAGCATGCCCTTTCTTTTGTATTGGATCAATTAGCATACATGCCTAATGAGATAATGTTGGAGGCCTACATGTGGATCATGGCAGATTACTATCGGCGCGAGGAATGGTGGCAGGTGCTTAATTATGCAGAAAGGTTAAAGAAATTGGCACCCGAAGGCGACTATTATGGACGGGCTCTAATGTATAAGGGACTTGCCCTTTCAAGAGTAGGGGACTCCCTTGAAGAAGTATTGAATATAATAGATGAATACTCAATAATAAGTGAGTATTATGCGGGAATTGCTGCAGGCAATCGCTATGCTGCCCTGTTGGATTTTGGTAAGTTGGAATATGTAGACGAGTATCTCTCCTGGCTGGAAAAAAGGGAAGATATATATGTGGGACTGCCTAGGATATTTGAGACATATGTTCGATTAGATCGTTTAAATGATGCCAATTCACTCATAGAAAGGTTCCAACATGTAATCGACGATATGGCCGAGAGCAAGGAACCGTGGCTGAAAGAAAAAATGAATTTAGACTTTCGCTATGCTTACGCCTTGTTTTTATGTAAAAGCAGTCAATTTGAAAAAGGTTTGGATGAACTAGTGGAAGTAGCTGATTTATCAAATAGGATAGGAAATTTAGAAAGGTTCAAAAGATGTTTGTTAGCTTTTTGGAAATACAGGGTTTATGCAACATCCCAACATGATAAAAAATATACTAATCTGTTACAAACAGGAAAAATGGAATAGTTACTTTGAGGAAAAGAGCTGCAGAAGTGCTCTTTTTCTTTTTTTTTGATTTGATTGAATTTTCCGAAAATGATATCCCGTCAAGTCCAAATATAATCGAAATGAGGTTTAGTAAAAAGAAGAAGGGAAGAGATGAATGAAGGACAAATTGACAAAAAGTTTAACAACTTTAACGTTAGGCACGGGGTTATTGCTTAATCCTGTTGCACAGACTCCTCTTGATCAGGTCGCCGCCGCATCAACAGCATCACCCATTGACCAGGTACTGGAAAAATTGACTCCCGAGCAGCGGCAAGCATTAAATCAATTAAAAGTGAACAATTTAGAAGGACTGCAACTATCCCCAGAAACGAATCTCGAAAGTAAAGAAGAAATATCTGTCATTGTAGAATTTAAGGACAAGCCCGCTGAGACAGCGGTGGTAGAGGCTGCTGCTAATGGTAAGAAGCTGTCACTTGACGAGGCTAAACAAAAAGCTGAAGCAGCACATAAAACATTCAAATCAGATCTGCAAAAGATTTATAAAAATGAAACTAAAAAGAAAAAAGAAGTTTATAAAGTAAAAAGGTCGTATAAAAATGCCTTTAATGGTGTTGCGATTGAACTGCCTGCCAACAAAGTGAAGGCTTTATTGGAATCCAACGAAGTAAAAGCGGTATGGTCAAATGATGAGGTACATGTAGAGCCTCCTGTACAACAAGGTAAATCCTCTAACGAAAATAATGAAACAGGAATGCGTACCTTTCCAGGAGTGGATAAATTACATGCTGAAGGACTTACCGGCGAAGGGATAAAGGTAGGGGTACTGGATACAGGCGTTGATTATAACCATCCTGATTTAAAGGATGCCTATAAGGGCGGCTATGACTTTGTGGACAATGACAATGATCCAATGGAAACGACGTATGAAGACTGGAAGAACTCAGGATACGGAGAAAGGAATCCCCTCACAGGTGCATACTATTATACTCATCATGGGTCACACGTTTCGGGGATCATTGCCGGTACAGGGGACAACAGTGTCGATCATGCCGTAACAGGGGTAGCGCCAGATGCTGATTTATATGTCTATCGTGTCTTGGGGCCCTATGGTTCCGGATATACAGAAGATGTATTGGCAGGGATTGATCAAGCGGTAGCGGATGGACTGGATGTCATCAATCTTTCACTTGGAGCAAACTACAACAACCCAATGTATGCAACAAGCATTGCAGTAAATAATGCCGTACTTGCCGGCGTGACAGCTGTCGTATCAGCCGGAAACAGCGGCAGTGGCTTGTATACACTTGGTTCTCCGGGAACTGCCCCATTAGCTATAACGGTTGGTGCCAGTGACACTTCCGAAAATGTTGTTACGGCGAAAGGAACACTGCATGCAGACACCACGATTCCTGCAGATTTGAAATTACTTGGAAAAGGGTATGAAGATAACTTGGAGGAGCTAATGGGACAAAGTATTCCAGTTATCGATGTTTCCCTCGGATATGAATCCCATTATAATAATAAAAATGTGGAAGGGAAAATCGTTTTAATTCAACGTGGCATTACAAGTTTCGTGGATAAAATTACAATAGCCTATAAAAAAGGTGCAAAAGCTGTTTTGCTCTATAATAATATTCCGGAAGAAGGCTTCATCCCGACCTATTTAGGGGAAGGCTATCAATTTGTCCCGACATTCAATCTATCTTACGAACAAGGAAATGAGCTGAAAAAGAAAGTCTCTGCCGGAGAAGCAACATTCTCTTTTGATGAAATGGGACAAGAAACGACCGAAGGAAACAAATTGGCAGACTTCAGCTCCCGTGGTCCCGCACGTACAACATATGACATTAAACCGGAAGTAACAGCTCCTGGTGTCTCTGTATTCTCAACAATCCCATCCTATATGCATGGAGAAGATCAAATAGGGAAGTATGAATACGCCTACGACCGATTATCCGGAACGTCAATGGCAAGTCCAAATGCCGCGGGTGTGGCAGCGTTATTAATACAATCAAATCCAGAATTATCACCATCAGAAGTTAAGCAAATTTTAATGAATACGGCAGATCCGTTAAATGGAGATTACAGTGTGTACGAAGTAGGTTCCGGTGTTGTCGATCCATATGAAGCTATCCATTCAAACACAAGAATTGAAGTGCTGGGCAAAACGTTGCATCCAGTTGATGGAAAAGAAAAAAGCATAGACAATAATACGGGAGCTATCAGCTTCGGTACATTTGCCCCAAATGGCAAACATCTAACAGAGGATCGTTCCGTTGTCCTATACAACAACAGTAAAGAATCCAAAACATTTGATGTAACGGTACAGTTCAAAAAGAATCGCAGAAGCTCAAAGGATGCTTCGGAAAACGGAGTGAACCTTACAACCAAATCAACAATAAAAGTTAACGGAAATGCCAAGAAGAAAACGAATGTATTCATGACGATTCCAAAAACAGCAGAACTGGGCACATATGAAGGATATGTCGTGTATACCAATAGAAACAATCCGGATGAAACCTACCAGGTTCCTTTTGCCATTCAAACGGTGGAAGAAGGAATCAATTATTACAACCTTAGCCACGAAGCAATGACCTTCCCTTACAATTATTTTGATGTAAGTATGACTCGCTTTATTGACGCAACATTCAATTTAAAATCACATATGAAAACACTTGACCTATTCCTAGTAGATGGAAAAACAAACAAAGAAATCGGATTTATTGGATCAGTTGATGGATTTGCTTCGAGTTTAACGAATGGTGACTTGACTTTAAGGAATGCCTTTGATGGGATCTATTACCCACTGACAGGAAGTCCAGATAAACCACTTGCTCATCATCCGGAACGTGCTGAGCCTGGTTTTTATAAAGTAAAGGTCGTTGCAACAAACGATGATGGAAAGACTTTCTCGGAAACGGATACACTATACATTGACTATAATGCACCAAAGCTTTCTCTAAAACCTGAGTCGGGTGTATATGAATACAAACCAGAAGAAACAACAGTCAAGATTACAGGTTCAATCTTCGATAAAGAAATTGGGGAAATGAAAGAAGCAGGTGTTGATGTTACTCAAGGAGATAATAAGATTATCTATCGGGATTATCTTAATTTCCGAAATAGTGGAGAACTGCCGGTTAATGAAGATGGAACGTTTTCAGTTGACATTCCAATGGACGAAACAAGACCAATGCATCTCGATTTTACCGGGATCGATCCGGCAACTAACAGAACATATGTAGAAAGCAGTGACATTTACTTCATCAGAGAAGGGGAGCCTTATGCACTCGTGCAGCCAGACAGACGGGCAGCAGGTATGGGTGAAACTTTGGATGTCGCTCTCTCCTTAAATAATGTGGAGAATGTAAAAGAAGCAGTTTACACATTCAATTATAATAATTATTATGTTGATATTGCAGAGGTTAAACCAGCATCAGCCATGAGTGATAAAATTTCAGTGAAAGTTGAAAATGATAATTCTTCCCCTTATTCTTCCCAGTTAAAGGTTACAGCAACCTTGAAGGAAGGACAGCAGCCTTTGTCTGGAGACCTGAATTTAGTCAACGTGACGTATAAGGTAAAAGATGAGTGGTATGGGGGAACACTTTCACCAAGCAGTCTGAGGACTTCCATTACCGATGCTGAAGGAAACACTCAAGACATGTTGTTTAATGCAGCACCTCATTTTCGTATGAATCCCGAAGCAAGGGCTGAAGGTACCATTAAAGCGGAGGCATTCATGAACCCATATAATGGTGATCCTGCAACGAATATTGACTATTCAAAGCTCAGTGCAGAAGCAAAAATGACTGGTGTGGATGGAACCGTTTATGAAGGAACTATAGAGAATGGACCAGGGTTTGACTTCAATTTACCATTAACAGTAATTGGTGAACAATTCAATATGGAATTGGATGTACCAGGACATTTCACATTCCATAAAATGTTTAAGATGGGTCCTCATGGGAATAAAGATATCTTGTTCACGACACTCGAAGCTGGTGAT
Source organism: Rossellomorea yichunensis (assembly GCF_032337515.1). Lineage (NCBI taxonomy): Bacteria > Bacillati > Bacillota > Bacilli > Caryophanales > Bacillaceae > Rossellomorea > Rossellomorea yichunensis. Next base: position 233,964 of record NZ_JAVYAD010000005.1, on the reverse strand, counting down.
GTAAATAAAGACGATGTCATTGATGTGATGGATGCTGTTTACATTCAAGAGAAGTGGGGGACATCCGATCGTAATGCAGATATTAACTTCGATGGCAATGTCGATGCAGCAGACATTGGATTTGTGAAGAAGAATTATCTCCTGCAAAATCCATCAGCAGAGAATGCTCCGAAAGCGAAAAAGAACTACAAAGGCAAATCCTTGGAGAGGATTCTGGAGGAGCTTGGAGTCCAATAAAATCAAAAAAAATTGAGCAATTTTATACTAATCTGTTAGAGTGTTTAGGGGTTAATTCCTTAAACACTCTATTTTAATGCTCATCTAAGTAACAAAGAATCTCTATTTTAGCACTATGTCATATAGAATTATTGCCTTGTTTCAGGCTGAAAATGTTCCCCGCATTTTTTGTAAGATGAGCCATGTAATCACGCTAATTACAATTAAGACGGTTTCAAGCGTTAAGATATACCATGGATACGGTCCCAGTACATCAAATAGACTAGGGCTATTTGGTTTGTGGCGTAAGAACCAATAATTTCCGTCTGCCTGCTTATTCACGAACAAGATGATCGGCATTAGGAGGTTAATAAAGACAATAAGTTTTGTAAACGACCGGAATGTAGGGTGATACCCTTTTACCCACGTAAAATACAACGTTACCCATACGACGAACAAATGGGAATAGAAAAAGTGAAGAAATCGAAAGTGGGGAAAATCATATGTCAATGCAGGGGTAATGATTGCTTGTGTCGCACCTAAAACAGCAATAAAAAACAATAATTCAAAGAATATCTTTTTTCTGGTCAATAGTAAACAGATACATAAGATGACAGCGATATTACACAACTCCAAAGGCATGGAACGGCCGAATTTCCATACTCCATGTACATACATCCATACATGATTCATAATCTCCATTAAAATCAAGGAATAAGCTGTTCCTTTTTCAATTCTTCTCCATTTACTATCATTCAAATTTTTTCGGTATAGAAAAATGATGACTGCAACAAATATAAAGATGGCTAACGTAGCGACGTGACTTACAGAAAACAAGCTAAAATGGAAAGATTGATGACTTTGGCCAAACCAATCCATGATTTCCCACCCCTGGTTTAAATATAGAGCAAACTTATGGTGTGCTTTTTGGAAGGTTTTTATACGGCTATTATGCTTTTTATACTAAAATATTGAGGTTGAGATCAAGGTGAAAGCAAATTTAAACGTTGTGGAGTTTCCTGAAGGTAAATTAAAAGGCCGATCCTAGTGATCGGCACTTTATATTTAGAAAAGATGTAAAGAGGATAGGGAAAATCGAGTGAATGACAAAGTCGACTCACTTGATTCTTTCTTCCTGCTTCTTTTTTCTACGATATAAATCCAGCGTCTTATATCCTTCAGACAAGATTTCAATCATCTGATGGGTTCTTTTGTCACGTGTGGATTGCTGTTTAGCAGAAAAGATTTGCCTCGCCCAGTCCTTTTGATAACCAGGAGTCAGGTTTTGATAGAAATTCAACTCTTCCGGATGGTCTTTAAGTAATGCTTCAACATCCTTTACATTATCCTCATAATCTGCGACACATTGACTGGAAGCAGATGTCTTCACTACTTTTTTCTTTTCACGTTTCATGCCGACAACCGTAAAGACATCGTCCATACTCACCATACGTGAAAACTTGATATCGCTTTCCCCGATATAACCATCATCTCCCACATTTAATGCCGGAAACATTTCATCACGGTGAATATAGGTATCAAATCGAGTATTCCCTTTTTTGGGATAGGCAAAAAACACATATCCTTTTGGAAGCAGGACTTTTTCGTTCTGAAGGATCTTGTTTAAATTTTCAGTCATCTCCCCCAGAGTTTTAACAAAAATAAAGATAGCGTCATGATTCTCCGAAAGAGTAGCCGGCATGCCTGTAAAGACCGTGTAATCATCAGGCTGATGAAGGACAGCCATATTCTTATATTTGGTTAATTTTAATTTGTCAATGATAGTAGTCAAATGTAATTCCTCCAAGAAGTATAGTAGAGTGAAAGTGAATTTTGAAATAATTTCAGTTTTAATTAACGAATGGAATTCTAACTTTGTCGATCGATTTAACGATTTACTAGCGGAAACCAACCACTGCTCTCCTGGCTAAAAAACAACAATGTTGACGAAAACAGCCTGATACTACAAGTAGCATTCTTTCCCATTTCTTATTATAGAATACAGATGTTTTGTAAAGAAATGGGCGGATTAATTTCATCGATCCTATCAGCTATGATCAACAAGTCGGGGGTTAATTGATCATAAATTGATCCTTCATCTATCATTTTCCTTTTTCCACAACGGTTCGAGAGTTTCCCCAAATAACTAATTATTTTTTCATTCTTTTGTCACTGTCAACAGGTGAAATACAAACATTTAATGAAGCATTCAAGGATAAAACTCCTATTATTTATAAAACTTTCACTTATTTTCCCCCAATAGGAAAATGTCGATTTCAGTAGAATATGTATAAGAGGTGCACGCTATTTCTAGATTGATAGAAAAGGAGGGGGAAGTTTGACACAAAGGTATAGGCGGCATTTATCAAGGAGAGTTCAAAGCACGTAGCATGCATCTGTTATCTATGTCTTTTACTGATAGTTGGTGCATCCTGTTTCAAACAGAAATATTACATGATTGCTAGGGACTATTTTGTACTAGCATAATCCTAATCTACTTCTAAGATTCTTCATCATGTGTAATAAGAATGAAATTTATAAAAAAGGGTGAGAAGATGAAGGGTTCCTTGAAAAGAAGGCTATCAATCGCATTAATGTTCGTCCTACTGCTAAGCAGCTTTGTAACACCTGTGGGTGCGGAATTCCATTTTTCAAAAGACGGACAATCAGCAGTCCCTAACAAACAAAAAGCTGAACTGCCTATAGCTGATTCAGCTGAAGATATTGGTGATCATCCATTATACGGACAAGATGGGACTTCACTTGATCTAAATGAAAAAGTTCGTTTAATCGTCGAAGTCGATGTAAATGAAAAGGCAAAATCCATGCCTGAAAAACAGGTAGAACAAGTGAAAAATTCGTTTATGAAAAAAAGAGATAGTTCTTCTAAAGTCATACATACGTATTCAACAGGTTTTTATGGATTCAGTATGGAAACGACGATGAAAGAAGCACATAAAATCAAAGAGGCAGACGGAGTAAAGGATATCCGTATCGCGAAAACGTATGAACACATGGATGTAAAGAGCAATGAGCTTGTGGAAGCGATGAATGTATGGTCAAAATACAATTACAGCGGTGACGGAATGGTCGTTGCGATTGTAGACTCAGGAATCGATTATGAGCATGAGGCTCTGAAGCTTTCCGAAAAAGGGAAGAAGAAAGCAAAGTATAATGAAGAGAATATTCAAGCGAAACTGAATGAAACAGAAGTAAATGATATTTGGTATACGGACAAAGTACCGACAGGTTATGACTGGGCAGATAAAGATACCAACGTTATACCGGCTAGTAGTTCCCACGGTACACACGTTGCTGGAATTGTCGGGGCATATGAAGAATCCCAGAAAAAGGCAATCGGAGTCGCTCCTGATGTTCAGCTTTTAGCTGAGAAGGTGTTCTCGGATAATAATGGCGGTGCGTATGATGATGATATTGTCGCAGGTATTTATCATGCGGTAGAGTTCGGAGCGGATGTCATCAATTTAAGCTTGGGATCTGATGCAGGGGTGGTGGATCCGAATGACCCTGTCCAACGAGCGATCCAATATGCTACTGAACAAGGAGTACTAGTCGTAGCTGCTGCAGGAAATGCTTCATATAGCACGAAGCAGAACATACTTGAACGTTCTCAACTACCATTAGCGAAAAATCCAGATATCGGACTCGTAGGTGATCCAGGGATTACACCATCTGCACTACAGGTTGCTTCATCAGAGAACGATCAGATGAAAGTCGATACCCTTCGTCTGAGTGATGGAAGCTTGTTAGGATATCAGATATCGCCATATGCAAAAAAATTGATTGGTACGTTAGATGCCGACAAGGAGTATGAGCTCATTTTCGCTGGTGAGGGATTTGGGAAACATCTAGAAGGTTTGGACTTGGAAGGGAAAATGGTTATTGCCAAACCAGCAAGATATTCCACCTATTCAACCCTTCAACATGATTTAAAGAAAAAGGGTGCTGCAGCTCTGATTGTTATACCACCAAGTGACTTTACACCGTATTCTACATTGATATTTTCTGCTAACTCCATTCCGGCCGTGACAACTGACCAAGAAACTTCTATACAATTGGTGGAAAGGTTAAAAAGTGGAGAGAAGGTGACCGCTCAATTGTCAGATGAAGGGCTTTGGGTGCAAAACCCTGAAACGGAACCAATGTCGTACTTTTCTTCATATGGTTCACCAACTGATTTAAGTTTTAAACCGGAAATTACAGCTCCTGGCGGGAAAATAAGTTCTACTGTCCTTAACAACCAGATTGAAACAATGAGTGGAACATCAATGGCTGCTCCACACGTTGCAGCCGGTGGAGCTTTACTTCTTCAAAAGTACTATGAAGAGCTTCAATTACCTAAAAATAAAGCTACTGTTTTAAAGGCCAAGAATGCTCTGATGAATACATCAAAAATTTTAACAAACCCGGAAAATGATAATACGCCTTACTCGCCTAGACGCCAAGGTTCAGGGTTGATGAAAATTGAACAAGCGGTCAAGACACCTTACCTACTGCAACATTCAGGTGCTCCTTTAGAGAAGTCCTCATCTGTTGCATTAAAAGAAGTGGATCGCACGTTTGATTTCACATTAGATGTGGAGCCAATTGCTAAAAATCTAGAAAAAGCGAATCATCAGTATGAAATTGTAGTAGATGTGTTAATGGATGAAACAGAAGAAAAAACATATGGCGGAGTAGAAAGAAATTACTTGACGTTGAACTCTGTTCCTATAGAAGATGCCGTTGTTAAAATAAACGGGAAACAAGTAACTGATAAAAGCAGATTCCAATACAAGCCGCGTCGAGATGACGAAGTGAACATCTCTGTGACACTGCCAGAAGAGTTAAGTGATGGGCGATTTGTGGAAGGGTTCGTTCGATTTGTACCAAAAGGCAGTTCTGTAAAAGATTTAACGACTTTAACGATGCCGTTCATGGGCTTTTATGGTGATTGGGATTCACTTGATAATATCGACGAGAGTCCAGTGAATGGAGATCCCTATTTAGCGTATACAGTTTTATGGAATGACATGTTCGAACTTCCATTGGGTTATGATCAACAGACAGGTAAATTTGATCAAAACGCGGTTGGTTATTCGCCTAGGTCAATTGCTTCGGGTATACATCCTTCCTTCACTGCATTTCGTAATTTGAAAGAAATGTCCCTTAGTGTCCAAGATGAAGAGGGAAATACAGTTTCCAACATAACAGATTTTAGTGAATATACGGAAGGTGGAAGTCCTTATACTTTTAGAAAGAATATCATGAGCTACCGGGATTTTTATTACAAATTTGATGGAATCGTATGGAGCGGTAAAGATGATGAAGGAAACCTTCTCCCTGATGGAAACTATTATTATGTGTATGAGAGTACGTTGAATTATGATGGAGCTGAGCCTCAACAAACGAAAATTCCTATTAGTCTGGATTCTGTCTCACCTGTTGTTGAAAATATAAAAATAACGAATCAACCGGATGGAAAGTATAAGATTACATGGGATGTCATAGAAGAAGGAAGCGGTTATATCGGAAGCTTCGTTTGGGTCAATGGCAAACGCAAGAGTGTGGCAGATGGGTCCACAGAGGTTATTTCTGATGAAAAACCTGAAATTGTGATGGTGTCAGCAATGGATAATTTCCGGAATGCAGGCGTTGGATATACCGGTAATGAAGACCTGCTGCATGCAGATCCATTTATCAATTACTTCTATGTATCTGGAACTAACATCAATGAAAACAAGCCTGCATCCATCCTGATCTTTGGTTACAAACGAATGGATTGGCATATTGAAATCTCGGATGCAGAAGGCAATGTAATAGAATATGCCGATATTGAAAACGAACATTCCATTTATGGATTGAAATGGTACCCAGGTGCTGAATACCCAGACGGGGACTACTATGTAACCGTCACAGGTACAGATGAAACGGGATTATCGTTAACGTCCGATCCGAAGAAAATAACTGTTAAACATTAATTTATAAGCCAAGAACAGCCTTCAATTAAGGTTGTTCTTGGCTTTTTTCATTAAAGTAATAGTCTATATCGTTAATTTAAGATCCATTTATTATGCACTTACACAAAAGCCGTACCCACGAACCTTAGTTCACGGGTACGGCTCACTAATATTAGTTTGTAATCCCTAATTCCTTTTTCACTTTCTCCAGTGTCATACCTTGATGACTTTTAACAGCATCTTTTAATTCATCCAATGTATGGTTTCTCGTCAGATAATTCTTTTCTACATAACTCCAATCCTTCTGATCGACAATGCCATCTAAATTGATGTCAGCGGAACGATCATCAGTCTGCCATTTTTCTTTCAGGTATAGCGCATCAAATATATCAATGACATCGTCTTGGTTCACATCACCTGCATACGTAAACGCAGTGATGGATGTCAATGTCCCGGTAATTTCTCCATCTTCCTCTTTATTCACCATGATTTCTTTAAGATATGTGAAGTGACCCGGGATATTCACTTTTAGAGTATATGGTTCAGGATTTACCGGTATGTTATCGAAACGGAAGCCTGCTCTATTAGTAATTCCAGCTGTGTATTCTTTTCCGTCTGGACTAATCAACGCAACGGAAGCACCGACTTTCGTATAGTCTCTCGAAAAATCAATGGAAGTGTCAGGATTTAAGAAACCTTGACCGACAAATCCCCCACTGATGATACCCGTTTGTTTGAGTAGCTTCAACCCTTCAATATATCCTTGTGCCGTGATGGTGTCTCCATTCGTGTCAATGTATCGATTACTGGTAAAGTTGAACCCTGCATAGTCAGTCCATTTCTTATCGGTCACTTTAAAAGTAACATCCAGCATTGGAAGTTCTCCTGTAATCTCTTGATCTCCTTTAAGGGTAAGGTCTACCTTGGCATTAGAAACTGAACCAATAGACATATCAGTTTGTACATTTACATCGTAACCGGATAACGCATCATTTTTTTTAATATCGAGGATTTCCATCGAATCAGTATAGTATAAAGTGAACTTTGCCTCTTTTAATTGTTTTACATTGTTGGCCGTCATCGTAAATGTAACAGTGTCTCCAGGTTTAGCGGATTTCTTATCGTAGGTTCCTGTCATGTAGGAAGTACCTTCAGGAAGAAAATTATACGTCTTTTTTTCCGTTTTGTTCGTCGCAGCATCAAGGGCATCCAATGCTGCTATATTATATGTCGGTCTGACAAGAGGGATATCCATTTCAAACGTACCATCTTCATCGGGGAAGATTCTATATTCATGAAGCATCGTGTACAAATATTCATAGATGAAATTATCTGCCTGACTAATGTCAATACCTGCATCTTGAATATCCTTTACTTCCTTGTCAATTAATGTTCCGCTTACTGGGTAGGATTCCTGACCTTCTGAGAATTCATAAACAAGCTTATCATCAATACTCGTTTTAAATTCTGGTTTCGTATTATCGACAAAAATGTCTTCTTCTTCAGTAAAGGTTCTGCCATTTTCATTCGTTGCAATAAATTTCAATTTATAGTGTCCTTGTTTGGCGAACATTTCCTTTAGGTGGACGGGATAATCCTCATCTCCTGTAAACGGATAATAATTCCCGCCATATCCGTACAGTCCATATGGGACACCAATTTGTAAGTCACTTCCATCGAAGTTTCCGACATATCCAATATCTTCACCTGTTTTTCCATCAGCTAACACAACATCCACTTGCTCCACGTTGGAATTTAACTGGAAACCAAAGGCAGCAACAGGGAAAAATCCAAAATAGCTTCCTGGATTGGTGGTTAATATTTGTTTATCGAATGTTAAGAAGTCAAATCCTTCTCCAGCAACACGGATCGAAAACGGAATTTGATAGACTTCATCTGAATCGTTTTCATTTTCATAGGTGATGTATCCTTCGTAAAACCCTTGATCTGCTGTTTTTGGAATCATGACAAAGGCATTGGTTTTCTTAGATTTTCCGGGTTTAACCGAGATCTTCTTATCAAATACAACCTGAACACCGTTCTTGTTTGCACCAAGGGATTGACTTGTAAATTCAACCTTTCCTGTGAAGGTTTTCGTTTCCTTGCCATGATTGCTTACTTGTATTGTGCGCTGATCACGAATATGTTTCCCATCGTTGTATTGGAGGCCAAAGCTGATGGAGCCTGTTTTCTCATCAATGATGACTTCTTCTCCATTTGCAATGTTGGCTGTCTCATCGATTACTTGGAATTGCATGGATGAATGAATCGCTTCATATGGGTCGACTCTTCCTGCACCCACTTCAAAGACGCTATAATCCCCGTTTAACGGATCAGCCGTATTCATCAATAGTGTTTTTATGTCTTCTGGCTGTAGATCCGGATTGGATTCTAATAGAAGGGCAGCGATCCCGGCTACTTGAGGAGCAGCCATGGATGTCCCTGATAATCGCTGATACGCATATTCATAGTTGTCTACATCCTCAGGATTTATCATGTAAGATGGAACAGTGGATTGAATACCTACTCCAGGAGCTGTCACTTCAGGTTTGATATCATAATTAAATTTAGAGGGTCCTCTTGAACTGAAATCGGCTAAATGATCACCCTCTGTTTGAACGGTGCCGATTTTATTAAACATGAAGTCTTCAGAATTTGAGAGTTTTTCAAGTAATGTTTCTCCATCGCTTTTTGTTAAACTGAATGTTGGGATGAAATCCTTATTTTCACCCAGGAAGTAAGGGATATGCCCTTCTTCTTCGTTATTGTTGTAGATCATGATCGCTTTAGCCCCATTTAGCTTTGCATATTTGATCTTGTCATTCAACGTAATTTCCCCGCGACTTACAAGAACGATTTTGTCATGTACATCTCTCCCGGAATAATCATCAGACCTTCCTAATCCGACTTCTACGATTGGCAGTGCCTGACCTTCGAAATCTTCTATTTTATCACTATAGTGTTTTCCTAATAACTGTAGGGTAACAGATTGCGATGAAAGCTGACCTACGTATGTAATGATATCAAGTTGAGTATCACTTGCACCAACCGTTAATGCCAGTGCAGAAGATCCCGGTGATCCAAGAGTATAGGCTTCATCACCTGCGTTTCCTGCAGCTACGATTGTCGTTACCCCACTAAGGACGGCATTGTTAACCGCGACACTGGTCGGAAAATAGGGATCATTGATGGATGCACCTAATGATAGGTTAATGATGTCCATGCCATCTTCTACTGCTTGGTCGATTCCTTTTAGCACATTTTCTGTGGTCCCGCTGCCATATGGGCCAAGCACTCTATACCCATAAATGTCTGCATCAGGAGCTACGCCTTTCGTGGCATAGTCACTACCATTTGTACCTTGACCGGCAATGATTCCGGATACATGAGTACCGTGTTCCGTATAATAAGAATGTCCCATTGAAAATTCTGGTTTGTATTTAGCATTCTTCCAGTCCTGATAGGTTGTTTCCATTGGATCTTCATCATTATCTACAAAGTCATAACCACCTTTGTAGGCTTCTCTTAAATCAGGGTGATTATAATCTATTCCAGTATCTATGACACCAATTTTGAGTCCTTTACCGGTCAAACCTTCTTCATGCAATCGATCAATTCCCAGGTATGGATTGCTATCTGCCATTCTAGTAGAAATACCGAGACTTGTTACCTCAGTTGAACTAGGTGGATCAATTCTAAATGTTTCATTCCCCCAAATCGTCTTTACAGTTTGAGTTTGTAATAATGATTTTACCTTATTTGCTGGTAAGGTGATCGCAACTCCATTAAACGCCTCAGTATAATGATATTTAATGTTATATGACTCTTCTTTGGTCTTTTCCTTTTTGAATATTGCCCCAAGTTCTTCTTTAAACTTCTTTTGCTCTTGGTCAATGGCTTTTTTAGCGTCTGTTTTTGTCAGATTCTTACCTTCTGAGCTTGCTAGAAGTTGAGCTGCTTTGACCGGCTTCTGATGTAACTCCACAATAATAGAGATCTCTTCATCGGTATCAAGGTTGACGGCAGAGGATAACTGCAGCCCTGTTTTGTCGTTTAATTCTAAGTTCTTTAAGGCCTTTCTTTGGGTATCAGTAAGTTTACTTAGCATTTCCGTATGAGAAACGGGAGTTTTTTCTACTGTCTCCCCCAATGCACTTTCAGGGGAATAGGATATTGTGCTGAATACCATCCCCAATGAAAGTCCGGCTGTGGCTGCTTTTTTTACTAACTTGCTCTTGTCCAAATGATACACTCCTTCTTGATAGGTATTTAGTAAGAGGGGTGAATTTTCTTACTATTATAAAAATCATCTCATAAATATAATGGGGAATGTATGGGGGTAATTTAGAGAACGAAGAGCAACGGATGTATCTATAATTCTGGGTAATTCGATTTATTATTTTGTGTATTTTCATCATTTAGCTGAAAGTTATTAAAATGGTTTAGTTCATTTGATAGTCTGGTTTTTCCCAAATGTTCATTCGAATTATCCCATCTAGAGAAATATGTGCATGTCTAGGTAGCTGTATGATCACGGATTTTCAATATTGCCCAATTTATATGGTAGTAAAGACCTGGTATAATGGTTTGCTTTTGTGTGCAATACTCTGAAAATATAGATTTTTCAGTATTCATCTACTCATTAGAAGTAAAAACAATTGAGAACGCCCAATGAAAATGGACTAGAATTCCCCCAAATGACATCATGAAGATTCGACAATATAATTGGAAGTAGTATCAATGGGGGGGTAAAAATGATGAAAAATAGCAAATTTCCTAAGGTTGCTCTAAGCATGGGACTTCTGCTGGGAGCAGCTGGGCCAATCGGTTTTGACCCGGTTGTACAAGCAGAATCAGGATCGAATGCCATGAACGTACTTGCGGATCTTTCGAAAGAACAGCGTGAAGCACTTGATAAATTAGAGGCCAACCGAACATTGAGAGGACTTCAATTGTCGAGGGAAATAGATTTAAAAAGTGAAGAAGATATAACCGTTATTGTCGAATTTGAACAGCTTCCTGCAAAAGCAGAGCAAATTCAAATGTCCCTCAAGGGTGAAGAAGTTTCTCTTGAAAAGGCAAAGAAAAAGGTGGAAGAGTCCCATAAAAAATTCAAAAAAGACCTGGATGAGAAGGTCGTAAAAAAGACAAAATCCGGGAAAGATAACTACGAGCTCAAACACTCCTATAAGAATGCGTTTAATGGAGTGGCCATCACTCTACCAGCCAATAAGGTTGAAAATCTATTAGACTCAAACGTTGTAAAAGCTGTATATAGCGAATTAGAGGTTCAGCTCACTCCTCCACCTAAATCAACAGTGGAAGAAGGGACAACGACCAAAGTGGATAGTATTCCCTTCATGAATATCGACAAGTTACATAAAGAAGGGTTTACAGGTGAAGGAGTGAAAGTTGGGGTTATTGACACAGGGATCGATTATCATCACCCTGATTTAAAAGAAGCATACAAAGGTGGATATGACTTTGTAGACAATGATGATGACCCGATGGAAACAACGTATGAGGATTGGGAAGCGGCTGCTGGATACCCTGAAGTAAACCAAGGTAACACATACTACACAGAACACGGGACCCACGTATCAGGGACAATCGTTGGCCAAGCTGAAAATGATTCTGATTATAAGGTAATAGGAGTGGCCCCTGATGCAGAATTGAACGTTTATCGTGTACTGGGCCCCTATGGAAGTGGATCGAATAGCGCCATAATCGCCGGAATAGACCGTGCTGTTGCAGACGGGATGGATGTCATTAATCTATCTCTCGGAGCACAGACGAACAATCCATTAGATGCTTCAAGCTTAGCGGTGGATAATGCCGTTTTAAGTGGTGTGACGGCAGTCGTAGCTGCCGGGAACTCAGGGGATCTCGGGAATAGTACATTAGGTTCACCGGGTGCTGCCGCACTTGCTTTGACAGTGGGCGCAAGTTCTGCTCCATCTTTTGTCACCACTTATGATGGTGCGTTTTCAGCAGAAGGTAAGGAGCTGGACGGAAACCTTCAATTAATGACCAATAAATGGACGGATGAGTTTAGTAAGCTACAGGGACAAAGTTTTGAAATGGTTGAAGTGGGAGAAGGCGGACCAGCTGATTACAACGGAAAAGTTGTCAATGGGAAAGTAGCCTTTGTTGCCAGAGGTACATATGCCCTCATTGAAAAAATGAACTATGCAAAACAAAATGGCGCGGTTGGAGTTGTGATATATAATAACAATCCAGACGAAGGCCATATTCCACATTATCTAGGTGAAAGTAACGATAATATCCCTACTTTTTCATTATCAAACCATTCCGGATTAGAAGTAAAAGAGCTATTTAAGGAAGGTACACCTATAATCACTCTAGGTGAAGCAGGGCGGGCAGAAATCAGTGGAGACGAGCTGGCTTCCTTTAGTTCGAAGGGCCCGTCAGGAACGTTATATGATATCAAGCCAGAAGTGACTGCACCGGGAGTGAATATTTTATCAACCGTTCCCGCTTATGTTCAAAATAAAGAAGATACTACGGATTATTCGCATGCCTACCAACGATTATCTGGGACATCAATGGCGTCACCTCAAGTGGCTGGTATTGCAGCATTGTTACTTCAGGCACATCCCGGGTACACGCCAAGTGATATTAAATCTGTGTTAATGAATACCGCTGATCCCTTGAAAAATCAATATAGCGTATTTGAGGTGGGAGCTGGAAGAGTAGATCCAATGCAGGCGATCCACTCTGATACAATGATTTCTGTTCTGGATGAAACGCCATTTATTGAAAATGGGGAAGAAATCATCATCCCGGAAAAAACCGGTGCCCTAAGCTACGGTTTCATACCGATGGGGGATGAACACATCACCAAAACAACGAATCTATCAATCACAAATAAAAGTGATAAAAACAATAAATATGACATCTCCGTTGAGTATAATATCGGAGCGGAAGCATCAGGATCACTCGATGCGGAGAAAAACAGAGTAAGGCTGACTGTTCCCGACTCGATTAAAGTAAAGAAAAATAAAGAGGAACGCTTCAATGCATTCCTTACGATTCCGAAATCAGCCCAAAAAGGGACATACGAAGGATATATTGTGCTCAAGAACCAAAAGAATCCTGAAGAAATCTACCGTATTCCATTTGGAGCAAAAGTCGTGGAGGAAGGAATTAGCTACTTTGAAGTATATACACCGAGTATTTCAACAAACCGTGTAAAAAATTCTTACAGCAGAAAGGCGACTGATCTTGATTTCAGGTTAAACTCGCCAATGGAAAGGTTGGACTGGGTATTAGTCGACCAAGAAACGAAAGCAGAATTGGGCTGGATTACAGGAGTGAATGCAACAGGAGCGGCTATTGACTATGATTATTTCATTGATGATGGATTTGCAGGGTATTATTACCCGCTAACTGGACATGAAAAGAAGCCAATCAGCTATACAAAAATAAGGGCAGAAGATGGTATATATGAAGTCAAAATGATCGGTACGACGAAAGATGGCAGACAGTTTGCTAAAACGTCGACAATTAGCCTTGATAATGGCGCGCCGAAAATTACCTTTGATGAGACAAATGCCCTGCCGAAAGGAGATCTTCCAATTGTTGAACTTCCAAAAGGCCAAGATACAGTAACATTATCAGGTACAGTGGTGGACCCGGAAATGAGTGAAACCCAAAAAGCAGGTATGTCACTAACTCCGGCAAGTAACAACATATGGTATGGTCCAACAGGCCCGAATTACCAACTTGAAGTAGATGAAAATGGAAAGTTTTCAAAAGAATTAAATGTCGGAACAAACTCCATAAGGGAAATGCAATATCTTGGTGCAGATTATGCAGGAAATACGGCAATGCCAAAGGTTGTTTATTATGTGAATGAGGAATCACAGTTTGTTTTCGCACAACCAGATAAAGATTCGTATCAGATGGGTGACGAAATCAAATATACCTTCTATGCTAATAATCTGAAAAATGCCCAGCATTTATCTATGACCTTCTATTATCAAAATAAATACTTTGATGATTCTGTTGATTTCCAATTGGGGGCTGATCTGCCAGAAGGTTCAGAATTAGTAGAGACAACGACTACTCCAGGAACTACCAAGACGATAATCGATATTACTATTCCTGACGAAGGAGTCTCTGGGGATGTTGTTTTATTTGAGGTCGTAGTAGATACCAGTGCAGATGAGTTTAGAAATGTTTATTCACCACTGTTCAGTAACTCTACAATGCAGGTGAATCATGGTCCGAGAATTCAAACGAAGATCGGACTTCATCCCATTTATCCGGCGTTTTCAAAGGTGGATGCGGGATATTTAGGTGCAGAAGGACTGCTTACAGACAAAGGTGGAATGGACCACAGTAGAGATTACTCGACTGTAGGAGCAACTCTTCAATTAAAAGATACAAAAGGGACCATTTATCCAGCGAGATTAGAACCGAATGGAGTCATTTACTTCGACAAACTCCCAATAACAGAGAAGAAATATACTATGATCATCGATATCCCAGGACACTATACGACATATACCCCGCTTGAGGTTGGACGAGAAGAGAACGGTATAAATATTGGAGAATGGATTTCTTATAGAACAGCCGTATCAAAGCCTGGTGATATTAATAAAGATAATGTCATTGATATCCATGATGCATTACTGCTGCAAGGGCACTGGGGAACAGACTATCGAAATACTGATATAAACCTTGATGGGACGACAGATGAGCAAGACTTTACACTTCTTGAAAAGTATTATTTATCAGAAAATGAATTTGTTCTTGATACACCCGATCCTCAATCTGAAGTGAATGGCAAAACGATAGACACGATTAAAGATGAATTGACCATTAATCCTTAACAGTTTCTTTCCACAACATCTTGGTAATCATCCAGAAAGGGTAGTCCATTAAAGGACTACCCTTCTTAGTACTTTAGTTGGTGAAAATACCCTATGATTTCAATGAATCTTGAGTAAAAAATTCAGTTGGGAGTGGTAACGTTGAGTTCAGGGATCTTAATAAAATTTTATAGAGAAAAAAAAGAACTAACACAAGAAGAACTGGGAAAAGGGATATGTTCTGTTACACATATTAGTAAAATTGAACGTGGAAACACACAATATTCCCCTGAAATCACTCATTTGCTAAGTAAGAAACTGGGGATTGACCTTGAAAAAGAAATGCAATCGCTTCAGAAATATGAGCGCTTACTTGATCAGTGGCTTGATAGTATGGTGTTACAGCAACAAAGTGAAATTGAGAGATTAAAGAATGAGGTAGAAGACAATTCATTATTCCTTATTCAATCTGTGAAAAATAAGTATTTCTTATTGCAATCAAGATACTACCTTTTGCAAGGAAACATAACCCAAGCAGAAATCCTTCTGAATAAAATGAAAAAACACCATAAAGAATTAAACGCATATGAAATTCACTTGCTTCATCACCTTTTGGGAATCACAGAAGTACTGAAAGGGGACTTCAAGAAAGCACTGGAGTACCTGCTTGAAATCAATGAAAAAGAATATTTAAATCATGAGTTTTTCTATCAAATCGCCATTGCCTATCATAACCTTCATTTTAAAGTAAAGGCTTATTACTATAGTGAACTAGCCCTGGATTACTTCAGGAAAACGAATAATTTTAAAAAAGTCATTGATGCTGAAACGATCAAGTTGATAAACGAAGGAAGAAACGAACTTTGGAATTTTGAAGATCTCGTTGATCGATATAATCGATTAATAGCACAATGTGATATTCTCAATGAAACCTCTAAAAAGGCGGCTTTATTAAGCAATTTGGCTTATGAACACTCCTATGCAGGGGACAATGAGAATGCGAAAAAGTATTATGAGAAGACATTATCTTTACTGGGAAAAAATAAAAACTCTCCTACCTACCTTAATAATCTGATTGGGTACGTTTATTGCTGTTTACACATTAAAGAAGATCAAGACAAACAGCAACTCAAGCAATTAATTGAAATAGGCAGTCAAATCGCAAAGGACATCCATGATCAAAGCAGCTATCAATTCTTCAAAATGCTTCGTTTATTATTTGAGAATAAAAAAAAGCAGTACTATCAATTTATTGAAGAAAAGATCATTCCTATGTTAGAGGAAAAAGGAAAACATCAACAATTACAAACATATGAAAAGACCATGTATCAGCATTATTTAGACGAGGGAAATCAAGAGAAAGCTCTCCAGTATGCGGGTAGGTTGGTTCAAAAATGTTAGAGGAAATTTATACTTTGGAGTCGTCTCCAAATTAAGCAAATAGGAAGGCGTGTATTTCGTAAATAATCCCAAAATTAGAAAGGGAGAGTCGATAATAAAAGTGGCGAAGTCGATAATATAATTCAAAAGGCGATAATATATAGTCCCAACTCGATAATAAAACCTTCAAAGTCGATAATGAAATTTGAAACTGAGTAAAGGTAGAATAGAATTCTTTCCAGACCAAGGATACAGGAAAAAAGTACCTTGGTTTTTTATTTTCAGAAGCAAAACCTCTACTAATCCCTTATAAAAACAGAAAGAGTGGACGTTATCATCAAGGCCACCACCATTTTAATTCTAATCAGTAGACTTAACCCACAGTAAATTTACAATAGGTGCCTCCAACCGACAAAATTGGGGGAAGGAGATAGTGATATAAGACTGGTTATTCTGTCACGTTCAAGGATTTTTCTTAGGAGAATATAGACTTCTTCCATTTTAACACCAGAGAATGTTAGGTAATAATGCCTATTCCCCTGGAAGTTCCTCCCCCTGCAAACCCCAATACACCAAGTCACCGAGCTATGTAATAATATAAATAGAAATCAGAATCTTAACGAAATTCTGATTAGAATAGGACTTTTTTTACTTCCATCTGAAATTACACACAACACAACCAGAATAGAGGGTGAGATATGGAGCAGGTAGTGAAAATGGTCAAAAAAGCCATACCAATCGTAATCTTTTTACTCATCATGATGATCATCGGTTCCATCTTCATAAGCCTGAACAGCAGTAAACCGCTATCCCTTTTTGGATACAAGCCGCTGACCGTATTGTCGAATAGTATGGCTCCTACCTTTGAGGCTGGAGACGTGATCATTACCCGGGAGATGGATGCAGATGATCTTAAAGAGGGAGATATCATCTCCTATTACAACCAGGAGAAAAACCTGATTACTCACAGGATCACCTCCATTGTTGGAGAAGACGGCGTAAAGCACTTCTATACTCAAGGTGATAACAATAATACGGTGGATGAAGATGTTACAACAGCAAATGAAATCGTAGGGAAGGAGCTCTTTCATATTCCAAATATGGGTTTTCTTTCTCAATATACGAAAGGCCCGATGGGTTTCTTGCTATTCATCATTGTTCCATTAACAGGGTATGTGTGTTTAACGGTTTATGAAAGAATCAAGCAGAAGAAGAAGGAAGAGGAGTTTACCAAATCATAATAAATAATGGGGGATTGACATGTTTAAGTTGAAGAATGCATTTTTAGGAAGCGCTTTAGTAGGAGCAATCGTAGTATCTGGAAGCTTTGGTACATATTCTTGGTTCACATCCGAGACAAATGCCACAGGAGAGATCACAAACGGTACATTAGAAATCAACAACTCACAAGACATGGAAACAAAGATCATCGAAGCTACTGGTTTTGCCCCTTCTCAATTAAAGTACGGTGAATGGTTAAAGATTGAAAACACAGGTGATATGGATGCATATCTTAAAGCTACCTATAACCAGTCTCTAAGTACAGATGTACCTTTAGATGCTTATAAAGTGGGGTATATCGCTTATAAGTTCTCTGAAGGACAAGAAATGACAGACGACATCCTGGAAGAATCAAGAATCTACTTAGATGAGTTATTCAATGGGACAACCAATGAAGTAAAATCTATGTCCAAAGCGATCGCTCCTGGAGTTGAAATGGTTGTCGGATTTGTAGAGGAAGAAGAAGTTCAACCTGGTGCAAAAGGCATGAGCGGGAAAGCCAAGATGGTACTTGGGGATGGTTCTAAAGAAGGCGAGAAGCATGAATTCTGGCAATTAAATGATGACCAATATATTGATCTTTCTTTCGCAATCAAACTCGACGAAAAAGCTGGTAATGAGTATCAAGGAGTTACTTATACATCGAATTTGAATGTAACAGCCAAGCAAATGGATGATGGAGCAAAAAACTAAGGTATCCCTAAAATAGAATAACTTCGTGAATAACGTTTGAAAAGGCAATCGATAGGAGACAATCCTGATAGATTGTCTTTTTTTTAACTCTTAACTAAAGGAGATCAAAAGTTAATGAAGAAGTGCTACTGGAGTGTCCTTTTCCTGGTCTTTATGATGTACATGGGAGGATGTCAGGAGAACGTAGGGGAAAATACCTATCAAATCGGGGAAGAGGCGGTGAAAGAAACTATGAATTCGTCAGTCAAAGTTGATCCATCGATTAACCTTTCAAGTGAGAAGGTTGTTTCCGTTATTATTGAGTTTAAGACAAAACCTGCACAAATCGCCGTTTTAGAAGCAGAAGCTCAAGGCGTGGATATGACCTTGGAGAAAGCCAAGGAACACGTTGAACAAAGTCATCAGGCTTTCGAACAAGAACTTCATGCCTTCCTGGATGATAATGAAGTAAAATATCGAATCAAACACAGGTATAAGACAGCCTTTAATGGGGTGTCAATAGAATTACCGGCAAATGAAATTAAGAGATTAACGGGGTCTTCCGTTATTTCAAAGATTTATCCAAACCAGGAAATCCAATTGGATCCTCCTATCCAACCTTCAGATCAAATGTAAAAAAGATAACCGGCACACCTTGAATCAGTCTGGTGCGCCGGTTATCTTTTTTCTCTAATTTTAAAAGCTACAATCATTTTCGGAAAATAGTATAAAAAATGTGAGAGAAATCGGGAAAATAGATTAGGTATTAAGAATTACATCCGTCTTCGTTCTATTGCTAAATAATTGAAAAATTTTCAAATATGCAAGAACTAGTGTGTAAATTTCATTGAAATGTATTTTGTGGAGTGAAATTATCAGGGTGTTGAGAAAAAAGAACTAGGTAAATAGTTCTGGTGTGGACGGATGGACATCCACTGAAAACCCCAATTTTTTCATGATCACTTACTAGTATAATAGAAATAGAACCTATATTAAAATAAAAAATCAAAAGCGTTGGAACCGTTGTTTGGATGAAATGAACCAACTTATACTACATCACCCTGGAGGTTAAAGCATGCATATTGGGACATTTATTAAGTATTATAGGATCTTTAAGGGGATGACCCAAAAGCAGGTGGGAGATGGGATCTGTACCCCTGGGCATATCAGTAAGATTGAAAGCGGACACTTACAGATTACGGAAGATAAAATTAAATTGTTCAATCAAAGGTTCAATATTAACGTTGAGAAAGAGTTAAAGGCGTATAAAAAATTACAATTAGATTTGGAATTGTGGCATGATGTCATGATCAAGCAGGTAAACGGAAAAATTGAATTATTGAAGGAGACCATCGAACAAAATCCCTTAACCAAAATTGAAACCCTGAATGGCACCTTTAAGCTACTGAAAGCAAGGTACTTTATCATGAAAGGGGAGGTAAAAGAAGCTGCATTCTATTTAAGTCAGTTTTCTAATAAGCGTCTGTCCTTCCATATGTTCGAATACGATTTTCAGTTATACTATCATATAAAAGGCATGTATGAGCTTGCAAAAGGAAATCCACATACAGCCCTGAAGTATTTGGAGAAAATAGATCGAGATATTTATTCAAACCCTGAAGCCTACTATTATATGTCAGTTTGCTACCATGATCTTGGGCAGTATGACAAGTCCCTGCATTATAGTCAGCTGGCTCTGAACTATTTCAAGGAAACGTTTAATTTTACAAGATGTGTAGACGCTGCTACGATTCAGTTGGTAGCGGAAGGCAGAAGCGAAGAATCGAGTCTGGCCTCGTTGGTAGAGAAATATGATGAGTTGATCCAACATTGTGATAATCTCCATGATCATAGGAGAAAAGCCGTTCTTCAACTGAATTTAGGGAATCTTTATCGAGATGTCTTTGATGATAGAAAGGCAAGAGATGCATTTCAAATGGCATATGGATTATTGAAGCATGAGTCCGATAAAGAAATGTATGCAAACAGCCTTTTTGGTTATATTGATAGTTCCATGAATGTAGACGGTTCCGCAAATAATGAAAAATATGCAAGTTTAGTAGAAGAGGGACAGGCATCTGTGAGAGATATGAAAAATCCCTGTATGGAAACTTTCTTTACAATGCTTGAGATCAGGGTCCATGAGGGAGAGCAAGCATATTATCAATATATAGAGAATGTCATCATCCCCCTATTGAAGGAAGAAGGGAAATACGCTCAGTGTAACTATTACATTCAAAAACTCTACATTCATAATCAAATGGATGGGATAGAGGCAAAAGGAAAAGAATGCGTTTTAAGCTGACGGTTATATGAACAGAAATTACAGTAAAGGAGTGGTTTGATGGAAAACCCGGATCGTTTAATTTCTTCATTTGATGAGGTGACATTAAGTGATTATAAGATGCCCATCATCTGTATTTATTCCAGCCCGCAAGATTATCAAGGCATGTTTGTAGCAAGGCTATTCGACGTGAATCAACCGACTCATTATATTTTGATGAGACCTACATTAGAAGCAATCAGAAGTGAAATTCCCGAACGTTTCTCAATCGTTCCGAAAGCAAAAGAGGAAGATCCGAGCATTGTCGAGACATGGATTTAATTCAAAGTAAAATGAGACTTGGACAAAAGTGTTTTAGTCTAAGTGAAACTCGAACAAATCTGCATCCTAGTATTTAGATTTGTTCGGGTTTATTATTTATTTTCGGACCACTTGATTTTAGCTGTTTCCAGCGGTTGATTGGAGTGCAAGACGAAGACTCCTGCGGGAAAAGTAGCTTATGTGAGACTTGTCCAGCTATAGGGCTTAGAGGCAAATGTCATAAGGCAGATCGTCCATGAAGGCAAAGAACGCCTTCAAGGCCGCTCCGCCTTATGCCAACCGCCTCTGAGCGAAGCCCCTCCCGCTTTTCTACCCGCAGGCTTGCCGAGGAGGCTCACGGGCTACCCGCGGAAAGCGTAGTCTTGCACGGAAATCATTAGCGGTATTAAGAACCGACACTTCTATTATTCGTCTTTATACCGTGGTTTTTTAGTTTTGCCCAGTCTCTTTTACGTATTTTCATTGGCAGAAGGGTAGAATTTACTTTCGATTTTCTTATATTCCCCAAGGTTTTCAGTTAAGCGTGCCAGCTTATGAACTTCTTGAAGAAGAAACGTTTTATCTAATTCATAAATGACCTCCCTTTCAATATGATCAATGGTATTACAGGCAAATTCCCAGATGTCCTTGTGTTTGGATGGCTGGATGGATTCTGCAATGAGCGCCAGTGCCCGCACAATGTCAGTAATGATTAAATGATTGTCTTTAGCATAATGTCGAATATAGCCAAACCCGCGATACAGGTAATAATCAAATGCTTCGGACTGGAGAATGACCCGGACTCTTCCTTCCCGGTCGATCAAATAAGGAGTGAAGGATAAGTGATCCTCCACCGTCAGCATAAGGTCAGCCATTTGATCAATCGTATTAGAGGCCGTTTTTGGATCATCATTCCCGAGTGCTTTGATTGCAACTTCAGCCAGCTTGTGAATCCCCATTTGCAGGTCCTGGATTTCGGTTTCTTTATGTCCCATTTCAATGAAAGTGAGATAGAAACCATCCGAAATATCGTTTGTCTCAGGTCCCCAAATACTCATGATTTTATTGCCGGCCAATATATAATCTCCTACTTTGTAATGAAGCTGAATGATGAGGTTATCCTGCATAGCCCGTTCGATTATTCCATGGAAATCGATTAACTGAATATACCCTGATTCCCTTGCCTGTAAGTGAATGATGTTCTCCTTCTCTTGTTCCATAAGGTCGCCATTTTCTGTTGTTCGATGGGTTTCTAAATCATTTTTTAACGTCTGATTGATCATCACTTCAGAAACCTGCTTCATATTGTACGTAATATTGTGCACCTGCATCCATGTGGAAGCATGGTTAATGAAGAAGATAAATGTGACAGCAGTAAGGAATGCAAGTCCGATCGTCATGATCGGAGCAGCTACGAACAGTTCTTCCTTTGAATCTCCGATAAAAAGAAAGAGGAGCAAGACATATACAAAACTGCCATTAAAAATTCCGAGGGCATGCTGTGTTTGTTTGTCCGAAATGAAGTCCAGGAGCATCCTGGGGGAAAATTGACCACTGAACATTGTGAGTACAACGAGCAGTGAATTCAAAGTGAAAGCACTGAGCGTCAGGATAGCCCCGATGAGTGTACTGACAAGCATGCGTGTAACAGATGCATCCATACTTAAGAAATCGGATGTATACTGAGAGATGTCGGCATACAGATCTATATAGAGGGTGAGTGCGACAAGCAGTATGGAAAAACAAATATAAAAGAACGGCATATACCATATGGTCAGCCGTATCTCACGCATTCTCTGCCGTTTGGACATAACCACATATTTTCTGATGGATAGTGGAAGCATTTTCTTCAACATAATTGATTTGTTTCCTTTCAAATAATGGGATATGGATTAGTTTTCCCTGCCAGAACATGTTAAAACGTCTCTTTGCAAAATAGATTTATAGGTTGTTAGACGATGCTGAATTTCAAGTAAACCGGTAGGAAATATAATCGCCTGTGACATTTGAAAGAATTTTTAAAAAATACTAAAAATAGTATTGACGAGGGAATAAATCCCCTTTATAATCCAATTCATACTCAAATAGCAAGTAATACCAAAACGAAACATTATATCTCTTATCAAGAGCGGCGGAGGGATAGGCCCGATGAAGCCCGGCAACCTGCAGGATCAGACTGCAAAGGTGCCAATTCCTACAGATTCCAAACGAATCTGGAAGATAAGGGGAGGAGCATGCTCATTTAGCCCTCTTCTTAAAAGAAGAGGGCTTTTCTGTATACCTTTTTCTTTTCCGCTTATATCCCTCAAGTGGATCTTCAACTGGAACGAATCATTCTTACGTATAAAGTGAAAAGTCGATAAAAGGAGGCTGAATGATGTCAGCGATTAATGTGGCACTTCTGGGGTTTGGAACGGTTGGGCAAGGGGTCTGTGAAGCAATCGATACTCATCAGGACAGATTGAAGGAAGTACTGGGTAAAGAGGTGAAGGTAAAGGCAATCCTTATTAAAGATCCCACAAAGGAGCGAAATATTGAATCATCCATCAACGTCACAACGGATTTCCAAGAAATCCTGGATATACCGGATCTACACGTTATCTTTGAAGCGATCGTGGGGGAAGAGCCGAGCTATACGTATTTAACACAAGCCATTGAGAAGGGGATTCATATTGTCACGGCCAATAAAGCGATGTTTGCCAAATATGGTCCTGAGCTATTGGAGAAGGCGAAAATGAAGGGAGTATCGGTCGGATTTGAAGCGACGACAGCCGGAGGGGTCCCTGTGATCGGCAGTATCAGGCAGCTTCTGAAGGTGAATGAGATCAGACAAATTCAAGGGATTCTGAATGGGACGTCAAACTTCATCTTATCTCAAATGAGAAAAAGAGGTCTTGCCTTTGATACAGCCTTAAAGATTTCTCAGGAGAAGGGATACGCTGAAGCCGATCCGACAAATGACATCGAAGGCCATGATGCGTTCTATAAATTGCTTATTTTAAGTCAAACGGCCTTTGGCAGACAGCCCGATTGGAAAAATATCCGACGAAAGGGGATATCCCATCTGACTGCAGAATGGCTCCAGGCAGCGGAATCCTTTCGATTGCGGTTTAAGCACGTAGGTTCTCTTAGACGGGATTCAGTGGATCACATCCAAGGTGAAGTAGAGCCGATCCTTGTACATGATACCCATCCTTTTTACGGTGTGGAGGATGTGGAAAATGCCATTTCCCTTAAGGGTAGTCTTGTAGGAAGGATCACCCTGCTTGGTCCAGGCGCTGGAAAGTTACCTACAGGCAGCGCCATGGTAGAGGATTTTCTGTCGTTGATAGAGAGAAAGTATACCGACTCTGCGGAAAGTACCGTGAATACGGGAGAGATTCATGATGAGAGCAGTCACAACTGGGTCTTGAGAATCCGAGAAAATGATGTGTATCAAAACTGGCTCCCTTCGTTCATATTAAAGGATCGTATTCAATTGGGCGATAACTTGTACGTATTTGTTGAAGGCACGAAAGAGACACTGGAATCGCTCCTTCATACACATGAACATATTCAAGCCGTTCCTATTTTAAAAGAAATTCCGTTGGAAAATGAAGTGAAAACTGGAGCTGCAGTTTCTTAAAAGTAATCTTTAATAAATAAGATCTGATGGAAAGTAGGGGTATCATTGAGTATGATCGTTCAAAAGTTTGGTGGAACCTCTGTTGGTTCTACAGATCGGATCAAACGCATGGTCTTTCATGTCATGAAGGAAAGAGAAAAAGGCCATGATGTTGTCGTAGTAGTATCAGCTATGAACAAAACGACTGATACACTTGTAAGATTGGCAGGGGAGCTCTCCGAAAAGCCAAGTAAGAGAGAAATGGATATGCTCTTAAGTACCGGGGAGCAGGTGACGATCTCTCTTTTGACCATGGCCCTGCAGCATAAGGGGCTGGAAGCCGTATCCCTGACAGGCAGACAGGCGGGAATTCAAACCGATGGAGTATTTGGGAATGCCAAGATTACCTCGATCAATACCGATCGGATAAAATCGGAGTTATCCAAAGGACGAATCGTCGTGGTAGCCGGTTTTCAAGGAATTACGGATAAAGGAGAGGTGACTACATTAGGGAGGGGCGGTTCCGATACGACGGCAGCTGCTCTTGCTGCCGCTTTAAAAGCGGATAGGTGTGATATTTATACGGATGTAGATGGGGTGTATACGTCGGATCCGCGAAGCGTTCCCCGGGCAGCGAAAATTGACACCCTTTCCTATGATGAGATGCTGCGTTTAGCCACTATGGGAGCTGGAGTCCTGCATCCGAGAGCGATTAAACATGCAAGGGAACATCATGTGCCGCTTGTGGTTTGTTCCAGTTTGAATGAGGGGAGTGGGACCGTCATTAGTGGAAGGTCAAAGAGAAATGCCCCTATTGTGGGAGTGGCCTATCAGAGTGATATCTCTGTTCTGACAATAATAGACTGTAATGGTGGGGAGTCACTGATTCTTTATGATCTCGATTCCCATCATATCGAGACAGAAATCATTAAATACGAGGAAAACCTTGTTCTCATCGTTAAAGACCAGGATTTTCATGAAGTGAAAAGAATCGTTGGACAATATAACCAGGCATACTCTCGTATAGAGGAAAGGGAGGACCTGTCTAAGGTATCCGTGATCGGTCGGATCAACTCATCACATGAAGTGAGGGAAAAGGTTACCAACGTTTTTCATGACTACCATATTGGAAAGGCATCCATTTGGGAATCCCCGGTAGGATTAAGTGCACTGGTTGATAGATGCGATGTAGAAAAAGCAGCCAGAGTCCTTCACATGCACTTCGGTTTGGATTATGTGGAATCAAGGAGAGCTATTTTGTAAAAGGAAAAAGTGTATAGGCGCCTATACACTTTTTTCACTTATGGACTGATCAAAACAGGCGTACCGATTGGAACGATTCCCGCTAACTCTTCGACGTCTTTGTTATACATTCGTATACAACCCCTGGACACGGCATTTCCAATCGAGCTTGGGTCATTTGTTCCATGAATCCCATAACTTTCTTTCGATAAACTCATCCACATCGTACCAAAAGGTCCGCCGGGATTTGGTGCTTTGTTAATGATGATAAATTCCCCAATGGGAGTTTCAAAGAGCACTCTCCCCACTGCAATGGGATACTGCTTGATTTGAACCCCATCCTTGAATAAACGCAGCCACCGGTTATTAACAGAAACCTGAATGCGGTAAGGGTTATTGGTTGTATCCGGAATCCCCGGTATCGTAATCGTTTGACCTGGATAAATCACATCCGGATCAATACCGGGATTGGCATTAAGTATAGCAGGAAACGGAGTCCTGTAATCCCTTGAAATTTGACTGAGTGTTTCCCCCACCCTGACTGTGTGAATCAGCTCAAACACCTCCCAATTTCACTCTCCCTCTATCCTATGTGCGTGAGAGAAAGTCGTTCAAGAAGATGAATAAATAAAATAGCCTGCGCCTCTTAAAATAAAAGAGACGACAGGCATCCATCCAACGTTATTGAGGCATGTTTTGTTGTGGAACGGTTGTATAGCTTTGAAGCATAAGGGTCATATCCTGGTCGTTTAATTGAGGGACCTGATAGTATCCGTGTTTATTTTGATAGAGGTAGATCTCATAGCTCATTTCAATGAAATTCGGGACGCTGTCAGCTACGACACGCCGTAATACAGGGTTTGTCATCTCAAGGGCTGTCATGGCAAGAAGCATGGCCAATGACTTGGTTTGTCCCAGCATATAAGCAGACAAACCTTTATCGGAAAGATCGTTGACCGATTGATTCGGTTTTTTAGGTGCTCCTGGTTTGATGCCGTATGTGGTGGTATTGGTTTGAGTCATTTTGTATTGTTGGGTTGGAACGATGGGGTCATGCCCTGTCGAAAAGCTGCCCACAATCGTATTATACATAGTCGTGACGAATGTTGACTGGCGTTTTAGTATATCCTTTAGTTCAGGATCCTGAATGTGCTGATCATACATTTGATACTGATCAAGCATGCTGATGATGCCTGCTATGATCTCATGGGCATCAAAGAGCTCATGGCCCCCATGGTTTTTACTCTGAGTATTCATCATATTCGGTGGCATCTGAGTTCCTGGTGGTGTCATATTCGATTGTTGTCCTTGGTTTTGCATCTTTTTTCCTCCTTGAAAATAGCATCGATGATTAGAATATCCTTATTACGCACAATTATGTATTTCGGTTTAATACTTGCCAGCCTGTCCGAATACAATAGGAAGAAGTCAATTTGAAGGTGGTCGTAGATGAGTATATTCATAAGCTATATCATTTTGGGATTATCGCTTTCTGCCCCTATGGGACCGATAAATGCCGCTCAACTGGACAAGGGGATCCGCTTTGGCTTTTTTCATGCCTGGCTTGTGGGGGTAGGGGGAATGGTAGCGGACGGCATTTTTATGCTTCTTATATACTTCGGAGTCTCTCAATTTATTGATACACCGGTCATTAAATTGTCCTTGTGGGTATTCGGCTTCTTTGTATTGACCTATACAGGGATTGAAGGCATCCTGAAATCGGGATCCATTACAAAAACCTCCCATCAAAATCCTCATGAAACAAAAGGAAAAGCTTTTCGCACAGGATTTTTTATGGCCATTTCCAATCCATTAAGCATTCTATTTTGGCTTGGTATCTATGGTTCCATGTTAGCTCAGGCTTCCGGTTCCTATGAAGCAGGTCAGCTCTTCCTGTATAGCATGGGGATCTTTCTTGGTATCACCCTTTGGGATCTTACGATGGCCGGTGTTGCGACAGGGGCAAGGAAACTGGTCAGTCCTGTTGTTTTGCGTGTCATATCCATTATTTCCGGTCTCATCTTGATGGGGTTTGGGATCTACTTCGGTGTCCAGGCCTGCCGTTTATTATTCGGCTAGACAGACACCCACTAAGTTCCTTCCTAATAGGATAAATGTGTACTATTTAGGAGGGATCGGCTATATGCTATGGTCTAAAAGTTTGATTGATCAACTAGGGGAGGAACTCGCTCCATGGCAAAGAGCAGCCTATGGGCATTTCTCGGCCGCAATGTGCGACGAAGAAAAACCTTACCCATGCGTACCTGGAAAACAAGGCTTTCAGACAGATACATTACGCTTCGGATTTGCAGAAGATCCAAGAAAACAAGCAGCTTCTGAAAAACTTGCCTGCTTACTCAAACATTATGGTGAAATCTCAAGGGATACAGGGAAGTATGCATCTCTTGTTGTCTTTTTTAATTCAGAGGAGATAGTGGCTGAGAATCAATCGATTGATTCTTATCAGGATATTTTCTGGGGGCTATTGAATCGGATTCATGAATTGGATAAATCACCATGGCCGGAAGATATAGCGAAGGATCCCCATCATCATACATGGGAATTTTGTTTTGACGGGGAGCCATACTTTGCCTTCTGTGCAACACCTGCCCATACCGTGCGGAAAAGCCGTCATTTTCCTTATTTTCTTGTAGCCTTCCAGCCCCGGTGGGTGTTCGATGAAATCAACTCTTCAACTGCATTTGGCCAGAAGTTAAAGAAAGTGATTCGGAAGCGGCTCATTGAGTATGATGAGGCAGAACCCCATCCCAGCCTTAAATGGTATGGTCAGGAAGACAACTATGAATGGAAACAGTATTATCTGAGTGATGATGATTCATCTCTATCGAAGTGCCCATTTTTAAATATGCATAAGAAAATCAAGAGTTAAAGCGTTCAGGCTTAACTCTTTTTTCTTTTACAAATGTCGCAATCGCAATCAGCACAATGAAGCCGATGCTTACAAAAAATCCAATGCGACTTACATGATCAAGAAGCGTGCCGCTGATCGTCAATAAAATGAGGATGAGTGCAAAGATTGTTTGGGAACGGTCCCACCAACCTTTGCTCATCAGCTTGTGAAAGGAAGCAAGAATAAACATCCACGTGTAGAGAAGCATGAGTCCCGCCGCTGTAGTGATATACTCGAATAATTTGTCCGGCAGTAGCATGGCGATCATTATCGAAGCTGCGACAACAAGCGTGATGAGTCCGAAAGCAGGGAGGGGGACCTTCCATTTCCCCTTTCTGGCGAAAACCTTAGGAGCATCCCCTTCTTCAGCCAATGACACCAGCATCGTCGTGACTGCATATAAGGAAGCGACCATGGTGGAGAACCCCGCAATAATCAGAATGGCGTTGAATACATGTGGGACCCAGGGAAGGTCATATTGTTTAAGCGCCGTTAGAAATGGACTTTCATTGGGATTAATTCTTCCTGACGGTACGAGCTTTAATACGAGATAAAAGGATAAAAGGTAAAGGATGGTCAGGATAAGGAGCATGATATTCCCTGACTTTGGAGCATCCTTCGGGTCTTTAAGCTCCTGAGCCATCAGTCCCATCACTTCAATTCCCCCGAATCCATAAAAGGCAAAAAGAAGTGCGAGCCATAAGCCCTTTCCATCATCCGGCAGAATCTCTTTTATTGGAGATTGAAGCGTTTGGGTTTTAGCATCGGTCCCTAACCACCCGAACACGGCGGCGGCAGCGATGATGACGAACATCACGATGGCGGCTACTTTCATGATTCCAAATAGATTCTCCATCTGTTCCACTTTCTGCACGCCCATCAAAATGATCAATAATCCAAGGCTTGCAAATCCGGCAGTGAACATCCACAGAGGAATGGCAGGAAACCAGAATTGAGCAAATAGAGCAAGAGCGGTTAGTTGACTCCCCATAATAAGCATTTCTGCCGACCAATAGACCCATCCGTTACTGAACCCTGCCCATGATCCGTAAGCCTGCTTTGCATATGTACGGAAGGACCCCTTTTCCGGATGATGGGAAGTTAATTTTGCAAGGGCTTGAAACACCAACCATGTTCCAATTCCGGCCACTAAATAAGCAATCAAAACAGAGGACCCCGCCCTTTGAATAGGTATGGCTGATCCCAGAAAGTAACCTGTTCCAATGATACAGCCCACCCCGATTAAAGAAAGCTGCCACCATGTAAGATTTGTTTGATTCGTACATTTACTCATCTGTTTTCACCTGACCTTTACGCTTCATAGTTTGACGTTGAGGCTCATGAATTATGTGAAGGGAACAGAATGATTTCCCCTGCGAAAGGAGAAAGTAAATGATACTGATACTAAGGAGGCTGGCTCATGATAAAGATTCATCCGAATTGCTGGAGTGAACATGGAGAGTTAAAGACGGTGATGGTGTGCACGCCTTCTTCATTGGACATTCCTGACCAAAGAACGGCGGATTACGTTGGGTGGGAAAAGCCTGTAAACCAGGATATTGCGAAAGAAAACCATGAAGGTATGAAGAAGGCAATGGAAGACGCAGGAATAACAGTTATTGATTATTCCCTGTACCTAAAGGGAGATAAGGCTGAACTTAATCATCAGCTTATCAATAGGGTATTTGTAAGGGACCTGGCATGTGTATATGGAAATACTGTCATTCCGGGTGATGCGGGGATTACAATGAGGGCGCCTGAATACGTACATAGTCATGAGCTGTTTCAAACATGGTTTGACGAAAAAACGTTTTCGATCAAGGAGAATAACCGATTAAGGGCATTGGAAAATGGGGATGTATTCGTTCTGAATAAAGATGCTGTCTTTATTAATACAGGCATGCGGACAAGTATTGAAAGTATCGAAGAGATCCAACAGGAGATTTTTCGGGCAGGCTTCTCGGAGATCGGGATCATCGACTTGCCGCGAACCGGGGAAACCATGCATTTGGATATGAACTGCAATGTAGCCGGATCGGACCTTCTCATAGCCAAGAGCTATATGAGGCTCTTTCCAGTACAAATCATCACAGAGAATGGTGGCAGGTACGTGATGATGGAGGAATTCATCCGACGTCAAGGCTTCGACGTTCTCTGGACGGATGATGTAAAACACACGGTTGCAGATATCAATTTTCTGAACTTGGATCCGGAGACCCTGTTAATCAGCACCAAAGCCAATAAGAAGATATTGAAAGGGCATACGAAATTACGAAGGAAGAAATTGATAGAAGTCGAAGTGAATGAACTTGAGAAAGGTGGAGGCGGGATAAGGTGCATGACGCTCCCTTTAGAAAGAAAATGAAACATGAAGAGCTGATTGGAACAAATAGACTGGAGATTACTTCTCCGGTTTTTTTTATGACATCAAGCATTCTCATTTAAATTAAATTAACACTACTTTTATCCCTGTTATGGGGTCGGGATAAAAGACTTGTATATCACTTTACGTAAAATTGTAAACGCATAAATCTGTTAACTATTTTACTTTAAACCTATGTATGACAGCAACTCGATGACAATCGATAGATTAGTACCTTTCCCGTACGAAATGACTAGAAGTCGATGAAAATAATTGAGAATAGTTATCAACTACTATTGACATTGATAATCATTATCAATTAAGATGACGTTGGAAGCAAAAGCCAATCTATCACGAAAGGAAGAGTTGATTATGAATGTACAAAGTGCCATTTCAAATAGAGAATTACTGGATCAACAAGAGAGACGCGAGTCAAATGCGAGATCCTATCCGAGAAGAATCCCACTGGCAATCAGTGAAGCAGAGGGAATCTATGTCACGGACATGGAAGGGAATAAATACTTGGATTGCTTAGCGGGAGCGGGAACATTAGCGCTGGGGCACAATCATCCAACGGTCATTGAGGCCATGGAGCAAGTGATCCGTGATAAACGACCATTACATACGTTAGATATTACGACTCCTGTGAAAGAGGAGTTTGTGAATGAATTATTCTCTTCCTTGCCGGAAGGATTTCGTCATCGTGCAAAGATCCAATTTTGTGGACCGACAGGCGGTGATGCGATTGAGGCTGCGTTGAAATTAGTGAAGACGGCAACCGGGAGACAAAGTATTCTTACGTTTCAAGGAGGATACCACGGTGCCACTCACGGAACGATGTCGATCAGCGGAAATCTGGGTCCAAAAAAGAACGTACAAGGACTGATGCCTGATACTCACTTCTTACCTTATCCATATACATACCGCTGCCCATTTGGGATTGGAGGAGAAGAGAGTCATCGTATCAGCAGTCAATACATCGAGAATCTCCTGGATGATCCAGAGAGCGGAATATTACCTCCGGCTGCCATGATTTTTGAAACGGTCCAAGGTGAAGGTGGTTCCATACCGGCACCGATCGAATGGATCCGGGAAATGAGAAGAATCACTGAAGAGCGGGGAATTCCACTCATCATCGATGAAGTGCAGACGGGAATCGGACGCACTGGAGAACTATTTTCATTTGAGCATGCAGGAATCGTACCGGATGTGTTTGTTCTTTCAAAAGCAATCGGCGGGAGTCTGCCACTATCCGTTGTGATATACGACCGCGACCTGGATGCCTGGGAACCGGGGGCCCATATCGGCACATTCAGAGGAAATCAAATGGCCATGGCAGCAGGAACAGCAACATTGAAGTTCATTAAGGAGAATCACTTGGTTGCCCATGCCGGGGAAATGGGACAGAGACTCCTTCATTCCTTAAAAGAGCTTCAACAAGAATTTCCTGAGATAGGGGATGTAAGAGGCAGAGGACTGATGGTAGGTGTGGAAATAATTGATCCCGCTAAACCTCATTCAGCGAGCGGAAGTCAGCCGGCTAATCCTGCCGTCGCAAGCGGAATCCAGCGTGAATGCTTCAAACGGGGATTGATCCTTGAGGTAGGGGGAAGACATGGGGCAGTTGTCCGTTTCCTTCCGCCATTGATCATCACAGAAGAGCAAGTCGATGAAGTGGTATCGATATTCAGAGAAGCTTTAATCGCCTCTCTTGCGGGGTGAAATCATGAAAATGAAAACAATCGAAAGAGAAACCAGCCAGGACTCCTTCTTTCTACATCAAGGGGGAGAAGGAATCCGTGCATTTAATGAACTGATAGATGGGGTTAGCAGGAAACTGCAAGACCTATATGAAGGTACCGGGAAACCTTTTATCGGAAAAATGCCCGGTGCAATAAAAGAAGAAATCCAACCGATCATGGCGATTACTCCTGAAGGGAAATCCTTTGCAGAAGTCCTGGATGAAATCGATGAACCGATTTTAAAAAACAGTCTTCATATTTCCCACCAGAAGAGTATGGCACATTTACATTGTCCACCCCTTCTTCCTGGAGTGGCGGCGGAATTGATCATCGCAACGCTCAATCAATCAATGGATTCCTGGGATCAGAGTACAGCTGCCACCTATGTGGAAGCGGAAATGGTGAAGTGGTTAACTGAAAAAATTAAGCTTCCGGCATCATCCGGCGGAGTCTTTACAAGTGGTGGAACCCAATCCAATTATATGGGACTCCTGTTGGCACGCGATGCCTTCTGTCATTCGAAATGGAACCATAACGTACAACGGGATGGGTTACCCGAAGGCTTTAACCGATTAAGGATTCTTTGTTCAGAAGAGGCCCATTTCACTGTGAAGAAAGCCGCTTCCCAATTAGGGTTGGGAGAACAAGCGGTTGTGACGGTTATGACCGATGAAAATCATCGGATGAGCGTCCGGGAATTGAATGAAACACTCCAGAAGCTTGATCAGGAGAACTTATTGCCCTTTGCCCTTGTTGCTACATGTGGGACCACCGATTTTGGAAGTATCGACCCAATGGGGGAAGTGGCAGAAATAGCCCGTGGGCAGGGGTTATGGTTCCATATCGATGCCGCTTACGGCGGCGGTCTGATGCTGAGTCATTCTCATGCAGACAAACTGAAAGGGTTGGGGAACGCCGACTCCATTACGGTGGATTTCCACAAATTATTTTTCCAGCCGATCAGTTGCGGAGCTTTCCTCGTTAAGGATGAGGCCCATTTCCGTTATCTATCCTATCATGCTGATTACTTGAATCCCGTCAAAGACGATGAAGAGGGCATCTTGAACCTGGTGAATAAGTCGGTTCAAACGACGAGAAGATTCGACGCGTTGAAACTGTATCTGTCCTTAAAGGCAGTAGGGACCGACCTTTTTGGGGATATGATCGATGAAACGATGAAGCTCGCCAGATACACAGCTTCTTATATGGAAGTGTTAGAGGACATTGTGATACAAAACCCTGAGCCGGAAATCAATACAGTCATCTTTCGCTATCAGCCGAAAAGGATGGAAGGAAAGGATCTCGATCTCAATCATTTGAACCGGACGATCCAGCAAACCCTGCTATATAAGGGGAAAGGGGTTATTGCGAAAACAGTGATAAAGGGTCAAACCTTCTTGAAATTGACGTTATTAAATCCAAGAACAAAGCCGGAAGATATTCATTCCCTTCTACACGAGATTGAAGAAATCGGGACTGAAATAGTAAATGGAGGGGTCATACATTGAGAAATTCTAAGGAGATTGCTGAACATGCAACAATGCAAAGCTTTCTGAATTGCTATTTAAGAGAAACAGGGAACTACACTGAAGAGAGCTGCTACGACAATGATCCGTCACTTGGACAGTTTGAGAAAGTCATCGTATCTCATTTGGTTCTGCAGCAGATTGAATTGATTATACCAGTGAGATATTGGTCTCTTACGGATCGTCATCTATTCGGCTTCCCACTTTATTACCGAGTGGGTAAAAGCGAATTGAAACCACTCGACTACATTACCCTTACAACACTAGTGGTAAAAGAGTTCTTACTTGATAAGAGTCAAAGTGGTGCAGAGGACGAACTGCTCTTAAGAGTGATCTTAAGCTGTCGAAGTATAAAAAGCTATGTTGAAAGTCGGGTACAGGACAACGAGGCACTTACGGATGAAGAATTCGACTACATCGATGCTGAGCAGTCCCTTCTATTCGGACATATGCTTCATCCAACCCCGAAAAGTAAACAAGGCCTGACGGAACAGGAAGACCACCTGTATTCTCCTGAATATAAAGGGGAATTTCAGCTACATTACTTTAGTGCGGAAAAATCGTTGGTAGAACAGGATTCAAGTGACGACAAATCTGCAGCTTCCATCATTCTTGAAGAGTTAAAGGATGATCCTGATGTAGATCAGAAATGGTTACAGATGCTGATGGAAGAGGGTGGGCGCGTCTTGCTTCCTGTACACCCCCTTCAAGTGAAGACATTATTGGAAAAGGTATACGTTCAAGACCTGATGGGAGAAGAACGACTGGAATACATCGGTCCGTTAGGGAAGCGCTTCACGGCTACGTCATCATTTAGAACGGTCTATAGCAAAGAATCGCGATACATGTATAAATTCTCCGTACCTGTCAAAATCACAAACTCTCTTCGCATCAACCAAAAGAAGGAACTGGCAAGGGGAGTAGAGGTTTCGAGATTACTAGAAACGGAAGTGGGAAAAAGCCTTAACAGAGAGTTCCCACGATTTAAGGTCATCCAGGATCCTGCTTATTTAAACTTGGACCTGAATGAAGAAGTTTCCGGGTTTGAGCTTGTCATCAGGGAAAATCCTTTCTATAAAATCAGTCGCGGAACCAGCTTGATCGCAGCCCTATGCCAGGACCATGCTTATGGAGGAAAAGCAAGAATACATTCCATCATTAAAGGGATAGCACAAAGAGAGAATAGAAGTCTGGAAGAAGTGAGCCTGGATTGGTTCGATCGATACTTATCCCTGACGCTTGATCCGATGATCTGGTTGTTCCACGCGTACGGGATCGCCCTGGAAGCCCATCAGCAGAACTCGGTGATCCAGCTGAGGAACGGTTACCCTGAAACCTTCTATTACAGAGATAATCAGGGATACTATTATAGCGAATCCAAAGTAGAAAAACTAAAAGAATTCCTTCCAGAATTAAATCAGGAAAGCGACACCATTTGTGCCGATGAAGTGGCAGAGGAACGATTGCGCTATTACTTCTTCTTTAACCATTTATTCGGACTGATCAATGGTTTTGGAGCAAGTGGTCTCATTGATGAAGAAAAACTTATGAATCTTGTAAAGGAACGTCTGGAGTACCATGAACAGCAGTGGGGGGAAGATTCCAATCTACTGAGCAGTTTATTATATCAACCGGTCCTTCCGTGTAAAGCGAATCTATTAACCCGATTCTATGACATGGATGAACTGGTCGGTCCGATGGAAGCTCAATCGGTCTACACGATGGTGAAAAACCCACTTGCCAAAGAGGTGGAAATCCATCATGTTTTATGACTACGAAGTGTATGATCAAGAAATCCAAAAGACGATTCAATTTAAGAAGATTGATTTTGACCGGGACGGGGAGCTTATTCACAAATGGATGATGGAGGAACACGTCCACCCATTCTGGAATTTAAATATTCCATTTGAAAAGTTTCAAGACCATTTGAAAAAAGCTTTGTCCGATTCACATCAAACCCTGTACGCAGGGTATCTTGACGGTGTGGCGATGAGTTACTGGGAGGCCTATTGGGTAAAAGGTGACGTGGTCGAGGAGACGTATACTCCTGCTCCTTTCGATCAGGGAATACATCTGTTAATTGGAGAGAGGGAGTATCTTGATAAAGGACTTTCCCTGCCATTATTACGAGCGATGGTTTCGTATCAGTTCCAAGAAAAGAAGACTAATAAAGTCATAGCGGAGCCGGATATTCGAAATGACAAAATGATTCATGTTTTTGAGAAATGCGGTTTTAAACCCGTTAAGCCGATTACTCTCCCCGACAAAACCGGAATGCTCATGTTTTGTGAGAGAAGCGAATTTGAAAAGAGGTGGCTGAATGATGGACTTCACGAACAGATCAAATGAATTATATGACGTCATCGGGATCGGATTGGGTCCGTTTAATCTGGGGTTAGCTGCCTTATTGGATTCGGTACCAGAAGTGAAAAGCGTATTTTTGGAAAAGAAGAAAGCCTTCAATTGGCATCCGGGCATGCTGATTGACGGAACGACCTTACAAGTGCCGTTCTTTGCGGATTTAGTCAGTATGGCAGATGTAAGAAGTGATTACAGTTTTCTCCGCTACCTGGAGGCTCATAACCGCTTATATCACTTCTATTTTC
The DNA here is from genome assembly GCF_032337515.1 of Rossellomorea yichunensis. Taxonomy (NCBI): domain Bacteria; kingdom Bacillati; phylum Bacillota; class Bacilli; order Caryophanales; family Bacillaceae; genus Rossellomorea; species Rossellomorea yichunensis. The sequence continues at coordinate 197,041 of NZ_JAVYAD010000005.1, read as the reverse complement.
TGGAAAAATTTCATATCCCTCGAAAAGAATATAACCATTACTGCCAGTGGGTGAGTGAGCAGTTGGACACATGCCGATTCGGAATGGATGTCCAAAGTGTCGTCCCGGTCCAATTGGGAAGTGGGGACAGCGTATATGAAGTCACCGTGTGGAATGATGCCCTTCAACAAACTGAGACAATGTTTACGAAACATCTCGTGCTTGGAATAGGTTCTGTTCCTTCTGTACCTGAAGCTTTTCAGGAAATGCTGGGCAAATCCGTATTTCACAGTGCCGATTATTTATCCAATAAGGAGATTTGTGCAAATGCTGAATCTGTTGCCGTGATCGGATCCGGCCAAAGTGCAGCCGAAGTGTTTCTCGATGTAGCCAAAGACCAGGAGAACCAAGGGTTTTCACTGCAATGGTATACACGTTCAAAGGGATTCTTCCCGATGGAATATTCAAAACTGGGCCTTGAGTATTTTTCACCCGATTATACCCGTTTCTTTTATCAGCTTCCGCAGGAAAAGAAGGATCAGCTCCTAAAGGAACAAGATCTTCTTTATAAAGGCATCAGTTCAGAGACAATCGCCGATATATATGATTATTTATATGAACGATCTGTAGGAAGCGAGGAGCCGGACATCTGCTTACAGGCCATGACAGAGATCGTGGGAATCGAAAAAAATGAAACAGGGTTTGAACTGCATGGCTATCACCGGATCAAGGATGAACGTTTTGTAGATAAAGCAGATGTCATCATTCTTGGGACTGGCTATAAGCCTGCATTCCCGGGATTCCTTTCAAAAATGAAAGAGTGGATTGCATGGGACGAATATGACAGATATAAAGTGAAAGAAGATTATCGATTGGAAACCTATGTAGAAGGATCGGGTGAAATTTTTGTTCAGAACGGTGAAATGCATACTCATGGAGTCGGGGCACCTGATCTTGGACTCGGTGCACACCGTAATGCGATCATCATCAATACCATTACAGGGAGAGACGTATATCCGGTTCAGACCAAAAATGTGTTTCAAACCTTTGGAACGAAAGCGGCTCACATTCCGGTTCCTCTCTGATGCAAAGGAAAAATAGACTAAGTGAAAGAAGGGATAATATGTTATTCAGTGAAGAAATTCAACGTGTTTTTAAGAGTGATACCTGGACAAAAGTAAACAAGAAATTGATTGGTAAAATGCTGTCTGAGTATATGTATGAAGATATGATACGTCCTGAAATCCTTTCGGAAAATGGGGAAGGGATTGAATATTCCCTGCAGGTCACAGATTCAAAGCACTATCACTATATCGCACAAAAACGATTGTTTGATAGTTTCGATGTGAAATGGACGACGGTATATATCGTTGAAAATGGAGGAAGAAAGGAAGCTGATAGCGCAATAGAGCTATTGGTCGATCTCCAGGGGGTCATCGGGATGTCATCTGAGACGGCGGGGCACTTAATCAAGGAAATGAACAGCACATTAATAGCCGATGCCCATCTTCTTGAAAAAGAAACGAAAACATCGGACGAACTGATTCATGAAGACTACGCCACCCTCGAAGGTTATATGACAGGGCACCCATGGATTACATATAACAAAGGGAGAATCGGGTTCGGATATGATGATTACCTTGCCTTTGCTCCTGAACAACAGAAGGAGGTCCAGCTTTCCTGGATTGCTGTTCATAAGGACCTTGCATCGTTTCAATCTGTAGAAGGATTGGATTATGAAACGTTGATTGCCGGTGAACTAAGTGAGGAAGACCGAATCCGTTTTGACAAGATCGTAAAACAAAATGGAAGCGAACCATCGGAATACTATTTCTTGCCGGTGCACGAGTGGCAATGGAAAAACACACTCATTCAGAATTTCCCTGAGGAGCTGGCAATGGGGCGCATCATTCCCTTGGGAGAGGGAGAAGACCGCTACCTTCCTCAGCAGTCGATCCGCACATTTGTGAATCGAACGAACAAAGATAAGCATCATGTGAAGCTTCCGATGAGTATTTTGAACACGCTGGTTTATCGGGGACTGCCATCTGAACGAACGCTGATTGCTCCTAAGGTTACTGAGTTCATTAAAGGAATGGCTGAAAAGGACCCATTTTTAAAAGATGAATGCCGGGTCATCCTGCCAGGGGAAAATGCCAGTATGAATGTAAATCACCGCTACTATACACAATTAAAGCAGGCACCTTATCAATACTTGGAGATGCTTGGAACCATATGGAGAGAAAGCATCTATACGTATTTGGAAGACGGAGAACAAGCGATTACACTTGCCGCCTTACTGTATGAAGATCATAACAATAAACCGTATGTTGTGAGTTTAATTGAACAATCAGGCCTGGACTCAGAAGAATGGATGAAACAATTTTTCAAAGTCGCAATGGATCCTCTTCTCCATTACCTTTACCAATACGGAACGGTTTTTTCTCCTCATGGCCAAAATACAATTGTCGTGTTGAAGGATGGGAAACCACACCGATTAGCCATTAAAGATTTTGTGGATGACGTCAATATTTCAGACCAGGATTTCCCTGAGCTGCAAGGGCTGTCAACTGAATTTAAAGCGGTCCTTCGAACGGAGCCGCCTGAAGGGCTTACACAGTTTATCTTCACAGGTCTCTTTATCTGTCACCTGAGATACTTGAGTAACTTGTTAATGAACAATCAAATGATGGAAGAAGAAACCTTCTGGGGTCTTCTTGCTGACTCAATACTTAACTATCAGAAGAGATTCCCGCAATTACAAGAACGTTTCAAGCTATTTGATTTCTTTAAGCCAGAGCTTACGAAATTATGCCTGAACCGGAACCGTATGGTGGATTACGGATACTCTGATGACGATGACCGTCCTCACGCTTCTGAATTCGGGAAAGTAACAAACGCTCTGGCTGCATTTAAAATAAACCCGACTGTTGGGTCAATCTGAAAATCCAATCAATAGCGTCAATTTATAAATAGAAAGGAGGACCACCTTTGAGTACAGTTGTTGTGCAGAAATTCGGTGGAACCTCTGTTGGTTCTACCGAGCGCATAAAACGTATGGCGGACAGAGTCATACAGGAAAAGAAAAAAGGTCATGACGTCGTTGTAGTGGTTTCTGCAATGGGGAAAACTACCGATGCACTTGTGAAAATGGTTGGTGATATCACAAGTGAACCAAGTAAGCGAGAGATGGATATGTTACTGTCAACCGGAGAACAGGTTACGATTTCCCTTCTTACAATGGCTCTTCATCAGCAAGGGGTGGAGGCAATTTCTTTCACAGGATGGCAGGCAGGTATTCAAACGGATTCCGTCCTTGGAAATGCTCATGTTCAATCTATTGATACCAAACGAATCAGGAACGAATTAGATAATGGGCAAGTGGTTGTGGTGGCAGGTTTCCAAGGAATGACGGAGGATGGGAATATTTCCACTCTGGGAAGAGGGGGATCCGATATCACGGCAGCTGCTCTTGCATCGGCGTTGCAAGCAGATCGGTGTGAGATCTATACCGATGTGGATGGAGTGTATACCTCTGATCCCAGATTTGTGCCTAAAGCATCAAAAATCAATTCCCTTTCTTATGAAGATATGCAGAATTTAGCTATCATGGGAGCGGGTGTACTTCATCCAAGGGCAGTCAAACACGCGAAAAAATTCGGAGTTCCATTGATAGTGAAATCCAGTTTTGAAAATGGCAGGGGAACCATGATCCATGGAAAGGCAAAGCAGAATGGATCAACCCCTGTGATTGGTATCACGTTCGAAGAGGATATTAATCGAATTGAACTGTTTGATTGTGAAGATATTGAAGGGTTAAAGAAAGCATTGATGTGTGAGCTGGCATCTCGTCACATTCAGGCCGATGTATATAAACAAAGCTGTAGAAATATCCTGTCCTTATTGATCAAGAAAAACGATCATCAAGAGGTATTATCGATATTAAATGAAGGAAAAGATAAAGAGAATTGGGTGTACTCCCGGATCGAGGGGAAAAGCGGTCTGTCAAAGGTGTCGGCAATCGGACAAAATATTAAATCACAGCCAATCATTAAAATGAACATGTGCAAAATTCTATTGGAAAATGCCATCAGGGTGAAATTGGTAGGTGAGTCTGCCATAAGCATAACGGCTGTCGTTGAGAAAAGCCAGGTCCAGCTGGCGGCAGAACGTTTGCATACCGGATTCGGCTTAGATTATGAAGTCGTGATGAAGGCTTCAGTATGAATCAAAGGAGCTTGCAACCATTATTTTAGGAGCCATACTATCATAAGTGAAAAGGAGAAAAAATCGATTTTGATGAAATCGATTTTTTCTCCTTTTTTCACGTGGTTACGATAAGACTCAACATCATTTCCTGGGAAAAGATGTTGAATCTTGTCAGTTGATATCATGAATGCTTCAACCATTTGGAAATCACATATTTTATTCCGCCCCGTTCTATTATCAAGCTAGAGTTATTTCTCCGCTTGCTCAAAGATTTCTTCAACATAAGGAGAAACCATTTTATCGGAATAGTGGGTATAAATGCCACCCTGGTAGGCTTTTCTGTAGAAGTAGCGAAGGAATGGGAGAAGGCTTTCTTTTCATTTGATTTAACCTATACTCGGCAAGCGGCCTTACGTATCGCCATCGTATTAGGTCCGGATGGAGGAGTGATGAACCCCTACAAAAATCTGGTCAAGTTTGGTCTGGGAGGAGTGCAGGGACCGGGGAATCAGATGTTTAGTTGGATTCATATCGAAGACTTGTTCAGAATCATTTTATTTCTCAAATATAAGAAGGGGTTAAGTGGTGTATTCAATTGCTCTTCTCCAAATCCTGTCACCAACCGAGAGTTTATGGAACACTTGCGTACTGTCATGAATAAGAAAGCAGGGCTGTCGACATCAAAGTGGATGCTAGAAATTGGCGCTTTCTTTATTAAAACTGAACCCGAATTGGTACTAAAAAGCAGGTGGGTCTTTCCGAAAAGATTGGAAGAAGAGGGGTACCAGTTTAAATATGAAACGGTGGGAATAACCCTTCGGCATATACTTTCCCATTAGTCACAAAAAAGGACTTAGCCAATTTGGCAAGTCCTTTTCATCAACTCTCCATGAAATCATATGAAGTCCAACAGCGATTCATCGCTATGCCTTTTTGCTCTGCATACTCATCTCCCCATTTACACATTTCAAAAAGAGTCGTTTGCAGTTTCTTCCCCATTTCGGTCGTGGAATATTCTACACGCGGAGGGACTTCCTGATATACCTTACGTGCAACCAATCCATGTTCCTCCAGCTCCCGAAGCTGCTGAGTGAGCATTTTTTGGGTGATATTTGGCATGGAGCGCTTCAGCTCATTAAACCTCTTTAGTCTTTCATTTAAATTCCAAAGAATGAGTACCTTCCATTTCCCTCCGATGACGTCGATGACCAGGTCGATGGAACATTGGTATTCCGGATGTAGTTGTTTCATGGTACCTCCTTAATTTAGGTGGATGGCTATTGGAATTGAGTCACTCAAATTACTAAGATTCATTCCAGGTTCCTAAATGGTAACTAGGATACTAAATAGTGCCTACTTGTGCTTTTTCCTTATAGTATATATTATATACCACGAGAACAAAATAATGAAAATACTCTCCAAGGAGATGAATGTATATGAAAGCACTGCTTTTAAAAGATAAAGGTTCATGGAAGGACATGAAGGTTGAGGAAATTGAAACACCTTCACCACAAAAAGGGGAATTGCTTGTAGAAGTTCATGCTGTCGGTTTGAATCCGGTTGATTATAAAACAGCGACCAATGGAATGCCAGTCTGGTCTTACCCGCATATTCTCGGTCTTGATGTAGCAGGAGTGGTAGTAGAGACAGGAGAGGGAGTGACTGGTTGGAAGAAAGGTGATCGAGTCGTTTACCATGGAGACTTCACCAAAAAAGGTGGATATGCAGAATATGCGGTTATCAATGCTCATACCGTTTCCCGTATCCCTGAACAAGTTACATTTGAAGACACTGCTGCCCTTCCAACAGCGGGATATACAGCCTATCAGGCGCTTCACCGTAAACTGCCGTTGGAGAAGATAGATACGATCCTGATTCATGGGGGAGCAGGTGGCGTCGGAGGATTTGGTGTCCAGCTTGCCAAGCTTGCCGGCAAAACAGTAATATCCACAGCTTCTTCCCATAATCATGAATATGTAAAATCACTTGGCGCAGATTACGTAATCGACTATCGAGAAGAAGACGTGAATTTAAGAGTGATGGAAATAACAAATGGACGTGGAGTGGACGCCGTTGTGGATGCGGTGAGCAGACAAAGTGCTACAGACTCATTAGACGCACTGGCGTATATGGGTCACATGGTTTACATTGCGGGAGCTCCTGATTTTACAAAAATTAAACCATTCACAAAGGTTGTATCCTATCATGAAATCGCCCTGGCAGCTGCCCATCAATCGAATGACATGGTTGCCCAAAAGGATTTTGCTGTAATTGGGGACCAAATGCTTTCCTTAGTAGAGGAAGGGAACTTAGACACAATGTTAACAGAGGTAGTGAGATTGGAAGAAGTTCCTGAAGCACTGATACGTTTATCAGAACGTCATGTGAAAGGAAAGATCGTGGCCAAATTAAAATAATGCTGATGAAAAAGGAGAGTCTGTTGTGCCAGACTCTCCTTTTTTCATTAAATTTTGTTCAGACGTAAATAATCTAAGCTCTTCCGGACGCTTTCAATAGGAGAGATCCTGGACTCATCCTGCTCAACGATCCACCAATCCACATCACTGTGTATACCATAGTCGAGAACAGAAGTGAGGTCCACACCACCCGTTCCCAGCTCGGCAAAAAATCGTTCACCGTCCAACGTCATATCTTTCAAATGAACAAGTGGGGTTCGTCCCTGATATCGTTTCAGCCATTCCACCGGCTTTTCTCCTGCGAAGGTCAGCCAGTAAATATCGAACTCTGCTTTCACCCAATGAGGATTCGTTTCATTCAGAATCATTTCGAGTGCCGGTTTCCCGTTCGATAACGTCGTCAATTCGAAATCATGATTGTGATAGCAAAGCGTGATTCCTTCATTAAAACATTTTTCCCCAATTGAATTTAAATCATCAATCAATTGAATATAGTGCTTCTCTGTTCTCTCTTCAGGTGGAAGATACGGACAGACAACGTAGCTGCTGCCCAGCTCCAGTTGATCATGAATCACTTTGTGAACATCATTTCTTAATTCAGATAGAGGAATATGACTTGACGCGACACGAAGATTCAGACTATCGAGTGTCCCCTTAAGCTCTTTCGGGGGTAATCCTCCATAGCCGGCAAGTTCCACACCTGCATATCCTAACCCGGCTACTTTTTGAAGGGTGCCGGTAAAATCTTTTTCCGTTTCGTTGCGCAATGTATACATTTGCAGGGCAATCGGTATTTGTTTCATGTCCATCCTCCTATCACTACGCTATTTTCTAGTAATGTTCTCATTCATTTGAGCAAGAACACTCTTATATACTTCTAAGTTCTCTTCTGAAATCCCTTTAAGAATCGTTTCTTCATATAACCCCTCTATAAAAGGAGACAGCTCATCCTTGGCAGCCATACCTTTCTCTGATATGAAAATGAGGAATGATCTTCTATCATCAAGGTTTCTCTGTTTGTAGATCAATTCCTTCCGTTCCAAAATGTCTAAGATCCTCGTTACGGTCGGCTGATCTTTTTCTGATTTCATCGCAAGTTCTTTTTGACTGATTCCATCCTGCTCCGCTAATCGCTTCAACACAGTCCATTGCTCGGGTGTCACATCAAATTCTTTCAGATGAAATGTAAGAAATCGAATAATATTCTTTACTGTATGGCTCGTATACAAGCCAATGGATTCGTCACGGGACATTGTCATTATTTTTCACCTACTACATTCATTTCTTCTCTTTATCATACATGAAATTCAGGATGATTTGAGAAGTTCGATAAAAGTAATTCAATATAGTTGTCACAACAACTATATTTACAAATATACATGTTATAGATATAATTAGTATAACAATTAATTAAGGAGAATGAGAATTTTATGAGTCATTCCAATCAAACATCTATATGGACACGGCCATTTTTTATGGCATTAGTGAATAATTTTTTTATCTTTTTAGTTTTCTATTCGTTGTTAACCGTCCTGCCACTCTATGTGATCGATGAACTTCACGGAACGGAAGGGGAAGCCGGTCTCGCTACAACGATTTTTTTACTTTCGGCCATCATTATTCGGCCATTCTCGGGGAAAATCATTGAGCTGTTGGGAAAGAAAAAGACGTTGATTATTAGTGTCATGTTTTTCGGGATTTCATCATTCATTTACTTCTGGGTGAATGATTTTTATCTTTTAATGGGGCTTCGTTTTTTTCATGGCATTTGGTTTAGTATTGGCACAACGGTTTTAGTCGCGATTGCCGCAGACATGATCCCTCCCCACCGGAAAGGGGAAGGGCTTGGTTATTTTGCCATGTCAATGAACTTAGCCGTGGTGGTCGGACCGTTTATTTCATTAGCATTGATTCAATGGGTTGCTTATTCAACATTGTTTATGGGTCTTTCCTTTGTTATCGTCATCGGATTCCTTTGTTCATTCGGCATTCAGGTTTCGGAGGACGATGGGGTGGAAGCAAAAACGCCGGGGAGATTAACCTTTAAGGATTTGATAGAAGTTAAAGCGATTCCGATTTCCCTTGTAGGATTCTTAACATCATTTGCTTACTCCGGGATCATGTCGTTTATATCCGTCTATGCGAAGTCTGTCGGTATATTCGAATCCGTCAGCTTATTCTTCGTCGTCTTTGCAGCTGCTATGCTGTTATCGCGACCATATACAGGACGCTTATATGACAGGTCAGGACCAAACGCTGTCATCTATCCGTCCCTTATTATTTTTGCCATCGGTTTGATTCTTTTGAGTATCGCTCAATCAGTCCTTTTACTAATGATTGCAGGAACGCTTATCGGACTTGGTTACGGTGCTTTGCTTCCGAGTTTTCAAACCATGTCCATTCAGGCTGCCCCTAAGAGGAGAACAGGGCATGCGACCGCTACATTCTTTATTTTTTATGACCTTGGAATTGCCGTTGGATCATTTGTACTGGGAGTCGTTTCATCCCAGTTTGGATTTTCCGCTTTGTATATTATTTGCAGTGGAATGATCTTCGTCACGATCGTGGTTTATAAAGTAGTAACTAACCGTGGAAATCATAATAAAAATCAGAAAGCGGGCGTATTGGAGTTGTAATGAATTTGTAAGATAGCATCTCTCATAAGGGGGATGCTTTTTTATGTCCTAATTGAGAATTATTTTCAATTAATTATTGACAAATAGAAGGAAAGTTTGTATGGTTTACTTATAGTGATAATGATAATTATTATCAATTAGGTATACATTGGAGGTTTATCATGACCAATAAAATTATAATGATCTATGCAAGCATGAGTGGAAATACAGAAGAAATGGCGACGGCCATCGAGACAGGTGTGAAGGAAACCGGAGCTGAAATCGATGTAATTGATATAAATGACTGTCCGAATGTTCAGGTCCTTGAAGAATATGCAGGGATCCTGTTAGGTGCGTATACCTGGGGGGATGGCGAACTTCCTTATGAGTTTGAGGATTTTTACGATGACATGGACGACGTGGACTTAACGTCTAAGATTGCCGCAAGCTTCGGTTCCTGTGACTCTTTTTATCCTAAGTACGGGGCAGCGGTGGATTTATTAAATGAGAAATTGCAAGAAAGGGGAGCCCGTTTGATTCATGATGGTTTGAAAGTGGAATTAACACCAGAGGATGAGGATGTGGAGGCGTGCAAAGAATTTGGGCGTACATTTGCTAGTGAGCTCTTGTTCAGTAAACAAGAGGGCTAGAGAAAGGAGAGGCATTCGTGAACTATTCACTTTCGATTAAAACATTATCGGATATACATCTAAAGGAATTCATCAATTGTCCCCACAAGTTTTACTATCACTACATCCAGCGTGAAGAAGCAAGTAAAGTTGAATGGAAAAAGGTTATGCAGTTCATTGTGAACCAAGTAGTAAAGGACTTCTTTATGCTTCCCGTCAAAATGAGGACTCCCATCAAAGCACTTGAGATCATCGAGAAGCACCTTACCTCTATTAAAACAAACATCTTTGATTCGAAGATTGATTATTACTTAGTGGTGGCGAAAGTGACGGATTACTTAATGCAGGATTTAACGAAGAACTATGGGACATTACCACCTCTTTTTATAAATGAAAAGTTTCGACAATACTTTGAAGAACTTGAAACTCACTTATCCCTCACGATAGAAGTGGCAGAATGGGAACAAGAATCGTTCACAGTCACCAAGTATCTTGTGGATACAAATAACGAAATGATTACCTTGTATTATTATTTGACGGTGGTTTTCTGTGAAAGATCCTTTGGAAGACTTCCTTCGTCGATAAGAATCGTTTCCTTGTTAAATGGAGAAGAATTTGTCCATTGCCCGTCACCGACAGAGATGAAGAAAGGTTTGCATTACATAGAGAAATTAATAGATACGCTGTCTGCACCACTATCATCCAGTACCAAACCGAATGGGGAAGTATGTTTGAGCTGTCCTTTTGTGGAGGTTTGTGCCAATGATGAAATAGAATTTCTTTTTAAAAAAAAGCATTAAATAGAAGAAGAGGACTTACCATATTTCGGTAAGTCCTCTTTCTCATTCAATTAAAGCGGATGCTGATTGTTTATCAAAATTTATTCGGGCAACTTTTTTCTCGTTTTTAAACAATATATAATGGGCGGTGGCAATTTTTTCTTCAACATAATCAATAGAGAAAGTCCCAGATGGATCTGTAAGACTCCCAATTGCACGGGATAAATGATCGATCACATGCTTTAAATGATCTGGCTTCTTCCATTCGTTATCGGTATTCATTTGATCCATTATTTCAAATGCAAGATTTTGAACATGATACAGTCGTCTCTGCTCCATACCGAAGATTCTCCCTTCATATCAAACATATCTCTTTGATTATATGGTGAAAGCTTCAGATATATGATGATTACTCTCCACGAATCAGGTATGAAAAAGGGTGGGAAAGTACACTCTAAAGATAATAAGGGAGGTGTTTGAAGATGGCACAAGACGTACTATGTGAAGTAAGCAACTGCAAATATAACCGTGAAGGTAAGAAGTGCTCTGCAGACCAGATTTTCGTTGTCAGTCATAAAGGAAACAAAGCCCACAACAGTGAAGAAACAGATTGTAAAACATTTGATCCGGGTATGTAATGGAAGAGAAGGCAACCATAGGCGTGGTTGTCTTCTTTTTATATAGTATTGATAATAATTCTCATTCTTATACAAAAAAAGCTCACAAAAGTGAGCTGGTTAACTTGCCTGTTCCGATAATGTGGTCGTTTTGAGCTGTCGGTATCTTGAATAGAACAGTCCAGTCATCATAAGGGACAGACATCCGAATAATACCGTCATGATTTGGAGTCCTACGAGATCCAGCAGCAATCCTGTGAGAAGGAGCACAACCTGGAAAATCAGTCTGTCGAGCATATTACGGAACGAGAAGAAGCGGCCGTGAAATTCTTTCGGTATACGCGTTTGAAAAATCGTGGCAGCAGTCGGGAAGAAGCATCCCACGGCAAATCCAAACACTGTAAACGCAAGAACTGACAAGATCGGACTGGTTGCAAAATAAAGAATCATTTGCGCAATCCCGATGATGAAGCTAAAAAAGAATAATATTTTATACGGTGACATTTTTTCGCCCATTTTCTTGACGGCAAAAGCACCTGTCATAAAGGCAATCCCTTCGGCGGTATAGATCCAACCTTTAATCGCCGAGCTATCCTGAAGCTCGCTGATGTTGATGACCATTAAGTTGAACCCGCCGATAAATAGCAGTGGTATCAACGTCATCACAAGAGTCATAAATACGATCGGAAGCCCTTTTATAACAGGAAATACTTCATTGAAGCTTGCCCCTTTTGGTTTTTCACCTTGTGTAGAGGTAGTCGCGGTTTCTTCAATTGATAAGAACCAGGTCATCACAAATAGTGCCAGATACGCCACTAATGAGAGAACGTATACCATCGTTAAAGATATGATCACTAATAGGACGCCTGCTAACGCAGTTCCAAGGATCCTTGAGAGGGTGGCAACATTCATATGGACCCCATTCATCTGCAGTAAATCCTTCTCTTTCACCACCATCGGAATGGCAGCTTGCAGAGCAGGGAAATAGAAGGCAGCAGAGATTTGGATGCTCACTAAGAAAACGACCATCCAAAGCACCGAGCCGGTATCAATCGCAATCAACATGAAAATAACACTTAATGCCCTGGTGAAGCCTGAGATGAGCATCACCGTCTTTTTATTTGCTTGATCCGTAATTCTGCCGGCTAAAGGTCCAACAGCAAGACCCGCAAGCAGTCCGGAAGCGAGAATCACCGATTTCAGAAAATCCGAAGGCACCTTTTCCTGCATAAACTCCAGATTACCGATGATCCCTAACCACAATCCGAGACCTGCTATAAATTCACCTATCAATAATATCCATACATTTTTATTTTTCCACATATAGGTCCGTCCCTCGCAGTCGATTTATTTCGCTTCTCTAAATATACTATGGCGGGAGGGGAATGGGAATGATTTTTTTGGTTGGGATTGTTGTAGTTATCTGGAAGAGAAGCAGTTCGCTGATAAAATTAAGATTTCGCTGATATAATTTGAATTTCGCTGATATATCGGAAATTTCGCTGACATAAGTAAAATTCCGCTGATAAAATTAATATCTGCCATCTCGAAGCAGGATTTTCTGCAGTCCAAGGAGAATACACGTAATATAAAACCCGATTGGAGTGATAAAATGATCGAAAAAGAACGAATCATCCCTCGAATTATCCTCATTTTGCAAGCTTTACTCCGCCGACTTCCCCTCAACCATCCAAAACTGCCCATGATATCCGAGGAACTTGGTAAAAGAACGGCCGGATTCAAAGGAGAGACAGCTTTAGATTACACTTTAAGCTTTTTAGACCCCAAAAAATATTACATTCTCCACGACCTGAGAATTCCCTACAAAGACAGCTTTTTTCAAATAGACACCCTGCTCATCTCAACCAGATTCATCCTCAATATTGAAGTCAAATACCTTGCGGGCACTGCTTACTTCGACCCCATCTTCAATCAACTTATTCAAACAAAAGATGGTATTGAATCAGCTTTACCGGACCCTACGATTCAAATTAAAAGACAGGAAAGCCAACTTATAAGCTGGTTATCGAAGCATGGATTTCCCAACATCCCCATTTACTCTTGCGTAGTCATGAGCAACGATCGGACTATCATTAAAACTTCTCCAGATAACAAAACCCTTAATAAAATTGTCATCCATCGCCATTCTCTACTGGACAAGGTGAAGTATATAGAGGTTTCTATTCGACAAGAAAACGTAACACCTAAAGATATGAAAAAAATAATTCGCACATTAAAACGACATCATGAAGAACCTAATCCCTCTGTCTTGGAGCGATATAACATTACAGAAGGAGAGCTGTTAAAGGGGGTCATATGTGAAGCTTGCAATCATCGGCCGTTAGTGAGAAAGCATGGAAAATGGCTTTGTATGAATTGTAATAGTGAAAATATCAATGCTCATATCCAAGCCTTTAAGGACTATGAACTTTTGATAGGACCTACTATAAGTAATGCGGAACTAAGAAAATTTTTAAAAATCAATTCCTCTCATGTTGCAAAAAGACTCCTCCAATCCCTAAACCTCCCCACAACAGGCACCAAAAAAGGAACACAATACATCCTATCATCCGATGAAAGCCCGGCCCGAAAGCACAAACAAAAAAACCCGCCAACAATCTGACGAGTTTTCATTCCTTCTCAATCCACTCCTGGGACCACTTCTCTATATCTTTCATTAAAGGTTCTAAAGAATACCCTTTTTTAGTTAGTGAATACTCAATACGCACGGGTGTTTCCGGATAGACGTCCCTCTGTACGATGCCTTCTTCTTCAAGGTCCTTCAGTCGCTCTGAAAGAAGCCTGCCGCTGATGCCTATTGCGTCTTTGATGGTACAGTTTCGTTGTGGTCCGGAAAGCAATTGATAAATGATGAGTGCTGTCCATCGTTGACTTAAGATGCCGATGGCTTTCTCGAACCTTGGACAAATTTCTGACTGATTCATTCTGTCAATGCCTCCTTCTTTATAACTAGTATACCACATCATCACCATTTTAGTAATTTAATTACTTGACAGTTCATAGTTATTAAAATAATATAAGTTACATAAAGTAACTAACTTTAATAAAATAACATAAAGAAAGGAAGAATAGACAATGCTACAGAATCACTTACTAGGAGCACTCATTTTAAGAATATTTTTAGGAATCACCTTCTTCATCCACGGTTTGACTAAGTTTCAGGGAGGGATCGAAAATACGGTCGGTTTCTTTCAAAGCTTAGGACTGCCAGGGTTTGCAGCTTATGTAGTCGCCATCATTGAATTGGTCGGTGGATTGGCAATGATTCTGGGAATAGGTACTCGTGTCGTGGCTGGAATATTTGCGTTAATCATGTTGGGAGCAATCGTTAAAGTAAAATTAGCTGCAGGTTTCTTAGGGAATGGACAGATGGCCGGGTACGAATTTGACTTAGCACTGCTTGCGATGTCTTTATATTTTGTCGTGGCAAAGGAATCATTGTTCTCATTAGATCAAAAGTTTTCACAGCAAAATTGAAAGGGAGGAATAAAGATGAATTTTCATAAAGAACCACATACATTCGTTGGGGAAGTAAATATAAAAGTTGAAAACTTAGAGCGATCTCTTTCCTATTACCAAGAAGTAATCGGATTTAAAGTGATGGAACAAACAGAAAATAGAGCGACTCTGACGGCAGATGGATTCCACCCATTGCTATCTCTGGAACAACCAGCAAATGTTTCACCTAAGGAGCCGAGAACGACAGGTTTGTACCATTTTGCCCTGTTGCTGCCGAATAGAACAGATCTGGGGAAAATATTAGATCATCTCATAAAGCTGAATATTCAACTGGGCTCTTCTGATCATCTCGTCAGTGAAGCTCTGTATTTATCTGATCCGGATGGAAATGGAATCGAGATCTACATGGACCGTCCTTCATCGGAATGGACATGGAATGGCAATCAGGTAAAGATGGCCGTTGATCCAATCGATGCAAGGGGGATATTGGCTGAGGCAATGGGACAACCGTGGGAAGGACTTCCTGCCGGTACGGTCATGGGTCATATCCATTTGCATGTTTCTGATTTGAAATCAACAGAGGAATTTTACGGGAAGGGACTTGGTTTCGATGTAGTCAGCCGATTTGGAAGTCAGGCACTTTTCATTTCAACGGGTGGATATCATCACCATATTGGACTGAACACCTGGAATGGGGAAGGAGCTCCGGCACCAGCTGAAAACAGTGTCGGTTTAAACTGGTTCACTCTTCACATCCCAACCGAAGAAAAACGAAACACCATCATCCAAAAGCTTCAATCCATGGGAGCGACCATCCGCGAACAGAACGGAAAAATCCTGACTGAAGACCCATCAGGCAACCGGATTTATCTAAGCGTGTAAGAGAAGAGGGACGGACCTCAATGTGAGGTCCGTCCCTCTTGATGGATGAATATCAGGAATATCTTAAAAAGGAGCCTAAGCACATTGAATGTGGCGCTGGCTCCTTTTTTTGTATGATTTTATTAATAATAATAAGGGTAAGGAGGATAACCATAGTAAGGTGGGGGATATCCGTATCCATATCCATATGAGTATGGACTCAATAATGCAGCTCCAAGCAGTCCACCGGCGAGGCCACCTAAAAACGGGTTGAATCCAAATCCAAACGGTCTTCTTCCAAACCCACCAAAGCCAGGCCTGCCAAATCCCACTCGTCCGATCGGGCGTCGTACATCATGAAAATTGAAAAAAGTTTCATTATTTAAAGTGTGAAAGTCATTCATAACATAAACCTCCTCTCTATCTAGGTTATGAATATTCGCCCGGATTCGAAATGGATTGGGCATTAACCCATCTGGAGAGACTTTGTGAAATTAGACCTATGGTTAGCAACAGCTAACCTGGTTGTATACATTCTCACATATAGAGTATGTATAACAACCTCAGGAGGAAGATTCTTTCGTTTGCACCAATGCAGAAATGACAGAACCCACTGCCTGGATCCAGCTTCCCACTACATTGATATTCCCGCTGTCTCTTTGATTTAACTCAAGGATGCCTGAGATGGCCTGCAGGGAGTTACCGATAATTTGGAGGAGATTTCCATAAATCGAATAAAGCTCTTCTAACGTATGTTCTTCATTAAAGGAATCTGCGAGGGCAGCCCCTCCACCCAGTGCCTGGAGGAGATTTCCTTTAATATTCAACTCTTGCTTTGTTATGTCATTGAACTTAATCAGTATGCCGGCTATAACAGTGACATTTCCGATCGCTTGAATTTCATTTCCTGCTTTCGTCAGGGTGAAATCATCTATTGCATCTGCCTCTAATGCATTTCCCGTTGCTTGCAATTCATTTCCTACGAGATTGAACGACTGTAAAGTATCTTCTGGAATGCTTTTAATAGGGGTACTGCCAATAGCGGCAAGGACCGTTCCGATTGCCGCAACCCATGCTCCGAACGTGAGTTTTTGTTCATTGCTCATAGTATAATCGCCTACTTTAAGGTTCTTAGATATTGTATACAACTAGGCGATGGTTGGTTCATCCCCACCATATTGAAGAGGGGTAGGAATCACCTTCTACAGGAAAAGTTTCTCCGATTCGGGGGGTAACAACATGAACCCCTTGTTCTGCGCCGCTTTTCGTCACTCTCATTATGGGATCTGTCCATTCATGGAAAGATAACGTGAAAGCACCCCAATGAATGGGCAGTAGCCATTTCCCCTTCACATCAAGGTGGGCTTGTACAGTCTCTTCCGGACACATATGTATCGGTGCCCATCTGGGATCATATTGACCACATTCCATCAGGGACAAATCGAATGGTCCATAAACACTGCCTATTTCTTTAAAATGAGGGCCGTATCCACTATCACCGCTAAAGAAGAG
The DNA here is from genome assembly GCF_032337515.1 of Rossellomorea yichunensis. Lineage (NCBI taxonomy): Bacteria > Bacillati > Bacillota > Bacilli > Caryophanales > Bacillaceae > Rossellomorea > Rossellomorea yichunensis. The sequence goes on along the minus strand of NZ_JAVYAD010000005.1, from coordinate 179,943 downwards.
TCTGGAAGAGTTCCCGATGATACACCATGAACACCATAAGGTAGCATTACGATCATGTAAGCTTCTGCCGGAAAAATGTCGTGCCGGGGTACACGCCAGAGTAAGACCACTCCACTCAACCTCGTCCCACCAATCAAGCTCTACAATGTGATCAGAATGGATTCCCCACTTCTCAAGGTGACTCCCTACTCCGATGGGAACAAAGAACTGATTCACTTTGCCTCGAAGCTTTCGAATCGTGCCATAATCCAGATGATCGTAATGATCATGTGAAAAGATCACAGCATCAATAGAAGGGAGTTCATCCATGTGAAAAGGAAGGTCTTTGCTATACCGCTTCCCGCCTATCCAAGGAAACGGGGATGGCGCACGACCAAACATGGGGTCAAGAAGTAGTCTTTTTCCATCAATCTCAATCATCGACGCTGAGTGCCCAAACCAGGTTACATTCGTAACGTAATGAGGATGTTTAAAGGACGGAAATCCGACTCTTGGAATATCGGTACCAGGCTTACGGTTGGCATTTCTTTTCATAAGATCCCGAATCATTGTAAGCGACGTGGAAAAGCTGGTATCCATAGAAGTTGGGATGGGATTTTTAAATGAGCCTTTTGAATGCTGGGGAGAGGACTGAACACGTTCAAGGGAAGGCTTCTCACCAAATGCAGGATAAAACCGGATAACCAGGAAGGCAATCACGATCAAAGCGGCTAGTAAAAGTATAGATATAAGCATGGATTCTGCTCCTTTTCATTCGATATCTATTACTATCTCAGATAAGCTTGCGACTGTCCAAAATGAAAGGAGTATAACATTTAAGAATTATTTAAGATTTTCGTTAAGAATCCATAAGGTTTGTTTATTATACTATCGTTAATCATAACGAGGGGATGAGCAAATGAAAAAATGGATGATTGGAATAGTTGCAGTAGGAGTATTAGTAGTGGGATGGTGGCTGGTTTCTCCGTTATTTTTTGATAAGGTGGTGAACGAAGCGCCTGTTTCATCGTCTTCTGGCTCAAATATGAAAGAACAAGAAGAGAATACTATGAAAGAAACCGATTCATCTTCGCAAGACGAAATGACAAACGATACAATGAACGTAAATGAATTAGTCGGGATTTTTCAAGGCGCAGATGAAAATCACGATGCAAAAGGAAAAGTGAGTATATCAGGAAAAAATATTCGATTGGAAAATTTTGAAGTGACCAATGGACCGGATCTATACGTTTACTTAGTAGAAGAAGGTCAGGAAACGAAAAAAGGGATTTCACTGGGTGAATTAAAGGGGAATATCGGCAATCAAAATTATGTGATTCCAGGAGATCATTCTGCATCATCAGGAATGCAAATTGTGATTTGGTGTAAACAATTTAATGTGGATTTCGGTCGTGCTGAGATAGGTAAGGCAATGTAAAGGAGAGTAAGCCATGGCAAACAAAGTGCTGTTAGTAGATGATGAAGAAAATATTGTGGATGTATGCTTACGGTATCTCATGAGGGAGGGGTATGAAGTGAGTACTGCCTCTAATGGATATGAGGCAATCGAACGATACAAAACGTTCCAACCGGACATCGTGATACTGGATATCATGATGCCACAAATGGATGGGTGGCAGGCAGCTGAAAAGATAAGGGAAGACAGCGACACACCCATTATCATGCTGACAGCATTGGGGCAGGAGAAGGATCGGATTTATGGGTTGACGATAGGTGCTGATGACTATGTCACCAAACCTTTCAGTCCCCGGGAATTATTGCTCCGTGTCAAAAACGTATTAAGAAGGACCTACTCCACTCCAACCCGGGAAGGTCAAAGGGAAGTTCTTAAGTGGAGAGACTTACTCATTGATCGGAATAAACGAAAAGTAGTCGTTAATGGGAGAGAAATTGACATGACCGTGAAAGAATTCGATTTATTAACCCTGTTAGCAGAGCATCCTTCACAGGTGTTCTCCAAATCCCAGTTGCTCGAAACCTTATGGGGGTATGAATATCTGGGTGATGCGAATACGATCAATGTTCATATTCGCAGGTTAAGAGAAAAGATAGAGGTCGATCCTTCTGAGCCTCAATGGATAAAAACCGTGTGGGGAATAGGTTATAAGTTTGAGGGGCAGCAGCATTATGAAAATTAGAACCCTCCTTATTTTAGCCAACACGATTTCACTCTCCGTAATCTTAGTATTTCTCACAATCTCGTATGTTCAGATGTTTATCTCAACCAATATCATCATCCTGCTTTCCCTTATTGCGCTTGGAGCGGGGATCCTATCCTTTGCCGTGAATTTGATGATTACATCGCCTTTATTAAAGTCAGTAAAGCAGATGAGCAATGAAGCAGAGCGAATGGCTAAGGGTGACTTTGATGTGAAGGTGACAGAAGCAGGACCTCAGGAAATTAGAGAGCTCGCTGCTAACTTTAATCATATGTCCACTAGAATAGAAGCTATGTTCGACGAATTAAGGGAATCAGAGAAGTTCAAGAGTGAACTGATCGCCAATGTTTCCCATGATCTTAGAACACCTTTATCATCGATCCATTCTTTTGTTGCCGCTTTGAACGATGACATTATTGAAGATCCTGAAGCACGGAGGAGATATTACGAGACCATTTTGTCAGAAACCGAAAAACTGGGTCTATTAATTGAAGAAGTACTGGAGTTTTCACAGTTGGAAAATAGGAAACTGCCATGGAATCCGCATCCGACACCAATCGATAAACTCCTGATTGAAACCATTCAGCAGTTCGAAAGGGTTTTACAAGAGAAGCATGTTGAAGTGATTGTACAGTACGATGAAGATTTACCTCTGGTTCCTTTAATGCCTGTTCAAATCAAAAGAGTGATGACGAACTTCATACAAAATGCCCTATCCTTTTCTCCTGATCAGACGTCACTTGAAATTAAAGCAGTAAAGGATGGAGAGATGATGAACTTTTCAGTCACAGACGAAGGAAAGGGTGTTCCCCTTGAAGAACAGGCATCGATATTTCAGCGTTTTTATCGGGTAGAGAAGTCCCGTAACAAAGCAGGAGGAGGATCTGGCCTGGGGCTGTCCATAAGCAAAGAAATTGTTGAACTTCATGGAGGAGAGATCGGAGTCGAAAGTGATGGTGAGTCGGGCAGCACTTTTTGGTTCAGACTGCCTTTAGAAATGAGTAAGGAGGAGAGATGATGAAAAAAGTGATGATTGGAATCGGCCTGATGCTGGTAGTAAGTCTGGCGGTATTTTTCGGACCTAAACTGTATGCAAGTATGACCGAGAAGTCTTTGGGAAGTGAGCCCGTAAAGACTGCTATGGTGGATGATGAACATGCGGTTGCGACCTTTGCAGGAGGATGCTTCTGGTGCATGGAGCCACCTTTTGAAAAATTGGATGGTGTGTATTCCGTCATTTCCGGATACACAGGTGGCGAGGAAAAGAATCCAACGTATGATGAAGTTTCCACGAAACAGACGGGTCATGTGGAAGCCGTCCAAATTGAATATAATCCTAAAGTGATTACGTATGAGCAACTATTAAAGATTTTTTGGAGACAAATCGATCCTACTGATAATGGTGGACAATTCGTCGACCGGGGTCCTCAATACGTGAGTGGTATCTTCACTCATAGTGAAGAACAGGAGGAAATAGCACAGCAATCAAAACAGGAGTTAGGAGACTCAGGGCGTTTTGAAGAAGAGATCGTCACAGAGATCCAGCCTGCTGCCACCTTTTACAAAGCGGAAGAGTACCATCAGGATTATTATAAGAAAAATGAATTAAGCTATAAGTTTTACCGAAACAACTCAGGAAGGGATGACTTCCTTGATGAAGCTTGGGGAGAAGACCGGTACATCAAGCTCGACACGAAGCCACTTTACCCCACCTATTCAGAAGAAGAGTTAAAAGAAAAACTTACGGATATCCAGTACAAAGTGACTCAGGAAGACGGGACCGAGAAAGCATTTGATAATGAATATTGGGACAACAAAGAAGAAGGGATTTATGTGGATATCGTTTCAGGGGAGCCTCTCTTCAGTTCAAAAGATAAATATAAAAGTGGCACCGGATGGCCGAGTTTCACGAAGCCCCTGGTAGCGGAAAACATTGTGGAAGTCGAAGATCGCACACTATTCATGGTGCGGACCGAGGTAAGGAGTAAACACGCAGACTCCCACCTGGGGCATGTGTTCGATGATGGTCCTGAGCCAACAGGTTTAAGATATTGCATGAATTCAGCAGCCCTTCGATTTGTCCCGAAAGATGAGTTAGAAGATCAAGGCTACGGAGAGTTCGTTTCTCATTTTAAAAAAGTGGAGGGGGAGTCGTCTTGAATGCAGCAACGTCATTACGATCTGCTTCAGCCAATAGTGATCTTCCGGGAAAGCTCGCAAACTACTCAAAAAAAGAAGTGATCTTTCAACCTTTTTCACTTAGTCAAAATCTGTACAGGATTCAATCCGGGAAAATAAAGCTATATAAGAATAGTGAGGATGGACGCAAAACCATCCTCACCATGCTGGGTGAGGGAGATTTCTTCAGTAATATAGCGCGTTTCAGCTTAGACGACGAGGGAGTTTACGCAGAAGCTATCGATGAAACGATCTTAACAGTCATCTCTCTTAAACAACTGGATAGTTTAAGCGTGTCGCAACCTGCTTTTCTTGCAGAGCTCTTCTACACCTTCAATCAACATATGAAACAACGAAACATGTTCCTCGAACGCATCATGTACGCACCGGTTAAAGAACGAATCCTTTACCTCATGTCATTCCTAATGAAGAATTTTGGAGAAAAACAAGGGAGGTTCATGAAATTAACGGTCCCCCTAACCCACCAGGACATCGCAAGCTTCATTGGCTCTACAAGAGAAACTGTGACCAGCCTCACGAAAGAACTGATAACAGAAGGGCATATCCAAAAAAAAGATAAGCATTATCTTGTGATGGGAGGGACGGACCTTTGAAGGCCCGTCCCTTATTTTCACCTGTCTAATTTAACGATGTCTGCGTCTTGGTTTGTACGGTTTAAGATGAGGTCACGGAGGATGTTAGATCCGAGCATACTATATACCGTACCGTTTCCACCGTAGCACAATAAGTAATATGTTCGTTCTTTTTCAGGGTGCTTTCCTATATAAGGGAGGTTGTCCAATGATTCTCCAAAGCTTGCTCCCCATGCATAGTCCATTTTGATGTCCAAGTCGGGAAATAGCTTTTGAACCTCTATCTCAATTTGCTTTCCCCTTTTTTCAATTTTCTTCTCATTCTGAGGTGCCTCGGGAGGATCTTCATCCAAGCCCCCTGCAATGATTCGATTATCCACTGTAGAGCGCATATATAAATAGGGGCGTTTCGTCTCCCAGATGAGGGCACGTTCATGCCATTGAGATAAATCTTCAATGGGCTCAGTGGCAATGGCATAAGATCGATTGACTTCAGTGCCTATTTTCTTATCGATCGGAGGAGTTTCATATCCGGTTGCATGAACCAAGTGAGATGCCTGAATAATACCTTCAGAAGTATGAATGTTGACACCGTCAGCTGCCTCTTCTACTCGGCCAGCTTCAAGATTTTCAAAGATTGTTGTCTTTTGACCTGCCTTTAAATAGTCGATTATGCCGTTCACAAATCGGTATGGATTTACTTCTGCATCTCCATTGGTGATCAATGCTCCCGGTTTTGAAAAAGGCAAGCGCTGTTTGATTTCTTTCTTGGACCAATATTCTACCGGAAAGCCATGTTCCTTCAATACTTTGTATTCTTTTTTCAGCTTTGATACATGCCGCGTAGAGCTCGCATAGTAGATGCTCTTCCTCCGGATGAATTCGGGAGACAATGGTAAATTCATAGCGACTCTTTCAAGGTTATCAATTGCTTCAAGACACAGCTTATAAAAGCGGACAGCTTTTTCTTCTCCGATTTGATCAATCAGATCATGGAGCATGATATCGTTGGAAAATTGCAGTAAACCAGTGTTGGCAGCGGAACTTCCTGAAGCCATAGTCCGTTTTTCAATGATTGCAACGTTCAAACCCGCTTCGGTAAGTGAATAGGCACATAATGCTCCGGACATTCCCCCTCCGATAATCGCTACATCATAATGTTTATCGAAGCTTCTGTTTTTATCTTTTAATGTAGAAGGCCAATATAAGCGGCCATTATGCAAATCCATTTTGTTTCCCCCAATAAGTATCGTATTTAAATAATGTTCATATTCCATTCCCTTTAACAGTCTTGGATAAAACATATATTTTGTACCGCAGGGTCTTAGTGGGTTCCAGCATCATATAAGTAAAGCGGGATTAATTCGAATGAGGATAGTGAGATATTTCAGTCGGAAGAAATTCAATCGAAATGTATCAGTATAAACGTGGAAAAACGGCTACTGCATGGTTTATGTATGTTGAAGATGCAGTAGCCGATGAGTTATTTTTCCGTGTAATTCAAGTCCCAATGGATTCCATAAGGATCTTTCACCTTTGCATATTTAGCACCCCAGAACGTGTCTTGAAGTTCCATTACTACGGTTCCTTTTTCAGTTAAACGGCGATAGTAAGTATCGATGTCCTCTTCACTTTCCAGCTCCAGGACAAGGGATATATTGTTACCTACCGTTGGCTGATGACCCGGAAAGCTATCTGACATCATAAAGGAAAGCTCTCCTTTTTTAAAGTGGGCATGCATGATTTGATCAGCGATTTCCGGTGGACTTGGGTAATCGGCCTCGCCAAAAGTCTGAACTGCCAATACTTCTCCTTCAAACACTTCTTTGTAATAGTCTAATGCTTCTTTCGCTTCGCCACTAAAACTAAAATAAGGTGCAGCCTGATGTTTCATCATTTCTCCACTCCAGTCCGTATGAATTTTAATACATCTTTATTATAGTCCAAACTGTTGGAATAAAACAAGAACAAATGTTCGGTTGTTAAAAAATGGATAGGCAGTTAACTGCCTACCCACGATTATTTATAATAATTCAGTATTTAATTCAACATCGATATTCCCACTCGTTGCTTTAGAATACGGGCAAACTCCGTGTGCCTTTTCGACTAATTGCTTCGCTTCATCTAATTCAACACCCTTTACTGCTACTGTTAACACAACGCCGAGTTTGAATCCACCATCTGTATCTTTTCCAAGGGAAACTTCAGCTGCCACTTTCGATTCAATCTTTTTCTTTTCTTGACGAGCCACTAAGTTAAGAGCGCTATCGAAGCAAGCCGCATATCCAGCTGCGAACAATTGTTCAGGATTCGTTGACCCTTCTGCTCCAGAACCCCCAAGTGATTTAGGCATCGCCAATCCGACGTCCAATACTCCGTCACTGCTTGTTACTTTTCCTGCGCGTCCACCTGTTGCTGTTGCTTTTGCTGTGTATAATGCTTCCATTTCATTCACTCCTCAATTGTTTTTTTTTTTTTTTTGATTGTGCAAAATTCAATATTACAAAATTAATATTAACGGCTTTGTTTTTAATTGTCAACAATTAAATTTTGCACAATTAAATTTGATAATTGATATCTTTTTTTGTATGATGATCTCAGGTTAGTATGTTCAAGAAAGGAATACACATGTATGAAAGATCCATTATTATTAGAGAATCAAATATGTTTTAAGATCTATACAGCAGAGCGGGAGATTACCAAGTTATATCGAGGGCTACTTGAAGAAATCGGTGTGACTTATCCGCAATACCTTGCATTGTTAGTGCTTTGGGAAGATGGAACGGTATCTGTAAAAGAATTGGGGCGGAAATTGTTCTTGGACTCGGGAACGTTAACTCCGATGCTGAAAAGAATGGAATCGAACGGACTCGTCGAGCGTCACCGATCTGTTGAAGATGAACGGAGCGTCGTGATAACTCTTACAAAAAAAGGAATAGCCATGAAAGAAAAAGCAGCTTGTGTTCCGGCTCGGTTGCTCGAGCGATTAGAGATGGATGGGGAAGAGTTGGAGAGATTGGATCAGACATTGACGACGATATTGGGAAGACTGCAAGGATAGTAGAGAGAAGGGATGACTGTGGTCATCTTTTTTTGTGGAAATTGTAGAATCATGGTGATATTTCCTTATCAGTGTAGAATTTAAAAAAAGATGACCCCTTAAAAGGGATCATCTCATTTAAATAACGCATTCCACCGCTCAGCTTTTTCAAGTGCTGCTATGTCATTCACAATCTCTCCAGGCTTCACTCCGGCACCAATCATATAGTCTGCAAATTCCATATGGACGAATTCAAAAATATAATTGAACTGCTGTACCAGGGGCAGGCCTTTAATCTTTGCTGAGCTTCCACCGGTTATCACTACATATGCTTTTTTCTTCGTAAGCTCTTCTTTTAAGTTAAAGCGCTCATCGCGCAGGTACTGACTCCATCGGTCAAAGAAGTTTTTCATGGGACCGCTCATTCCGTACCAATAAAGAGGTGTAGCAAATAGTAATACGTCATGCTCTTCTATTAATTGGACCAGTTTTTCGTAATCATCATCGACAGGAGAGAATCCACCTTCAGAGTGTCTTAAGTCTTCGATCGGTTCAATATGCAGGTCCGTAAGAGATACGACAGTGTGGTCGGTTCCTTCTACGATTTTTTTTGTAAGGTATTCTGAGTTGCCGTTTTTTCGCGTACTTCCTAAAAGGGCTAATACTTTCATTTATCAACACTCCTCAGTGAATTCAAATTTACAGCTTGGCCATTTTTTCTAGTATTGCACATGAAAATAGACCTCTTATCAGCGTCTGCGAAACCCTTCCTCACGTAAATACAACGCTGCTTCATCATACCCGCCAAAGCTGTCTTCCAGGTTATCGCCGGCATAAATATTCCAGCGGTCATCCTCTTCGATCAACATGAGGGAATGTCCTTCAGCATCTTTCCACATCTGTTCCACAGGAGGCACGATTTCTTCTTCCGTTGCCAAATGATCAATGGAAGCCCGGATAATTTCGCGCAGTTTTTCACCAGAAAAATCACGGATATTCACGAGACCTTTTTTATTGGCTTCATAATCGGGAAGCCCTCCCGTATAAACAAAACCGTTTCCGTTCGGATGAAGATGGTACACCACAGTCGTCTTTTCATAAAGACTTTCTTCAAAGTGGAAATTCACCCGATTCAGTGAAACGTCCTTCCGTGAAAGTTCAGGGAACTCTTCGATTATGGTTAATTTATCTTCATATGTCAGCATTATTACTCCTCATTTCATTTACGATTTTCCCATTATAACATAGAGCCCTATTTTCTAAAGACGATTAAAGGTATAATGGGGTACAAAGAGGTGACCCCATTGAATGATTTTACATCCTTAGGAATTGAGCCTAAGTACGTGAATGCGTTAAAAGAACAATCCATTTCAGAGCCAACACCGATTCAGAGTGAAACCATCCCTGTACTATTAAATGGTGAAGACGTGATTGGACAGGCACAGACCGGAACGGGGAAAACGATGGCATTCCTTTTGCCTATGCTTGCCAAAATTGATCCAACGAGAGATGAGATCCAATCTCTTATTGTGACTCCGACGAGAGAGCTCGCGATTCAAGTAACTGCTGAATTAAATCAGATTCTTTCTTCTACTGAAGATGACATACATGTATTAGCTGTGTACGGTGGCCAGGATGTCGAGAAGCAAATTAAGCGACTGAAGAATAAGGCGATTCATATCGTGATTGGAACTCCTGGACGATTGCTTGATCACGTTCGCCGGGAGACTGTGGACTTTTCGAATGTATCGTTTTTAGTGTTGGATGAGGCAGATCAAATGCTCCATATCGGATTTTTTGATGAAGTCGAGTCAATCATTCGCGAGACGCCGTTCACCCGTCAAACCGCGCTATTCTCTGCGACGATGTCAAAGGATATCCGTAAGATCGGAAAGCGCTATATGAACAATCCACATAATGTACAAATTCGCGAAAAAGAAAAAATTGTGCAGGAAATCCAGCAGGAAATCGTGGAAACGACGGATCGCCAGAAATTAGATGCCCTTAGTCAAACAATTCATGACGTTCAGCCGTTTTTAGGCATCATTTTCTGCAGAACGAAAAGAAGGGTCAGCAAGCTGCTGGGAGATCTGAAAACGAGAGGATTCCTGGTGGATGAACTGCACGGTGACTTATCTCAAGCGAAAAGAGAAGGAGTAATGAAGAAGTTCAGAGAAGCGAAACTTCAGCTTCTTATCGCGACCGACGTGGCTGCTCGTGGTCTTGACGTTGAAGGAGTCACTCATGTATTCAACTATGATATCCCTCAAGATGTGGAAAGCTATATTCACAGAATCGGACGTACGGGACGTGCCGGAAAAGATGGGCTTGCCATCACCTTTGTTGCACTAAAGGACAAGCAGGATCTGGAAATGATTGAAAACGGCATAGGCCGTTCATTGCCTCGTCGTGTCGTGGAGGTCGCTCCTTCTAAGGAAACCGCCAATGTCCATAAGGGATCAAATGAAAGTGCGAAGGATAGACGTGAAAAGAATATCCAAGCGAATAAAGAGCGAAAAGCAAGGTCTCCACGGGGAGGTCGGTCTCGTAACAGTGAAGGTGGTGACTCTTCACGCAGTCGTCGATCGAGAAGGGAAGAATCATCATCCCCACGTGGAGGAGACTCAGCCAGTTCCTCAAGAGGCAGACAATCCAGACCAAGTGATTCCGGCAAATCAAGAAGAAGCGACTCCAGCGCAAAAAGAAACAGCCAAGGCAAATCCTCTTCAAATAGAAGAGGCCGCTAACTCAAAAAGCATGATGACCAATGTGTCATCATGCTTTTTGGTTAGAAAATCTTTCAGCAAAATACTGACCCCTATAAAATCAGTACCTCCATATAAAATTTCAGAATATTCCCAATCTACTCCTGAATCTGCTAAAATAATGAATATAAATAGTCATTAACCAACAGAAGGGATGGGTTGTACATATGCATGTACCTTTAGTGTTAACGGATTTTTTAGATCGGGCAGTCGAGCAATATGGAGAAAAAGTTGCGATTATTGACGATGTGAAGCGTTTGACATATAAGCAGCTGAATGCCCGTGTGAATCAACTGTCTAGAGGACTAATGGAATTGGGGATTGAAAAAGGGGACAAGGTTGCGTATCTGGCTCCGAATACAACCGAGATGCTGGAAGGGTTCTATGGAGTCTATGGTGCAGGAGGGATCATGACCCCGCTTAATACGCGCTTAAAACCTGCGGATTATCAATTTATCCTGACACATAGCGAGAGCAAAGCATTATTTGTTGATGAGGAACTTTATCCTCTGGTGCAGCCGATTTTGTCTAAGGTGCCGAATTTGAAGCATATTGTGATCCATGGTGATTCCAGAGATGGATATCCCGGCTATGACGAGTGGCGCGGCTCATTCAGCAGCGAAGCTTTCGATCGCGTAGACCTGGAAGAAACCGATATCGCTTCATTATTATATACAAGTGGAACGACAGGGGATCCGAAGGGAGTGCTCCTCACACACCGATCAAATTATCTGCATGCCCTATCCTCCATGCATCATTTGCGTGTTTCCGATCAGGACACTTTGCTTCACGTGCTGCCAATGTTCCATGTGAACGGATGGGGGTCGCCCTTTTACTATACTGCCAACGGTGCGACCCAGGTGATGCTCAGAAAGGTAGAACCGGAGACGATTTTAGATAAAGTCGAGAAACATGACGTAACGGTTATGCATATGGCGCCGACGGTTCTGAATATGCTTCTGGAAAACTATCCGGACAGGGAGCGGACTATCTCTCGAAATGTAAGGGTTGTCATTGCGGGCTCAGCCCCTCCACCAGCCTTTGTCCGAAAGGTGGAAGAGGATCTGAAATGGGAGTTCATCCAGGTGTACGGAATGACAGAAATCTCTCCACTCATCACTACGTCCATCCTGAGATCTTCAGAACAGGACAGACCAAAGGAAGAAAAGTACCGGTTAAAGGCGAAAGCCGGATACAGTATGATCGGCAGCAAGGTGAAAGTAGTGGATGAGGTCGGAAACGAAGTGCCCCGTAACGGGAAAGCGATTGGAGAAATCGTTACCAGAACGAATACAGTGATGGAAGGATATTACAAAAACCCTGAAGCCACCAATCAAGCCATTCGAGATGGATGGCTCCATACAGGTGACATGGCGACCGTTGACGGGGATGGCTTCATAGAAATTGTCGACCGGATGAAAGACGTCATCATAAGCGGCGGAGAAAACATCTCTTCTATTGAAGTAGAGGGGGCTCTCTATGAACATGACAGTGTCCTCGAAGCAGCGGTGGTAGCCATCCCCCATGAGCGTTGGGGTGAAGTGCCCCATGCAGTCGTTGTTATCAGGGAGGGTCACAGCTTAACGGAAGAGGAGCTTATCGAATTCAGCAGAGAAAAGCTTGCCCACTTCAAAGCTCCGAAAAGTATTACGTTTGCAAAGGAGTTACCTAAGACCGCTTCAGGAAAAATCCAAAAGGTTTTGATCCGAAAAGAATACTGGAAGGATCATGACAGGATGGTTCATTAATGGAAGGAGGTGTGCGGATGCATGCCTTTTTCGTCTGGACAAATGCCCTTATTTCTTAATTACAGGATGCCCGTCGTGCCTGTTTAGGCTTCTTCAGCATAAATTATAAAAAGGAAGTTTTATCAGCATAATAACAGGGAATAGCAGTTTTTAAGAGTAGACAAATGGAGGGTGTAAAGATGAGTTTAAATTCCCCGTTGGTTCCAAATCCAAAAACACATTGTGCCAATGAGTATGGAAAGTTAAAGAAAGTGGTCGTTGTTTCACCTGAAAATATGCAAATAAATGAAATCATAAATGAGACTCAAAAGCATTTCCTAAAGGAAAATATCAATATAGAAAAAGCGGTTCTGCAGCATAAAAACTTTGTTGATACGTTAGAGAAAAACGGTTCAGAAGTCATTCACCTGCAGCCATTACCAGAGTTTAATGAACAAGTCTTCACAAGGGACATCGGGTTCACGATTCATGATCAGTTCTTCGTTGCATCGATGAATACCAATGTCAGGCGGGGCGAAGTGAAAACGCTGAAGAAATGGCTGGAAACCAATGAAGTGCCTTATAATGAACTTCTCCATTCCATTGAAGGAGGGGATGTGCTCGTTGATGAGCAGAATATTTGGATCGGGGTGAGTGGACGGACGAACCAATTGGCCATCCAATCCTTACGAAATCAGCTCCCCCAATTTACCGTTCATGAGTTGCCATTAAAAGAAGGTGTCCTCCATTTAGATTGTGTATTTACGATCATTTCAAAGGAATGGGCACTTGTATATCCACCGGCCTTTACAAAAGAGGATCTTGAAACAATCAAGAAACATTATAATATCATCACTGTCACGGACGACGAACAGTTTCAAATGGGCCCCAATGTATTAGCAATCGGTAATGAAAAAATCATCAGTCTTACTCAAAACCAAGACTTGAATGAACGAATAAGATCGAAGGGTTTTGACGTAATCGAACTTGATTTATCCGAAATCATCAAGTCAGGCGGATCATTCCGTTGTTGTACGCTCCCTCTGATTAGAGAGTAGATGAGGTATTATTGACTATGAACTGGATAGATTTATTAATGAAAAACAGGTGACTTAATACCTGTTTTTCTTCATTTTACAGAAGCTTTACACTACTGTAGTACTTTTGCAAATGACTCTTCATATTTCCCCTTTATCCTGCAAATGTAGTCGAAATTACAGGAGGTAGGGGAAAAATGAAGAATTCTATGAAGAAAATTATTCCGTTAGCGGTTGTGTCAACGTTGGCTCTAGGAACTGTAATAGGGATGAACCAAGATAATTCAGAAGCACAAGCGAAGGAATCCAAGAACGGTAAAGCCAAGAACGTCATCTTTATGATCGGTGATGGAATGGGTGTTCCTTACACAACGGCTCTTCGCTATATGAACGACAATCCAGAAACAGTTGAAATGGAAAAAACGGCATTTGATCCTTACCTTGTCGGATTACAATCCACTTATCCAGAGGATGAGAAAGAAAACGTAACAGACTCAGCAGCTGCTGCGACGGCGATGAGCGGTGGAGTCAAGACATATAATAATGCGATAGCAGTCGATAATGATAAAACCGACGTTAAAACCGTATTAGAACAGGCGAAAGAAAACGGTATGTCTACAGGAATTGTAGCGACATCAGAAATCACCCATGCGACTCCAGCCTCTTATGGAGCCCATGAAGAGCAGCGTAAAAGCGAAAATGCGATTGCGGATGACTATTATGATGAAATGATTAACGGTGAACATAAGATTGATGTCATGCTGGGCGGAGGGACGGACTTCTTCGAACGTGATGACCGAAATCTTGCCAAGCAGTTCCAAGAGGATGGATACAGCTATGTGAAATCCGCTGAAGAACTTAAAAATGATGACAACAAACAAGTTCTTGGTCTTTTCTCTGAAGTCGGAATGGACAAGATGATCGACCGTGATGAAGAACAGCCAAGCTTAGCGGATATGACGACATCTGCACTCGACCGTTTAAAAGGTGACAAGGACGGATTCTTCCTGATGGTGGAAGGCAGTCAAATTGACTGGGCTGGTCACGATAATGATGTTGTCGGGGCTATGAGTGAAATGAGAGACTTTGAGATGGCACTTGAAGAAGTAAGAGATTTCGCGAAAGAAAATGGTGAAACATTGGTAGTTGTTACAGCAGACCACTCTACAGGGGGAATCTCGATTGGTGCAGACGGTGAATACAATTGGGATCCGGCACCGATTCAAGCTGCAAAACGCACTCCTGACTTTATGGCAGAACAAATTGTAAATGGTGCATCAGTGGAAGAAACATTAGCTGAAAATATCGACCTTGAGCTGACGGAAGAGGAAATCGCTTCTGTGAAAGAAGAAGCAGAAAAAGGCGATCAAACCGAAATCGATAATGCCATCGAAAAAATCTTCGACAAACGTTCAGGTACTGGCTGGACAACGGATGGACATACAGGAGATGACGTTCCTGTGTATGCATTTGGTCCTCAAAAAGAGAAATTCTCTGGCATGATCGATAACACAGATCAAGCGAAAATGATCTTTGAATTATTGAAGAATAAAGGGAAAATCAAAGATAAGAAATAAGCTTAATTGAGATTAGACCATGCTTGTCCCTCTTTTTGGGATGGAATGCATGGTCTTTTTTCCGATTATGCTTCTTCTAAATCTGAAACACTTACTTCAGAACGTTCTTCTAAAGGTCCACGAAGATGAACAACGGCTGTTTTTCCATCTTCATGAACAGAGTCAATCCAAACGGATGCATCTTTATATTTTACTTCAATATCCGCTGAAGAAGATAAAATCTGTTTTACACGATTAGAATCCATCACTTATGTCCTCCTTATATTCTATTTTCATTGGTTAGTTTGTCCATTTTTCAGAGAATAATGAGCGTATATTTCATTTGCAATCCGATACTCTAATAGCGAAAGGGTGACGACATGAAGAAGCAGAATGAAAGAACATCCACTACAGAAGCAAACATGGAATTGAATGAAAGATTTTATGGAAGTAATGAAAAAGAAGTTGATCCGGCACCGCCCACTTATATTCAAAATAATACGGCCGCGGTGAGGATTACTGGTGATGATGAGTAAGAGTACCAGCTGAATCATAACAAAAACCTGCCCGATCTTCCATCGGGCAGGTTTTTGTCATTTCGTTTTATTACGTTGGTCTTTATTATGCTTATTCCCCTTACTATTGTCTCCACTCGTAATTTCTTTAGCAAACTCCGTCGTTCCGCGCTTAGGTGAATTTTGGTTTTCGCTGCCTTTGTTGTTCTTTTTCGTCATTTCATTTCCTCCATTCTACTCGATTCAATAGTAGTTTTTGAAGATTAACAAAAGGTTATGCACAAATAGAAATGTTAAAGAAAGATTAAAAAATAATTTAGCATAGTTTTTTGGGACAAGAATAAGTTATAATATAAAACGAAATGATTACGATTAAAACTTTAGAAAGGAAACGTAAATGAATGAATTCTTTGAGGAACTTTAGTCAAGAGATGACAGGGATAGTATTATTCATGTTATTTATTGTTCTTTTTTTAGCGGGAGATTGGGTAAAAGATTATATCCCTGACGAGTTTCTTACTTCTTCGATGGTGAATGTCATTACGATATTCCTGAGTATCTTGTTAGAAGCGATCCCTTTTATCTTAATTGGTGTCTTCGCATCCGCACTTATTCAAGTATTTGTTTCTGAGAGTCTATTACAAAGAATCATTCCGAAGAGGTTCCCATATCTGGCTCTCTTTCCTGCAGCTGTAGTGGGGGCGTTGCTTCCTGTTTGTGAGTGTGCCATTGTACCAGTGGCCAGGAGGTTAATTAAAAAAGGGATGCCTGCTCATCTAGCGATTGTCGTCATGGTTACGGCACCTATTTTAAATCCGATTGTATTTGCTTCTACTTATTATGCGTTCCAAAATAATATGACGGTTGTTTGGGGCAGGATGGGGATTGCTTTAATAGCAGCCTTGATCATCGGGGCACTATTGTACAGGTTTTATGGAAAGAGAAACCCGCTTATACAGAAAGAGCATGATCACGGGCATCATCATGATCACTCTTCCAATAAACTAATGCAGACGATTGTACATGCAAGTGATGAATTTTTTGACATGGGTAAATATCTTATCATTGGAGCATTCGTTGCAGCAGGATTCCAGACATATCTTGATAGAGAACTGTTAGTGGGGATAGGGACGAATGAGGTACTGGCACCGGCAGTCATGATGGGGTTTGCCTATATTATTTCATTATGTTCGGAGGCTGATGCATTCGTGGCATCGTCGTTCGGCAGTATATTTTCCGCATCGTCCATATTGGCATTTCTAGTATATGGACCTATGATTGATTTCAAGAATACTTTATTGATGCTTGCATACTTTAATAAAAAATTTGTCCTGATCTTTATTGGGGTCGTGACGATTGTTGTGTATACATGTACATTGATAGTCCAATTATTTGTATAAAGGAGGCGAGAGGTATGAAACCATCCATACAGTTCCATACATTCATCCGGGGAATCATCTTAATCGGATATGCCCTATTGGTATTGAAACTATTCTTAACGTTTAATCTGCAAAACTTTGTTGCGCCCAAAATGCATGGTTACATGTATTTTGCTCTGGGGGTTTTCATAATCCTGGGTGCGATCCAAATCATCCGGGGGACTTCTTCAGCTTCTGCAAAAGAACACCATTGTGATTGTGAAGGTCATGAACTGCCGAAAGGCTTCATGAGGTCCAGCATGGTATATGCCCTGTTCATTTTTCCGATTGTGGTTGGGTTCCTGCTGCCGGATAACTTATTAGATAGTTCCGTAGCGGCTAAGAGAGGGGTGAAAGTAGGGAATAGTCTATTTTCAACACCGCCATCCAGTGAACAAAAAGGGTTGAATCAAGATGAGGGTGCTGAAACAAGTTCGTTTGCAACTGAGCCCACCCTCGGTCCATATGATGAGTTTCCCGTTGAAAAGGATTTCGACAAGTTGAAAGAAATCGTAAATAAAAGAGAAAAAATAGTCGTAAGAGATGAACAATATATTCAGACATTAAGTATTGTAGACGAAAAGCTGGACGATTTCGTTGGAAAAGAAATTCAGCTTACAGGCTTTGTGTATAAAGATGAAGGATTTGCAGAAGATGAACTGGTGATTTCCCGCTTTACCGTGACGTGCTGCGTAGCAGATGCCTCTGTTTATGGATTGTTGGCCCGGGATTCAGGACTGAGTAAACTTGAACCCGATACGTGGATTAACGTGAGTGGCGTGATCGATAAGGTGGATTTCAATGGTCAGGCAATGCCGGTCTTAAAGAATCCCGTGTTCGAAGTAATAGATCCGCCTGCTAATCCATATGTAGAGGAGTTCTATATTAAAATTGAATAAAGGATGAAAATTCTTACTTTTATGTAAGTAAGGATTCTCTTATATTGAGTAAATCGTAATTATTTCGTTTTAATTTTAATTTTAATAGATATAATCAGGTGGTGATAATATGTATGATTGGATCATAATCGGTGGAGGTATCCATGGATGTACAGTGGCTACGTATCTTGTGAAGAAAAAAGAGGTGCCAATTCATAAAATATGTGTAATCGATCCTTACCCAGAGCCCCTCTTTAAGTGGAAAAGGCTGACAGGATTAATTGATATGCCATACTTACGTTCACCTTTTGTCCACCATTTGGATACAAATCCCTTTAGTCTGCAATCCTTTAAGAAGGATGAAGGAGAAAATTTCTACGGGCCATATAAGAGGCCGGCTCTTTCTCTATTTAATCAACACAGTTCCACAGTATTAGATGAAATTGAAATCTCTAAAGCATGGTTTCAGGGAAAAGTAGAACACGTTGAGAAACGAGAGAACGATTGGATAGTGAGAACCAGTGGTTTGGACCATTTTCTTGGAAAGAACATTGTGATTGCAACGGGAATGAATAATCAATTAGCATATCCGTCGTGGGGAAGTGATCTCGCTGCGGCCCGACCAAAACAAGTCGGCCATTTATTTGCTGAGTCCATTCCGATCATGGAGCCCCCAATCGTCGTGATTGGAGGGGGAATCTCGGCTGCTCACCTTGTGATTAAGCTGAGTAAAAAATATCCTGGAAACGCATATCAAATTGCCAGGCAGCCTTATAGAGTTCACGATTTTGATAGTGATCCCGGCTGGCTTGGGCCTAAGCATATGAGCGGCTTTGAAAAGCTTACCCGGTATGAAGAAAGAAGAGAGGTCATTGACCATGCCCGTCATAAAGGGTCTATGCCAAGTGAACTAGCAAATAAGTTGAGAAATTTGAAGCGAAACAATGCGTTCACCTTTATCCAAGATGAAGTCCAATCATGGACTGTAACAGGTGATGAGATAATACTGCATTTGACGAAGGAAAAGTCGATTGTAAAAGCAAAAACCATCCTATTTGCCACCGGATTTTCAAAAGAGGTCTTGAAGGTGGACTGGCTGCAAAAACTCATTCAAGAGGAAAAGTTAACGTGTGCGAAATGTGGGTTTCCGGTAGTGAAAGAAGACTTGTCATGGTGTAATCATTTATTTGTGACAGGGCCCCTGGCTGAGTTGGAAATCGGGCCGGTCTCACGTAATATTTCCGGTGCAAGGAAAGCAGCAGAAAGAATAGTAAATCATACAATTTAAATCGTAATGATTACGATATTTAAAAGGAGATGAATGTTTATCATGAAAGTACCAGTAACAGTATTAAGCGGTTATTTAGGATCAGGCAAGACAACGTTGTTAAATCATATTTTACATAATCGGGAAGATAAGCGAATAGCGGTTATTGTGAATGATATGAGTGAAGTGAATATCGATGCGTCCCTCGTGAAGAGTGGCGGATTTACCAGAACTGAAGAAAAATTAGTCGAGCTTCAAAATGGCTGTATTTGCTGCACCTTGAGAGAAGATTTAATGATAGAAGTACAGCGATTGGTCGATCAGGGGAATATTGATTATATTGTGATTGAGTCTACCGGAATCTCGGAACCGATTCCCGTAGCTCAAACATTCACATATATGGATGAAGAGATGCATATTGATCTAACGATAAACACAAGACTGGATACGATGGTGACGGTTGTAGATGCCAACCGATTCTGGCATGATTTTGCAAGTGGTGAAACTCTGCTGGATCGAAAGCAGGCAACAGACGAAGGGGACACAAGGGAAGTAGTGGATTTACTGATTGATCAAATAGAGTTTGCGAATGTGATTGTTTTAAATAAAGTAGACTTAGTGGAAGAAGTGGATGTAATAGAATTAAAAGCTGTCCTTCATAAGTTGAACCCGGAAGCTAGAATCTTTGAAGCTTCACATTCCAACATTTCATTGGATCAAGTACTGAACACCCAATTATTTGATTTTGAGAAAGCCAGCCAGGCAGCCGGGTGGATAAAAGAATTACAAGAAGAACACACACCCGAGACTGAAGAATATGGAATCTCTTCTTTTGTGTATCGGCGTAACAAGCCCTTTCACCCTGAACGTTTTATGACATGGATGGAGGAGTGGCCGGTTGACATCGTGCGTGCAAAGGGGTTCTTTTGGCTGCCGACCCGAAACGACATGACGGGCTTATTATCCCAGGCAGGTCCATCGATCATCATTCAGGGGGCAGGGGAATGGGTAGCTGCTTATCCTGAAAATGAGAGAAAGGAAATCCTCGCTGAAGAAGTGGAATTAGCTGAGAAATGGGATCCTGTTTATGGGGACCGAATGAACGAAATCGTATTTATCGGTCTTGGGATGAACAGGAAAGAAATAGAGGAGTCATTAGATAGCTGCTTGTTAACAGAAAAAGAAATGGCAGGGGATTGGACAAAATTTAAAGACCCGATCCCTGCATTTGCGGTGGAAGATAGATAGACGAGAAAAGCCAGGCGCTTGAACGTGCCTGGCTTTTTTCATTCGTCTTCTTTTTGTGAAGACGGATTATGAAACATAAGATACGAACATGGAAGTTGTAACTTTATTCCTATATTTATCATTCCTACTGATATTTTGATTCTTCTAAACGATAATGAAGATAGGGTATCTTAAGGGAGGTAAAGAAATTGCATGAGAAAATGGATGGGATTCAGAATGCGTCGGGAATACCGGGCAGGTGGTTTGTCGATGAAATGGCAGAAGGATCGGAGGGATATCCGATTTTATTTATTCATGGGATTCATGCCTCGTCAGACACGTGGATAAGAGAAAATGATCTACAGGAATTTTCGCGGAAATATGGACACCAAGCCGTTTTTATTGATTTGCATCCAGACGAAGATATGTGGAAAAATGGGCAGCTTTTAGAGAAAAAGCTTCGTGAGATTTATGACCATTTTAAGAGGAAGGTAGTGGTTGTGGGCCATAGTAAAGGAGGGATCGATGTTCAAACAGCATTGGTTCATTATGGTGCCGGACCATATGTAGAGAGGGTCATCACTCTTTCGTCCCCTCATCATGGATCAGAGCTTGCAGACCTTGCCTATAGTAAATGGGCCGGCTGGTTAACCGATGCTTTAAAAAGTAAAGATAATGCCGTGTTCTCCTTGCAAACGGGATATATGAAATCTTTCCGTTCCCAGACGGATGAACTTGAACTTGCAAAAGCCATTCCATTCTATACATTCGGTGGTACAGGATGGGGTGGGATGAATTCTGCATTGTATTGGGGCGGGTTATACTTAAGCCGATTTGGACAAAGTGATGGGGCGGTGCTGGTAACTAGTTCACGCCTTCCTTATGGGATAGAGGTGGGTGTCCAAGACTGGTCTCATACGACGATAAAAGAAGGTGGGGAGATTTTCCCTTATTTGAAGGATCTCTTAACGGAACAGGTACATGAGGTATCATATGCTACCATGAGCGGACTTGCATATGAGGGAGAAACATCGGTCCTCCATAGAGGCGGGGTATTTGCGGGCGTTGGAGTGGAGAGCTTTTCAGTGGAGGAAGAGGTGGAGAAAATCTCCGTGGACTGGATCAGCGATCAACAGGCTACGACCTATGAGCTCATTAGTCCTGACGGGCAGGTGTATAAACAGTTCATGGTTACGGAAGATGCGACAGGCTTTTTCCCTGGTGCTTATCATCATTCCATTATCATTTCAAAGCCGCTTTTAGGGGAATGGGAAATGAAGGCATATAATAGTCAAAGTGAAAAATACATGTTAAGCATTCTGTTTCATACAGGAAATAGTAAAGCGTGGAATCAGTTTGCGGGGGATGGAGAATCTTTAATGGGTCCATGGAATGCACACGACAAACCTGTAAAGAAAACATATACCATTCATCATATCCCGACGAAGAGCGGAAACAAAAATCAAACCACCCTCATTACAACTGAAGATCTATCTTCTCTGCCCCTTGCTGAATTTGAAGAAGGAGTCCATAACATCACCATCGATATAGAAGGGGAGACTCACGAAGGAAATGAATTTCAGAGAACGATTATTCAAACGGTTTATGTGGATGGAAAAGGGAATATTTATTGATCGACGAATCGGTCAGAAAACGGTGGAAAACCAAATAACAAGGTCCGTCCCTCTGCATAAACGGGGACGGACCTCTGGATTATAGTGCGCTTAGGAATTCTGTTACTTGTTCGGGTGTTTTGGCGTTGGCACTGTGCAGGTGAGCGATTTTTTCGCCGTCTTTGTAGACAAGCAGGCTTGGGATGCCCATGACGTCATACTTTTCGGCGATTTCAGGAATTTCGTCTTTATTGATGTCGTACCATTTATATTGATCGAACTCTTCCATGATCTCATCAATGAACATATCCATACGACGGCAGTCAGGACACCAGTCAGCGTGGAATTTCACGATCACCGGCTCTGCTGAACTGATTAAATCTTCAAAGGTTTCTTTGTTTTTGATTGATTGCATGCTGTTAACCTCCTTTTTTCATTATTTTATACAAAACATCAATCAATTGTAAAACGAATCATTTTTCGTCTGAACTTGTACATGATAATATGGGAATACATTTTGAAAGAAAAAGGTGACATTTATGCAACCGATTAACGTTGGATTAGTAGGATACGGTTTTTCAGGACAAAGCTTTCATCGCCCGTTACTTTCCCGCTTGGAGGAATTTCATATCGAAGCGGTGCTTTCTTCTGATGAAGAGAAAGTGCTGAAGGACATTGAGGGTGCGACTGTGGTTTCATCCCTTGAGGATTTACTTCAACAAGACATTGAATTAGTTGTGATCACAACGCCAAACCATCTTCACTACAGAATGATTAAGCAGTCATTACTTGCTGATAAACATGTAGTGGTAGAGAAGCCATTTGTGACGAATAGTGTGGAAGGGGAAGAACTGTTAGCTTTAGCCAAAGAGAGAGGCTTGCATCTTTCCGTATTCCATAACCGCCGTTGGGATGCCGACTTTTTAACCATCCAAAAATTACTTACAGAAGATGCTTTAGGACAAGTCTATACATATGAAGCCCACTTCGACCGTTTCCGTCCGATTATTAAAGATCGTTGGAAAGAAAATAAAATTGAGGGAGCCGGCGTTTTATATGATTTGGGTTCTCACCTCCTTGATCAAGCACTCACACTGTTTGGAACACCAAAATGGGTGCAGGCAGATGTGTTCCCGCAGCGAAATCCGGAGAAAGCGGAAGACTATTTCCACATTACCCTCGGGTATGACGTATTGAGAGTACAATTATACTCCCGTTCTATAGTCCTTGATCCCGGACCACGCTATCAGGTTCATGGATTACAGGGTAGCTATGTGAAGCACGGAATGGATCGTCAGGAAGATGATTTAAAAGCAGGGAAAAATCCTCTTGGTGAAGAGTGGGGAATGGAAGACGAGGAAAACTGGGGTATTCTTACAACACTATCTGGTGAAGAAGTGACCTCAGAAGTCATTCCTTCTGAAAAGGGGGATTATACTCAATTCTATCTGGGGATATACGGAACCTTAAGGGAAAACATCCCTCTTGCCGTGAAACCGGAGGATGCTTTACAGGTGATCAAAATCATTGAAGCTTGTAAAGAAAGTGCAGAGAGCAAACGTGTTATTCCACTGAAATAGTGTAGAAAGGCTCCTAATAATAAGGAGCCTTTCTTTATGGATACTATTCTACCGTACCTGCTTCTAAGATCTGAACCTTTGCGTCCACATTGAATTTTACACGGGGATAAATGCTTTCTTTCCATTCTTTAATATCAAACCCACGTACCCCATGTTTTTGATTTTGACCGATGCCGACAGGGTCGATGCCTAATTCCTGAAATTCCTTCAGCATGGTTAAGCATTTTTCTTCTATATCTTTTTCCATTTTTTTCTCAACTTCTCCGACTTTATCAGGTGTCAATTTTTTTCCGGTATACTCTCTGACAATTCCCCTGACCTTGATTCTCATTGTCACTTCAACAGGATCAGCTTTATGTTTTATGATAATTTTGTGCTTTGAAATCAGACTCGTTACGGAAGCCTCAACCGTTTCTTCTGCAGCGCCAGGCTTTTTCCCCATTTTGATGACATGGCTTCCTTCAGCAAGTTTATCCACTAATATTTTAAAGAAAAACATATCTTCAGCAGGGATCTTTTTGACCATTTTGTCTTTATCGAAGAGGGCAATACCTGTAATCGCTATACTTTCATTAGAGAGCTGCTTCAATATAGGAAGATAGGCTGTTTGTCCTTCTTGGAAATAATTAAATAGAAATAAATGTAAATTCGTTTCCGGTAACTCTCTTCGTTTAATGTTGTGTGTAATCAGGTTAGAAATATACGTTCCATTGCCCCTTAACCCATAATTCCCTTTGATCAGTTCACCTGCGTCTCCATCTACTATCGTTACATATAGCCTTGCGCCAATACTGGCGTCTCTTTGGAGGGAATCACCGATATCGATGATTCCTTTCTTTGCCAGTTTTTCTCCTATCAACACAACATCCAAGCTTCCTCTTACAAGGGGCTGCTGCGCCCTTCTTTCTAATTTCTCCAGCACTTCCCGTGTGGAAGATGCTTCCGCGGACAGCGTGCCGTTTTGGATGGATTTATCGGATAAATAAATGGGGAACAAAGCTGTCCCTCTAATTTTATTCTCTCCCACATAATCATAGGCCTTTGCCGTTTCAACATATAAATCGTCAAGAATTTCCTTTTCTACGCATCCTGTTAGGAACAATGAACATATAAGGAAGAGGATTAAGGATTTTTTCATTTTTTTTGTCTCACCTTCTTCATGATAGTCACCAGTACCAAGAGGGCAGGTATGTAAAAAAAGTTGAAATAAAAACCGATTTGTCCTGAAATTGTGTTCAAGAAATTTACCTGTTTTCGGTCAGTGATAAACGTTAATGTGCACAAACAGAGAATACAAATGATGATTAAGGCATGACGATGTCTTAAGGGTGTCATTCGCTTTATGGTCCTGCTGGCACACCATAGAGAGATACACACGTTAGGCAGAATCACTAAGCACCAATTTGCGATTCCGATATATTCAAAACGTTCAACAAAGGGCATTTCGACGATTTTCCACATGGAAAGGGTGGCCCAAACAGTTTTTTCTAATTGCTTTTGACTGAAAAAAGCAAACGAAATGATGGCAATCAAGGTGTAAATGATGGTAGTTGTAAAAAGCCCCCAATGAGCATATTTCTGAGACTTTTTCGCATCTTTAAGATAGGGATAGAGCATCAGTATGGCTTCGTATCCCAGATAAGTAAGTGACATATTTTTAGTGGAAATTAAGATGTCTTTGATAGAGTGATCAAATACCGGTAAAATGTTTCGGAAATCTGCGTAATTAAATGTAAACGCAAAGGTTAAGAGCAGATAACTGGGTAGTACAGTTCCAAAAAAAGCTGTACCTGCAATGGTGCGGACTCCTCCATTCACAATATAGTAGACGAGGATTAAGAAGAACAACGCAAACATAAACGTACTTAATCGGGGATACATCCATACTTGCAATACCTCGATATACGTCCTCATAATCGTTATCACGAGCAAACTAAAATAAAGGGAAAATAATAAGTTGAATATATTCCCGACCCATTTTCCAAAAGCCAAGGTATGAGCAGATACAAGGTCCCCTCCGGATTTTTCTAAAATTAAGTACATAATGAACATGAGGATATGAGTAAAAATACCTGCCAGGATGACAGAAATCCAACCATCATACCCCGCATTCATCGAAATGATTCGTTGGAACCCCAGAACACCTGCCCCGACTTGAATCGAATGTATAAGAAAGAAAACAAGGAATGGGGATATTTTTCTTCTATCTGGAATGGTTAGCATCTGATCACCTCCGACCTTTATTCATCTATATCCAGCTTTTTCTTTCCTTCAGATGGGCGGAACCGGTAAGGTTTTTTCGTTCTTAAATATTCTGGACGTCCAGCTTGTTTATTAAATGGGAACCGAATCAGAGCGTCTTTCAGGTCCTTCATCCTCGGTGGATAGAGCGGCTCCAGGAACGGTCTTCCCAGTGAGGTTAATTGTAATAAATGCCCCATAAGTAAACAGAAACAGAAGACGATTCCTAATAATCCCCATAGTTGTGCGAACAACAAGAAAGGGAATCGGAGCAAACGAATAGTATTACCCATTCGGTACACGGGAGTCGTAAAGGAAGCAAGCGCAGCAAGAGCAACTAAAATGAGCAATACATTACTCGTAATCCCCGCCTCTACGGATGCGGTCCCGATTACGATCCCTCCAACGATACCGATGGTTTGACCAACTTTGGTCGGAAGGCGTGCTCCTGCCTCACGCAGTAATTCAATCGTTAATTCGAGAAATAACGCCTCTAATATAGGAGGCAAAGGAATTTCTTGTCTCGATGTTACAAGGGTGGCCATTAAATCCTTTGGAATGAGTTCATAATGATACGTCAGTGCAGCAACGTAAATCGGTGTAATCAAAATCGAAAACCCTACTGCGAAAACCCGCACTAGACGGAGGAATGAGGCGATCGAGAAATTCAAGAAATAATCCTCATATGCATTAAAGAACTCGACAAGGGTCGTGGGTCCAATCAAGGCATGAGGAGACCCGTCTACCATAACCGCTACTTTTCCTTCCACCAGTACAGAAGCGACACGATCGGGTCGTTCTGAATCCAATAGCTGGGGGAAAGGGGAATTGCTATTATCGGCAATGAGCTGTTCAATAAATGAACTGTCCATGATTTGATCAAAATCCACGGCTCGTAAACGTTGACGCATCGTATTCACATTGGCTTCATCCACTAAACCATCAAGATAGACTAAAGCGACTCTCGTGTGAGTCAGTTTTCCGAGGTTGAATTCTTCTACTAATAGCTCTTTAATAGGAAGACGTTTTCGGAGCAGATTAAGGTTGTCACTGAGAGATTCCACAAAGGCCTCTTTCGGACCAACCACACTGAATTCCACTTCCGGTTGGGAAACCTTTCTTCCCATTTCATTCTTCGTAGCGATGAAGGCGAATTTCCGATTAGAGGCATCCATCGTTAACAAGGTATATCCATTAAAAAGTTTTTGTTCAATTTGAGCTTCATCCTTGGATACTTCTATATCCAGGACAGGAACTAACGTCTTTAAGTCATCAAATGAATGAAAATCTTTTGAAAGTAAGGAGGGAAGAACATCCTCCTGCAGAATCTTCCCATCAATCAGGGTGGTAATGAAATGCAGACTGAATTTGGCCCCTGTATGAGGGTTCTGATAAAAGGCTTGTTTATAGTCAGCCGATTTTTCAGCTTCCTGCTTAAAGCTTTCATAGGTCTGTTTATTCTTCGTGTTATCGGTGTTTTTCTTATTTCTAAAGAATGGAAACATACTAATCCCTCATGTTCGATGTATGGTCTATACTGTAGTGTTTCCGAAAATAGGAGAATTATGAAATAGGATGGGGGAAGTGGGAAAAAACGTTAAGGGCTGCTAAATAACCAGGAGGGTAAGCTCGAGGTGGATCGATCCGAGTTGGGAATGAAAAAAAAGGCTCTTTTCGTAAAGATTGTTGCTTATTATAGAGGAGAAAGTAATAGTTGATTTCCGCTCCAGGATGCTAGCTTTCCGCGGGGCTGGCGGTGAGCCTCCTCGGCTGCGCCTCCGGGGTCTCACCTGTCCAGCTATTCCCGCAGGAGTCGAGCATCCTTCCGCTCCAATCAACTTTCTGAGGATGAATCCTTAATGGGGAACAATTAATACAAGAATTTTAGCAAACAATCTCATTTAAGTTAAGTAGAGATTGATTTTCCTTTTCAGAAAAAGAATTATTTTTTTAGTTACTTTGTTTTCTTGCACACCTTGAAGCTCTGTCAAGAAAATTCTGTAAAAGATGGTGAGGGGAACTGCGCAGATTCCTGCGGAAGTACGGGCGTGTCGGCGAAGCTGAGGAGGCTCGGCCGAACGCTAGCTGCAAGCGGAGCAGTTCCCCTCGCCATCCAGCATAGGCTGGTTGACAGTGCCTTGGCAGATTCTATGGTAGAAAACAACAATCTTTGCGAAAAGAGACAATACAAAAGACTGGACAAGGGAGATCCCTTATCCAGTCTCATTTGGTTATTCCTGTTCCAGGAAAAACTTTTCGATATCATCAAGCATCGCATTTGCTGCCACGACACCACCTGCAGTGTTCCAGATTGCATCACTTACCTCGTATACCTTGTCTTGTTTTGCTACTTCAAGGTTTTGGAATAGAGGATCGTTCAGCCACTCTTCAGCTAGCTTGTTCGCTTCTCCATCACCTGTTTCATATGTGAAGTAGAATAATACATCTCCATCCATTGCCGGGATGCGCTCTTTTGTCACACCTTTTTCAGCAAAGTCGTCAACATCCTGACCTTCAGGACGGGCAAATCCTAATTGATCCAGGATCACACCTGAGAATGAATCTTTATGGTAGATACGTACGTCACCTGCTAAAAAGCGGACCATAGACACTTTTTGATTCAGCTTGTCTCCAAGTTTACCTTTAAGATCTTCAATTCGCTGGTCATACTCGGCAAGTACTTCTTGACCTTTTTCTTCTTTGTTTACTGCTTTAGCGTATAATTCAAAGTTCTCTTTCCAGTTACCGCGTAATGTTTCAGCCATCACCGTTGGAGCGATGTCTTTCAGCTGATTGTATTGCTCTTCTTGACGCATTTTGTTCCCGATAATAAGATCCGGTTGAAGCTTTGCTATGGCTTCCATGTTTAATTCGCTTTCAGTTCCGACCACTTCAACATCTTTCATATCGTCGGCAATATGATCGTACCAAGGATCACCTGTCCAGGATTGTACAGCACCAACAGGGGTCACGCCCATTGAGAGAAGAGCCTCTGTTCCTTCATTTGTAAGGATGACAACCTTCTTAGGAGTTCCTTCGATTTCAGCCGTACCCATTGCATGTTCCACTGTGTAGCTTTCTTCTTTTTTATCATTGTTCCCTGCAGAACCTTCTTTTTCTTCTTTATTACCGCAAGCTGCTAAGAATAGAAGTGAAGCGATAAGGAATAAAGATAATAAACTTCTTAATTTCATATGTATGAATCCTCCTGAAAATGATATATGGTTGATAATGATTATCAATTACAACTTTTATATTAGATGAGAAGGTTTTCATTGTCAACACTTAAATGATAATGATTTTCAAAATCATTGACGGTTGTTTCATTCTTCTTTAAAATAGTAATGAAAGAAAAGAACGTGAACTTTAATAGATTTTCCTTTCCTTATTTCTATAAGGGATAGAAAGGTTACCGCATAATGAAAACTCAAAACCAATTTTTTCTGTTTATAGGAACCATCCTTTTTCTCATAGTGTGTATAGGAATCAGCATTGTTTACGGGTATACGGATACGTCGTGGAGAATAGCTCTTGAAGCGTTTACCAACCCGGATGGATCGACTGAGCATATCGTGCTCCAGACAATCCGCTTACCACGTGCACTTATTGCTGCGACAGTGGGGGCATCCCTCGCAATTTCAGGAGTCCTGATGCAAACCTTGACCAAGAATCCGTTAGCATCTCCCGGTATTTTCGGGATCAATGCCGGTGGTGCCTTTATGGTGGTAGTGGCGGTTACGTTATTTGGTGTAACCAATCTTCAATCCTTTACGTGGCTGGCGTTTCTGGGAGCGGGACTTGCTGCCGTCGGAGTGTATGTCATCAGCTCCGTCGGGAACAACGGCTTGACCCCCATGAAGCTGACGTTAGCAGGGGCTGCCATAACGGCAATGTTTTCTTCATTTACACAGGGTTTGCTTGTACTGAATGAAGCAGCATTAGAGCAGGTTTTGTTCTGGCTTGCAGGATCTGTTCAAGGAAGAAGCCTGGACATTTTATCCGGAGTATTTCCTTATATCGTGGCAGGATGGATACTTGCTCTCATGTTGGCAGGAAAAATGAATATACTTGCCATGGGAGAAGATGTTGCCAAAGGGTTGGGACTTAAAACAGCCTTGATTAAATTTATCGCATTACTTGTGGTCGTGCTCCTGGCTGGAGGTTCTGTAGCCATTGCAGGACCAATAGGATTTATCGGGATTGTAATCCCCCATCTTGCGAGAAAAATCATCGGGGTGGATCATCGCTGGTTGATTCCTTACTCAGGGTTACTCGGAGCTATTTTACTATTGGCCGCTGACATCGGAGCCCGTTACATCATCATGCCCCAGGAGGTGCCGGTTGGTGTTATGACAGCCATTATTGGTGCACCATTCTTCGTGTACGTTGCAAGGAAGGGGTTTTAACCGATGAATAAGTTTATTGGGAAACGCTGGCTCAAGGACCGGGTTTCTATGCTCGTTGATATATCAGCAATGAAGAAAATCATGATATTAGGCGTCATCACTTTACTCGTCCTTATTATGAGTACGGGTATTGGTGACTTGAAAATAGCACCCTGGAAGGTCGTAAGCGTCTTCTTTGGGGGCGGAACAAGTTTAGAACAGCTTGTTGTTACATCATTTCGCCTTCCAAGGATTATCATTGCTCTGCTCGCCGGGATGGCATTGGCCGTTGCAGGCGGGATTTTGCAAGGAATGATTCGAAATCCGTTGGCGTCCCCGGACATTATCGGGATCACCGGAGGGGCGGGTGCGGCGGTCGTCGCTTTCCTGACACTTTTCAGTAACGATGATAATACCTTGATGGTCAGTATTAAATGGATGCCTGTTGCAGCATTTATCGGTGCAGCTGTCATTGCCTTTTTAGTCTATTTCTTGGCATGGAGAAAAGGTGTATCCCCTGTCAGGCTCGTATTGATCGGAATCGGTATATCAGCTTTGACACAAGCATTGACTACATTGCTTATGATCCTCGGCCCTATATATAGAGCCAGTCAAGCAAATATATGGATTACAGGTACCGTTAACGGATCCGACTGGCAGGATGTGTGGATTCTGCTTCCATGGAGCCTGATTTTTATAGTGTTGAGCTTTTTTATTACCCGTCAATTGAATATCCAGGAACTTGGAGAAGAAATCGCTACAAGTGTTGGAGGGAACGTCCAGAGACAACGCTTTTTACTTCTCCTTATGTCAACGGCTCTAGTGGGTGGAGCGGTTGCCTTTGCAGGGGGGATCGGCTTTGTAGGTCTGATGGCTCCTCATATGGCAAGAAGGATGGTAGGATCATCTTTCGGTGCGTTACTTCCGACTGCCGCTTTTATAGGTGGTATTCTCGTGATGGTGGCAGATCTGATAGGCAGGACTCTATTCCTGCCGCTGGAAGTTCCAGCAGGAGTATTTACAGCAGCAATTGGAGCACCTTATTTTATCTATCTTTTATTTAAAACAAGAAATTCTTAAAGGAGTTGGCCATTAATGAGTGACATTTTAAAAACGAAGGATTTGACTCTATCTTACGGGGAACGAACGATCATTGATGAACTGAATATTGACATTCCAAAAGGGGAGATTTCTGTCTTCATCGGCGGAAATGGCTGCGGTAAATCGACTCTTCTTCGGTCCATTGCCAGATTGCTAAAGCCTAAGCAAGGATCGGTTCTGTTAGATGGGGAAGCCATCTCTCGTTTATCAACGAAAGAAGTCGCTCGTAAAATGGCCATTCTTCCTCAATCGCCAACAGCTCCTGAGGGATTGACCGTCCTGCAGCTGGTTAAGCAAGGTCGGTACCCTCACCAAACATGGCTCAAGCAGTGGTCCCATAAGGATGAAGAAATTGTCCAGGACGCACTGAAGGCAACAAAAATGGAAGAACTGCAGCACCGGAAAGTGGATGAACTTTCAGGGGGACAGAGACAGCGTGCTTGGATTGCGTTGACTCTAGCGCAAGACACAGACATCATTCTGTTGGATGAACCCACTACCTATCTCGATATGACCCATCAAATTGAAATTCTTGATTTATTATTTGAACTCAACGAGAAAGAACAGCGAACCATCGTCATGGTCCTGCACGATCTTAATTTAGCCTGTCGCTATGCCCATAATATTGTCGCCATCCGTGATAAGCAAATTTATGCCCAAGGGAAGCCTGAAGATGTAATCAGCTGTGAACTCGTGAAGAATGTATTTGATATGGATTGTCAGGTATCACGTGATCCTTTGTTTGGAACCCCGTTATGCATCCCATTTGGTAAAGGTCGCTGCATTCTGAATGCTGTGGGTGAGACGGGATGATGAATGTCCTCACCCAGGGACAGTGGGATACTCTTATGAAATATCGTTTTCATAGAGAGTGGGATCCTGCTTTTAAAGGGGAAGAGGCAAGCTGTTTCTTAGGGGAGATTGAAATGAAAGCTTATCTAACCGGCAGGCTTTCGGCAATCGGGACAGATGATCTTAAGGTAGCAGCGTCCTTATTCATGAAACGCTATGCTTTCATAGCAGCAATGGGATTAATGGCGATGACGTATTGGAATAAGAAATTAAACCTCAAGCCTGAAAACCTGATCCTGGTGGACGGAGACAAGAATGGATTATGGATGCCTCAGTTTTATTTGAAAGATGTAACCGTTACTGAATTCACTTCCACCGGGGAGAAAGAGGAATATATTCAGTCGATCTTTCGGGAGCATCTTAATGGAGTGATACAGTCGTTAAAGAAAGCGACAAAGCAGTCAAATCTTATTCTATGGGAAAATATCGCTGTCTATGTTTTCTGGATTTTCGAGAGTGATGATGTTTTTTTAAACGAAGGAATGAGAGCACAGCGAGATCAACAATTCCGCCAGCTGCTATCGGATGAAAACAGCCCATGGTTCGGACAGTATCATAAAAATCCATTGGCCCGTTACTATAGTGAAAAAGTAAATGTAGATACTGTACCGGAAAAGGTTCGTGTTCGTAAAACCTGTTGCTTCTCCTATAGATTGGAAAATGGGGAGAAGTATCGTTGTAAAACATGTCCGCAAACCTGTCGAGTGAAAAGGACATAGCTCAATATTCACAAGGAGGTTTAAGATAATGAAAGAATTCCCGGAACAATTTGATGCATTGGTTGAAAAATACACTGAGCTATTAGTAGGTGATACCGATTCGGACAAGAAAGAAATGGTCACCCAATATGCTCTGTACTCTTTCATAGCGAAAAATATGCCTGCACTCGTGAAGCATTGGAATTCATTATATCCAGATGGTAAAGATGAGATGAAACGAATCGTCGGCCAGATAAAAGAGATGAATGAAGCTCATCGTGCGGAAATGAATAAGAAAAAGAAGGAAGAATAAGAGGTTTTTATGAGTAAAGTGCCCTTTTAGAGAGGGTGCTTTTTTTATTGGATTTTGTCTGAAGTCGGGATTCAGAAGATTATTTTACAGACACGTCTACTTATCACGCATCACAAAACAAAAAAGGCAGACCAGCGTCTGCCTTCTGACATTATTGAACCTGCCCGCCATACCCATATGGGAATTGGGAAGAATACTGTTGGTGCTGCTGATAGGATTGTTGAATCTTTTGACTGTCGGCAGCTTCAAGCTTGTACCAGCCTTTGCGGAACATTTCATTGTATAGTTCGCGTTGAGCATTTTGGGTTTCGTTAAAAATCGTGAGCAGATCTTGATATAACGCTTGATGACTCGCTTCGTTCAAAGCTGTACAGTAAGAAGCAGTCATGTACTTCTCGTGAGACAGCACATCAGTAATGAAGTCTCGATCATTCATCTGTGGCGTTTCCGGTACTTGTGTTTGCGGGTTTTGAATTTTTTGCTGATTCTGTTGATTCATCTATTGGGACTCCTTCCTACATCATGTTTTGGTTTTGATTAGCCGTATTCAAATGTGCAAGTAGTTGTTGGTAGTGACGTTGATGCATCTGGCCGCATTTATCCAACTCAGCTTTAATCTCAGTATCCTGACAGTGGGCAGCTGCAAAATGGCACTTCTTCATGGCATTAAGATTCCATGCAAGCATGTCATTTAAATATAAAGAATCCTTCGTTGTAAGCATTTGCGGTGGTTCAGTATAGGCTTGTGGCTGGCTTCCTTGTTGAGGTTGTTGTTGCATATTCTTTTCCTCCTTTTCAATCTTTGAATACCCTTTCTTTGTATGACCGATAGGTAATATTACCCTGTATACGACCCCTTAAGAAAGTTTTATAATCATAGGGCAAAGGTTATTTTTCCTAATGCTCAACATGATTATTCACGTGTTTACAAATTTCGATAATATTCTACTCAGAACGTATTGAAAGTATATTCAAAACGTTGAAAAGGTGATAAAATGTTGGTAGATATATAATAGTATGAAATTTTCCTTTTTTAGCAATAAAGAAAACGGTTTCATAGTATGATATATATGTTTTTTCAGGGGGTAAGCAACATGGAGCAAGCAATGCGTAATTTCTTTTTATTCCTTTCAAAAAATAAGCCGATGACGAAACTGGCTAAGAAATATGGCCTGCGCTTTGGAGCCGGCCGATTCGTTGCAGGATCTTCCATTCTGCAGGCAGTTGAGGTTATTCGTGAACTGAATAGTCAGAATCTTGTTGTAACGATCGACTATTTAGGTGAGTTTGTGGACAATGAGCGAGAGGCAAACGAAATGGCCCTGGAATGTGTAGAGGCTGTTCGTGCGATCGGGAGAGAAAACCTGAAATCTCAATTATCCCTGAAGATGACATCAATGGGGTTGGATATTTCCGAAGAGGTTGTCATGAAGAATATGAGGTTGATTCTTGATGAAGCAACTAAGCAAAATGTATTTGTGACCATTGATATGGAAGACTATTCCCGCTGTGGAAAGACCATTGATATCTTCAAGAGGTTAAAGTCCGAGTATGATAATATCGGCACGGTAATACAAGCCTATTTATATAGAACAGAAAAGGATATGGATGATTTGAATGCGTATTCCCCCAACCTGCGTCTAGTAAAAGGGGCCTATAAAGAATCACATGAAGTTGCGTTTCCCGAGAAGAAGGATGTAGACGATAATTTCAAAAAAATTATTAAAACTCATCTGTTGAACGGCAATTATACGGCTATTGCCACTCACGATGATGAGATGATCGAATATACGAAGAGACTCGTGGAAGAGTATAACATTCCTCGTGATCAATTTGAATTTCAAATGCTTTTTGGCATTCGTGTAGAGCGCCAGCATGAACTGGTCAAAGAAGGCTATAAAATGCGCGTATACGTTCCATACGGTACGGATTGGTACGGATACTTCATGAGAAGACTTGCTGAAAGACCGGCAAATGTCGCCTTTGTTCTAAAAGGGGTCATAAAGAAATAATAATAGTAGATAGTATTAAGACTCTATGGATGTTCATGGAGTCTTATTTGTATATTTTAATCATGGAAAGGAGGTTAAGGAACAATGATAATTGTCCCGTTTCGAGTGGAAGGAAAGTATTTTAAGAAAATGATCAAGCTTTATTGCCAGCTCTTTGAGGTGGACGCGGCCGGCATGGAACAACAATTTAAACGTCATTCTACGTACCCGCAGTTTGAAGGGTACCTGGCTATTGTGGGTGATGAAGTCGCAGGGTACGTATATGGATATTCTTCTGAAAAAGGGCAATATTATCACGAGCTATTATCCCGGCATCTACACCGGAATCGTGAATGGATGGAGAATTGCATGGAGCTGGTCGAACTTGGCGTTCATCCCGATTACAGAGGAAAAGGTATTGCTAAACGACTGATGGGAATATTATTGCAGAATAGAAGAGAAGAAAGAGCAGTACTTACCACCCGCAAGGATAATCAATCAGCCATTGACTTTTATCATTCTCAAGACTGGAAAACCCTTCGTGATGGTTTCTTTCCGAATGTCCCACATGAATTTATCATCATGGGGAAAACTTTAAGCAGAAAAGACAGGAGTCGTTGATTTCCGCTCAACTTCTAAACAGTATAAGGGAAATGGAGTTCATCCCGCTCATACTTTAAGAAGTTTTGATCCATACGGTCACAGGCAAGGCTTTTTAATTGTTACGTTATTCACAATATTATATAATAAAAGAGAATAATCTTCATGAAATAAGAGGCGATAAAATGGAAATTACCATTGATAACTTGACTTTACTGCTTGGCCTCTTGCTTTTAGTCGGTGTTGTCACCGCTAAGTTCTCCACACGGTTAGGCGTTCCCTCACTTATTTTATTTATCATCGTAGGTATGGTTTTAAATACATATTTCTTCTTCGATAATGCTCCAATGACACAATTCATCGGAACACTTGCTTTAATCATCATCCTGTTTGAAGGTGGACTTCAGACGAAATGGAGTAATGTGAAAAGTGTCTATAAACCTTCATTATCACTGGCAACCATTGGAGTCATTGTGACCACACTTTCGATAGGAGTGGCAGCAAAGTTCATCCTCGATGTAAGCTGGCTGGAAGGGATGTTATTCGGGGCAATCGTTGGTTCAACGGACGCTGCAGCGGTTTTCTCCGTTTTAGGGAACAAAAACATCAAACCGAAAATTTCTTCTACACTGGAAGCAGAATCAGGCAGTAACGACCCGATGGCCATCTTTTTGACGGTAGCTTTTTTGCAATTGATCCAATTTCCCGAATTAAATCCTGCTACCTTGATTTTAAGCTTTTTTTGGCAAATGGGTATGGGGCTGGTACTTGGACTGGTGCTGGGATGGGCATCTGTATGGATCATCAATCGGATTAACCTTGATTCATCCGGGTTGTATCCAGTTCTGTCCATTTCACTGGCTATCTTCACATACGCTTTTACGAGCATACTTGAAGCGAGCGGTCTATTAGCTGTCTATATCATGGCGATCGTAGTCGGAAATCAGGAATTGACCTACCGACATTCGATTGTCCGCTTTAATGAAGGATTTGCCTGGATGATGCAAATCGTCATGTTTATCCTATTGGGTTTATTGGTTTTCCCTCAGCATTTGCCAAGCATTGCGTGGCAAGGAATCGTCCTATCGATTCTACTGATTGTCGTAGCGAGACCACTGGGAGTGTATTTAAGCCTTGCCCTGGCAAAGAACTTCTCGATAAAAGAAAAATTCTTCATCTCTTGGGCTGGTTTGAAGGGCGCGGTACCAATCGTATTAGCAACGTATCCAATGGTTGCCAATATCGAAAACAATGAAGTCATCTTCAACGTCGTGTTTTTCGTTGTTCTTCTATCCGCTCTGATACAAGGAACGACCATCTCACCTTTAGCAAACTACCTTAAGCTTGCAGGAGAAGAAAGACCCCCTGTCGCTCATAGCATAGAACTCGTTTCAATTGGTAAAACAAACAATGAAATGCTCGAAGTTCTCATTAACGACGATGCCTATATTACAAACAAGGCGATTAAAGACATCAATCTCCCTGAGAAAACATTGATTTCAGCGGTTATCCGAAACAATGAACTGATCACTCCAATGGGAGACACCGTCATCAAAGCAAATGATACACTTTATGTGCTGGCAAATAAAAGCCAGAGAAAGCGTATCAATGAGCTCTTGAATTCTAAAGGGGGATTAAGTTCAACGTAACCAGAGCAATTGTCGCCGGGCACGAGCCGCTCCTCATTCAGGATGAGCCAAAATCTATGTCACAAAATAAAAAAGCAATCTCCCACTAGGAAGATTGCTTTTTATTATTGATTACTCAGCAGAAACGGCTGCTTTACCCATTGATTTTCTTTCAAAGAGTTGTTCGAAAATCGGGAAGCTATATTGAACCACGAATCCTAATAGGAGCGTAACAATGATCGTACCGATTCCGATATCTCCCTTAAACAGGAATGCCAGTGACAGGGCAAATCCTTCACTGATGATTCGCGAATTACGAAGATTTAAACCGAAACGCGTATGGATGGCCACCATAAGTGTATCCATTGGACTTGCCGGGAATTTTGCCTGTAAGTAAATCGCAATCCCAAGTCCCATTGTCAAAATACCTGAAGCAAGGGTGAACACCTGATTCATCAGCATCTCAGGAGCGTAATCATTAAAGACAACCAGTAACCAAAAATCAATCAAAAGGCCAATCACAAGAATGGACCCCGCAGCCAATACATCAGGCTTCTTCTTCATAATAAGAGCATTAAGGACGATCAGTACAACCCCATTTATGAAAACAGCGGTTCCAACCGTAATACCGAACATATTCGATTCCCCAACGGCCAGGGCATCCCAGGCAGAAGCACCCAGGCCAGATTTAATAATCAAGGCAACCCCCATCGTCAAAATAAAAAGTCCAATCGTAAAAAACATAAGTCTGCGCTTCATTATATAGTCTCCTTATCTGTAAACGTTATCATTACTGTACTTTAAAAAACAGACGAGCTACCTTAGGTAATGATGATAAAGTAGGAGGTCTGACAACTTAAAATTTATATTCTTAGTTTACTGTAAAAGTGGGGACAAGGCAAAGTTAATTTTTGCATGGGGAGGGGAAAAGTCTGGGGATTAGTGTGTGTGGTTGGGAAGGGAGGGAAAAAGTGTTTGCGGTTGGCGAAATTTGTCGGACGGTCGATATATTGAAAATATGGTTGATAAAATGAAAGAACGGTCGATAAATCCTGATAACGGTTGATATATCGAAATAAAAGTCAAGTCGATAAATCCAAAGAACGGTCGATAAAGTTCCCAAAGCCTTTTAACACACCATTGAAACGTCAACCACACACTAGCACATTACCACACCAAACCAAAAAAACACCCGATCAACAAGATCAGGTGCTGCATTTACTGAAAAATACTATGGTTGCTTCTTAAATTGATTGTTTTGACTGTTTCTTTTCCCTCCGCCGGCCATCTCAACGGTAGGACCAGCGTCTCCCTTCACGCTTGCTGCACTCACTCCAGCCTTGGAAGGATTTTTCTTATGCTTAGCCATGTCGAACACCTCCATTACTAAGATTCCCATATCCGTTTAGAATTATGAAAAAGAAGAGGGACGGACCTCAAAATGAGGTCCGTCCCTCTCCATCGACCACAACTTTCCAATTGTGGTTACAGGCAGCTTTTATGGTTGGGTACTTGAGGAAGTAGTCAGCAATCAACTCGGTCATGTCGATTTGTATTTCTTTGATAATCTTCTTGTTTTTGAACATGGTGTATTCGCCGCCGCCTCCTGCACGATAATTGTTCATGACGACTTGATATTTCTGTTCTTCTGCTAAGGGTACACCATTGCAGAAGAGGGAGGTGACGCGTTCACCTATTGGATGGCTGATATTCAAAACGTAGTCAATGCCTTCCCACATATCATAATTATAATGCTGAGGTTTAGGAGTGGTGAAATCCGGGTTCACACTAAGCACCCCTGCTTGGTTTACAGCAAAATAAGATGCTGAGCGCTCAAGGGCAAGACGTATGTCCCTACCTGTAAGTTCAAGAACGGTTAAAGTATTGGGATAGATATAGTTAGACACGATGTCCCTCAATGTGACTATACTTGGCAGTCCCTGCTGTGATTCACTGAATAGTGCCGTTGCTGAAATGGAGACGTCCGCTGCCTCCAATTGGACGCGCTGGATGAACTCAATGAATGGATGTTCCTTAATACGAGCCTCGAATATATCTTCTATCTGCATATTTCCTTCAATCTTACCAATGGGCTGGTCCAGCCAGGATTGTGTTTTGCTTTCAATGTCACCGGCGATGGAAAGGACCATTTTATCGGCCTCAATTCCATCCATTGAAATGACCTGAGGCTCTTTGTTTATAATAGTCCATCCTTGCTTGTTCCGTTTTAACTCAATCGTTACTTTTCCGATGCTCTCACCATGCATTCCCGGCTGAACGATTGAAACACCATTGATGGTGCCGGCAAGTTTTCTGTGTTGATGACCAGTCAGCAGCACATCGACTCCTTTTACTTCCTGGCAAATTTTATAGCCCTGGTTTTCACCAGTTTGTCGTTCAGTTGGTGACCCGGTTTGAATATCCTTTTCAACCCCCCCATGATACGAAACAATTATCACGTCAGGTTTTTCTACTGTGTGGATGTAGGACACCCAATTCCGGGTGGAGGTAAAGGCATCTTCAAATGACAAATCGACAATGTGAGAGGGATTTTCCCAGTTTGGAATATAATGTGTCGTTACACCAAGTACAGCGGCTTTCACCCCATTGGGGAACACTTTGATAAAGTAAGGGAGTCCGAACAATGGCTTCATAGTCACCTTATCGAGGATGTTAGCGGCCAAAAAGGGATACTCTGTTTCTTGATGAGCATTACGTAAGGGTTCCATTCCATAATTGAATTCATGATTGCCAATCACGGCTGCATCATAATTCAATTCATGTAAAATAGAAACAAAAGGGTTTGGCAAATGACGAGCTTGTTTCATATAATAATAAGTAAGGGGGGTGCCTTGATAGAGATCCCCGTTATCAATGACCAACACATTGCCGGTTTGGCTCCGTACTTCTCTAATAAAGGTAGCGATTCTACCTAATCCAACGGTCGCCTTTTTCTTCGTTCCATATAAGTAAGGGAATATGTGGCCATGTATATCACTGGTTTCTAGAATGGTGATAGATGTCGTCTGCTTTTTCATTTGATCCTCCATATCCTTGAAATTTTCAGTACCTTATTTTGTTATCAAGTGTACATTATCCGGAAAGAACATGACACTGTAAAAACATCAAAGTTTTTGTAAAATTTATCATTTTTAGTCTTTTAAATATTGCGATATTTTAGAAAATACGATATATTAGATGTAACAGGAACTCATTCGAGTCTTTTTTTTGAGTAAAAAATGAATGAGTATTCATTCAAAGTGTGTAAAAGGGGGAAATACCATTGGTTCGTAGAATTCAGAAAGCCGCAGTGTTAGGATCAGGAGTCATGGGTTCAGGAATTGCCGCTCATCTTGCAAATATCGGCATCCCGACAATGTTATTAGATATCGTACCAAGAGAATTATCCGACGAACATAAAGCAAAGGGACTGACAGAAGAGAGCAAGGCGTTTCGTAATCAATTTAGTGAAAACGCTTTAAAAAAGCTCTTTAAACAAAAACCGGCGCCATTGACATCAAAGCAAAACGCTTCACTCATAACAGCAGGCAACTTCGAGGATGATCTTCAGAATATCGGGGATTGTGACTGGGTCATTGAGGTAGTCGTTGAGAATTTAGATATCAAGAAGAAAGTGTTCGAGCAAGTGGAGCGATACCGGAAACCGGGTAGCATCATCAGTTCAAATACATCCGGGATTTCAATCGAGGCAATGTCAGAAGGTCGAAGCGATGATTTCCAGAAGAATTTTTTAGGCACGCATTTTTTCAATCCGCCTCGTTACTTAAAGCTTCTTGAAGTGATTCCAACGAAGAAGACGGATCCGCAAGTGGTCAGTTTCATGAAGACATTTGGTGAAGACATCCTTGGTAAGGGTGTCGTGATGGCGAAAGATACGCCGAACTTCATAGCAAACCGCATCGGAACGTATGGATTGCTCATCACTGTTCAAGAAATGCTGAAAGGCGGCTACTCTGTAGGAGAAGTTGATTCCATCACGGGACCGACGATCGGAAGACCGAAAAGTGCCACTTTCCGTACACTTGATGTGGTCGGGCTCGATACATTCGCACATGTAGCGAAAAATGTGTACGACCAAGTGGAAGGTGAAGAGCAGAAAGTGTTTGAAGTACCGGCCTTCATGCAGAAGATGCTTGAAAACGGGTGGCTCGGAAGCAAGAGCGGACAGGGCTTCTTCCTGAAACAAGGAAAAGAGATCCTGGAGCTCAATCCTGAAACGATGGATTATCAGCCACGTCAGAAGCTGAAAACGGCCTCTCTTGAAATGGCGAAAAATGAAAAAGGATTAAAGAATAAAATAAAATCACTTGTGTATGCGAAAGATCAAGCAGGTACGCTCCTATGGAATATCGTGTCCCCGGTGTTAAACTATTCAGCCCAGCTGCATGGTGAAATCGCTGATGATATCGTAGGCATCGACCAGGCCATGAAATGGGGCTTTGGATGGGAAATGGGCCCATTTGAAACATGGGATGCAATCGGTGTTGAAAAATCTGTGACTCGCATGAAGGAAGAAGGCCACATCGTACCTGAGTGGGTGGAAACGATGCTCGCTGAAGGTCACTCCACTTTTTATAAAGATGAAGATGGCGAGCGTCACTTCTATCACAATGGAGACTATCAACTTGTAGAAAGAAACCCGAAGGCAATCGACTTAAAGGCGCTAAAGACGCAAGGGAAGCTGATCAAAAAGAATTCCGGAGCAAGCTTGATTGATATCGGTGATGGAATCGCGCTTCTTGAATTCCATTCTCCAAATAACGCCATTGGAATGGATATTACGCAAATGATCAATTTTGCAGTTGATGAAGTAGAGAAGAATTATAAAGGACTCGTCATCGGAAATCAGGGCAAGAACTTCTGTGTAGGAGCAAATCTTGCCATGATTCTTATGGAAGCACAGGATGACAACGTATTTGAAATAGATATGGTCGTCAGACACTTCCAGCAGGCGATGATGAAGATCAAATATTCAACGAAACCAGTTGTAGCAGCACCATTCGGCATGACATTAGGCGGAGGGAGCGAAGTCTGCTTACCTGCAGCCCATATTCAGGCGTCCATGGAAACCTATATGGGATTAGTGGAAGTCGGAGTCGGATTGATACCGGGCGGAGGCGGAAACAAAGAGCTCTATATGAAGCACTTAGCGAACCTTCCAAATGGAGTGGAATTCGATCTTCAAAAAGTAGCCAATAAAGTATTCGAATCGATTGCTATGGCGAAGGTTTCCACATCCGGTGATGAAGCAAGAGACAACAACTTCTTAAATAAAGCAGATGGAGTAAGTGTAAACAATGATCATCTGTTATACGATGCCAAACAGGCTGCACTAAGCCTGTATGAAGGTGGATACTCAGCACCGATCCGTAAGAAAGTACCGGTTGTGGGTGAAACAGGATATGCAACGCTTCTTCTTGGAGCTCAATCCATGCTCCAATCAGGATTTATTTCGGAACACGATCTGATGATCGCAAAAAAACTTGCCTACGTCATTGCTGGCGGGAAGGTTCCATACGGCACTGAAGTAGACGAACAATATTTGTTGGATCTTGAAAGAGAAGCATTCCTGAGTCTTGTTGCACAGCCGAAATCACAACAAAGAATGCAGCACATGCTTGTTAAAGGAAAACCATTACGCAATTAATCAGCGTTTATACCATATTAGAAAGCGGGGGAATATCATGCGTGAAGCA
The DNA here is from genome assembly GCF_032337515.1 of Rossellomorea yichunensis. Lineage (NCBI taxonomy): Bacteria > Bacillati > Bacillota > Bacilli > Caryophanales > Bacillaceae > Rossellomorea > Rossellomorea yichunensis. The sequence continues at coordinate 136,864 of NZ_JAVYAD010000005.1, read as the reverse complement.
GTCATTGTTGCTGGTGCAAGAACACCAGTCGGAAAATCAAGAAAAGGATCATTAGCACAGGTACGGCCAGATGATCTCGGAGCACTTGTAGTTAAAGAAACCCTCAAACGTGCAGGGAATTATGAAGGCAACATTGATGATCTTATCATCGGATGTGCGATGCCTGAAGCAGAACAAGGGTTAAACATGGCAAGAAATATCGGTGGTCTTGCGGGCCTGCCTGATTCAGTACCGGCAATCACGATTAACCGTTATTGTTCATCTGGACTGCAATCCATTGCTTATGCTGCAGAAAAAATCATGCTTGGGCACTCTGATACAGCAATTGCAGGTGGAGCTGAATCCATGAGTCTTGTTCCCATGATGGGTCACGTAGTCCGTCCGAATGCGAAGCTCGCTGAAAACGCGCCTCAATATTATATGAGTATGGGGCATACAGCCGAGCAGGTGGCAAGAAAGTTCGGTGTATCCCGTGAAGATCAGGATGCATTTGCGGTAAGAAGTCACCAAAAAGCGGCCAAAGCTATTGCTGAAGGAAAGTTCGATGATGAAATCGTACCGGTTGATGTGCTTCATCGCTCAGTAAGCAATGAAAATAAACTGGTGGAGAAATCATTCCAGTTTTCAAAAGATGAGGGTGTACGTGCTGAAACAAGCTCGGAAGTACTGGCTAAGTTACGCCCGGCTTTCAATGTGAAGGGCTCTGTAACGGCAGGGAACTCATCCCAGACGAGTGACGGAGCAGCAGCTGTCATGGTAATGGATAGAGAAAAGGCTGGTTCATTAGGACTGCAACCAATGGCGAAGTTCAGAAGCTTTGCGGTAGCCGGAGTGCCACCGGAAATCATGGGAATCGGTCCAGTCGAAGCGATTCCACGTGCATTGAAGATGGCAGGGTTGGAGCTGTCGGATATCGGACTATTTGAGCTGAACGAAGCATTCGCTTCTCAATCCATCCAAGTCATTCGTCAGCTGGGCCTGGACGAAGAAAAAGTGAACGTAAACGGTGGAGCCATCGCTCTCGGTCATCCACTTGGTTGTACAGGTGCCAAGCTGACCCTTTCCCTTGTACATGAAATGAAACGCAGAAACCAGCAATTCGGTATCGTCACCATGTGCATCGGCGGCGGGATGGGTGCAGCCGGCGTCTTTGAACTAATAGGTTAATAGGAGGGACGGACCTCGAATACCGAGGCCCCCTGCTCCTTCAAAATAAAAATTTTTAGGGGGATTCGAAATGGCGAATCAAACAGAAAAGCTGATCAAGGGTGGAAGTTTTTTAATTGAAGATGTAAGTTGTGAGCAAGTTTTTACACCGGAGGAATACTCTGATGAACAAAAAATGATTGCCAAAACAACCGAGGATTATGTGTTAAATGAAGTGGTACCTGTTATCGATAATCTGGAAAACCATGAATTTGACCACTCTGTCCGCCTGTTAAAAGAAGCGGGGGACCTTGGACTTCTGGGTGCAGATGTTCCCGAAGAGTACGGCGGATTGGGATTGGATAAAGTAAGTTCGGCACTGATTGCTGAAAAAATGTCACGTGCAGGCGGATTCTCCATCTCTCACGGTGCACACGTTGGAATCGGGTCACTTCCAATCGTTCTGTTCGGAAACGAAGAGCAAAAGCAAAAATACCTTCCTCCATTGGCGACTGGTGAAAAACTGGCAGCCTACGCATTAACGGAGCCGGGTTCAGGTTCAGATGCGCTGGGAGCTAAAACGACAGCTAAATTGAATGCAGAAGGTACTCACTACATTTTAAATGGTGAGAAGCAGTGGATCACAAACTCTGCGTTTGCTGATGTATTCGTTGTGTATGCGAAAATCGATGGGGAGCATTTCTCTGCGTTCATCGTAGAAAAAGAGTTCCCAGGCGTTTCAACCGGTCCGGAAGAGAAGAAAATGGGTATCAAAAGCTCTTCCACTCGGACATTAATCCTGGAAGATGCTGAAATTCCAGTGGAAAATCTTCTTGGTGATGCAGGGAAAGGCCATATCATTGCATTTAATATCTTAAACATCGGCCGTTACAAATTAGGGGTAGGTGCTGTCGGAGCAAGTAAACGTGCATTAGAGGTAACGGTACAATACACGAATCAACGTCAGCAATTCAAAACACCAATTTCTGCTTTCAACCTGACAAAAGAAAAACTGGCAACGATGGCGTCTAAATTATACGCAGCAGAAAGCTCCGTTTACCGTACAGTAGGATTGTTCGAGGATCGTATGAGCAAGCTTACGGATGAAGAAGTGAAGAACGGAACTGAAGTGGCAAAATCGATTGCAGAATACGCGATTGAGTGTTCACTGAATAAATTCTTCGCAACAGAAGTACTGGATTATGTAGTCGATGAAGGTGTTCAACTTCACGGTGGATACGGTTTCATGCAGGAATACGAAATCGAAAGAATGTACCGCGACTCCCGTATCAACCGTATCTTTGAAGGGACGAATGAAATCAACCGTCTTCTGGTTCCTGGCACGTACCTTCGTAAAGCAATGAAAGGTGAACTTCCATTACTTCAAAAAGCACAGGCCCTTCAAGAAGAACTGATGATGCTTATGCCTGAAGAAGTAGGAGATGAGCCGCTTGCTCAGGAAAAATACCTTGTGAAAAATGCGAAGAAAATCGGCTTGATGCTATCCGGCTTAGCTGCTCAAAAATTCGGTAAAGCTCTTGAAAAAGAGCAGGAAATCCTTGTGAACATTGCTGATATCGTTTCAAACGCATACGCGATGGAGTCCGTTGTTCTCAGAACAGAAAAAGCGATTCAAAAAGGTGGAGTAGAGAAAGCTCAGCAAAAACTTCTTTACACACAAATCTTCTGTCAAGAAGCATTCAACGAAATCGAACAGCATGCAAAAGAAACACTGGTAGCAACTGAAACGGGTGACACACTGCGCATGATGCTGTCAGCACTGCGTAAATTTACCCGCCATACACCAATCAACGTGATTGCAGTCAAACGTGCAGCATCAGAAAAGCTGATCGACGCAGAAAAATATACAGTTTAATTGAGAAGTTAAAGGGACGGACCTCTGAATGGAGGTCCGTCCCTTTATGTTTGAAGTAATCCTCCAAACTTGACTTAGCCATCACAACCAATTATTATATGTTTAAACACTTAAACGTTTAAGTGTTTAAACATATAAGATAAGGTGGTAATCATAGATGAATAAAACAGTATTAATTACAGGGGCTTCAAGTGGTATAGGCTTGCACTTTAGTCATAAATTTGCAGGTTCAGGTCATGATGTGATTCTTGTAGCAAGAAGTGAAGAGAAGCTTCGTATTCTATCAAAAGAAATAGAAAGTAAGTACGGTGTGAAAGCATATGTCATACCATCAGACCTTTCCAAGCCAGGAGCATCTGAAACGTTATATGAGGAAGTCAAAGCAAAAGGGACCAAGGTTGATTTCCTAATCAATAATGCAGGCTTCGGTTTGTTTGGTGAATTCGAACAAACAGTGCTCTCAAAAGAGCTGGACATGATTCAAGTGAATATCACTGCCCTTACCGAGCTAAGCAAGTATTTTGGAAGGGAAATGGTGAAGCAGAAACGTGGACATATCCTAAATGTCGCATCAACAGCCGCATTTCAGCCAGGTCCGTTAATGGCCGTTTACTATGCTACAAAAGCGTATGTCCTTTCACTCTCAGAAGCTTTGGCTAATGAATGGGGACCACACGGAGTGAAAGTGACTGCTTTGTGTCCCGGAGCTACCCAAACGGGATTCAGTGATGCAGCTGACCTGCAGTCTTCAAAACTATTTCAGTCTGGTGTGATGAGTGTGGAAGAAGTGGTAGCAGAGGGATATAACCAAATGATGACGAAGAACAAAACCGTTATTATCCCGGGTTTTAAAAACAGAATGCTGACTCAATCCGTTCGTTTTATGCCGAGGAAATTGGTCGCAAATATTGTTCGTAAAGTACAAGAACGGGTATAATTGAATGTGAATGAGTTTGAAGGGAGAAGACTATGGGTCAAAAAGCAATCGATACCTTTCGTGCTTGCATTCCATTATTTCAAGCACTGAGTGATCCTTATCGTCAGGACATAATATTACTTCTTGCCGAACAAGAACCTCTTACGGTCAATCAAATAACTGAAAATCTAACATTATCTCGCCCGGCTGTTTCTCACCATTTAAAGATCCTGAGAGATCAGCAATTAGTGTCATTAGAGCAAAAGGGGACACAGCGCTTCTATTCTCTTGAATTGGATAATGCAACCGTCCTTCTAAAGGAACTGGTTGAGACGGTTGAAAAACAATGTGAGTAATGTTTCACAAAAGAAGGATAATAATCAATATTGTCGAATGTAGAGATAGATTCGTGCAATACAGAATGCTGGATGGAGCCTTGCTTCATCCAGATCATAATGAAAGGTGGTGGAATGATGTCATTGACTTTTTATTCTTATCCCAAGTGTGGTACATGCCGCAAAGCAAAGAAGTGGCTGGAAGATCAAGGTATAGCAATGAATGAAATACATATTGTGGAAAACCCGCCGTCAAAAGACGAGCTCAAAAGCCTATATGAAAAGAGTAATTTATCTCTAAAAAAGTTCTTCAATACTAGTGGTAAAAAGTATCGTGAACTAGGCTTGAAGGATAAAGTGAACTCTGCTTCTGATGAGGAATTATTAGAAATCCTTTCCACAGACGGGATGCTGATCAAGCGTCCGATTACGACGGATGGAAACAAGGTGACAGTAGGTTTCAAGGAAGAAACCTTTGAAGAAACGTGGAAGTAAAAAGAGGACTGTGATTACCAAATCATGGACAATGAAAAAGTTTCATTATTCACGCTTAGTTTTCTTGCTTTTTCAATGAAAAGTGTGTCAATATTAGGTTGTATAACTAGCATTTGGAGGGATAGAGAATGAGTACACCGAAAGAACTTCGTTATTCAGAAGAACATGAGTGGGTCAAGGTTGAAGGGGAAAATGTACGCGTAGGAATCACATCATTTGCACAATCTGAACTGGGCGATATCGTATTCGTTGAGTTACCAGAGGTTGGAGATGAGATCAAAGCGGACGAACCATTCGGTAGTGTTGAATCGGTTAAAACCGTTTCCGAGCTATATGCACCTGTATCTGGTAAGGTGGTAGAAGTGAATGAAGAGCTATCGGATAGCCCTGAATTCGTGAACGAATCACCTTATGAAAAAGCATGGATGATCGTTGTTGAACCAACAGAAGCTGGAGAAGTAGACAAGCTTATGACAGCTGAACAGTATGACGAAATGATTAATGAAGGATAATTTCTACCATGCACCTTGAGAATTTCTCAAGGTGTTTTGTTTTTTATTTTGGGTACCATATGAGTAGACGTTTTTTCACATAGAGAGGATGAATACAAATGGTACTTGAGCCTAGGAAATTAGATGTAACCAATAGAGTGACAGGAAAACTTAAAGATGGTGAAGTAGAACTATATTTAGATAATCAGCCAATCGGCAGAATGGCTTTGCCTCTTGACGGAATAATTATGGAGCCGAACTTTGAAGCAAAAGAAAATAAAATATATCAAAGCTACACATCCACAGAAGGCGATCAGGCAAGATACACAGATTGTGATGAGGGTGGCTGGTGTTAGAGATGCTCGTGGTGCCAGATTCATTTACGAATCTGGCACTATTTGTAAAAAATAGTTGGTTTATGCAAACCACTTGCACTTTTTTTTATAAACATGAGAAAATATAAGTAGAAAGTGGACATCATCTCTTGTTATTTGAATATACTATCGTAATCTTATTTATGAAAGATAAGGTGATGATCATGATGGAACTTGACGAAAAAGTAATCATTGTCGAAGGTACAACTGATAAACGAAAAGTAAGGGATATCATTAAAGAACCGATTGAAATTATTTGTACAAACGGGACCATTAGCATTACGAAAATGGACGAACTCATTGATGCTTTATTGGAAAGGGATGTCTATATATTAGTAGATGCTGATGATGCAGGTGAAAAACTACGTAAGCAATTTAAACGTGAGTTTCCTGAAGCTGAACATTTGTATATTGATCGAATGTACAAGGAAGTGGCCGCAGCTCCGGAGTATCACCTCGCATCAGTTCTTATTGGAGCCAATATAGACGTTCATAAAGAATTTCTAGGAAAAAGGATGATCTAGTTTTGATTGAGGTAAGTAGTACCGAAACTTTAAAACAATCGATTGAAGACCATGCGTTCGAAGCTGTTTATTTATATACACCGATGTGTGGTACCTGTCAGGTTGCAAGCAAGATGATTGACGTAGTGGAGAAGCTTCCACAATCCTATCATTTTTCGAAGGCCAACCTGAATTACTTGCCCCAATTTGCAGAAGAGCAATCCATCGAAAGTGTACCCTGTCTACTTTTATTTAAAGATGGCGTCGAACAGGAAAGGATTTATGCCTTTCAATCCGTGCCATTTTTATATGAAACCCTAAACAAGACCGCGGATAGCTAGAGGGATAAGAGACCTTTTGGGAGAAGGTCTTTTTTATTTGTCTAAATTCACCTATTTCTTCATGAAATCCAATTATAGAACGATTTTCTTTCTACATACGAAGACATATTTCTCGGGAAATGTTGCGAATGACATCATTTTTTGACTGGTTATCATCCAAATTCTTACTGTTCGACAAATTAGATGATTCTCTTCAAAACATGTCGAGAAAGTATAAGAGGGGAAAATACCTAAAAGTGGAATTGTTATTATATAGAAGTTTCACTGGGAGGGTATTCATGCGAATAAATTTAGAGGAATTAGTAGATCAATGTCATTCAAGGTATCACTTACGACTCTTATTTCCAGATAGCCCGTTTATTCTTCAGTTTGATTGTGGAAAAAATTTGTACGGTATTTCAATTTCAAGCAAGGGATGCACAGTGTTGGATGAATTGGATAGGGATGCTCATTTCGTCATTGAAGGAATGGAGGAAACAGTGGTTTCTCTTCTTATGGGGGAAGAACGGTTGTCTCAACTGATTGAGGACGGATCCCTGGAAGTAAGGGGAGGATATCGTCCGCTATTATTTGTGGAGTCAGTTCTTTGGCTAACAAGATCCAGAGAAAAAGAGCCGGTTGAAGTTTAAACATCAAGTAGAAAAAAATAATTGACACACTCTATATCCGGTGATAGAATCTCTCTTGTAGCAAATTTTCAGAGTCTTTAACTAATCCAAATAATTAAATAATATACTTTACTCTTATTTAGAGAGGTGGAGGGACGTGCCCTATGAAGCCCGGCAACCGTCAATGAAAATTGAAATGGTGCCAATTCACTCAAAGCATTTGCTTTGAAAGATGAGAGAAAGGATAGTCCTATATGATTATGCCTTTCTGCTTATCGCAGGAAGGCATTTTTTATTGCTTCAGAAAAGGAGCAGGAAACATCAGGCAAGTACAACTATTATTCTGATTAAACAGGTCGTTTTACTCCGAAAGAAGGTGGAATACAACATGATTACCATTTCAGATGTGAAGAAAATATATCAATCCAAATCGGGTCCGATCTCAGCCGTTGATGGGGTCAATATTGATATTGCCCAAGGAGAAATTTTTGGAGTGATTGGTTATAGTGGGGCAGGTAAGAGTACGCTGATCCGGATGCTTAATGGTCTTGAAGTTCCTACAGATGGAATAGTGGACGTGAATGGTCAAATCGTTTCCCAGGTAAAGGGGAAAAAGCTGAGGGAAGCAAGACAGTCAATAGGCATGATTTTTCAACACTTTAATCTCCTCTGGTCTCGTACTGTATTAGAAAATATCCAGTTCCCATTAGAAATTGCTGGAGTATCTAAGAAAGAGAGAGTGCAAAGAGCCAATGAATTATTGAAGCTTGTAGGCTTGGAAGGCAGAGGAGATGCCTACCCGTCTCAACTGAGCGGCGGACAGAAACAACGAGTGGGGATTGCGAGATCCCTTGCAAACAATCCCGATGTCCTTCTATGTGATGAAGCTACTTCCGCTTTAGATCCACAAACAACCGATTCCATCCTTGATTTATTGGTGGATATTAATAAACGCTTAGGGCTGACGATTGTCCTGATCACTCATGAAATGCACGTAATCCAGAAGATCTGTCACCGTGTGGCAGTCATGGAACAGGGAAAAGTCGTGGAACTCGGGGATGTATTGGAAGTGTTCCGAAATCCACAAGAGCAAGTGACAAAGCGTTTCGTAAGAGAAGTATCGGAAGTAAAGGAAACGGGTGAAACCATTGAACACTTACTGACACAATACCCCAATGGAAAAGTGCTCAAATTTACATTTGTAGGTGAGTCAACTGAGCAGCCGCTCATCACCACGCTGATAAGAAAGTTTGATTTAGACGTAAACATCCTGCAAGGACAAATCTCCCAAACCCAAAAAGGTGCCTATGGAACGTTATTTGTTCACCTTGATGGGGATGAACAAACCATTAAAGATGCATTGGCGTTTGTTCATACGCAACTGGTTAAAGTGGAGGTGTTGAGAGGATGATTGAAAATTTATTTCCAAATGTAGATTGGGAGAAGATGTGGGAAGCAACCTTCGAAACCCTGTATATGACTGGGATGTCAGTATTGATTACCTTTGTACTCGGAATGATCCTTGGGACTTTACTCTTCCTCACTTCTAAGGAAAACCTATGGGAAAACAAACTGACATATACGATAACAAGTGCAGTCGTAAACGTGTTCAGATCGATTCCATTCATTATATTGATCGTGTTGTTAATTCCGTTCACCAAGTTTTTATTAGACACAATCCGCGGAGCGAATGCAGCTCTGCCCGCACTGATCATCGGAGCTGCTCCATTTTACGCCCGCATGGTAGAAATAGCTTTAAGAGAAGTGAACAAAGGAGTCATCGAGGCAGCGAAAGCGATGGGGGCGAAGACGAGCACAATTATATGGAAAGTACTCATACCGGAATCCATGCCGGCTTTGATTTCAGGGATTACGGTGACAGCCATAGCCCTTGTTGGATACACGGCAATGGCCGGGGTCATCGGAGCAGGCGGACTTGGTAACTTAGCTTATTTAGACGGCTTCCAACGAAGCAGGGAAGACGTGACGATCGCCGCAACCATTATGATATTACTCATTGTGTTTGCGATACAGATACTGGGTGATTTCTTTACAAATAAATTAGATAAACGATAAAAGGAGAGAAATAAAATGAAAAAATGGGTAGCAGGAGTTATAGCAGCAACAAGTATTTTTGGTTTGGCAGCATGTGGGAGCGGTTCAGGCTCTGGAAATGACGAAAAGGAATTGGTAGTAGGAGCTTCTAATATTCCACATGCTGAAATCCTTGAAAAAGTGAAGCCTGTCTTAGAAGAAAAAGGGATCGACTTGCAAATTGAAACGTATCAAGACTATATCCTCCCCAATAAAGATCTGGATAATGGAGATATTGACGCAAACTATTTCCAGACCACACCTTATATGGATTTGCAAATGAAGGAAAATGAATATGATTTCGTCAATGCAGGCGGGATTCATATTGAGCCGATCGGTGTTTATTCTAAAAAATTCAAATCTCTCGAGGAGCTTCCTGAAGGCGCTACGATATTAATGAGTAACTCTGTATCGGATCATGGACGTATCCTTACATTGTTAGAGAAAAAAGGTCTCATCACGTTAAAGGACGGGGTGGAAAATACGCAAGCCCAACTTGAAGACATTAAAGAAAACCCTAGAAATCTCCAATTTGATTATGAGTACGAAGCAGCTCTTCTCCCACAAATGTATGAAAATGAAGAAGGGGACGCGGTTGTCATAAATTCTAACTATGCCATTGATGCAGGGTTGAAACCTCTTGAAGATTCAATTGCCATTGAAGATAGTAACTCTCCTTATGTGAATGTGATTGCAGTTAACAAAGGTGATGAAAACAAAGAGGAAGTAAAAGCTCTAGTGGAAGCACTGCGTTCGAAAGAAATCCAGGACTTCATTAATGAAGAATGGGATGGAGCCGTTGTGCCGGTAAGTGAATAAAGTGTGCAAACCCGATTCTGTCAATGTACAGAATCGGGTTTTTTCATTGCAAGGTCTTCCCTAAATTTTTAACATAATCATTTCCTTATTGGTTCATACTATTTTCGATGAATCTATTTCAGAAATGGAGCTGATTGAAATGCAGATGGAACCAAGAAATACAACAGAAGCTGCCCTTCATGATTATAAAATGGGACTTGGAATCTTCACTGAAAAAATGCCTGAACTGGCCGAACAGTATAATACGTTCACTGAGCACTGCTTTAGAGAAGGGGTTCTTTCTAAAAAAGAAAAGCAGTTGATCGCGTTAGGAATCAGTCTTTATTCCCAGGATGAATATTGTATCATCTACCACACAAAAGGATGCCTTGATCAAGGGTGCTCAGAAGAAGAAATCCTTGAAGCAATTGGAGTAACTGCTGCATTTGGCGGCGGAGCGGTCATGAGTCAGGCTGTGACGTTAGTACAGCAATCCATTCAGGATTTGAATCAATTGAAGCAATAGCAACTAACGGGAGGTGATACACTTCCCGTTTTTTTGTTTTAGAAGTGAAAGATGGTCGATTGTTTTAGAGTGGCTATTTTTATTCAAAAAAATAGAATATTGGATTAAAATTACTAAGTTGATTGGAGCGGAAGGTGCTCGACTCCTGCGGGAATAGCGGGAAAGTTGAGACCCCGCAGGGCGAAGCCCGAGGAGGCTCAACTCACGCCCCGCGGAAAGCGAGCACCTGGAGCGGAAATCAACCACTACTAGCTGAGTATCATGGATAATAAACGAAGTCTTGGAAAGAATCTAATAAATATTCACTCGAACTTATAATTTTCCACAGGTAAGCTATTAATTGGCAGTATAATGGCGGAATTTTGTGAAAACTTAATGGTAACCCCTTGAGGTCAGGACGAAAAGGATGAATTTAAGAAAAAATGAGCCTATACCGGTTTTGTCTTGTGAAAGAGGGGGTAGTATAGTTGTAAAGTAATTAAAAACCTGAAAGGAATGATTCATTATCGACTCTCTTGAGAGTATCTCGTACACAAGTGAAATGGAAAAGGCAATGCATGGAGCCCATGGGATTGGTTATGAGGTGTACAAACGAAAGCATGATGTCAGAATGCAAGTAGAGAAAAGAAGAGAGCAGGAATATAAGGAAAGCAGAAGAATGATTGCGGCACTTGATCGTAAGGTGCACTCTAATATATAATAAGGAAGAAAAAAGGAAACCAGTGTAGACGATGCACTGGTTTTTTTATTGTTATGCAATTAGCGGCAAGCCTTAATAACCGAAGAACAAAGCGGACGGTCTCATAGGCTTTAATTTATTTCAGTGGCGGTATGTTCATCAAGACAGGAAACCGGACAAGAAATCCCTACATTTTTCCTTTATTTTAAGCTAACAATAGAAAAGGATTATCTTGTCAAGTTTACACTATCTGTATAGTTGAAAAAGTTGATTATAGCTTTTATTTGTTATAAGATTAGAATGAGAATAAATTGAGAATGATTAAAGAATTTAATTCTTAAATTCATTATAAAGTCACGGAGGTAAATACACATGGCAGGTTCTACTTTAACAATTAAAGATCTTCATGTTGAGATTGAAGGAAAGGAAATCCTGAAAGGGGTTAACCTTGAAATTAAAGGTGGAGAAATCCACGCAGTAATGGGACCAAATGGTACAGGTAAATCTACTTTATCTTCTGCTATTATGGGTCATCCAAAGTATGAAGTGACAAAAGGAAGCATTCACTTCGACGGTGAAGATGTTCTTGAAATGGAAGTGGATGAGCGCGCTCGCGTAGGTCTATTCCTTGCAATGCAGTATCCAAGTGAAATCAACGGTGTAACGAATGCAGACTTCTTACGTTCAGCAATCAACAGCCGTCGCGAAGAAGGCGAAGAGATTTCTCTTATGAAATTCATCCGCAAAATGGATTCTGAAATGGAATACCTGGAAATGGATCCGGATATGGCACAGCGTTACTTAAACGAAGGGTTCTCCGGTGGAGAGAAGAAGCGTAATGAAATCCTTCAATTAATGATGTTACAACCAAAGATTGCCATCCTTGACGAGATTGACTCTGGTCTTGATATCGATGCCCTTAAAGTTGTATCAAAAGGAATCAATAAAATGCGCGGTGAGGATTTCGGTTGCTTGATCATCACTCACTATCAGCGTCTTCTTAACTACATCACTCCTGATCATGTCCACGTTATGATGCAAGGACGCATTGTGAAATCAGGCGGGGAAGAATTAGCGCAACGCCTTGAAGCAGAAGGATATGACTGGATTAAAGAAGAGTTAGGAATCAAAGACGAAACTGTTGGCCAAGAAGCGTAAGTGTTAGGGGGATGAAAATGACTGTAGAAACGAAACTACCAGTAGATCAGGACTATGTCAGCTCCTACTCAAAACAACTCGGAGAGCCCGAATGGTTAACAACCCTTCGCACAGATGCCTTTGATAAAGTAAAGGATCTAAGCCTTCCAGTTGCTGATAAAACGAAAATCACGAATTGGAATTTTACTCAATTCCAGAAGCATACAGTGGATAGTGATACGTTCTCATCATTGAGTGAGCTGCCGGATGAAGCAAAAGAATTAGTTGATATAGAAAGCAATGACCAAAGTCTTTATATTCAACGAAATAATACACCTGCTTTTCTTTCTCTTTCAAATGAATTAAAAGACAATGGTGTTATTTTTACGGATATTTTTACAGCTGTTAAAGACCACGGTGAGCTTGTACAGAAGTACTTCATGACTGAAGGTGTGAAAACGGATGAGCACAAGCTTACAGCCCTTCATGCAGCATTGATGAATGGGGGAGTGTTCCTTTACATTCCAAAAAATGTAGAATTGACTCAACCGATTCAAGCGGTATACGTTCATGACAATGCTGAAGTAGCGATGTTCAACCACGTATTAGTAGTGGCTGAAGACAACAGCTCTGTAACGTATGTTGAAAACTACATTTCTACAACAAATGTTGAAGACGGCGTATACAACATCGTTACGGAAGTTTTGGCAAACAATAATGCTAAAGTGGAATACGGTGCTGTGGATAATTTAGCAAGCGGATTAACAACGTATGTTAACCGTCGTGGAATCGCACAAAGAGATGCTCGCATCGAGTGGGCTCTTGGATTAATGAACGATGGAGACACCGTTTCAGAAAACGTGACGAATCTTATGGGTGATGGCTCATATGGTGATACAAAAACCGTTGTCGTTGGACGCGGAAAACAGAAACAAAACTTCACGACGAAGGTTGTTCACTTCGGTAAAAACTCTGAAGGATACATCCTTAAGCATGGAGTTATGAAAGACGAAGCATCTTCCATCTTCAATGGTATCGGTAAAATTGAACACGGTGCGTCTAAGTCGAATGCAGAGCAGGAATCCCGCGTATTGATGCTGAGTGAAAAAGCACGTGGAGATGCGAATCCGATTCTTCTAATCGATGAAGATGACGTAACGGCAGGACATGCTGCGTCTGTAGGTCGAGTGGATCCGCTGCAACTTTACTACCTAATGAGTCGTGGAATTCCGCAACATGAAGCGGAACGTCTGGTTATTCATGGCTTCTTGGCTCCTGTTGTAAAACAATTGCCGAATGAAGGAGTTAAGAAACAACTTGTTGAGGTTATCGAAAGGAAAGTAAACTAATGGATGTAAAAGAGATTCGTAAACAATTTCCGATTCTCGACCAGGAAGTAAATGGCCATCCACTTGTTTATCTTGACAGTGCCGCAACATCGCAAAAACCGGTTTCCGTTATCGAAGCGATGAATGACTATTATCGTGGATATAACTCGAATGTTCACCGGGGTGTTCATACTCTTGGGACGAGAGCGACAGATGGATATGAAGGTGCCCGTGAAAAGGTCCGTAATTTCATTAACGCTTCCTCGACTCAAGAAGTAATCTTTACCCGTGGGACGACAACAGCAATCAATACAGTTGCAGCAAGCTACGGTCGCGCCAACCTTACCGAGGGTGACGAAATTGTGATTACTCACATGGAGCATCATAGCAATATCATTCCTTGGCAGCAGTTAGCCAAAGAAACCGGAGCTGCATTAAAATATGTTCCTCTTCAGGAAGACGGCACGATTGCGATTGAAGATGTACGAGCGACTGTCACATCACAAACGAAAATTGTTTCGATCATGATGGTTTCAAACGTGCTGGGTACAATGAATCCAATTAAAGAAATCACCAGGATTGCTCATGAAAATGGAGCAGTCATGGTCGTTGACGGAGCACAGGCTGCTCCACATATGAAAGTCGACGTTCAAGATCTTGACTGTGATTTCTTTGCCTTTTCAGGTCATAAGATGGTAGGTCCTACAGGGATCGGAGTACTTTATGGTAAGAAAAAACACCTGAACAAAATGGAACCGGTAGAATTCGGTGGAGAAATGATCGACTTTGTCGGGCTTCAGGAATCCACTTGGAAAGAGCTTCCGTGGAAGTTTGAAGGTGGTACACCGATCATTGCAGGTGCCATTGGACTTGGAGCTGCGATTGATTTCCTTGAAGAAGTAGGACTTCATAACATTGAAGAACATGAACATAAGCTTGCGGCTTATGCATTGGAAAAAATGAATGAAGTCGATGGCATGAAAATTTACGGACCAAGTGATCCCGGAAAACGCGCAGGTCTTGTTACGTTTAACATTGATGATGTTCATCCGCATGATGTGGCAACCGTACTTGATGCTGAAGGGATTGCCGTTCGCGCGGGTCATCACTGTGCACAACCTCTGATGAAGTGGTTGAACGTATCCGCAACAGCACGTGCCAGCTTCTACCTCTATAATACGGAAGAAGATATTGATAAACTTGTTGCAGGCCTATTGAAGACAAAGGAGTTTTTCAGCGATGTCTTTTAATAATTTAGATCAGTTATATCGACAAGTCATCATGGATCATTATAAGAATCCACGAAATAAAGGTTCTTTAGAAGATGGAAGCTTTACCATCGATATGAATAACCCTACTTGTGGAGATCGCATACACCTGACTTTAAAGGTGGAAGATGGTATCGTTCAGGATGCGAAGTTCGATGGAGAAGGTTGTTCGATCTCCATGGCTTCTGCTTCAATGATGACACAAGCGGTTAAAGGGAAAGAGATTGAGAAAGCATTGAAGCTTTCCAAGATCTTCTCTGATATGATGCAAGGCAATGACTATGACGACGATGTGGATTTAGGAGATATTGAAGCTTTACAAGGAGTCGCTAAATTTCCTGCCCGTATCAAATGTGCGACATTGGCATGGAAAGCGATGGAAAAAGGAGTGTCAGAGGAAGAGCAGGAATAATGCTCTCCTTCGGCACTACCAAAGAATGGAGGAATCAACATGGCTAAGAAAGCGCCTGAGATTGGAGATTATAAATATGGATTCAGCGACAAAGACGTCTCAATTTTCCGTTCCAAACGTGGTTTGACGCGCGAAATCGTAGAAGAAATCTCCCGCATGAAAGAAGAACCTCAATGGATGCTTGATTTCCGTTTGAAGTCACTTGAGCATTTTTATAATATGTCTATGCCTCAATGGGGTGGGGACATGCAGGAACTGAACTTTGATGAGATCACTTACTATGTGAAGCCTTCTGAAAAGTCAGAGCGCAGCTGGGATGAAGTACCTGAAGAAATCAAGCAAACGTTTGATAAATTAGGTATTCCGGAAGCTGAGCAAAAGTATCTTGCAGGAGTTTCTGCTCAGTATGAGTCAGAGGTTGTATACCACAACATGCAATCGGATCTTGAAGACATGGGGATCGTTTTTAAAGATACAGATTCTGCTCTTAAAGAGAATGAAGAACTTTTCCGCGAGCACTGGGCAAAGGTTATTCCTCCAACGGATAACAAGTTCGCTGCCCTTAACTCAGCGGTATGGTCCGGTGGATCTTTTATCTATGTTCCTAAAGGAATCAAGGTGGATACACCACTTCAAGCATATTTCCGTATTAACTCAGAGAACATGGGTCAATTCGAGCGTACACTGATCATCGTGGATGAAGGCGCAAGTGTTCACTATGTTGAGGGTTGTACAGCACCTGTTTACACAACGAATTCACTTCACTCTGCAGTCGTTGAAATCATCATCAAGAAAGATGCGTACTGCCGATATACGACGATTCAAAACTGGGCGAACAACGTGTTCAACCTGGTTACGAAACGTGCTGTATGTGAAGCGAACGCAACGATGGAATGGGTAGATGGAAACATCGGTTCTAAATTAACGATGAAATACCCGGCGGTTATCCTTAAAGGTGAAGGCGCTCGTGGTATGACACTATCCATCGCACTCGCAGGTAAAGGCCAGCATCAGGATGCCGGAGCGAAAATGATTCACCTGGCTCCAAATACATCTTCTACAATCGTTTCTAAATCCATCTCCAAGCATGGTGGTAAAGTAACGTACCGTGGAATTGTACACTTTGGCCGTAAAGCGGAAGGCGCACGTTCAAACATTGAGTGTGATACGCTGATCATGGATAACCAATCAACTTCTGATACGATCCCTTACAACGAAATTCTTAACGATAACATCTCGTTAGAACACGAAGCGAAGGTATCAAAAGTATCCGAAGAACAATTATTCTATCTTATGAGCCGTGGTATTTCAGAGGAAGAAGCAACAGAAATGATCGTAATGGGCTTCATCGAGCCATTCACGAAAGAACTTCCAATGGAATACGCAGTCGAAATGAACCGCCTGATCAAGTTCGAAATGGAAGGTTCAATCGGTTAATATATATAAACTCCCCTGGTATCTTTCACCAGGGGAGTTTATATATATATATAATTGAATCAATCATTATTCACCTTATAAAGGGCTCGCTTCTACATCAGTACAGTCAATCTTTTCTTGATTCTTCATGATGGAGGAATATCTTCTTAAATTAGGGGTGAATAACCAAAACATTGCTATTAAAATATTTCCTGTTGCTCCCATAATAAATACATTTTCTGCACCTATCCACTTTGCAACTGCTCCCCCTATGACTGCTCCTAGTGGCATGGATAAAACGGTGATGCTACCTATAAAAGAGAAGACTCTCCCGATTAATTCTTCACTGATGCTAATTTGTAATATGGTAAATATTGTAACGTTTAAGTATCCAATTGGTATAAAGGAAAGGCCAAATAGTATTAAGGATATTATGTGATTTTCAGCAAGTGAAGAAAAAATCCATAGTATTGAGGATATTGTAGAACCGATAATGACAGTCTTACCTATTGGTAACTTTTTTAATAATGAGGCACTTATAGAACCTAATAGTATTCCGGTAGTTAAGCTAGCCAGGTACAAACCAAAATATGCTGAATTTCCTCTATAGTCGGCGTATGCTGGTAAAATCGCGTTAATGGCACCGTAAATGAAGTTAGCAAAAATGATCAGTATTAAGAACTTTGAAATGAATGATCCCTTTACAACTTGAAATCCTTCAACCAATTCCTGTTTGTATTTTGCTTTGGTTATCTCTCCGTGCTGAAAATCTTTAGATATCAGGATCATTCGAAAAAAACCAGCAGCAATTACAAATGTAATTGCATCTATAATAAAAAGATTGATTGCTCCAAAGATAATAATTAGCACCCCTGATAATCCCATAAATATCAGGTCTGTCCCTTGATATGCCATGGACATTAAGGAATTACCTTGAACCAATTGATCTTTACCTAAAATTTTAGGAAGAGCAGCTTGTTGTGCAGGATATACAAATTGCTCAACAAATGCAGCTAAAGGCATTATAACCAAAATAATCCAAACGTTTAGAAAGCCTAAAAAATAAGAAATCGGAATAATTGATATTAAGGTGAATTCTATTAATTGAGTTCTTACAAGGATTTTGCGTAAAGACCACCTGTCAACAAGTGGCCCAATCAGGAATGTAAATGCTCCTGGTATCATAACCAAAGCTGTAGCAATTCCTGTAAATAATGGATCTTTAGTTAAATCGTAGACAAGCCAGATAGTGGCAATAGCATAAATACTATCTCCAATATTCGTTATGAGCCTTCCTAAAAACAAAAATAAAAAATTGTGGTTTCTTAAAATGGTTGACATGTATTTGCTCCTATTTTCATTCTATTATACTTAGGATTTCACCTGTACAGGTGAAGACTTATATTTTGAAAATGCACCAAAAAGCCAAAGTCCAACATTTATTAAAATAATGACTAAAGTTATGATCCCATCAATAAAAGTATACGAATTTGGTTGGGAATCGATCAATTGGTAAAGAGTATTTTGGATTATAAGTATCGAACTGGGTAAGGAATAGAAAGCAAGCAAGAATAAAGCGAAAATTGAACCCAATACATAAATTGCAGAGTAACACTTCACGAAAACGTTCTCTCTCTTACTTAACATATATAATGAAGAAGTATGAGATTTTCTTATTAAGGATTTTAGAAAATCGATTGCATAATCGTGGAGACTGGGTATGTTAAAAGCATTCATAATTACGTAATAAATATCTGTCCTTAAGAAAATCAAGCAATGAAAGCCGAATGTTAAAGTAACAAGTAGAGTCAATAAGGCAAAAAAATCAGGAATTACTGTGGGGAAAAGAATTCTAATTAGTAGAGAAATAAATAACACTACAGCATCAAATGCCATTCCTGCTAGATAAGGAACATATCTTTCTCTTTGAGAAACGGACCACAAACCACTTACATCAGCTTGTACTACTAACCAATACATACGGAGGGAAAGACTGAATTTTACAGGTATGCCAAGTTTAGACGTTGAAAAGAAATGGCCTGATTCATGAAAGAATGTTAATAACCAAGTAAGTAAAGTAACGGACAGCAAGCTTAGCCCAGATGAGTCAAATACCAGTATATCGTGATAAGTAGGAATTAGATCGCTACGAGTTGCAAATATAATCAATGAAGACAAAAACATAAGTAAATATAATGAGTTAGTAATTCTGTTAAATAGAATATTTGACAGAATAATAAGTTTTCGATTTTGCTTTTTTACTTCAAATGTTGGATGCAGGACCTTCCCATTTATTTCTGTAAGTAAATCTAACTCGTTTAAACTATTAACAAAGTCAAGAACATCGATATCTAACTTTTCTTCTTTGTGAATATTCTCAATGACTTCTTTTATTGTTAAGCTCCCATTGAGGTGATTAATGACGATTATTGCTTCTTCCGGTACTCTAATGTAAACATTATTTAATGTACTGCCAACAACATATTCTTCTGCATCTTTTTGTATTGAGAGGTTTGCTTTCACTTTAGAGTTAACATCTATTTTCCTCATTTTCTAAATCACCACTTTATCTTTTGCAATCGAAATCAGATGGTTAAGATCTACAGGTTCCGATGTTTTTAAATGGTTTCCACAAGTTGGGCAATCTTCTACTAAAGACCATTTTCGGGTCGCAACTTTTTCTAAAGAGATGGTTGCATATTCAGTAGTATAAGAAATATTTGGAGAATCAATAAAATTACATATAATATTGGATGTTTGACTAGTTATTAATCCAGCTAGAAAAGCTACGTTTGGAGCAAATGCAGTGTTTCTGCCTTCCATTTTAGAACCATAAGTTTGTCTTAATTCATCTTCAAATTCAGGGTTCTCCCTCAGTATCTGAATTAAATAGCAATCAAAACATGCGCTTTCATGGGGGAAAAAAGCTTGGATTAATAATTTATTTAAGCCAGTACCGCCTTGTATTAAAGGTATGTTATTACGAACGCAAGCGAAGTTAACCCACCGGGTGGATTGGATACTTGGCTGATCAATGGTATTAATAACAATACTGGAATCTAAAATATGAGGAAGCAATTCCCTTGAATTTGTTACTTTTAAATCTATAACATCTATGTTAATGTCACTGTTGCTCTCCATGATTTTTTCTTTTGTGACTTTCGTTTTTTGCTCTCCTATATTTTTTTCAGAGAATAAAAATTGCCTATTTAGGTTACTTAACTCAATCTTATCAAAATCTAAACCTAGGATAGATCCAATGCCCATCCCTGCTAAATTGCTTAAGATAATACTGCTGCCACCCAACCCGAGGACCGAGACTTTAGAGTCTCTAAGCTTTTCTTGATATAAGAATCTACTGTTGATTAAATTGGAAAATGAAGAAAAAAAGTTAAAGTGTGATTTGTATCTTTCTTGTTCTCCAGGAGATAAGGTTGTTTGGGAAGAGTGAGTATTGTCCTCTATCAAGCCATATGTATCTAAGTCATTGATTAAATCTAATAATACTTCTTTACGAAGCTGTGTCTTGTCTGAAATTTCCTTAATTGTTTGATCTCCATTAAGTTCTTTTAGAAGGTTTTTGAAGCTTCTATCTGGATCTTCGATTTCTAAACTGTCACTTTCAAGGTGTAAGTATAATTTGTCATCCTTTTCAATAATGGTTGTGTGTGTATTTTTAAAAAAGGGTTTCATTTTCATGTTCCTTTCAAATTAAAAAGCTTGAGAAATTATTCCCCAAGCTTTTCTTCGATTTTAATAGAAGTGAGGAAGCGGTTTTAAAGGTACTAACTTTTCTACTTTTTTAATAGTAATTTTCTTCACTTTTGTTACCTCCTTTGACTTTTTATGTACTTTTCTTAATAGAAGTGTGGAAGTGGTTTTAAAGGAACTAATTTTTCAACCTTTTTAATTGTGATTTTCTTCATTGAAATTCCCTCCTTTCAAAGTTGGATTTTTCTTACAATTACGATTATACACAATTGAAGATTATGTCGAATTGCGAATAGGCTTTAAGAATCATTACTAAAGTCTATTATTTCTAACAAATAATACCTTTTTTATAATTTAATATAACTTTAGGAATATTTTATTGAATTTAAAAACTTTTGATTTGTATCTAAAAGAATTAAAACAATTTATTAGAAATAAGGAGAAAGCGCAAGTATGATAAAATGGACATGTTCATAATAAAGCAGGTGATTGAAGATGATATACATAGGAGTAACAGGCTGGGGAGATCATGATACCCTTTATGAAAATGTTTCCCAGAGAGATAAATTAAAAGAATACGGTGCACATTTTCCCATTGTAGAGGTGGACACAACTTTCTATGCTGTCCAGCCACTTCGGAATGCTGAAAAATGGGTAAGGGAAACACCGGAAGACTTTAAATTTATTGTTAAGGCTTACCAGGGAATGACGGGGCATCAGCGGGGAGAGATCCCTTTTGAAACAAAAGAAGAGATGTTCAATGCCTTTAAGGAATCCCTTGTTCCGTACGTGGATGCAGGAAAATTAGCGATGGTTCTGCTTCAATTTCCCCCTTGGTACGATTGTAAAAAAGAGCATGTTGACTATATCCGGTACTGCAAGGGACAGCTAGAGGGATTTCCACTTTCGTTGGAGTTTCGCCATCAAAGCTGGTTCAGACCGGAGTTTCGGGATAAGACATTGACGTTTATGAAAAAGGAAGGATGGATCCATAGCATTTGCGATGAACCGCAAGCAGGGGAAGGATCTGTACCACGGGTATTGGAAACCACTCATAAGGATGCCACTCTGATTCGTTTTCACGGCAGGAATCTGTACGGCTGGAATAAACCGAATGGGGAAGACTGGCGCGAGGTTCGTTATTTATATCGCTATAATCGTGCTGAACTGGAGGAATGGATTCCGCATATTCATCAGTTGCACGAAAACTCTGAAGATCTATACATTCTTTTCAATAATAACTCCGGTGGAGATGCTGCTGCCAACGCGAAAGAGCTCATTGAATTATTAGATCTTGAATATGGAGGGCTTGCACCAAAGCAACTGGATTTATTTTAGCTGACAGGAGATGAAAGACAGATGGAATGGATCATGCTTCTATCAATCGGACTTTTAGCAGGAGCGATAGGATCCCTCGTAGGACTGGGGGGAGGAGTCATCATTGTTCCTGCCCTTATCTATTTCGGTACATATACAAGCTTGATAGAGGGAATGAATCCTCAGACAGCTGTAGGAACATCATTGGTCATTATGATTTTCACAGGGTTATCATCCACCCTGGCTTATTTAAAGCATAAGACCGTTGATTATAAAAGCGGCCTGATCTTCTTTGCCGGAAGTGGGCCAGGTTCGATACTTGGAGCATGGGTAAACAAGGGATTGAACATGGAAAGCTTTAATTTATATTTTGGTATATTTATGATTCTGATTGCCATAGTGCTCATGATTAGAAACAAGTTAAAGCCTATTGAGACATTCAAGAGTGCATCGTTTCAACGGGAATTCACCGATCCTGGCGGAAACACCTTTCGATATGGGTATCCTCCTTTATTAGGGGCGGCTATTGCCTTTGCAGTTGGATTTACATCTGGATTATTTGGCATTGGCGGTGGATCATTAATGGTACCTGCAATGATCTTGATTTTTCTTTTTCCACCTCATGTAGCCGTCGCGACATCCATGTTCATGATTTTTCTATCGGCGTTGGTCAGTTCAGGAACGCATGTCATGTTTGGCAATGTAAAGTGGTTATATGCACTTGCACTCATTCCCGGTGCCTGGATAGGGGCAAAGTTTGGGGCCTATTTGAATACGAAGCTCGAATCAAAAGTATTAGTGAGTGTTTTGCGGATTATATTAATTTTAATTGGAATTCGATTGATTTACCAAGGTATTACAGGATAATATACCTCCAATAGGAGTGAGCAAATAGTGAAAGAAACCATTCATATTTATCATACAAACGACCTTCACAGTCATTTTGAGCATTGGTCAAGGATTCGGGAATTTTTGAAGAAGAGAAAACAATGGCATCTGGATGAAGGAGAACCTGTTTATCTATTTGATATCGGAGATCATGTAGACCGCTGGCATCCATTAAGTGAAGCTACTTTAGGAAAAGGAAACGTCGATTTTCTAAATGAAGTAGGCTATGATGCTATAACGATCGGGAACAATGAAGGAATTACACTGGACTATGTAGATTTAAACAGCCTGTATGACCATGCAGATTTTCACGTGATTGTAGGCAATCTATTAGACCAGTCTTCGCAGCTTCCGAGCTGGGCCAAAGCCCATCATATTTATCAAACGGATAGTGGCATGAAAATTGGCGTCATCGGATTGACAGCTTATTTTAAACCTTTTTATAAAGCCCTCGGCTGGAATATTACTTCTCCGTTGGATGAGCTTGAGAAATTGGTTCAAGAGCTTCACCCCCAGGTGGATATGGTGATTCTTCTATCTCACCTGGGGATTCGGGATGATGAGTTGATTGCAGCGCAATTTCCCGAAATTGACGTGATCCTTGGAGCTCATACCCATCATGTGTTGCATCAAGGAAAAGAAATTAAGAAAACGATGCTTGGCGCAGCTGGAAAGTATGGTCATTATGTTGGTCATATGATGATAGAGGTTGACATAGCCAATAAAAAGATTGTCGGCAAAAAAGCACAGCTTTATGAACAGCAGGAACTTCCCCCTGTAGAAAAAGAAGAGCAGGAAAGCCTCGAGTGGTATCAGGAGGGGGAGGCATTGTTAGGAGAAAAAGTAACCGAGCTCGCCGAACCCCTGGCAGTGGATTGGTTTAATCCTTCTCCTCTTCCGGATGTGTTATGTAATGCTGTTGCTGAATGGTGTGAGGCTGATTGTGCTTTTCTCAATTCAGGACTGCTCATTGATGGACTGGAAGAGGGGGCAGTGACGAAACAGGATCTGCACCGGATCCTGCCTCACCCCATCAATCCATGTCTCATCGAGATGAAGGGGGCAGAGCTGAAGGAAATCATTAAACAGACATTTAATGAGGAATGGCCGCATCTTCAAGTAAAGGGATTAGGATTCAGAGGCAAGGTGATGGGCCGGTTTGTATACAGGAATATTCAATTCAACGGCCATGAAATCTTAATCGGTCAAAAACCGATTGATCCACAGAAGATATACAAGCTTGCCTTACCAGATATGTTCACGTTTGGACACTTCTTTCCAGACCTTCAAAGACTGGAGAAAAAATATTTTATGCCTGAGTTTTTACGGGATGTCCTCCAGTGGAAATTAAAGCAGTAAATGTATCACCGTTTCCAATCCCGTATCATACATATGAGGGAAAGGAGCGATAGCACATGATGAATGTATCTCCGATTTCCATTCAGGGACATACCTTTTTAGCGATTTCTGTTGAACTGCCCAAAACCAATCTCCTCGTTGTAACGAGTGATATAGGATATATAATGTGTGGAGCACTGGACGTAGGGTTACTAAATGAGAAGTTGAAAGACAGAGGAATCATTGCAGGCAGAGCAGTCGGTGTAAAAACAATCGATCAGCTTCTGGACGCCCCTCTGGAATCCATCACCTATGAGGCAGAAAATCGCGGCATCACACCGGGCATGATCGGCCGGGATGCATTGTTGAAAATGATATAAGTATAAATTGGACCAGTTGCTTTTTCCGAGAGCGCTGGTTTTTTGTTGGGTGAATATCACCATTCGCTTTATATTCTTTCATGAATAATTAACAATATATCAGGAAATACACCTTGCAAGAACGTTTTTATCCTTTATAATGGAGATACTAGGAAATTTTGTCGAAAAATGAAAGAATTACATAGGAGAATTCTATGAGGCTTATATCAACTAGGGCTTTGAAACCGGGCATGGTTCTAGCTACAACCGTATATAATATGAGAGGTCAAGCTTTAATTCATGATAACGTTCCGATTACAGAACGCATGATTTTCAGGTTGCAGGAGCTTAGCATCCAGTATGTCTATATTGAAGACTCCCTTTCGAAGGGAATCCATGTAAAGGGAACTGTTTCGAGTAAGGTGAGACAGCAAGCTGTAAACAATATTGAGATGGCCTTTAATCAACTAAGCGTATCGAAAGCGCCACCAGGTGTGCTTATGATTGAAGATAGTGCCAAGCAATTGAAGCAGGTGATTGATGTAGTCTTGTCTGAAGTAAAGGCGAATCATGATCTCCTAACCATTTTGACGGATGTTTTCACATATAACTCCTATATTTTTCATCATTCATTTAATGTGACTTTGTATACATTATCCATAGGTCTGGAACTTAAACTGTCCACTAAACAGCTCGAGCAGTTAGGCGTGGGAGCAATTTTGCATGATATCGGTAAGATGCTTGTGCCGGAGGAAATTCTCCTGAAGCCAGGAAAGCTGACAGAAGACGAATTTTGTGAAATCAAGAAGCATTCAGAACACGGTTTTGAGATTTTGCGACAGCTTCATTCTGTGTCCCTGATCATTGCTCACTGCGCGTATCAGCATCATGAGCGGCTTGATGGATCCGGATATCCAAGGGGAATCAAAGGTGAGGATATCCACCCCTTTGCAAAAATCATTGCGGTGGCCGATGTATTCGACGCCATGACGTCAAATCGTGTATATCGGAAAGCAATGCTTCCACATCAAGCGCTGGAGGTATTATATGCAGGAAGCGGTACTCTGTTTGATACAAATGTAATTGAAGCCTTCAGGTCTTCTGTGGCCATATATCCAAATGGGATGGTTGTCGAGCTGAATGATGGGCGAAAAGGAATTGTGACCGATCAAAATAAAGGTGTAACGGATCGACCGGTGATCCGGATCATCGAAGAAGATGGACAGGAAATACGAACTCCTTATCCCATGGATTTAAGTGCGGAATTAGATAAGGTGATTACCGGATTTGATCCGGATTATGAACCACAATCTCTTAAAATTAAATAATTTTTTTGCGTTAAACCCCTCTTACTTTGCATACAAATAGCTTGTAAGGGGGGATTTTTTTGTCAAAGTTTAAAACATACAAACCCCGAAGAGGAGGGCCGCTGCCTTTTCGATATGTGATGATCATCACGATTCTATTCTTTATGATTTCGACTGGATTCGGATTGTGGATCATTAACAAAGGTTTGAAACCGACACTGCTTGCTTATGCTGAAACTCAAACCAGCAGGATCGGTACGTTGGTTATCAATAAAGCAATAAACAAAAAAATTGCAGATGTTCTTGATATTTCGGATATAACGGAAGAAGTGAAGAATACAGAAGGCGATATTGTTTCATTTAAATATAATACTCAGACCATCAACCGGGTTCAGGCAGAAATCACCAACTTAGTTCAGCAAAACCTGCAAGAAGCAGAGGAAGGGAATTTAGAAAACCTTGAATTTATTACCGAAGTGGAAATCGATGAAGGTAAGTCAAAAGCAGCGAAGGGCATCACTTACTCTGTCCCTCTTGGCCAAGCGACCAACAACGTGTTACTCGGTAACCTTGGTCCAAAAGTGCCGATTCGCTTTCACTCGATCGGGGATGTCCGATCTGATATTAAGACTACGGTAGAGCAATTCGGGATAAATAATGCCGTTGTAAAAGTGTTTGTCGAGCTTGAAGTCAATGTCCAGATCATCATTCCATTTGCAACGAAAACTGAAACCATCAAGCAGGATATCCTGGTTGCCATGGGTACCGTCCACCTGGATGTACCGCAGTTTTATAACAATGGAGGTGGGGAATCCAGTCCTTCTATTGAAATTCCCACAAATTAGTCAGGAAAAAAAGTTGTCAAAAGAATGATAGTTTGATATATTAATAAAGAAAATTTTATAACACACCACATCATCAGTCCGATGGGGTAGAGGCGCAGAGTTCAAGAGTAAGCTGTTTGAGGATGACAACTTAGAGAACAGATGAAAGGGAACTTTTGCCGAAGTAAATATACATGTCGAATGTGTATTTGCTGGGGTTATCTTGAAGAAGGATAACACTGTCATTATAGGGAATCTCTATAATGGGGAGCTACAGATCGTGATGGAGCACTTAAATTACTTATTAAGGTAATGATAGCTTCTCTATCGTTGCCTTTTTTTATTATCCTCTGTCATGCTACGATGGTTCCCCCCTATCAAATAGGAGGAGGACACTATGGAAAACACGATTTACTCATTATTACCACCCCTTTTAGCCATTCTTATGGTTATACTTACGAGACGGGTTCTACTTTCTCTGGGAGTAGGAATCGTTGCGTCTGCCTTTCTGTTAGCAGATTTCTCAATTACGAAAACATTCAGCTTTATGTGGGACGCATTTAAAGGCATCTTTGTCGCAGATGGAGCGCTCAACACCTGGAATGTCTATATTATCTTCTTCTTGCTCATTCTTGGTGTCATCACAGCATTTGTGAATATTTCCGGCGGTAGCCGCGCATTCGGTGAATGGGCGATGAAACGTGTGAAAACGAGAAAAGGTGCACAGCTTCTTGCAGCCGTTTTAGGTATCATAATTTTTATTGATGACTATTTTAACGCACTTGCTGTTGGGCAGGTTTCGAGACCCATTACGGATCGTCACAAAATTTCACGTGCCAAACTGGCCTATATCATCGACTCGACATCTGCACCGATTTGTGTCGTTTCACCAATCTCAAGCTGGGGAGCGTACATCATCGGTATCATCGGTTCGATTCTCGCTACTCACAGTATCACAGAGTACACCGCATTTTCAGCCTTCGTTCAAATGATTCCAATGAACCTTTATGTCTGGGCAGCTGTTCTGCTTGTAATCATGGTTGCTGCTAAAGGCCTGGACTTTGGAAAGATGAAAGAGCATGAAGTAAGAGCCCTTGAAACGGGAGCCCTTTATGATCCTGAAAAGGAGATTCCAGGCGAATTGAAAAATGATCTGCCTGTCAGCTCGAAAGGATCAGTTGGTGATCTTGTCTGGCCGATCGTAGCACTTGTTATCGGTACAATTGGAATGATGCTCTGGACAGGGTATCAAGCCGTTGGATCATTTGACATCCTGCCGATTTTTGAAAATACAGATGTAACGAAATCATTATTATATGGTGGATTATTCGGTCTCCTTGTTGCGCTGATCTTCTTCATCCGTCAAGTCAGCTTGAAAGGAATCGAAGGTAAAGCAGTTGGAGTAGCAGTAGTGGAAGGGATCAAATCCATGTTGCCGGCCGTTTACATCCTTATCTTCGCCTGGACGATCGTCACGTTGATCGATCAATTGCAAACAGGTACGTATCTTGCGGGTCTGGTTGAACAATCAAGCTTACCGATGCAGGCACTTCCAGTCATTTTATTCTTAGTTGCCGGAATCATGGCATTCTCGACGGGAACTTCATGGGGATCTTTCGGAATCTTACTTCCGATCGCCGGGGAAATTGCTGCAGCTACAGATGTAAGTATCTTACTTCCTGCTATGGCAGCTGTATTAGCCGGGTCCGTATTGGGAGATCACTGTTCTCCAATCTCGGATACAACCATCCTTTCCTCTACAGGGGCAGGAAGCAATCATATCGATCACGTTCTTACACAGCTTCCATACGCATTAATAGGAGCGGTTGCTGCTTCAATTGGATATCTTGTATTAGGATTCACTGGAAGCACACTATTCGGTCTTGGCGTTGTGATCATCTTAATCATCGCATTCGCTTTTCTGTTTGGAGAAAAAGCAAAACCGGCAGTTTCAGAACAATAATATAATGAAAAACCAGGAGCTCATCGGCTTCTGGTTTTTTATTATGCATTCGTGCTTTTATTAAAACCCGTGACGGTATCCCAAAACCCACCTCAACCTTTCCGATCATTAATCCTTCATGTTTCGACAAAATTCTTATAGTGAAATAGTACCTGTCCCAATTTTAAAAAATCTCTTTAAAAGCTTCAAAATAGCTTTGACAATTGGCGTGGAACTAGCTATACTGACTTTAGATTATAAATAATCTGAAAATATAAAAATTTCAAATACCTTAATATGGTAGTTGGAAAGAACTAGGGGGGACCAACATGGAGAAACGTGCCCAGTTTGGAACACGAGCAGGATTTATTCTTGCTGCTGTCGGGTCAGCAATCGGTTTGGGAAACATTTGGCGTTTTCCGGCAGTAGCGTATGAAAATGGTGGAGGAGCATTCTTTATTCCTTATTTATTCGCTCTTCTTACAGCGGGAATTCCATTATTAGTGCTTGAATTTACGTTAGGTCATAAGTACCGTGGGTCGGCACCACTATCTTATTTCCGTCTTAATAGGAAATTTGAGTGGCTTGGCTGGTGGCAAGTATTAATCGCATTTGTCATATCTACCTATTATGCCGTCATTATCGCATGGGCGATGTCGTACAGTGTGTTTTCTTTCAATTTAGGTTGGGGGAAGGATACAGAGTCATTCTTATTCAACGACTATTTGAAGCTTACGGTTGATCCAGGTCAGACAGGAAGTATCGTTCCTGGAGTATTCATTCCACTTGTATTGGTATGGGTGATTACACTAGGGATTCTTTTCAAAGGTGTAAAGAAGGGAATCGAAGTAGCGAATAAGATCTTTATTCCGGCACTAGTTATTTTATTCTTAATAATTGTTGTTCGCGCTTTAACATTGCCTGGAGCATTGGATGGGTTAGATGCTTTCTTCAAACCGGATTTCAGCAAAATAGCTGACCCTGGTGTTTGGGTAGCGGCATACGGACAAATTTTCTTCAGTTTATCCATTGCATTTGCGATTATGATTACGTATTCCAGTTACCTTCCGAAGAAATCAGATATTACAAATAATGCATTCATCACAGGTTTCAGTAACTCAGGGTTTGAATTACTTGCAGGTATCGGGGTATTTGCTGCTTTAGGTTTCATGGCTCAATCTCAAGGTGTAGGGGTGCAGGAAGTAGTAAGCGGTGGAGTTGGATTGGCGTTTGTGGTATTCCCGCAAATCATTAACGAATTCCCGGCACTTAACGGATTATTCGGATTCCTGTTCTTTGCTTCCCTGGTGTTAGCCGGGCTGTCATCACTCATCTCGATTACGGAGACTTATGTAGCAGGGGTTTCTGAGAAGTTCGGAATTTCCCGTACGAAAGCGGTTCTTTTCGGCGGAGGTCTTTCTGCGGTCATCTCAATCTTATTTGCCACTCAGGGCGGATTACTCTTCCTGGACGCTGCAGATTACTTTATCAACCAGTTTGGTGTAGCATTCGTGGGGTTAGTTGAAGTAGTAGTGATTGCCTGGTTCCTGCGCAAGTTAGGTACATTCCAATCTCACGCTAATGGAATCTCTGATATTCAGCTTGGTGCCTGGTGGAAAGTATGCTTAGGCGTCATCACACCAATCGTTCTTGGATGGATGATGTTCGGATTATTCAAAATGAATTTATTAAGAGAATTTGAAACTGAAACTGGAAACTATGGAGGTTACTCAGATGCCTTCATCCTTTACAGCGGATGGTTTGTAGCAGGATTCGCGATCCTTGCAGGTGTTGCCTTCTCATTCAAACGCTGGCATGCCAAAACTGAAGCTGAAAGCTATAAGGAGGTAAGCTAACATGACAGGTAGCGCTATTGCAATGATGGTTGTAGGAATGGTCATCATCTGGGGTGGATTAGCAGCTAGTATCATGAACGCTGTTTCCAAATCCAAAAAACAGATGTAAAGAGTGAAAAGATGAAGCAGACGATGGGTTAACCATTGTCTGCTTTTTTAACGTTTTTTGCTTTTGATTCTGTCTTGACGTTCCCACATTCGTAAGTGAGGGTAAGGGTCAAAGGACCATTCCGTCAAACCGTTATCCTTGTACATTCCGTAGTGCAGATGGGGAGGGAATTTCCCTGATGTCCCTGGGGGTCCGTATCCTGAGCTACCGACACCGCCAATAACCATTCCTGGTTCCACCACTTGACCTATATGAAGATCTTTAGAGAAACCGCTAAGGTGGGCAAAATAATGATAGGTATTATTAATGTCACGTATGCCGATACGCCAGCCTCCATATCGGTTCCATCCTTTCATCTCGATGATTCCATACGATGTTGCTCTTACAGGTACACCATAATCAGCAAAGAGGTCCGTCCCTTCATGAATCCGTCTTCCTCCCCAACCACGGGCGTCACCCCAAGTGTTTCGGTAACTGTAGTTGAATCTGAGGGGAAGGGGGAAGGCTTTTTGGTTTAAATGGATGGTCCCATATTGTTTATAGATTTTGGCATTTCCCATGATGATACTGACCGTTTTATCGCGTTTGTAGTAGTCCCACAGTGCGAGCTTGAAATTATCCCGGTCAATTCCGTATTGTAAAATAAAATCTGTCAAAGCAGCCAGTATATCTTCATCACTCTTAAGGCTGGCTTTTCCATCGAAGTCACCATCCCGGCCTATCCCGTTGAATAGGGATATCGTTTCTGGATTGTCGTCTTCCCGGTTAGGATTCAGAGGGCCGACCCATTTTTCAGGCTCCATATAGATCGATATAAGTGAAGAGGGCTTTTCCCTATCTTTACGGGCAAACCGTAGACTGCGTTCGTACTGATCAACAGCAGCAAGATAGTACCAGGGAATATGAGTCAGAGCCGAGCTTTTCTGAAATAACTCCATCCTTTTCGTGTGAATCTGTTCGTCTGTCAGCTTTTCTGCAGCAAAGGTTTGACAAGGGCTTATCAACATGCAGAAAACCACAAAGGCTAAGACCAATCGTTTGTACAAAATTATCCCTCCATTTTTAGGGGCCTACTACTAGTTTGTATCGTTCATCGGGATTCATAATCATCAATAAATGGTAATAGGGTATCACATGCTTGTTTTCACTTTTTTAGTATGATAAAGTGACAAAAGAAGTATATTGATGATGGCTTTTTTTACATAAGATGAACGATTTAGAAAGCGTTTCACTCTTTGCCTAAGTCAGAATTATTTAGGATTGGAGATGAGGGGTATGAGTAAGAAAGATGAGCACATTCGTAAACCGGATTGGCTTAAAATTAAGCTGAATACGAATGATAACTATATGGGCTTGAAGAAAATGATGCGTGAAAACAACCTTCACACGGTATGTGAAGAGGCTCGTTGTCCTAATATTCATGAATGTTGGGGAACTAGAAGAACAGCAACCTTCATGATTCTTGGAGATATTTGTACACGAGCATGCCGTTTCTGTGCAGTAAAAACAGGCCTTCCAACTGAATTAGATCTGAAAGAACCAGAACGCGTTGCAGATTCTGTTCAATTAATGAACCTGAAGCATGTAGTTATTACAGCTGTAGCACGTGATGACCTGAAAGATGGTGGATCGCAAGTATTTGCTGAAACGGTTCGTGCCATTCGTCGTAAGAGCCCGTTCACTTCCATTGAAGTATTACCTTCCGATATGGGTGGAGTTTTTGATAATATCAAAACATTGATGGATGCAAAGCCAGACATCATGAACTACAATGTCGAAACCGTTCGTCGCTTGACCCCAAGAGTTCGTGCCCGCGCTACCTACGATCGCACATTGGAATTCCTGCGTCGTGCAAAAGAATTAAATCCGGAAATTCCAACAAAATCAAGTATCATGGTTGGTCTTGGTGAAACGAAGGAAGAAATTCTTGAAACAATGGATGATCTGCGTGCCAATCATGTTGATATTGTGACATTAGGTCAATACCTGCAACCATCGAAGAAACACTTGAAGGTACAGAAGTATTATCACCCTGATGAGTTTGCTGAACTACGTGAAGCGGCGATGGAAAAAGGCTTCAGTCACTGTGAAGCAGGACCGCTCGTTCGCTCTTCCTACCATGCAGATGAGCAAGTTAATGCAGCTGCCAAAGCAAGACAAGCAGCCGGTGAGCAAGAAGTTCAAAAGGCATAATTTTTCATATATAAAAGGACTGACTTGAAGGAGAAGATCTCTAACAGTCAGTCCTTTTTGTAGCAAAGAGTATGGCATCCGGCAAGGCTAGATGCGTGTCTCTACTCTCTTCTAATTAATCGACCACGTTATCTGTGTTATCTTTTCGCTTTTGACGGTCTTTGTTGATTTTGTGGACGTCGTCATCCTGCATTTCGTATTTCTCAGATGTCATTTCACCATTTGGATTTTCACCTGCGTCTACATTTCTTCCCTGAGGAGAATCCTGCAGCATGAGGTTGATGGTATCATCAATGGCCGTGTTGGCATTACGGCTATCGCTATCCATTTTGGCAAGGTTTTCTACACTGCGCATCAGGCTCTTGTCATCGGTCACATATACATGGTACCAACGGGGAATAACCGACATGGCTGTTTTCTTTACTTGGTCGGCTACTTCAAAGCGGCCATCTTTATCCTTTTTGTCCGTCACGTATGAAATCAGCACTTCTTCATCAGTGACAAGAGTGGAACAATCCTTTACGTCTGGAAGAGAAACACTCATTTTGCTGATCGTGTCGGCTACTTGTTCACGATTGATGCTGTACATATCCTTTGTGGAAATGGTTTGACCTCCTGTAGGACTTTTCTGTTGGCGAACATAGCCGAAGTCCTCACCCCGGTGAGCTCCTTTTTTCGTCCAGCTATTTTCGTTGTACAGGTCCTCCCGGTCATTCACGTTAATGGTATTTCCATTGTCGTGAAACATTTCTTCATTGGCCGTGTCAATTCCATCACAAGCGGTTCCGATTATAGCAATACTTAGTACAGTTGTACCCAGAATGAATTTATTCAAGTTAAACACCCCCTATTTGATAGGGTGACCATGTCTTATGACAATTTTTCATAGTAATTAATGGACAATCCGTTATAATTTAAGATAAGGAAATGAAAGTGGGTGGACAAGATGATTTGTGTGCAGAATACATGCTACGAAATCGTTGAGGAATTTAGAGACGGGTTCAACGAGGAAGCATTTAAGGAGAGGTATAGCGACATCTTAAGTAAATACGACTTTATCCTTGGGGATTGGGGATATGGCCAGCTCCGCTTAAAAGGATTCTTTGATGATCATAATCAAAAAGCCTCTTTTGACACAAAGGTGAGTACACATAAGGATTACTTATATGAATACTGTAACTTTGGCTGCGCTTATTTTCTTGTGAAAAAAGTCAATAAATAATGGTGAAAAAGGAACAAACCGTACAGTTTGTTCCTTTTGTTATTTTACTTATTTTCAGTATATGGAGGTTCTTCATTCACATCGGGATCTGCATGAACAGGGTGTGATCCAGGCTCCTGACGTGGGATATCCTGATGAAGTGATTTATTTTCGTAGTTGAAAGCACTGTAATATCGCTGCCCTTCTCTCCAAGGAGTGCTTTTGTTCTCAACGGGAGTATGCTTTCCTCGGGGAGCGCCATATGGCCCTTCTGGCAGTGTTTCCGGTACGATAAAATTGCGGTATGTTTCAACGTTGGAAAAGTCACTATATACTTCATCTTCTTTGTCTCTTGGTTCTTTACTCATTATATCTCCCACCTTTCATACTTGTAGTATGTGAGAGTGGGGTGTACTTCATTCTTAATAGTCCGCTGTAAGAACGACTACATAATGATTTCTCCTAGAAAGTCCCTCAACTCATCGGCTTCTTCCTCCGTTAGCTTGAACACACTTTCTACATATCCAGGTTCATCCAGGTCATCCCTGCCGACGATCGCGAATCGACTGCCTTGAAGGTCTAATACTAAAGATTTCCCGTAATAGCGAGCTGTCTGGGTAATCGCCAAGTCGTACCGCTGATTTTCCCCCATAAAACTCACAAAGCGTGTTTTTGTATTTTCTGTATCATCGTATAAATAAAATCGTTCACTCATGACGATGTCCTCCTCTTTTTTTTGCTTATCTCATCATAACAAACTGAGCTTAGAATTGCAGGAAGTTCCTGTATGACAGTGAGGGGAATATGGTAAAATAAAAGGGAGGATCGTTCATAGAGAGGGGTGCACCATGTATTTCGTAGATAGAGAAAAAATAGAGGAAATATTATTGTATATGAATGAGCAGTTAAAGACTGTTAGTGAACATGATCAATGGGACGGAACATTAGAAAAATTAGCTTTGGAGCGAATGGCTCACACGATTATTGAATCTATACTCGATGTAGGAAACAGTATGATCGACGGTTTCATTATGAGAGATCCGGGAAGCTATGAGGATATCATAGATATTCTTCTGGATGAAAAGGTCATTGGAGACAAGATGAGTGAGGATCTTAAACGACTTGTAGCAGAGCGTAAGGTTCTTGTTCAAGAGTATACAGCCATTCATCATGAGCAATTACATACGATTTTAAACGAGGTATTCCACTCGTTGGAGAAGTTTCCCCAACAGGTTCAGAACTACCTTGAAAATGAATTGGGACCTGTGTCTGCATTTAAAAATTAATCAGCATTTGACAGCGCTTTCTATATAGGGAGCGTTTTGTTTTATTTATGGAATGCATTTTACCGAAAATAGCACAGGCTCTACAACAGGTATTTGGACATACTATACACAAAGCATACGGAGGTACATAATGAAGGAATATAAAGGTTACTTAATTGATTTAGATGGCACAATGTATAAAGGAAAAGAGAAGATCGAAGAAGCAGGAGATTTTGTTAAACGATTACAACAAAAGGGATTACCTTATTTGTTTGTCACCAATAATTCTTCGAGAAGACCTGAACAGGTTGCTGAAAAATTGCAGTCCTTTGATATCCCTGCCACGAAGGAACAGGTATTTACTACGTCAATGGCAACAGCCCAGTATATGGCGAAGAAAAAGCCAAATGGGACGGCATATGTCATCGGGGAAGAAGGAATCCGCTCGGCACTGGAAGAGAACGGCATCACCCTTCAGGATGAGAAACCTGATTTCGTGGTAGTGGGAATTGATCGTGATATTAATTACGAGAAGCTATCCCTAGCTTGTTTAGGCGTGAGAAATGGAGCAACGTTTATTTCAACCAATGGAGATATCGCGATTCCGACTGAAAGAGGGTTGCTTCCAGGGAACGGTTCCCTTACGTCAGTTGTCACAGTCTCCACACAAACTGAACCGGTCTTCATCGGGAAGCCTGAATCAATCATTATGGAGCAGGCGCTATCTGTACTGGGGGTGCCTAAGAAAGATACGTTAATGGTTGGGGACAATTATGATACAGATATATTAGCAGGGATAAACGCCGGACTGGATACACTGCTTGTTCATACAGGGGTCACAACAAAAGAAGCTTTGAGTTCGAAAGATATTCAGCCGACATATACAATAGAAACGTTAGATGAATGGGATATATAATAAAAAAAGTGGGGGCTGTATTTATAGCCTCCACTTTCTCTAAACCCTTCTGAGTACTCAAATTAGAAAAAATTTCTTGAATTAGGAACATATTCATGATAGACAACAATCGTTCGTATAAGTAAAATAGAACTAGTGTTAAAAGAAGTAATCAAAATACTATTTATACTAGGGGGACCATTGTACTGGTCTTTTTTACTACTATCTATTCCTCTGTAGATAGTCGGTGAGTATAATAATGGCAGTGATGAAGATTATACTCCTAAAGTATTATGTGATTTTTCCTCTAACTAACTTTTCCATTACACATATTTGAGTACTCAGAAGGACTAGAAAGACAGGATCAAAAAAACATTAAGAATTTAAAGATTTTTCTTAAAAAATATTACGAAAAAAAGTGTAAAGGTATGCAACTAGGGTAAACATCAAAGGTAGTAGGGGACTATTAGCGTTGATACCTTTTCAATTTCTAACTATTCTTTACGAATGCAAGCAACTTTAAGAATGAAAGTCACTGTTTCTTAATTGATTTTCGAAACATTCCACGTCATTTCTAAAGAATTTTTAAAAGGGTAGTGAGGTAATGAGTATTACAGTTACAGGACTTGTCGGAAAGAAAATAAGGCACCATAGAAGAGCAAAAGAAATCACCATACAAGAATTAAGTCACAAATGTGGATTAACGGTTAATTATATTTCGTTGATTGAAAAGGGAGAGGCGAATCCGTCCCTGAACAAGCTGAATGCCATTGTATGTGCTCTTGACGTTCAGTGGGAAGACATTATGCCGACTTGTGAAGAACACGAAGACATCTACAATCAAACGATTCTTTAATGAACTAATTTTCTCTTTTTAATTTCTTGTTCGATCAGAATGATGAATTCATTACTGAGTTTTAACTGTTTTGCTTTTTTATAGGCATCAATAAGGGCTTGGTCACTTAGGAGCCGGATAGGATTTCACCTCAATTATTCTTCGTATGTAGTATGTGAAATTCTCTCGAATCTCATAAAAGTGATAGCCTTTATCTGGTGTTTATTCTAAAGAAGCCTTGTTACAACTATATTGATGTTAATTACAACTATAGTTGTAATTATATAAAACTATTCATCGATGTGCAATAATAAAGTTAGTTAAAAGGATCTATTTATTGTAGTCTGTAATTTTTTAGGGAATATAGTATGATTATTTTGTTAGCGTATATATCCACTTCTTCTATCACTAAAAAATCAGACGACCCATGTCGTCTGATTTGGATACTTCTTCAACCTCATTCTGCGCATTTCGCCCTGTGTGCCAACCGACTGGAAGCAGCCGCTGCAATAGCTCCGACAATATCATCAAGGAAGGTATGGCACATACCGGATGATTTATCATTTAGCCTCTCCAGAATTCCAGGTTTTTGCTTGTCTATATATCCGTAGTTTGTAAATCCGATCGATCCATATACATTGACAATCGAAAAGGCCAGGATTTCATCCACACCATATAGTCCTTCATCTACTTCAATAATCGCTTGAAGCGGTTCTTCAAGGATCTTTTTTTCAGCCAATATATCAAGTTGAATACCTGTCAGTATTGCATTCTGTACTTCCCGCTTCGTTAACACACGTTCAACATTATAGACACATTCCTTTAGTTCAAGATCAGGATGATATTTTTGTTGAAGGTACATGACCAATTGAGCGATATCTTCAATCTCCACTCCTCTTTCATGCAGCCATTTACGTGCCGTTTTCTCTAATAAATCCATTGATTCTTTATCCTTCATCCTATTCACCTTTTCTTTGAAAAATTATAAAACCCCTATTTCGATTAGACGAAGCCTTGTTTTACACATATGATTCCTATTTAAAAAATAGACATAATAATAGCTTCTACTCTCATTCTTGCCCATCTCCAGTTTCAGATATTCATAAATGTCTTTAAAGGTTATATTCATATAATTTGTGTCCTTCAAATGAAGGAAAATGACAATATGAAAAAGAGTTCCTTTGACACAGATCACCTTGCGAAAAAGAAAAAGACGGTCACTTTAGATAGGAGAGATCAACATGTCTCAAGAAATATTAATCAATCATTTTGGATTGCATCCAGAGAGGGCATTCTTTGATGGAATGATGAATCGATATTTGGTTGGGGGGTTAGTATATAGTATTGTCGGCGTAACGAATATGGAACAAGAAACCTTAGTGGAACTCTACAAATTGGCAGAACACCTTAAAAGTCAGGGGGATCGCCATGTTTCAACCTTCGTTCCTAACCACGAAGGAAGATTTCTTGTTGTAGAAAAAGATAAAGACTTTGTGGTGCTGCGAAATGAAAGCATCCAATCCCCCCCGGATAATAAGCTGGGAAGAAAGTTAAGCAAATTCCATTTCAGGGGACGGACCTTTGAAGAAAAGGTGGAGAAAATAAATCGTATGGGCCAGTGGAAGAGTCTGTGGGAAAAGCGGCTGGACCAGTTAGAGAAAGCGTACTATCAGGTTATCCAGGATCAGCCGGCTGATGAGTTTGAACGTCGTTTTGTTGAGAGCTATCCTTATTACAGTGCTTTGTCAGAAAACGCCATTCAGTATCTGGTGGATACGGAGCTTGATGAGGACCCGAAGCAAGAGGATGCAGGCACGATTTGCCATGAACGTTATATTCAATCGACATGGGGGACTGAGGTGTGCATTCATTTTCCATTTCAGTGGGTATTCGATCACTGCAGCAGGGACATAGCGGAGTGGGTGAGAGAAAGATATTTCATGAAAAGCCAAACGTTTCATCCTGAGCTTCAGGAATTTATGAGAGAGTATGAATCCATTACCCCACTCTCACCATTCTCATGGAGGTTGTTGTATTCACGACTTCTGTTTCCCCTGCATTATTTCGAATGCATCGAGGAATATTATATTTCAGAATCTGAGCAGCAGAAGAAGGTAGTAGAAGAGAAGCTGGAGAACTATCTGAAAAATTCTCATCAATATGAGGCATTTCTGTCTGACTTTTATCATATGTCCGAAGTTCCAGTGAAAAAATGGGGAATTCCCCTTGTTGCATGGCTTTAAACGATCAATGTCTTCAAAGACTTTAACCCCCTGTATACCTTCATTTTTATGCTAAACTGGAGGAAAGCGAAGTGAAGGTAGGGGATACATATGAAGCCATCCATATACATTACGAGAAAATTGCCTGAATCAGTGATTAAACCATTGCAGAGCGAATTTGAAGTCGACATGTGGGAACATGGGGATGTTCCAGTGCCAAGGGATATTCTTCTCCGTAAAGCAGAGAGTGCTACTGCTTTACTTACTATGCTGTCAGACCGGATAGATAAGGAGCTATTACAGAAATCTCCTTCATTGAAGGTCGTGGCAAATCTTGCGGTGGGCTTTGACAATATAGATCTTGAAGCGGCAAAAGAATTGGGCGTAACCATTTGCAACACGCCTGATGTCCTAACGGAAACCACTGCCGACTTAACATTTGCTCTTTTAATGGCGACGGCAAGGCGAATCGTTGAAGCGGATCGCTATATTAAAGAAGGAAAATGGAAAAGCTGGTCACCCCTTCTCCTTTCCGGCATGGATATTCATCACAAAACCATTGGTATCGTTGGAATGGGAAGCATAGGAGAAGCGGTGGCCAGAAGATCCAAGGGATTCAATATGAATGTTCTTTATCATAATCGTTCCAGGAAGCATGAAGCGGAAAGAGCCCTTGGAGTACAATATTCAACATTTGAAGATCTTTTAATCCAGTCGGATTTCGTTGTTGTGCTTGCTCCACTGAATGCGGGTACAAAAGGCATGTTCCAGGAAGAACAATTCACCATGATGAAAAAAACAGGGATTTTCATCAATGTAGCCCGTGGTGCGATTGTAAATGAAGAGGCTTTAGAAAAAGCATTGAAGAGGGGTGACATTGCAGGTGCCGGATTGGATGTATTCGAAGCAGAGCCGATTGATGCCGATCATCCTCTTCTTGCATTAGATCAAGTTGTCGCCATTCCCCATATTGGCAGTTCCTCGAAAGAAACGCGTTATGAAATGATGGCCTTATGCGTGGAGAACATTCAGGCAGTTATAAAGGGAGATCAACCGAAGACGGAAGTACAATGAAAAAAAAGCCTAAATCCGATTAAGGATTTAGGCTTTAATGTGATTGAATTAGAATACTTGCTCTACTTCAACGATACCTGGAACTTCTTCCACTAAAGCGCGTTCGATTCCTGCTTTTAGCGTGATTGTTGAACTTGGGCAGCTTCCACAAGCACCTAGAAGGCGTAATTTAACGATTCCGTCTTCGACGTCCACTAGTTCGCAGTCTCCACCATCGCGAAGTAGGAACGGACGTAATTTATCTAATACTTCCTGAACTGGTGCAATCATTTCGTTTTCAGCCATAATTATCTACTCCTTTCCTTACTCTCTATTATAATGACATATTCACAAAAAATCTATCAACCTGCAAACTATTGGGAATTTCTTTTTAAGAAAAAGTCTAAATACAGTTTCCAGTACAGAAATTCACACATTATCGTTCCAACTCTGCTGCTTTTTTTGTAAAATATACAAGAGAGGGAAAGCAAAGGGGAGAGAGAAATGGAGCGTAAGCCTGTTGAACTTTATGTATATGGGGCAGAAATACTTTGTCCAAGCTGCGTGAATTTACCATCATCGAAAGAAACGTACGAATGGCTTGAGGCTGCTGTCAGCCGGAAGTACCCAAATCAGCCCTTCGTGATTAAATATGTAGATATTCACAGTCCTCCTGAAGATGAAGTCGTAAAGCAATTTGCTTCAAGAGTCATCGAAGAGGATATGTTTTATCCGATTGTCCTGTTAGAAGGAAATATTGTCGGCGAAGGGAATCCCCGTTTAAAAACGATTTACACTGAGCTTGAAAAGTATGGGTATAAAGCGGTTTAATTCGTGGGGGTTGAAAAAGGCTTTTCTGATTGGGCTAGCTTTTTCAGATGGATTATTGAGGTGAATCAAAAAAAGAACCGCACATCAATCGCGGTTCTTTTTTACATCATCCATTATGATACTTATACATCCATAACACACCGGATTTCAACAATCGAGCGACACGACCTGTGATGGAGCGCTCGTTTACCAGACCGAAGCCATGTTTCTTTCCGAGTGAACCGAGAATTCCTTTAAGCTTGATCTTAGGTAATTCTGCAGGTAGTTCTTCGTTTTTCCAACGTTTAAGTAAAACTGTCACGATTTGTTCTGCTTGTCCCTCAGCCAGCTGGGCACTTGGAGCTTGAGGAAGGCTTGCGCAGTCACCAACCACGTACACATTTTCATCCTGAGGCAGGTTATGATACTTTGTCAGAATGACGCGACCGCTTGCATCTTTTTCAACATTCATATCGCGGACGACTTTGCTTGGCTGAATACCTGCCGTCCATACGATTGCATCGCAAAAGATTTGTTCTTCATGATTATGGAGGGTATTTGGTTCCACTCTTGTAATATTTGAACCATTGACGATGTCTACGTCATTCTCGTCAAACCAACTGTGAACATAAGAGCTTAGACGCTCAGGGAAGGCATTAAGAATACGCGGACCTCGATCGAACAGCTTTATTTTTAAATCAGAACGGCTTTCACGAAGTTCACTCGCAAGCTCAATCCCGCTTAATCCGGCTCCAACGATTCCTACGATCGAACCAGCTGGAAGATTACATAAGGTTTGGTATGTCTTACGGGATTTTTCAATTGTTTGAATGGAGTAAGTATGTTCGTCAGCACCAGGTACATTATGATATTTATCCTCACAGCCGAGTCCAATCACAAGGTCGTCATAAGGAACTGGATCTTGGTCTTTCATATTTACGAGCTTGTTTTCCATGTCCACTCCGGAAATATCTCCGTACACGTAGGATAAACGGGCATGTTCCGGGAATGATACGCGTACATGTTGATCTGAAATCGTACCAGCGGCTAAAGCATAGTATTCCGTCTTAAGGCAGTGGTAAGGATTTCGATCAATCAGGGTAATCGATACATCTTCAGGTAATTGGTTGGGTAATAAGCGAAGTAGAACGCGCATGTTCCCATATCCTCCGCCAAGCAGCACTAATTGTTTCATGAAAAATTTCCCCTTTTTTGCACTCTACATTATGAATGAAATAGTGTGTTTGTATGTGATGTATATCCCATAAATTGTATGGGACGGGATTGAAAGGACATTCACGCCGAAACGGGTCCTGAAAAAGTAAGCATTTTCAATATGAAGCATAATTCGCGCAATTATCATATTAGTAAACCTATTAACATTAAAAGTATATCGAAATAACGGCGTTTTCACAACAGAAATAAGCGAAAATGTTCACAATCTGTTATACCATTACATGGAACTCAAATGATTGACGATAATGATAAAAAAAGGTAGCATAACAAAGAGTAGTGAGGTGATAGAATTGAAACCTATTATTGAATTTTGTATAAGTAATCTTGCTAGTGGTGCGCAAAAAGCGCTTGAAATATTAGAGAGGGACCCCAACCTCGATGTTATTGAGTATGGATGCCTGGGTTACTGCGGAAAATGCGCCCAATCCTTTTATGCTCTCGTCAATGGTGAAGTCGTAACAGGGGACACACCTGAAGAGTTGGTGGATCATATCTATCAATTTCTTGAAGATAATCCGATGTTTTAAAGAAAAGCTGGTCTTGTGACTGGCTTATTTTTTTTGGTTTTTTACAATGTGTATGTGTTCTGGAATGCAAAAAAAAAACAGTGGCGAGACCACTAGTTTTCTTTTACAAAGACTTTGCTTCTTTATACCGATCCCGTATTTCGTACCAGCTCTCTCTGGCCATTTCAATAATCTTCGGTTCTGTGGAGAGATGCTGTTTACTAATGACTTTAGATAAATAAACGACGGATTCCTCGATTTTATCCTGTCTTCTCAATAATTCCGCTATGATATACAGGAGTTTAGTTTCGGACATTAAAGAACCTGATACGCCGTCTGTCAAATAGGCATCAATGTATTCATGTGTAGCAAGATTAATGAATCGTCTTTCCTGTTCTTTTTCTCCTGTCTTTCGATAAAGCCAGGCAGTCCGGAGATATAACCCTGCTATGGTCACCTTTTTCTCCTTTTTAATTAGAGCACAGTAGGCTGCCAATTTATATGTATTAATCCCATCGTCATATGATCTCAGTTTTCCATAATCCTGTGGCTGCCAGTGTAGGCTGATTTTCTTTTCCAGGTCTTCTTTGAGAACAGGAGGTATGTATGCTGTGAAATCATCTGTATACGAAAAACCACACTTTGGGCATACAGAAACATTATAAAGTAAAGGATTTACATCGATTGACTCATAAAGGGGACAAAAGTCACTGTCATATCCTGCTACCTTCAC
This sequence comes from Rossellomorea yichunensis, assembly GCF_032337515.1. NCBI lineage: Bacteria > Bacillati > Bacillota > Bacilli > Caryophanales > Bacillaceae > Rossellomorea > Rossellomorea yichunensis. The sequence continues at coordinate 93,521 of NZ_JAVYAD010000005.1, read as the reverse complement.
AAAACGGGATCTGATCCTTGTTGTACTGAACGAGTGTTTACACGAAAGGCACTGTGTTTTTTTATCATAAAAGGGCGACACTACCGTCATGAATACCACCTCATAATCGGGACTATTTTCCTTTATTATACCTTGGCGGAAGGATAAAGGACCAGTGTTTTTTATGGAGATAAGTAAAAAGTCACGGTTTACTGATATGAATAAAAAGTTTCCTTCCAATCATTCACCAAAGCCCCTTTGGTTGAGTAGTAAAATAGAAAGGAGTATACTAAGAAGTAAGAAATGAAAAGGTTGGGGGTGTAATGAATGAGTGAAGTAGTCATTCTGACAGAAGCCGCGGCCCTTCAGATTAAAGATATGATGAAGGAACATGAGGAAACAGATGCCATGTTGCGAGTAGCGGTTAAAGGGGGAGGCTGTAGCGGCCTTTCTTATGGAATGGGATTTGAACATGAGCTTCAAGATGGAGATACAACACTGGAACAGCATGGAATCAAGCTTGTTGTAGCCAAAAATGATGCTGCTATTTTGAACGGTACTAAAATAGATTACAAGCAGTCCATGATGGGCGGCGGATTTACGATTGATAATCCGAACGCCATCGCATCATGCGGATGCGGATCATCGTTCGTGACGGCGACGAATAAAGGTACGCCGGAGAATTGCTGATAACTAAGAGGGACGGACCTCCATTTTGGAGGTCCGTCCCCTTTTTCATGATTAATGGATATTTTTTAGTGCTTCTTCAACAGGTGTGTCACCGCTCAGGATTTCGAATACTTTGTGGTTTGTTTCTTCGATGGTCAAGGAGTCGACGAGTACTTTTGCGACATCTTCACGTGATATGTCTCTGCTTTTGTCTTCAATGGAGGTAGAAGCTTCAATCTTTCCTTTCCCTTCGTCGAATGAAAGGGCGCCTGGTCGGACGATTGTGTAATTTAGACCGCTTTCCTTCAAATAGGCATCCGCTGCTCCTTTCGCTTTTAAGTAAAACTGAAGTGCATCCGGACCGCTTGACGGATTATCTGCACCCATTGAGCTAAGCATCACAAAGCGCTCAATTCCCATCTTCTTCGCGTAATCCACTGCTTTCTTTGCACCTTCCTGATCAATTGTAAGGGTCTTATCGTCTCCTGTTGAACCACCGCTGCCAGCTGCAAAAATAACAGCATTTACATTTTCAAGAGCGTAAGAAAAGTCCTGCTCCAGGTCTGCAACAATTGGTCTTGCCCCTAAGTCTTCCATATCCTTTGCCTGTTCTGTCTTTCGAATCATGGCTCTCACGAAATGCTGACTGCTGCCTGAGAGTTCTTTCACTATGTGTCGGCCAGTATGACCGTTTGCTCCAATAACGAGTACATTCATGCATCCATCATCCTTTATCTAAGTTTTTTATCCTATTATTGGTCTACCCATTCACTGCTAAAATAAACAATTTAATGGTTTAGGTGTGTAATAAGGATCAATGTTTGGCACATTATTTCTGCGATTGGATATTCTGTTTCTTAAGATCGGGAATTATTTTGATGTTTTCACTTACATTCAAATTAAAAGGCTCTTTTCGTAAAGTTTGTTGCTATTGTAGACACGAAAGTAATAGTTGATTTCTGCTCCAGGATGCTCGCTTTCCGCGGGGCTGGCGGTGAGCCTCCTCGGCTGCGCCTCCGGGGTCTCACCTGTCCAGCTATTCCCGCAGGAGTCGATCATCCTGCAGCGAGGATCAACTTTCTGAGCATGAATTCTTAATCGAAAACAATTTAAACAAGCTTTTTAGCAAACAATCTCTTATAAGGTAAGTAGAGATTCATTGTCTTAATAAAGCAGAATTATTTTTTCTAGTTATTTTGTTTTCTGGTACACCTTGAAGCTCTGTCACAAAGATCCTATTAAAGATGGTGAGGGGAACTGCAAAGACTCCTGCGGAAGTACGGGCGTGCCGAGACCCCGGAAGCGAAGCTGAGGAGGCTCGGCCGAACGCTAGCTGCAAGCGGAGCAGTTCCCCTCACCATCCAGCACACACTAATTGACAGAGCCTTGCAGAACTTATGTTAAAAACAACAATCTTTACGAAAAGAGCGAATTAAAAAGAGGATCAGGTATAAATTTCCTGAACCTCTCTTATAGTGGACTTTAGTCTGTGAACATGGATGTACTGTGCATTGGTTGGACTCTTGCTTTCGGATCCATATAAGCTTTGGCATTATTAACCGCTGTCGGTGCTTCGCCAAATCCACTGGCAATGAGTTTGACTTTCCCATCATAGGTACTGATATCACCAGCAGCATAAATTCCGGGAATATTCGTTTCCATTCTCGAGTTAACGACGATTGAATTCTTTTCGATTTCAAGTCCCCAATCCTTGATAGGGCCAAGAGATGAAACAAAGCCAAAGTTAACGATCAGTTCATCGAGATCGAGAATTTCTTTCTCATCACCTTTTGTTTCTTCCAAAATCAGCTGATTGATCTTGTGCTCATCGACAACCAGCTCTGACGGAACATACGGAGTTTTAAGCTCAACGGTTGAGTTGTGCAGATTCTCCACACTATGTTCATGGGCTCTGAATTTATCTCTTCTGTGGACAAGGTAGACTTTTTCTGCGATCGGCTCAAGCATAAGGGCCCAGTCAACGGCAGAATCACCACCACCACAAATGACAACTTTCTTGTCCCTGAAATGTTCCAGGTTATCAATAAAGTAATGAAGATTCTTACCTTCAAAACTAGACGCATGCTCAAGTTCGAGGCGGCGAGGCTGGAAGGCACCGTTTCCTGCTGTGATGATGATCGTTCTGGAAAAATGAATCTCTTTATCGGTTGTGAGCTTAAACATGCCATCAGCCTGTTTTTCTACACCTTCCACAGCTTGCTCTAGACAAATCGTCGTCTCAAATTTAGCCATCTGCTCTTTTAAATTATTTACAAGATCCTGGGCTTTCACCTTTGGAAAACCTGCGACATCATATATGTATTTCTCAGGATATAGAGTAGCCAGCTGGCCCCCGAGTTGTGGTAGACTTTCAATAATCTTAACTGATGCTTTTCTCATGCCGCCATAGAACGCTGTAAACAAACCTGTAGGACCGCCGCCTATGATCGTAATATCATACACTTTTTGATCTTCCTTCAACTAGATCCCTCCAACAATTAAGATGTATTTGACTTTAATTTATTCTATCACAGAGCCATCGATTCTTCACAATAATTGAAATTATAATTGGGAATAATCAGTCTTTTTGGCGAGATCCCCTACGACTTTTGAATGAGTTAATCTGATGTGTTTTTCGATGTGTCCAGCTCCACGGCTTAGAGGCTCGAGGTCATAAGTCGAACCTGCCAAAAAGGCAAAAAAGCGCCTTTCCGGCAGGTTCGACTTATGCTTGTCGCCTCTGGGCAAAGCCCTTCCGCTTTTCGATGATGTCCAGCCCCAGGGCTTAGAGGCTCGAGGTCATAAGTCAAACCAGCCAAAAAGGCAAAGAACGCCTTTCCGGCTGGTTCGTCTTATGCTTGTCGCCTCTGGGCAAAGCCCTTCCGCTTTTCGGAATATTCTTAAGTTTTCAATTTCCTATATATATCTTGAAAATGCATGGTAAAAAGAATATTATGTAATGTAGGCATAATGTTAAGAATTTATGACAATTCTCGCATAAGTATGTAGTAGTTCGTGAAATACGTCACATACTTTCTTGTTTATCGTTTTTATTTATTTTTCATACAATACTTTCCTCTTAAATGAAGGAAAACTTCTCGTTTGATTTGTTTCAGTTTCTTGTCTATAGGGAAAAGGTAATAGCATCAGATTGAACGGGATAAAAAAGCATGATGTGGAGGACTCTAAGAGTATCCAAAGCAAATTTATCAAAAAAGGTGGATGTGATTCAGTTGAGAAAGCCAAGAATCGTTGTATTAGGTGCAGGTTATGGTGGATTAATGACGGTAACTCGTCTTCAAAAACAATTAGGTACAAATGAAGCAGAAATTATTTTAGTTAATAAAAATGATTATCACTACGAAACCACTTGGTTACACGAAGCTTCTGCAGGTACACTTCATCATGATCGTGTACGTTACAACATTAAAGATGTTGTCAACACAAGCAAAGTAAACTTCTTACAAGCTACTGTTGAAGATATTAAAGTAGAAGAAAAGAAAGTCATCACAAGTAACGGTGAAGTAGAATTCGATTACCTGGTTGTTGCATTAGGTGCAGAATCGGAGACATTCGGTATCCAGGGTCTTCATGAGCATGCATTCATGATTTCGAACATCAACTCTGCCCGTCAAATCCGTGAGCATATTGAATTACAATTTGCTACGTATAAAAACGAAGAAGAAAAGAAAGATGACCGACTTACAATCGTTGTAGGTGGGGCAGGATTCACTGGAATCGAATTCTTGGGTGAATTAGGTAACCGTGTTCCTGAACTTTGTCATGAATATGATATCGATCGCAAGAAGGTTCGTATCGTGTGCGTGGAAGCTGCACCAATGATTCTTCCTGGATTCGATCCTGAGCTAGTGAAATACGCACGTGCCAAGCTTGAGAAAAAAGGTGTTGAATTCCACATCGGAACTCCACTTAAAGAAGCGAAAGCTGACAGCGTCCTTATCGCTAAAGGTGAAGATGAAGTAGAAGAAATCAAGGCTGGTACGATCGTATGGGCTGCAGGTGTACGCGGTAACTCCATCATCGAAAGAGCTGGAATCGAAAACATGCGTGCCCGGGTGAAAATCAACAAAGATCTTCGAGCTCCAGGTCATGACAACATCTTCATCATCGGTGACTGTTCACTTATGATCAATGAAGAAACTGAGCGTCCATACCCGCCGACTGCACAAATCGCAATGCAGCAAGGTGAAGTATGTGCCCGCAACATTGCTGCTTTACTGCACGGTAAAGATCACATGGAAGAGTTTACTCCAGATATCAAAGGAACAGTATGTTCACTGGGTGAAGACGATGCAATCGGTGTCGTTTATGGGAAGAAAATCACCGGAACAAAAGCTTCTTTCATGAAGAAAGTAGTCGATAACCGTGCGCTTTACATGGTTGGTGGACCATCACTTGTCTTCAAAAAAGGTAAGTTCAAGTTCTTTTAAGTCTTAAATCATATAGTGAAAAGCAGGGTGGTTTCCGCTCTGCTTTTTCTTGTGGGGAAATGTTACGGAGGTGTTCGAGAGTGAAAAGGGGCAAAGTTTGGCTTGCGGTGGCCGGAATCGTCATAGATGAGAATGGTAAATGGCTTGTGGTAAAAAAGAAATACAGTGGTCTGAAAGGAATGTGGTCCCTGCCTGCTGGTTTCGTCAATGCTGGAGAAGCAGTCGATGATGCAGTTATGAGAGAAGTAAGAGAGGAAACAGGATTACAAACAAGCATCAAAGGGATTGTAGGATTCCGGTCAGGCGTGATTCAAGATGATGTCAGCGATAACATGCTGATCTTTCTGTTGGAAAGTAAGGAAACTTCTTCTATTCGAATCCAAGAAAAAGAATTGTGGGATGTGGGGTGGAAGTCTCCTCAAGAATTGTTGGAAGATGAAAAAACGTCCGTTATGGTGCATGAGATGATCAAACAGGCGGCTGACCAAAATATACTAAGCCCGATAGAAGGGATTAATCCAGGAGACCAATTTGCCTACACAAAGTACACATTATTTTTATAAAATTCTGTAAATTTTAAGAAAAAAAGAGATAATGAAAGAAAAACACAAATGTATTCGCTTTCTTAACGGTACATCCCCTCTCATGTCCCTTTTCTTTATTGGAGATAGATGATATATTATCAGAAAATTAAGAAATTAAATAAAAGGGAGAGGGAATTATGAGAGCTACTGCAAGTACTAAAACAAAATACTGTCTTTATTGTTCAGGAAAAGGATACTTTCAGCTAGTATTGGGTGGTTCTGAAACGTGTCCGTGCTGCGGAGGCAGTGGGAAGCAGAAATAAGCCCTAACAGATAGAATGAAAGGCAGACCTGATGAAGGTGGATACTTCCATTGGAGGTATGGATCCTGATTTGGGTCTGTTTTTATATGGTCACCTGAAATGGAACATATGTTTATTTTGTGAATAAGCTACAAATCTTCTTGAAAATATTGACGCTTTCATTACACTCGGGGTACACTAATCTTTAGTGTTTATGGAGGTGTAAGCGAAAAAATGCCTATACATGTGATGTTAATTTCGATGCTTCTATTTTTTGTTCTATTTTTCGGAATAGGCTTTTTGTTAAATATGTTATTGCGTATGACGTGGATTATGGCCATCATTTATCCTATTGTCGTCATTTTCATTGTGGATGATGTTCGTTTTATAGATTATTTCCGAAATGCCGGAGAGTCGTTTTCTGAGTTAGGTACGAAAATCAGCCACCTGGCTGTAGCCGATCTTGTGATCTTAGGAAGTGGGCTGGCAGGAGCGATTCTTTCAGGAGTCGTGATGAGAATTTTAAGAGCAAAAGGGTATCGAATGTTTTAACCGCATCCGTTTAACCGAGGGATTTCCCCGAAGTTGAACGGGTTTTTATTATGATTTTTTTCGAAAATTGTACATACTAGTTGAAGTAGGAAATAGGTTATATTCACTGTAATATCGGCGATGTGCGGTGAAACTCATCTAAAGGGAACGCTAACCTGAATGATTTCCAAATATTGAAACTATTCGATTTTTTTCTCAATTTATGCATATATCTCCTCCTGGTTGGGAAGTATTAAAGGTGGGAGGAGTGAATACATGAATTTGTTTAAAACATGGACGAAGAGATTCGTTATGGTCAGTTTGTTCATCCTGGCACTGGGAACCACTTTTCAATCAGTCTCCGGAGTAGAGGCCCAAACCTTTAAAACCTGGTTGATGGATAAGGGTGACCGTGATCAAACCAGTTTGAATTATAAAGAGCATCAGAGAAATCGATTAGGATTGTCATTCAAATTTCTTAAAAGGCTGGCAGGCTTTGAAACTCAGATATCTGCGAGTACACCTGTTGAACCGAGGACGTTGGAAGAGTCCGTTGATTGGGATCAGTATACGAAGCATAAGGTCGTAGCCACAGGCTATACAGCCGGGATTGAATCGACCGGGAAGAATCCTGGGCATCCCCTGTACGGAATTACATATTCAGGAGTGAAAGTGAAACGTGATTTATATTCTACGATTGCAGCCGATCTTTCCGTTTATCCTATTGGTACCATTCTTTTTATCCCCCATTATGGATATGGGGTAGTAGCCGATAAAGGGAGCGCTATTAAGGGGAATAGACTGGATCTCTATTATGAGACAGTCGATGATGTGTATAATGAATGGGGGAAACAGACACTGGATGTGTATGTGATCCAGATGGGTTCAGGTGAGTTATCCGAACAGCAATTAGTAGATCTAAATGAAAATAAATCCATGCAGGTTTTTAGACAGCAGATTTTATCGCCTAAAGAAGAATAATCAAGAAAAGCACGCAGTTCATCCATCATGAACTGCGTGCTTTTTTAACATCACTGGACCTCTTTATACAATTCTGGATGAAGCATCCCGGCAAGCTTGACAGCTCCCTTTAATAGAAGTGGGGACGGCCTGCAATAGAGGGCTTCTTCCAGGACAAAAATTCGATCTTGTTGAACAGCTCTCATGTCGTTCCATCCTGGACGCTTCTTTACGATATCAGGGTTAACCCGTTTTTGCTGAACGCCGACCCATGCAAGGCAGATATAGTCGGGGTCACGCTTTTGTACATCTTCCCAATCCGTTTGAACACTCGCCAGATCCACATCTTCATATAGATTTCGTGCCCCGATCATCTCGCTCAACTCGGTTAACCAGTTGATCTTACCAGGGGTGAATACAGGCTTTGGCCACCATTCCCAGTAAAGAGAGGGAGGGTGTTGAACCCCGGAACCCACCGTTTTTAAGCGTGTTACGGTTTCCAGAAATTCACTCTGACGGTTCTTGGCATATTCATCGATTCCACACGCTTTTCCCACAGTTAAAAGATCCTCTGCTATATCAGAAAAGCTCTGAGGATTTAACGTAATGTGGGGGATGTTCCGCTTATTCAGATTTTCTATGTTTTTTTCCATTCCAGGTACACTTAATGAAGAAAATACCAAATCAGGCTTCAAGGACTCCAGCTTATCCATATTAATGGAGAGATCCGGTCCGAGCCTGGGCAGTGATTGGACCTCTTCAGGATAATCGGAGTAATCATCGACTCCAACGAGATGTGGAGTTAATCCGAGGTAATCGATTATTTCTGTATTACTTGGACAGATTGAAACAATTCTCATCGTGCCACTCCTATGCATAAAAGAAATAATGAAGAAGAAGGGTCAGAATAATCCCGGAAAGTCCACCAAAGAACACTTCAATGGGTTTGTGTCCGAGTAATTCCTTCAATTCCTTGCGCTTTTCCTGTTCAGGCTTGTTCTGCCAGCCTTTTGCTTCTGACATGAACCTTTGGAAATCGATCATCAATCGATTCAGGACAATGGCTTGTTCTCCTGCCTGTCTTCTGACACCCGTTGCATCAAACATCGTAATGATGGCAAACATGGCGGAAACTGCAAAGATTGGTGAATCCACGCCTACTTCCAAGGCTACTCCAGTAGATAATGCCGTTACGGCCGCTGAATGGGAACTCGGCATCCCGCCTGTTGAGGTGATTAATGACCAATTTAATTCCCTCGTCGCGATAAACTGTATGGGAACCTTAACAAACTGAGCAAAAAAGATTGAAAATAAAGATGCCCATAATGGAAAATTAAAAAATACTTCCATGCTGTGAAATGCCACCCTTTCAATTGAATGAATACAAATAATGTTCTCATTATATCATACCCTATTTACCTCTTTAATTAACTTTGTGGATCGCGGTTTGTTAGAAAGTCGAAATAATGGGACATTTTCGCTATAATAGAGGGTGGAGGTGTCGGATAAATGAAATTTTCGATTAATCAAAATGAATTGACAGCTGCTAATCAGGAGTGCCTGGTTGTTGGGGTTCACAATCAGCCAACATTTGAAGGGAAGCTGAAAGAGCTTGACCACAAGTTCGAGGGCTATCTTACACAGCTGGTAAAAGACGGAGACATATCTTCAAAAGCAAAGAAAGTAACTAAAATACATACGTTTGGAAAACTCAAAACGAAGAGAGTATTGTTCGTCGGACTAGGGAAACAAAAAGATCTTACATTTGATACTTTAAAAGAATCGTTAGGTGTAGCATCAAAAGCTTTAAAGCAGATGAAGATATCTTCTTTTTCAGTGGCACTGGATACGTTTGTTTCTGAAGAAATGGTAGCAACAGATGCGGCTCATGCATTTATGGAAGCCTTTACGATGTCTACATATGAATTCCACGGCTATAAGAAAAAATCAAATCAACCGGAAGTACACGTAGAGTCGATTGAGTTCTTTACAAGCGCAGACTCTAAAGAAGTAGAGACCGCTTTACATATCGGATCCGCCTTTGGTAACGGAGTCAATTCAGCTCGTACGCTGGTGAACACTCCTGGTAATCTATTAACCTCTACTAAATTAGCAGAATACGCGCTTGAATTAGCTGAGCGATATAACTTTGAAGTTGAAATTTTGGATAAAGAAGAGATGGAGCATCTGGGAATGGGCGCACTGCTCGCTGTAAACCAGGGATCTGTTGAACCTCCCAAAATGATCGTTCTTAAGTACAATGGAAAAGATGAGTGGAAAGATGTCATCGGATTAGTTGGAAAAGGAATCACCTTCGATACAGGCGGTTATTCTATTAAACCTAAAGATGGAATCGTCGGAATGAAAGCAGATATGGGGGGAGCCGCTGCGGTTCTGGGTGCCATGGAAATCATCGGTGAAATCAAACCGGAACAAAACGTCGTTGCCGTCATTCCTTCAACAGACAATATGGTGAGCGGCTCCGCATTCAAGCCTGACGATGTGATTACATCAATGAGCGGTAAAACCATTGAAGTGTTAAATACAGACGCTGAGGGCCGTCTCGCACTTGCTGACGGTATGACCTATGCAAAGCATCAAGGAGCAAACTATTTAGTGGACGTTGCAACCTTAACGGGAGGAGTCATCATCGCTCTGGGTGAAGACAAAACGGGGGCCCTCACGAATAATGAAGCGTTCTTCGAACAAGTGCTGGAAGCGTCCGGGGAATCAGGCGAATACATCTGGCAGCTACCATATACGGAAAACGATAAGAAACGTGTTCGTGGAAGTGATATTGCCGACTTGAACAACTCGCCGGGACGAGCAGGTCATGCCATCATGGGTGGGGCATTTGTCGGAGAGTTCGCGGAAGGACTTCCTTGGGTACACCTTGATATCGCCGGTACGGCTACGACAAAAGGAAGCTATGAACTTGGTCCTAAAGGTGGAACGGGTGTCATGGCTAGAACCCTTGCACTATTAGTAGAGCGTTTTGTGCCATTAGAAAAATAATGTGAAGGAATGGAGAGTCTTTTTTCAGTGTTTAAGCATGATGACACTGAAAGAAGGCTCTTTTTTTGTGAGTATTCATGATCTGGGTGGATGATATTGTCCGATCCTCCGCAGAGAACCCATCCACGACTAAAAATTTTCCACTCCCCTTTTACTCTGCTAAAGTGTTGACAAACTCTCTTTATCTTGTTAAAGTTGAAATCGTGATTTTATTACTCTACCAATTTAGCGAACTAAAGCAAAACGATAAATCGTGTATGGAGAATTTTGAGGAGGAAGGTAGTTATGAACGCAGTTGTTATAGCGGTTCTGGTCATGCTCGTACTAAGTTTGGTACGAGTGAATGTCGTATTCGCTCTGATCACTGGGGCATTAGTCGGAGGATTGGCTGGTGGGCTGGGATTAAACGAGACGATATCCATATTTACTGAAGGAATCAGCGGTGGAGCAAGTATCGCCTTGAGTTATGCATTACTGGGTGGATTCGCGGTGGCGATTTCCTACACGGGAATCCCGAATCTGCTTGTAGACTGGGTACTTAAAGTAGTTGGGAAAAAAGGTGATTCTAGAAAAACAGCCCTTTCGAAAGCACTTATTGTTTTATCTATTTTAATCATGGCTTGTTTTTCACAAAATGTGATCCCGATTCACATTGCCTTTATTCCTATTTTGATTCCGCCTTTATTAAAGGTGATGACAGAGTTACGTATTGACAGACGTTTAATCGCATCCGTGATTACGTTTGGTTTAACGGCTCCGTATATTCTTTTACCAGTAGGATTCGGCTTGCAGTTCCATGAAATCATTGCTCAGAACATGGGCTCAAGCGGAATGGAAATTGCATTGGGTGATATTCCGAAAGCGATGCTAATCCCAGTAGGTGGCATGATGATCGGGTTACTTATCGCCGTATTTGTGAGCTATCGTAAACCAAGGGAATACATTGAACGAGAAGAAGTGATTGCAGAAGAAAAGGTCGTGTACAATAAAAGAGCGATGATTTTCGCTCTCGTTTCCATCGTAGTCGCTCTATATGTTCAACTTCAGCTGGAATCAATGATTTTCGGTGCATTAGCTGGTATTGCCGTTCTATACATCACAGGATCGGTTAAATGGAAAGAGGCTGACGGGTTACTGAATGATGGAATGAAAATGATGGCCTTCATAGGCTTTGTGATGATTACTGCATCAGGGTTTGCAGAAGTGGTAAAAGCAACAGGCGATGTCGAAACATTGGTTGAAGCGACTGCTGACGTAATCGGTGGAAACCAGGCATTGGCTGCTCTTATCATGTTGATCGTAGGACTTCTGGTGACGATGGGTATCGGATCTTCATTCGCTACGATTCCGATCATCGCAGCCATTTTCGTACCGCTTGCCATGGAGCTTGGATTCAGTCCCCTCGCAACGATTGCGATTGTCGGTACGGCAGGGGCACTTGGTGACGCAGGTTCCCCGGCATCGGACAGTACGCTCGGACCGACAGCCGGATTAAATGCGGATGGACAGCATAACCACATTTGGGACACGTGTGTACCAACATTCTTACACTACAATATTCCACTGATACTATTCGGCTGGATTGCAGCCATTATTCTATAGAAAGCAAGGGACATGTGCCCTTGCTTTTTTTATTTCACAGTCACTTCAGGAGGATTATTAGGTTCCGCACTATCCAACATAAGGTTATTGAGGATATCCGGGTTATTACCCTGATTATTAATAAGTAGAAATGCATAAATGAGAAGAGCAGTGCCATCACTGGACACTGCTCTTTCGTTATGGGTAAAAAGGGTGGGGCACATACACTACATCCACCGGACAATTACAATCAAATGACAGCAATCCACCTGGCCAAGCTTCTCATCGAAGACTAAACGCACACCGTCAGGATTGAATGAGACGACAGGCTGTACTTTTGTGTCGATGGTTTGAAGTAGTTTATGTACTTCAGGGAGGTTTGATTGCTGTGCAGCACTCATAAACTTCTTTGAAAAATCTTTAGAGTGGTTAATCCGTTGGAGCACCTTTTGGGCATCATCCATCAAGCTTAGCGTTTTACCTGCTGAAGACATAAACGTGTTGCTATCAACAGGAGGATAATTGCGATTATATGAAAAAACAGGCTGTGTCCTTGAATATATAGGCGGGTAGGGGCGTTGAACAGGCGGGTAAAAAGGATGGTATCGATACATAACATAACCCCTTTCTTAGGAATGCTCTAAGGAAATGTATGAAAAGGAAGGGGGAATTATTCATAACAAAGGTAGAAGGGAAGAACGGATATGCCCTTTTAGGCAAAATAAAGGATTTTCACAAGCGTTATAGAACAGATAGTAGAGAAGAAAATATTATGAGGTGATGCACACATGAATTTGGAAAATACATTAATCAGTACATTAGGAATTGAGTTTGTGGAACTTGGGAAAGGGAGAGTAATTGCGACGATGCCGGTGAATGAAAACACCAGGCAGCCATTCGGATTCCTTCATGGAGGAGCATCAGTGGCACTTGCAGAAACGGTTGCGAGTGTCGGAGCTGTGGAATTAATTGACCTGGATAAGGAGATCTGCTTCGGATTGGAGATCAATGCCAATCATATTAAAGCAAAGCGTGAAGGTCTTGTTACTGCCACAGGAACGGTGATGCACCAAGGGAGAACCACAATGGTTTGGGAGATTAAGATCACGGATGAGAACGATCAATTGATTTGTGTTTCAAGATGTACGATGGCAGTTGTGCCAAAACGCTAAGTGGAAATCTTACATATCCGAATGTTTAAAAAGTGAATGAATGGGAATTCAATAACTAACCAATTGATTAGGAGGCTTTTATTTAATGAGTTGGACAAAAAATGATTATCCCGATTCACTGAAAAACCTGCCTGCGGATGTTCGGAACAAAGCCATTGAAATTGCCAATGCTCTTCTCGATGAAGGGTATGAAGAGGGACGTGCGATTGCGATTGCAACGGACCGGGCCCATAAGTCTGAAGAAGGTAATACTTCGGGTAAAACCGAATATCATGTCAGTCCACATGACGACGGCTGGCAGTTAAAGAAAGCAGACGGACAACGTGCCATCCTGGTAGAAGAGACGAAGGATAAGCTGTTGTCCAAGGCGAAGGACTATGTGACGGATCATACCGGCACGCTTGTTGTACACAAGCAGGATGGAAGTGTTGAGAATCACTTGTATCAGCGATAGGAAAAAGGCTTGACCACCCGAGATCTCTCTCGGGTGGTCAAGCCTTTTTGTATGTTTCTTATTGACTGTTTTGACGATCGTATTCTTTTTTATCTTTCAGATCATCCTGGACACTTTTGTCCCAGAGCTTAACCCCTGAATTATAGGCAGCCCTTGAGATGAGGTGTCCGGCGACCGGTGCTGTCACAAAGATGAAGACGATTGTCAGAATCAGTCTCGAATTAAAGTGCCCATGCTCCAAATAAAAGTAAAGGAATGTTGCCAAAAGAATCGACATCACGCCGAGTGTCGCACTTTTAGATGCCGCATGATTTCTTGTATAAACATCCGGGAGTCTCAGTAACCCAAAGGCAGTGACCAGGCTGAGAAACCCTCCTACTACTAAAAAGAACCCGATGAAAAATCTAATGATCTCGCTCACGTTCGATGATCTCCCCTTTCTCTAAGAACTTTGAAAAGGCAACGGTTCCTAAGAAAGCCAGAATCCCGAGAAGGAGAATAACTTCCAAAAAGGCGTAAGTATCGAGCATCATGGATACGAGGGCGATGATGGCAATCAGGTTGATACCGATTGCATCCAGGGCTACCACCCGGTCGGGGGTGGTTGGTCCTTTCACAACCCTGTATACAAGTCCCAGCATGGATAGGGAGACGCATAGCAGTGTGATTTGAAAAATCGTGTGTAACATTAGCGACTCACCTCCATAATGGCTTTTTCAAAGGAATTTTTAATTTCATCAATGGCTTGATCCACATCAGGGATATCGATGGCGTGGACATATAGGATCTTATTATCATACGATACATCCATCACGAGTGTCCCGGGTGTTAAGGTAATGAGATTAGCTAATAAGGTAATCTCCCAATCTGTTTTTAAATCTGTCGGTAATGCGAAGATTCCCGGTTGGAAATCAAGCTTGGGTCTTAGTATCGTTTTTAAGACCGAGATGTTAGCAAGGATCAGTTCTTTTAAAAACAGGAAGAATAAATTGATCACGGCAGCCACGCGTAATAAATAAAATCGAGAGTTGAAAAATCTTCTGAATGCAAAAATCACAAGCAATCCTAGCAAATAGCCAATAATAAATGACTGAGAAGTAAAGGATACCGAAAGAAACATCCAGACAAAGGCCAGGAAAAAGTTTAATAAAATTTGAAATGCCATTCTACATTACTCCTTTAACACTGCGTCTATATAGAGATTCGGATTTACCAGTACTTCTGCTGCTTGTGAGAATAAAGGACGGACCGCCTCGGCACCAAAGCCGTAACATACGGCTAACACGACGAGTATTGCGGAAGTCATCCATAAATAACGAGCATGACCTTTTGAAACTCCGTTGTATTCTTTCGGAGTTCCCCATATACCGTTCAGGAAGATTTTGATAACAGAATACAGTACCATTAGACTCGATGCCAAAATGACACCAGCACCTAAATACGCTTCTGCAGCAAAGCTTCCTCTGAGAATTAATAGTTTCCCTATAAATCCACTCAAAGGAGGGATCCCTGCCAAGGAGAAGGCTGCCACAAGGAACGTCCAGCCGAGCCACGGGTACTCTTTAATGAGTCCGCCCATTTTCTTGAGGTTGGTTGTCCCGGTTATGGCAATCATCACTCCGACCAGGAGGAATAGAGCCGCTTTAATAATCATGTCATGAACGAGATAGTAAACCGCCCCTTCTAATGCTTCAGGGTTCATGGTTGACACCCCGAACAATATCACACCAACTGCAATGATGATGTTGTAGATGATGATCTTCTTAACATCCCAATACGCGATGGCCCCGATACAGCCAAGGATGATTGTCAGGATGGCTAACATGCTAAGGATTTCATGAGTGAACCCAGTATCATGATAGAAAAATAATGTATACGTACGTAGAATCGAATAGATCCCTACTTTAGTCAGTAAGGCTCCGAACAAAGCAAGCACCGGTGTTGGTGGTGCATAATAAGAGCCAGGCAGCCAAAAGTAAAGCGGGAAAATCGCTCCTTTTAATCCGAAGACCAGCAGGAACATGATAGCGATCGCTGTAAGGATTCCCGGTTGATTTACTTCAGCAATCTTTCTCGAAATATCTGCCATATTCAACGTACCGACTACAGAATATAAATACGCCACAGTAATGACGAATAAAGCAGAGGAAATGACATTCACGAGAATGTACTTGATCCCCTCACGCAATTGAGCCTTTGTTCCACCGAGAACTAGTAGTACATAAGAGCTCATCAGCATCACTTCGAAAAAGACGAAGAGGTTAAAGATATCCCCGGTTGTAAATGCCCCGTTCACTCCCACCAATAGGAATTGAACAACAGGGTAGTAGTAGAAACGTTCTCTGTCGGCTCCGATAGACTTAAAGGAGTAGAGTAACACAACCATTGTAATCATACTCGTCGTCGTCACCAGTAAAGCAGAGAGCATATCAGAAACGAGTGTAATCCCAAAGGGGGCCACCCAGCTTCCTAAGTTAATCGTTTGTATTCCATCATTGTAGATGGTGTTGATGAGTACAAGGGATGCTGCAATGGTAGCCAGAGTCGATAGGCTTGAAATTCCTCGTTGTACCTTCACATATTTGCTGAAAAACATCAAGATAATCGCCGTAAATAACGGGATTAGAATAGGTAGTATTAATAAGTTAGTCATTTCCTTCGTTTCCTCTCATTTGATCCATATTATCCGTTCCAAGCTCTTGATATGCACGATAAGCAAGAACAAGGAAGAAAGCTGTCACTCCAAAGCTGATAACAATCGCTGTTAAAATCAATGCTTGTGGTAACGGATCGACATAAGATTTTGCGTGTTCTCCAAGAAGAGGTGCAGCTCCTCCTTTTAGACCACTAATGGAAAGAAGTAAAAGATGTGCGCCGTGACTCAATAATGCTGTTCCAATGATGATTCGGAGCAAGCTTTTGGATAACATTAAGTAAACGGCGATCGTAATAAGAATTCCGACAACAATGGCCATTAATATTTCCATTATTCGCTCACCCCAATCGTTTGAATAATGGTCATCGTGACACCGATAACAACTAGATACACTCCCGTATCAAATAAGACGGCTGTATGCAGGGATGTCTTCCCTAACAGTGGAAGATGGAAATAATCGTACGCATGTGTCAGGAAAGGCACATCAAACAGAAGTGCCCCCGCAGAAGTTGCCACTGCCAGGAGTAAACCAATCGCAGTTATGATTTTATAATCCACCGGCAGGATATTAGCTACCGTTTTGATATCATACGCCAACAACAGTAGTACAAGTGCTGCCGAAGTCATCAAGCCTCCAATAAAGCCTCCACCCGGGGTATAGTGCCCGGCGAAGAAAAGTCTCAGAGAAAACAGGATAATGATGAATGCGACGACGTTCGTTACGGTTTGTAAGATGACGTCATTCGTTTTTGTTTTCATCCTTCTTTCCCCCTTGTCAGACGCAATTTTATCATGGAGAAAATTCCAAGTGCGGCAATCGCCAATACACAAATTTCAAACAATGTATCAAATCCACGGAAGTCAACGAGTATAACGTTTACCATATTCTTACCGCCGGCTTCTTCATATACATTCTCGATGTAATAGCTTGAAATCGAATCGAAAAGTTTTGTGCTGTATGCAGAAATCGCAAATAATGTAACGACCAGACCCACACCGATCGCAATCAATGCATTTCCAAGCTTAAACCTCATTCGTTCTTCATGCCTGCTTAATGGAGGCAGGTGATAGAAGCAGAGTAAGAATAGAGCAACAGAGACGGTCTCGATCACGAGCTGCGTCAGAGCCAAGTCTGGAGCACGGAATAATACGAAGAATAAAGAAACCGTATATCCGGCAGCTCCCAGTGAAATGATGGACGTCAATCGTGATTTGGCGAACAAGATGGTTGCAGAGCTAATAACAAGGAGAAGCGCTATGGCCACCTCATAGATCCCGATTGGAGCCAAATCATCCGTATTGATCGCAAATGCTCCTTTGAACCACATGCTAAACAACAGTACGGCAATTAAGAAGGAGAAAATATATACGAGATACGTACGGATAAATCCTGTCATATAGCCTTTTGTAAAGTTGTAAGCTCCGCGTTCGGTTCCGATTAATCCACCATCATAAAATGAATTCAAGGTGAAACGTTCCGGTATCCAAGAGTATATTTTTCTCCATCTTGGAAGCAGGAGATATAACAGAATTCCAAATAGAATGACTCCAAAGGTCATAAACAGTTCAGGCGTAAAGCCATGCCAGAATGAAATATGGGTTTTGACTGCATGTCCTTCCTGAATCAGGCTCGGAGTGATGGAAGCTACTGCCGGAGCGATGATTCGTTCTGAAAGGATATTTGGGAAGAAACCAAAAATAATCACAAGTGAAGCCAGGATAATTGGAGAAATTAACATTCCAAGTGGAGCTTCATGTGGTTTCTTTTCCAGTTTCTCCGGTTGATGCTTCCCTGTAAAGGTTTTAAACACAAGAATCATGCTGTAAATAAACGTGAACACACTACCGACCCAGGCAAGGATCGGGAAAATCATGCCTACTGTATCCAGGTTGAATATATCCATTTCAAGTACCCTTACCATCCCTGTAAAGAACATTTCTTTACTAAGGAAGCCATTAAATGGAGGAAGCCCTGCCATGGAGAAGGCTCCGATGATCGCAATGGTGAAGGTGATCGGCATGAAATTCATCAACCCGCCAAGCTTACGGATATCCCTTGTGCCTGTTTCATGATCAATAATTCCGACAACCATGAACAAGCTTCCTTTGAAGGTGGCGTGATTAATCAAATGGAAAACGGCGGCAAGGGTAGC
The DNA here is from genome assembly GCF_032337515.1 of Rossellomorea yichunensis. Lineage (NCBI taxonomy): Bacteria > Bacillati > Bacillota > Bacilli > Caryophanales > Bacillaceae > Rossellomorea > Rossellomorea yichunensis. The sequence continues at coordinate 75,074 of NZ_JAVYAD010000005.1, read as the reverse complement.
AACCATATAAATATTCTCGTCTAATTGACTGTAGTGAAGAGCAGCTGCCCCGACTCCCAATAAAGACATGATAAGACCAAGTTGACTGACGGTTGAAAATGCAAGTATTCCCTTAAGGTCTGTTTGTTTCACTGCATTAAAGGAACCCCAGAATAGTGTAAAGATACCGAATCCGCCAACAAGCCACAACCATACACTTGATTCAGCGAATACAGGACTCAAGCGGGCAACAAGATAAATACCGGCTTTAACCATTGTGGCAGAATGCAGGTACGCACTGACCGGTGTCGGTGCCTCCATGGCATCCGGTAACCAAATGTGGAACGGGAATTGAGCGGACTTCGTGAAAGCCCCCAACAGGACCAGAAGTAATGCTGGAAGGAAAAGTGCTTCTGTCATTAACTGATCGGATTGCATGACTAATTCCCTAATGCTGAAGGTCCCGCTCATAAGATAGAGAAGTAAGAATCCCCCAAGCATGCTCAGTCCACCAAAGACGGTAATGAGCATGGATTTCTGGGCTCCATATCTTGACCGCTCACGGTGATACCAGTAGCCGATCAATAAGAATGAGGAAATGGATGTGAATTCCCAGAACATATAAAGAACGATCAAGTTATCAGATAGGACAACGCCCAACATCGCTCCCATGAACATCATTAGGTATACATAAAAATTATGTAGTTGTTCTTTCTTCTTATCTAAGTAATAAATCGAATACAGGACAACTAGTGAACCGATCCCTGTGATGAGCAGGGCGAACAGCAATCCGAGTCCGTCAACGTAGGCAATGAAGTTGATACCGAAGGACGGCATCCACTCCAAGGTTTCCTTGACGGTATCTCCATTCTTAGTGATGGAGATGAATTGGAAAAAATAAGTAAACAAAGCGACTGGTAGCAGTAATACGAACCAACCAGTATGTACATTCCGAAATGCCTTATAAAGAAATGGAATGAGTATGGCAAATAAAAAAGGCGATACAATAGCCCAATGTAACAAAGTCATATAAAACCCCCCTCATGTAAAATTCATTTATTCTAAAGCATGGTCTAATGTCTTTTCTGTTTTTAAGCATGCATCTTCTTTCAAAAACCTCGACCGAAGCTGAACCTCAAAGAGCATTATAACGTAAAAAATAGATGCTTGCATTACTCAGGATTCCATTCGTATCAGATTGTTCATGAAGTATTAAATATGTAGATAGACGGAAAATACCATCGGAATTTTCTTGGTTTTTTTCGGGCAATTGAACCGATTACAGAATAGTTTCGGTCAAATTGGAGAATCCTATCCATAAGGTGGTGAAGTTATGAAAAAGAAAACTGTAGCGGTTACGACCATATTCTTTACTTTTTTTGGCTTTGCGTGGTTAATTGAATCACAAGATCGGTTTAATAGAGGCATGATTGAAATGGAAGACCCGACCAGTATGAACATAAGACCGGTTCAATATGGTGAAACGGAAGAAGTGGAAGAAGAAATGACGAATGACCCCATTCGGCAAAGACAACCATTTGGATCCAGAGAATATATCCGTGTCGTGCCACATTCCAATCCTCAGCAATAAATGACTGTCCTTTCTGCAATCATCGAAGGGCGGTCTTTTTGTGCTTTCCCTGAAATAAGTGATAGGCATATAGTCACTGTTCCTTCTGTTTCTATACCCTTTTCAAGATACTCATAAACGATTATGATGAGAGTGGTCAAAGAATCGTTATGGGAGAGTTATTAGTGAAAAATACATATTTAACAAGCTACTTGCCCCTTTTCTCTATATTATTATTTAGCCTTACATTTTCCGTTTATGGCGTGGAGGTTTTCGTAGACATCTTTAAGAAGATTGGTGTCTATCCAGGAATGAGGGAATTTTTATCGGATATGCAATTGAAGCTCGCGATATTGATACTATTAATGGTTGCTTTTTTTATGGTCTTTGCTGCCTTGAAGCTGATAGCGGAGACGATCAATGGTATTTCGATGCTGTTTTTCTCCATGGATTCAGATGGGGAATTGTATAACCGTGTTCGAACAGGATCGATGATATATTTTATCGGTGGCCTGGTGTCTGTTCTGAGTCTGAAATCCTTCCTGGGATTGTTGATTATCTTTGTGTTGAGCTCGGTCGTGTATTTTATTTATTTTGTTTATAAAATAAGTCCATCCCTCTCGAAAATGGGGATCTTCGGTGTCGTTGGTTTACAGGTGTTTTCATGGTCATCCTTATTTTTAACGATATTCTTTGTATGTTTGAAATTATACAATGGTGTGATGGCGAGTTTGCCGGTTATGTCGAAAGTGAAGTTATAGACAAAGAGTCTGCAGCCGTGCTGCAGACTCTTTGTCATTCCATGATTTGCTTCCAAATCTTATGACTTGGACGCTGTTGTTCAATATGACTCATATTACGGGGAATGTCATGCCCCACCCATACACCGGTAGTGAATGTATCTGTTATTCCCATGACCCAATAGTCATGATAGTTATTGGTGGTTCCTGTCTTAATCCCGACATAGGGCTTTGATACGTAAGCGGCTCTCCCGGTTCCGGAAGTAGCGGCTTCGCCCAGCATCTTTCTCATTTTAGAGGTTGTATCTGCGGACCAGACCGTTTTCGGCTCGTTTTTCCATTGATAAAGGATGTTTCCTTTATTGTCCTTCACATGAATGATCGCATGACTTTCCTGGTACTTCCCATCAATAAAGGACGTATAAGCATCCGTCATTTCAAGGGGGCTCATCCCATAAGTGAATCCCCCTACGGATGCTGCATAGGTTTGATCCTCGCTTAACACCTTCTCAAATGAAAAAGGGGATAAGGATTTGAATGCTTCTTCTATGCCTGTTTTTTCCATCAAACGCAATGAAGCGGCGTTATACGATTGTGCTAACGATTGTTTTATCGTAACGGTTCCGGGCTGGGCTCCTCCATAGTTTATCGGACAATAGTCACCTATACAGTACCGGTTCGCATTTATTTTTTCAGTGATGGAAGCCCGGTAGCTCTCGATATAAGGACCATAAACGAGAAGTGGTTTAATCACTGATCCAGGCTGCCTGAAAGCTTGAAATGCGTGATGAAAGTTATATTTCTGGTAGTTCCTGCCCCCGGTCAAAGCCGCGATGGTCCTTGTCTTGTTATCGATGGTGACAGTGGCCCCTTGTAACTCTTTCTGAAGCTGTCCATTTAAAGCGTTCACACTTTTTTGCTGCAGCTCAGGGTTCAGTCCGGTTTGAATTTGAACTCCTGAGGATATCACTTCTTGGAAACGTTCATCGAGCTTCTGTGCAACTTTCTCCTTTTCCTTTGGAGAGGAGGCATTTGCCAGTTCCGCTTTGTAGCCCTCGTGAATCGAAATCAGTTCTTTTAATTCACTTTCCACATAGAAAGCATAATCAGGATATAAATCGATTTTTTTACGTACATTTAAGCTAATCGGTACTTTTTTCATTTTTTCCGCTTCTTCTTTGGATAGCTTACCCGTACTGACGAGAATATCCAGAAGACGTTCCTGACGAACTTTCGTTTGATCGAAATGATCGATAGGATCATATTTTCCCGGGTTATTGGGAATCGATGCAATGAACGCCATCTCTGCCTGATTGAGTTCCGGTACACTCTTCTGGAAGTAATACTGTGACGCAGTTTCAATCCCGTAAACGCCATTACTGAAGTAAATGACATTCAGGTAAAGTTCTAATATTTCATCTTTTGATAACGATTTTTCAATTTCATGGGCGTAAAATAACTCGGTCAATTTACGATTGTACGTTTTTTCCTGCCCCAGATACAGGTTTCTTGCAAGTTGCTGCGTAATCGTGCTCCCACCCTGTTGGATGTGGGTGAACACCAGGTTTTTCACGACAGCCCGGAGAATCGCTCCTGCATCGAATCCGACATGTTCATAAAAATGCTGATCCTCTGAAGCGACAAGAATATCCTTCATGAAAGGGGGGATCTGCTCATCAGGAATATATATTCGGAACGGGCGGTTCACTTCCGAAAATACCTTCCCGTTCTGATCAAGCAGTAAACTGGTACGATTTAGATGTAAGTTATCGGTCCTTACCGAGTGTTCTAATTCATCTTGAAAGCTTTGTACTTTGTTCCATTCATCCGTCGTAAAAAATAATGTGGTAAAAAAGATGAACATAACACTAATTACCGTTAGATAACCTGCGAAAATTCTCATTTCTCACTCTACTTTTCTAGTAATCTTTCACATGGCTGGTTGTTTCAGAATGACGCATACTCCACCATAATAATCCAAAAGCGCATAAGAATAAAGCACCTGTTACATAAAAAACGGAAGAAATACCAATATATCCTGACACGACCCCGCCAAAAGCAGGTCCGACCACGTTTCCGAGAAAACGAAAGCTCTGATTATACCCGAGTACTTCCCCTTGCATACTGATGGGGGCTTCCTGACGGATATAAGCGGTCACACATGGTATCATCCCGCCGATCGCGATGCCGAACAAGAAACGGAACAGGACAAGCTGCCACAGTTCTACAGCCAGTGCTTGGGGTACGATGAAAATGGAGGCTAGGACAAGGAGGATCGATAACACCTTTTCATAACCAATATCATCACCAAGCTGCCCCCATCGCCGTGTCGCAAGTAAATTACCAAACCCGGTTGCAGAGAAAGCAATTCCTGCCAGAAATGCCAGATTTGTAGAAGAGGTAAGTTCATCTACATAGAGGGCGAGAAGAGGCTGGATGCTAAAGTTTGCTACCTGGATAAGGAATGACAATAAGAGAACCGTCACTAATAATCTGTGACTGAAAATATGCTGAAGCACTTCAATACTTGAATACTTGTTTCGCTGGTTCCGTTGCTCTTTGCTCCTTTGCTCGTCAATGCCAAGTAAAACAACGGTTGCTGCAATGGCAATGGAGATGGAGGTGAAAATGAATGTGTAGGAAAAGCCTACATTATCAGCGAGTAACCCACCGATGACTGGACCGAATAGTCCTCCTGAAACAGTTCCCATTTGCAGGGTGCCAAGCGTACGTCCTGCTTCTTCCTTCGGAGTCTGAGCCGAAATAAGGGCCATTGAAGTGGGAATGAAACCTGTCACCGCACCCATGATCATACGAAGGACGAAAAGCCCCCAAACGGAATCCATGAAGCCCATCAGAAAAATCGATGTGGCAATTCCATACCCTGTAATAAGAAGGATCGGTTTATAGCCGAAGCGGTCTCCGATTCGTCCCCATAAAGGAGAAATAAAGAAAGCTGTTAAGAATGTAACCCCGAACACAAATCCTGACCAGCGTTGAACGTATTCATGACTGTACGTACCAAAGGTTTCAATATAAAGAGACAAAAACGGCAAAACCATCGTCGCACTTGCCGCAACCAGAAAATTGGCCATAAGCATAATCGTCAAATTCTTTTTTTTGATTGAAATGGTTAACACCTTCTGTATAGATTTTATTTCGTATACCTAAATATTCATTTTATTAAAGATTGAGGCTCCAGTCTACCGAACAACATTTATTCACGGGGAAAACCGGGAAATAGTCATAATTTATAGGTTCATCATGATATAATGTAAGAATAAGAAGTGTGGAAAATTGGAGTGAGTACCGATTTTATTTTTATGATGAATTCTTTTTATTATAGATAAATTGGGGTCTTATCTAGATTTTGAGGAGGGAGTATAGTGGCGAAACCGGAACAGCTTGTGTTTATAGATTTTGAGTTTTCTATGCCGGAACGACATAGAGTCCCCAAAGGTTTTTTTCCTGAGATTATTGAAGCTGGGGTTGTGGTGGTTGCGAAAGGGAAAGTGTCCGATTCGTTTTCATCTTATGTGAAACCGACTGCGTTTCCCAAACTGACCAACCGCTGTAAACGGTTCTTATCGATTAACCAGCAGGAAGTCGATTCGGGAATCTCATTTCAATGTTTGATTGACTATTTTTCCGGGTTGAATGCAAGAGGGATCGACAAAGTAGTGACGTGGGGAAACATGGATATGAAGGTACTGCGTGATAACTGTACACAGTCCGGCATTCCATTTCCTTTCCAAGCTCAATTCGTCGACTTATCCATGGAATATAAACGATTCTTTGGTGATCAAAACCAAACCGGACTATGGAAAGCAGTCCAGGAATACGGGAGGGAAGGAGTCGGAAAGCATCATAAAGCCTTAGATGATGCCCTCACCACCCACCATATCTACAACCTGGTCGAAAAAGACAAAAAATACCTCGATAAAGCGGAACCAACCACCATCGGGGAAAGAATAGACCTGTCCAAATTTTACAACCAGCTTGCATAACGAGATGAGGGACGGACCTTCCTGAGGTCCGTCCCTCATCTATGTTTAAAATGTCAGGCTATACATCAATTCGTATTCCCTTTGAATCGACCCGAGTGTTTCCAGGCTCTTCTTGGCGTGGGGGGTTGGGTCTTCTGCCAGCTCTTTCTTCAGTGTAAGGTATGCAGAGACCAATGATTCATTATAATCTGGAATGTTCCCATCAAACGGCTTCACCATCTTCTCGGGCATATTCGCCTGCTCGCGGTGTGCAAGGGCTTTTCGTTCGTGAAAAATTGGAACGTCCACTTCCTGGGGATTGTGTAGATCGCCTTGCCGTGGATGCTTCAAGACGGAGAGAATCTTCACCACATAGGCTCCTGGCCGTTCTCCGGTTACTTCCCCGATATACTTGCCCGTTTTATAAAAAGCTGTGACATAATCACCAATTTGTATGTTTTTCATAAAAAAACCTCCTCTAATACTTCAATCTTTATTATAATGAAAGCGGAATGAATGTTGAAAGAACTACTATAAAGGTAACATGTGGAGGTACATATATGAAGCATCTGATGATCGTGATCCTGTGTTTATTAGGTTTAGTACTTGCCTCTTGTGGACAAACAGAGAAGGAAGATTCCGCTAAAGAAGAAACACAACAAACAGAAGCAAACAAGAATACGGCAGAAGATTCCAAAGGAGATGACACAATGACATACCCTCAGCTTACAACAGAAGTTGCTGAAAACGAAAAATTGGTAGAAATGAAAACCTCGATGGGAACGATTAAGATCAAGCTTTTCCCTGAACAGGCACCTAAAACCGTCGAGAACTTCATCACTCATAGTGAGAACGGTTATTATGACGGACTTAAATTCCACAGAGTGATCAAAGACTTCATGGTCCAGGGGGGAGACCCGAATGGAAACGGAACGGGTGGGGAAAGTATTTATGGTGAATCCTTTGAAGATGAATTTTCACCTGAATTATTCAATCTTCGTGGTGCCCTTTCCATGGCCAATGCCGGACCGGATTCAAATGGAAGTCAATTCTTCATCGTGCAGAAGGATGACATCGACTCACAGTTTGAAGAGCAAATGAAATCAGCTGGTTTCCCGGCAGAAATCATCGAAGCTTATATGGAGAATGGTGGAACTCCTTGGCTTGACCAAAAACATACGGTCTTTGGACAAGTGGTTGAAGGAATGGACATCGTCGATGAAATGGCCAATGTAGAAGTTGGTGAGAACGATCTTCCAAAAGAAGATATCGTGATTGAAAATATTAAGGTTGTAAAATAGTAGTGAGAGAGCTTTGAACCCTATTGAGGGTTTAGGGCTCTTTTTTTTTTGGGTGGAGGCTCTACTAGGGTAATCTGATATTTCCTCGGAAATTGTCGAGGCTTGTTTCAGGGCCTGTTCATTAAATCGTTAAAAACGTAGCGATTTCAAGTTGGTTTGTTCTTTACGGTGTTGGTATAATAGACGAAGAGTTTGTTTTTTGAAAGGAGCTTACGATGCTTTCTTATTATGTATTAAACTTATTTCTATATTTTCCTGAAGATAAGTCGGAATATATCCCTGCAAGCATTACGATGGCCATCTTCTTAATAGCTGCCTTATTGACGTTCCGTTTAATTATAAAGGTTTCAAAACGTGAAGAATTGAAAACGAAGAAGATGGAAGAGGAAGCCGGTAAGCATAACAGGGAATCAGAATAAAAAGAGTGGAACACGCTTAAATGTATAGGCGTGTTTTTTTGTTGTATTGATTCAACACTACTTTCATCTATTACCGCCTCTGGCCCATTAGCTTCTTTTCCGGTGAAAAAGAGGAATACTTTTTCCCTCAAACGTCAACAATGGTGGAAGAGTATGCAGATTTGGAGGAAGTGCAAAATGAAAAAATCATCACTATTATATATGATCATGATAAGTGTACTACTTGGGGCATGTGCCATCGAAAACCCTAAAAAGGTAGAAGTGGAATTAAAAAATGAGAACGGGGATTCGCTTGGAAAAGCGACCCTGCAAGAGAAGTCGGATGGAGTGGAAGTCGGATTGGACCTTGAAGGTTTGCCCCCCGGTGAACATGGGATTCACATCCACGAAAAAGGTGTATGTGAGCGACCGGATTTTGTATCTGCTGGGAATCACTTCAATCCTGATGATAAAAAACATGGACTTCTGCATCCTGAGGGGTCACATGGAGGAGATCTTCCTAACATCATTGTCGAGGAAGATGGCACAGCAAAAGTCAAACTTATGGCAGGTGGTGTCACCTTGACGAAAGGGAAGACGTCCCTTTTCACCAAAGATGGGACTTCTTTGATCATCGATGAAAGCAAAGACGATGGGATGACCCAGCCTTCAGGCGATTCCGGTAAACGTATTGCCTGCGGGGAAATTGTGAGTGATAAGAAGAAGTAGAACAAGGCGTGGGTTTTGCAACAAAGTTTGTACCTGGTACAAATGACTTGAAATGTACCAGGTACAAAAAGTTGAAAATATAATTGAAAAGTTGAAAATAAAAGTGCAGAAGTTGAAAATAAACCCCTCGGTTAGCCCAAAGCTTTTCGCAACCTCTCCAACCCATCCATCAACGTTCCTCTTGGACAGGCAATATTCATTCGAACAAAGCCTTCCCCACCAGGTCCGTATTTTGTTCCTGGTTCCAATGCGAGTTTTCCTTTGTCCAATAAACGCTCCTTCAGCTCTTCATCAGAGAGTTCCATCTTTGTACAATCTATCCAGAGCAAATAAGTTCCTTCAGGGTCCACCAATTGGAGATGGGGCAGGTGATCTCCAATGAATTCCTTCGTGACTCTCACGTTTTCCTGCAGGTACACCAGTATTTCTTCCAGCCATGCCCCGCCAAAGCGATAGGCTGTTTCCATTCCGACAATCCCAAACGTATTGAGAGTGAAGAAGCCCTGTTTTTTATGAATGGCGGCGATTTTTTCCCGGAGATCCGGATTGGGAGCGATCATGGCTGAAGCCTGTAATCCTGCAAGGTTGAATGTTTTGCTTGGTGCGATGCACGTGATCGTGATATCTCTGAACGAGTCATGAAGAGAAGCCAGTGGAATATGGGTATGAGTTTCATAGACCAGATCTGAATGAATTTCATCCGACACGATCATGACATTGTACTGATGGCATAATTGAGCAATTTTCATTAGCTCTTCTTTCTTCCATACCCGACCGCTCGGATTGTGTGGATTACATAATAAAAAGAGCTTCACACCCTTTTTTAAAGCTTCTTCAAACGCATCAAAGTCGATAGAATATCTTCCGTCAACATAATCCAGTTGAGCATTTACAATTTCCCGGTCATTGTCCTCCACCAGGCTGAAAAAGGGTGTATAGACAGGGGATTGTACGAGCACTTTATCTCCCGGAACAGTAAGTGCCTGAATAATCGTGGAAATCGCCGGTACGACTCCAGGACTGTATTGGATCCACGTCTTTTCAATGTCCCAGCTGTGACGTTTTTTGACCCATTCCTTAATGCTTGCTGCCGTTTCATCTCCAACAAAGGTGTAACCAAAGATCCCGTGTTTCAGCCGATCCTGCAGGGCATCCAACACATCTTGTGGTGGCAGGAAATCCATATCAGCCACCCACATGGGCAGAACATCTTCACTCCCAAACACTGTCTTCGTCAGGTCCCATTTTACGGAGGAAGACCCTTTTCGGTTGATGATTTCCTCGAATTTACTCACGAATTTGTCCCCTTTCTGAATATGTAATGATTAATATAATCATATGATGGAATCGAAAAAGATGAAAATGATTTGTTTATCGGATCGTGTTCGATTTAACTTTTTTTACATAAAAAAGGGACTTCTCCCTACGTTTCAGATATGAGCGTTTGGGAAAGTCCTTTTTTGTATAGCGGTTGTGTCTCGGAATCCTCTGTAATTCCTTCAAGAGATGCTGATACAAATTGATGTATGTGCTCCAATACTTCTTCAGGCTTCTCTTCAGGAACGAGATGTCCTGTATCTTCTAAAACCACGAGCCTTGAGTTCGGGATATCCTGTTTCAGCTTATGTCCCGTGGATAAGGGGACCACTCTGTCATGTTCTCCCCAGACAAGGAGGCAAGGTGTTTGAATGTTGCGCAAATCGCTCTCCGTTAAATCTCCTTCACGATCTCGAATCATCCTCGTCAATGCCTTGAAAATATCATCCTCCAGAAATGGTTTCAGATACCCAAACATCATTTCATCATCGATCATCCTTGAATCATGTACAACATTTTCAAGATTATTCCGTACCCCTGATCGTGTAAGCCACAGTTTTACATACAGATGGAAAAAGGGAATATGGCTCAGCATCGTGACAGGCCACTTCATTTTCTTAAGATAGCCGGAGCTGCACAGGAGTACGCCCTTTTCGACTAGGGAAGGTGCTTTTTTCATCACGTTCAGAGCTATCTGACCGCCCATTGAATGACCCGTCAGGTGGACATTGCTAACATTCAAGTGGTCTAATAAGGCGATGACCGTGTTGGCCAGATTGTCGTAAGAATAGATAAATCGATTGTTCTTTTCGCTGTTCCCAAAGGGAGGGAGATCGATGGAAATGACATTATAATTTTCTTTCAAAAGAGGAGTAAGCCGTCTAAAGCTAAAGGTTGATGATAGAAATCCATGAAGAAGGACGAAGGTTTCCGTGGCTTCGGGATGCTGATGATGTTCAAAATAAACATTGGCACCATTCACCTGAACCACCTTTGCAAAGTCTTGTTCTTGCATACTTCGTCACTCCTCTCTACTAGTTTACAGATATTTTACCCCTATTTCGGCATTTAACACCTGAATTCGAAAGTTGTCTCATATCCAATTGTAATTATGGATGTAATGGGGAAAATAGACTTAAAGTGAGGATCCCTCTTTTCATAACAGTTACTTCTGATATAATAAAACCATTTAGTGGTGATGAGGAGGAAGCAGAATGCAACTAAGAGAAATGGAGCTTGATTTGGTAAGGATTTTACAGAAAGATGCCAGGATTTCCTCAGAGAATATAGCGAAAATGCTTCAAGTAACAACAGAGGAAATAGAGAATGCGATTGAAAGACTGGAAAAAGACAATGTGCTTGTCAGATATAGTTCCGTTGTGGATTGGTCCAAAATAGAAGGGCATGAAGGGGTAACGGCGATGATCGATGTAAAAGTCGCTCCGAAAAGAGGAGTGGGATTCGATGAAGTTGCCCATCGTATTTATCGTTACAAAGAAGTGAAAAGTGTTTATCTAATGTCTGGGGCATATGACCTTTCTGTAACTGTGGAGGGTCGGACCATGCATGAAGTTGCTACATTCGTTTCTGAAAAGCTATCTACTCTGGATTCCGTTTTATCTACAACAACTCATTTTCAATTGAAGAAATACAAGCATGACGGCACCATCTTTGGTGATCATGGTGAAGATAAACGAATTGTGGTGTCTCCATGAAAACAAAGACATCTTACATATCTCAATCCGTGAAAAATTTAAAGCCTTCCGGCATCCGGAAATTCTTTGATTTGGCAGCAAATATGGAAGGGGTCATATCGCTCGGGGTTGGAGAACCGGATTTCATTACCTCCTGGACGGTGCGGGAAGCTGCAATTCTTTCCTTGGAGCAAGGCTATACCTCCTATACAGCGAACGCAGGCCTACTGGAGCTAAGGGAGAAGATTGCCGCGTATATGAAAGAGGGCTACTCCGTAGACTACGATCCTAAAGATGAAATCATTGTGACGGTCGGTGCCTCTCAAGCCCTTGATATCAGCCTGCGGGCAATCATTGATCAAGGAGATGAGGTCATTGTGGTGGAACCTGGCTTCGTTTCCTATGTACCACTTGTTCAATTGGCAGGTGGAGTAGCCGTAACTGTCGGAACCAAGCCGGAAAATGACTTCAAAGTTACAGCCGAAGAACTTGAAGTAGCCGTCACTCCGCGTACAAAAGCCGTCTTATTATGTTCGCCCAATAATCCAACGGGGACGGTCCTTGAAAGAGAGAACCTGGAAGAGCTAGCAGAGGTGGTTCGAAAGCATGATCTGGTTGTCCTTTCAGATGAGATTTACTCTGAGCTTGCTTATGATCATCGCCACGTGTCCATTGCTTCTTTAAAGGACATGAGAAAAAGAACGCTTGTAATCAATGGATTTTCGAAAGGGTTTGCCATGACTGGCTGGAGACTGGGGTTTATTTGTGCTCCTGAAGAGATCGCTTCATCCTTACTTAAAATTCATCAATACGCCATGATGTGTGCGTCCACCCCTGCTCAGCATGCTGCTGTGGAGGCACTCGATAAAGGGATGGATGATGTGATGGAAATGAAGAGAAGCTATCGTCATCGACGACACTATTTTGTTGACTCCCTCAATGAGTTCGGATTAACCTGCCATACCCCTGGGGGAGCATTCTATGCCTTTCCTTCCATTAAAAAAACAGGAATGTCTTCAGAGGAATTTGCAGAAAAGCTTCTTATGGAAGAGAAAGTTGCCGTTGTACCCGGTAATGTGTTCGGTAAAGGTGGAGAAGGATATATTCGTTGTTCTTATGCCTCAAGTATGGAGCAGCTGCAGGAAGCCGTGAAACGGATGAAGCGTTTTGTTGAGAATCATAGTTAGAAAATGAAGGGTACCAGGCACAAAAGAACACATTTGTGCCTGGCACCTTTTTTAATTGGGCAAAAAAAAAGGACGATAAAATATCGTCCAACAAATGAAAACAAAAGGGGGAATACTTAGAAAGCTTATTTTCAGTATGACCCCTTTTTTTACTGTCTATACATCATTTCATAAAAAAGTTTTTAGCTTTCGCTCTTTTCATATTTCAGTTCATACAACATTTGCATGACACGAAGGAAATCTTCTTCAGAGAATTCCTTGGCCTTACGGAGGATCAGCTTTGTTCGTTTTGGTCCCAATTCTTTGATCAGCAGTTCCATTTCAGCGTCAACGCCTGTTGGAGGGTGATCTTTTACTTCCCGTTCCAGCAGTTCGGAAGCAGGTATATCAAGTACAGTTGAAAGCTTAAGAATCGTTGGTGTATCGGGAATCTGAAGATCGGATTCATACTTTTCAATCGTCTTCGTGCCTAGTCTGGCCCTTAAAGCAAGCTCCTGTTGAGATAGTTTGCGCTCTTCGCGTACCCGTTTTAAATTCTCACCAAAGTGTGACATGCTAAAGTCCCTCCCCATAGAATACCTTCCTTATATCTACAGTTTATCACCATTTGGAAAAAAATAGCCCTGCTTATCGTGAACAAAATGTTAAAAATTAAAGGTCCGTCTTCAGTGACGGACCTCGCATTTAAGATATGAAAACAAGTATGATGGCTACTGGTACGATGTAGCGCAATAGAAAAATCCAGCTGTTGAACAGGGCCGGTGATATAGACGAACCAGATTGGATTTCGCTCCATACATCTTCTCGCTTTAATCGGTAGGAGACGAAAATACTGATCAATAATGCCCCGATCGGCAATCCAAAATTACTCGTAATATAATCGGCAAAGTCAAAGAAGTTCTTTCCTTGAATGAGGAAATCTCCGAATACACCAAATGAAAGGGCACTTGGAATACCTGCAAAGAAAACCAGTATTCCGATTAGCCATGTAAATGGCTTTCGTTTCGATTGATTCCCTTTCGACAGGGCCGCGACCCCGATTTCAAGTATGGAGAAAGCAGATGTCAGGGTTGCAAACAACAGTAAAATCAGGAACACTGTTAAGAAAATGCCACCGAATGCAATTTCATTAAAAACGGCTGGCAGGACAACAAATGCAATTCCCGGTCCTTCATCCGGTTGGAAACCAAGGGCGTACACAGCAGGGAAAATGACCAATCCTGCCAATAATGAAATAAAGATATTTAATCCGGATACACTGATGGCGGATCGTGGCATGCTGTCCTCTTTTGAAAGATAGGATGCGTACGTCACCATGACAGAAAGTCCGACCGTAAGTGCAAAGAATGCTTGTCCTAACGCAAGTAAAACCGTTTCCCCATTTAAATAGCTCCAGTCCGGCAATAACAGGAAGCGGACACCTTCCATCGCACCTTCCAAGGTAAGGGACCTGATCACTAAAATAAAAAATAAGATAAATAATGCCGGCATCATATAACGGCTAGCCCGTTCGATCCCTTTTTGAATCCCACCTTGTACGACAAGTATTGTAATGACAATAAAGAGGAATTGTGCAATTAGCACTTCTTTTGGATTTGCAATGATGCTCTCGAATAAAGTTCCGTACTCCTCTTGAGATTTCCCGATTAAAGAGCCTGTCACACTCCGGGCCAAGTAAGAAAGGATCCATCCGCCTACAACACTGTAAAAAGATAATATGATAAAAGAAACAACCGTTCCCAAATAGCCGATCCAGTGCCAATAAGACTGAGGGGCCAATTTTTTATAGGAAGTAACGGCGTCGGCTCCCGCCCGTCTTCCGATAACAAACTCTGCCAGAAGAATGGGCGCACCGATCAAAACGGTGAAAAGGATAAAGAGTAAGAAGAAGACACCTCCTCCATTTGCACCTGCCATATACGGGAATTTCCAAATGGCACCGAGCCCTATAGCAGAACCGGCCGCCGCCAGAATGAAACCAATCTTAGAAGTCCATTGTTCTTTTTTGGCCAAGTTTAAGATCCTCCTTTCAAAAAAATAAGATTTTTCAATCGTACTATGTTTTACACCCTCTGTACACCGGATTTTTAAATTTTCAATATATAAGAAAAATGGGGGTGAATGCCATTAAATAAGTGATAGCGAACATTATGGCAACATGTATTTCCATTTATTATGTGTGAAAACGGTTGTAAACATTACAATTAACCTAATTTCTAGAAAACTAGTCAAAAACATGCTGAATGGGCTGGAAATTTCTCTAAAATGTAGTATACTAATTGTAACAAAACGTTCACAAATTATTCTTTTTTTCGCCATAATTGAAAGCGTTTACTACCAGATTGGAGGAATTTACTATGGATGTATTTCTTGTATATCTATTTATCGCAACGGCTACTCCACTATTTCTTTGGATAGAACATCGTAAGTGGGCGGTTCTTCATATCCCATTTGTTATAGCCTTATGGGCAGTGTTTATTTATTACGTAGCGGTTCCGGAACTTGGGGGATGGGGACATGTAACGCTTTGGAGCCTGTTTGTTGCCAACCTTGCCTTCGCCCATATTGCAGCCTTCATGCTGTATGCCTTGCCATTTATTCAAAAGCAACGAAAAAAGAAATCAATCACTGTAAAGAATTAGTCTGATCCAATTAGAATTGGGTTAGGCTTTTTTTTGTCTATTTTAAAAGATTGGATTCAATGGTAAATAAATGAAACAAAGTCCACTTCACAATCGTTACATAAATGAAAGCATCAAAGAGAAAGGGGGAAGGTACGAGTGGAAAATGAGCACTTGATCGAACGTGCAAAAAAAGGAGACCTGCAGGCATATAGCCATTTAATCACATATTATTCTCCCATCGTTGAACGGTTTGCCTATCAGATGGGGAATTCCATCGCTGATATACCAGACATCACCCAGGAAGTATTCATTCGTGTATACAGGTTTCTGGACGGGTTCTCTTATGCGAAGTTTACAACCTGGCTTTATAAAATCACTTTGAATGTGTCGAGGGACTTTAAACGAAAAGAAAATCAGCATAACAATCGGGTGAAAAAAATCGGAAATGAACCTTCAGAAAACGTCATTACTCCTCAAGAACGTATCCTTAGGCAGGAAGAGGATCGCATGCTGCACGAATGCATTCAAAAGCTGGATGGTAAATATCAATTACCGATCATCCTTTACTATTTTCATGAAAAGAAGTATGAAGAAATGGCTGAAATACTGTCAATCAATTTATCTACTGTCAAAACAAGACTTTTAAGAGGGAAAAACCTCTTGAAAAAAGAATTGGAAGAGGCTGAAAAAAGGGAGGGGAGATTGAATGGATGACAAGATGCTTGAAAAACGCATGGATTTATTGAATCAATCGTATAAGAAAATTCCGGATCAGACCAATCCCTCAGACATCATACAAGCCATAAAACAAGAAGGAAAATCCCAAAAGAAGCGACCACTAATTCATTGGCCGTACGTCGCAAGTTTCATTGGTGTCCTTCTGATCGGTGCGGTTCTCATCCTGCAGCTTACGATGGATGGATCGGGAAGACAGAATGGGAATCAAGCTGATTTTGCCGGTGAGTCAGACCAACGACTTCAAAAGGAGATAGAAGATGCGAAAGCTCAATATGATTTAAGGAAAACTCAAGCAATGGAGCGGCTCGGGTTTTCGGAAGGCATATTTAATTCGACAGGGATCGCACGGGATGCAGGGAGGCAACTCACATATATCGAATCCATTCCAAAGCGGGACTTCTCAAATGAAAGAAAAGTGGAGTGGGTCCAGAGAGCGAGTGACGAGTTGACTCAGATATTGACTACTCCAGATGTGATGATGAAAAATCTGAAAGCTCCTTTAACGAAGGAAGAAGCAGAAGTATGGGTTGATGATTTTATTAAAAAGGAACAAGATATCCTCCCGCTATATGAGGATGAGTTGAATAAGTATGGTGAATATTGGAAGGCTTATGTTGAGAACGGAGAATTCAATATGAAGGAATTCAACCATATGAAAAACGACTATCCCCCCAAACTATGGTTGTTACGGGATGGAATATTCAATAATGCAGTTAAGCTTTCGTATAACAGTGAAACGGACCGGCTTGAAACTACATTGGATGTGGAGTACTTCAGGATGATCACGAATCGTGAAGCCTTACCGGAAGGATATGAATTGTATATGATTACCCGTTTTGATCCAGTCATTAAAGCAGGTGAATTTACAGGGACATGGAAAGAAGCAGCTGATCGCTTGATGGACTACGAAAAGATATTAAAGGAGCTGCCGGATGACTCAAGGTTTAGGGTAGAAGTGAAGCATGAATACGATCTTCTCTATCAATACTTTACAGATGGAAATGTGTATCAGCCCATCTTTGATGAAAGTGATAAATTGGAATCACATGTAGAAGAAACCTACCGATATATACTGAAAGAGTACCCAGAATACACAACATCCCTTTATCTGAAAGAGGTATATGATGAGTTAAGGCATGAAAATTTCGTTAAGCCAGATCGTTGGGTTCAAACGACACCGGTCATTTTGTCTTCAGAGACAGAAGAACTATATAAAGAGCGCTAAATATACTCTGTTTTAATAATTTTAATAATTGGGAAGCATAACTAGTGAGAAAGCAATTATAGGTGGATAATCGAAGAAAATGGGTTTAGTTGCAGAGGTCTGATAGAATAAACTTTTGCCGAATCACGGATTCTATGATATAATCTACAATTGCGTGTAAAGACGAAAAATAATATATATACTAGGAGTGTTACCATGACTACAAAATTCGAAACAGGAACTGTTGTAACAGGTAAAGTTACAGGCATTCAACCATACGGTGCGTTCGTTGCACTTGACGAAGAAACACAAGGATTAGTCCATATCTCTGAAATCACTCACGGCTTTGTTAAAGACGTTAGCGAGCACCTTTCAGTAGGCGACGAAGTAAAGGTTAAAGTATTATCAGTGGACGAAGCAGCTGGTAAAATCAGCCTTTCTATCCGTGCTACAGAAGAAGCTCCTGCAGCACCACAAGCAAAACCTGCAGCAGCGAAAAAACCTCGCCGTCAAGGTCAAGGAAGTGTAAAGCAAGCTAACGAAGAAACAACACCAGCTGGCTTCAACACTCTTAAAGACAAGCTTGAAGAGTGGATCGAGCAATCAGAACGTGAAGATTTAATCAAAAAATAATACAATTTTTAAGAAGACTGCCTTTCTTGAAGGGCGGTCTTTTTTTTAAATCCATTTTTTAAAAAAGAGGAGTTCTGCTCTTCCATAGAGAAACTATACTATAATTGGAAAAACCAGTTGAAAGGCGGGTTGAATTGAAAGAAAAAATAGGGAATCTATTAAATGAAAGTCAATCTCATATCCTCTATTCATATAATGATCGAAACCGATATCTACAAAATGCCATTGCGTATGTTCTCGAGGGAATCGAAAAGGGGGATTCTATTGTTCTTATTGAGAACGAGAGGAACCTGAATGTATTGCTTAAACAGTTAAATAATCAATTAACCAGCGACCAATTAAAGAAAATTCATGTTATTAGTAACTTTGATTTCTATCAATCGAGTGGTAGCTACCATCCTCCAGCCATTTATGAACAATTAACGAAATCCATTACCCCATTTTTAGAGAACGATATTTCTTTCCGTTCGTGGACAAATGTGGAATGGGGCACATTGGAAGACCCCGCATCAATCATTGAGTGGTTCGAAACAGAAACGGATCGTGCTATTCATGAGCATAATCTGACCATCGTCTGTGCGTACGAATCAGAGAAAATGCCTGACCACCTGGAAGATGCACTAAAGAAAAGTCATGGGCACATCATGACGGATGAAGATATCGTGATCTCGAAAGTATACAGTAAAACTAAATAGTCTGCGACCAGGACGATGCCACCCATGAAAGGGGGGAGTCGTCTTTTTTTATGATCTTTTCGTAAAGTTTATTGCTACTTTTCACCTAAAAAATTTATCATAAATTAACGAAAAATAAAGAATTTTTAAACAATATACTTGTCCGTACCTCATAAATGACCTATAATAACAATGAAAGCGCTTAATTAACAGAAAAATACATAAATATAGGAGGATCTTAGATGCTTTATAATAATCCGAATACTGAAGGTTCATTGGTACAATTTAAGGACAAGTATGAGAACTTTATTGGTGGAGAATATGTGCCGCCAGCAAGTGGAGAATACTTTGAAAATGTATCGCCTGTCACGGGGAAAGTTTTCACGAAAATTGCCCGTTCAAACAAAGAGGATGTAGAAAAGGCATTGGATGCTGCACATGCAGCGAAAGACGCATGGGGTAAAACCTCTGCTACGGAAAGATCCATCATCTTAAATAAAATTGCGGATCGTATGGAAGAAAACCTAGAAATGCTTGCTGTAGCCGAAACATGGGATAATGGTAAGCCGGTTCGTGAAACATTAGCGGCAGACTTACCCCTTGCGATTGACCATTTCCGTTATTTCGCCGGATGTATCAGAGGCCAGGAAGGATCTCTTGGTGAAATCGATAATGATACGGTCTCTTATCATTTCCATGAGCCAATCGGGGTTGTAGCCCAAATCATTCCTTGGAATTTCCCGATTCTGATGGGTGTTTGGAAGATTGCACCTGCCCTAGCTGCAGGAAACTGTGTAGTCTTGAAGCCTGCTGAGCAAACACCGGCTTCCATCATGGTTCTGATTGAACTCATTGAAGACCTGCTGCCTAAAGGTGTACTGAATGTGGTGCAAGGATTTGGAGTGGAAGCAGGGAAACCCCTTGCGCAAAGTAAGCGTGTTGGTAAGGTAGCCTTCACGGGTGAAACGACAACAGGTCGCCTGATCATGCAATATGCTTCTCAAAACATTATCCCTGTTACGTTAGAACTTGGTGGTAAATCACCTAATATCTTCTTTGAAGATGTAATGGATCAGGATGATGATTTCCTTGATAAAGCAGTCGAAGGTTTCGTGATGTTTGCACTTAATCAAGGAGAAGTGTGTACATGTCCTTCAAGGGCGCTAATCCAGGAATCGATCTACGATAAGTTCATGGAGCGTGCAATCGAACGAGTGAAACAAATCAAGCAGGGGAACCCGTTGGATTCAGATACAATGCTGGGTGCTCAAGCCTCTCAAGAACAATTGGATAAGATTCTATCTTATATTGAAATCGGGAAAGAAGAAGGAGCGGAATTACTCATCGGTGGTGAGCAAAATACACTGGATGGAGATCAGGAAGCAGGTTTCTATGTGAAGCCGACAGTCTTCAAAGGCAACAACAAAATGCGTATTTTCCAGGAAGAAATCTTTGGCCCTGTTGTTTCCGTTACAACGTTCAAAACGAAAGAAGAAGCCCTTGAAATCGCCAATGATACTCTTTACGGACTTGGGGCAGGTGTGTGGACGCGTGACATGAACACGGCTTACCGTTTTGGTAGAGAGGTTCAAGCAGGACGCGTATGGACTAACTGTTATCACCAATACCCGGCACATGCGGCATTCGGTGGATACAAAATGTCCGGTATCGGTCGCGAAAATCATAAAATGATGCTATCACACTATCAACAAACGAAGAATTTACTAGTTAGCTATAGCCCTAAAGCGTTAGGTTTCTTCTAAAATGGAACAGCGACTAGAGGCAACAGAACAAGCCCTCCATCTAATTGAAACGTTAAAAGGAAAGCATGGTGCCCTCCTGTTTCATCAGTCTGGAGGATGTTGTGATGGCAGTTCTCCTATGTGTTTAAGTCAAGATGATTTGATCATCGGTGACAGTGATGTATTAGTAGGTACTGTAGCCGACTGTCCTTTTTATATGAACGAACAGCAATATGAGTATTGGAAGCATTTCCGGATCATATTGGATGTAAAAGAAGGAAGGGGAGGAGTGTTCTCTTTGGAATCAACGGAAGGCGTACGCTTTATCACGGATTCTAAATTGATCAAACCATAAACGTGAAGGTTTTGGTTCTACTCTTCCAAACCCGATAATATTTTTTAGAGACAACTTTTTGTATAGGTTGTCTCTTTTTTATGCTTGATTTAATTATTTTTAATGATTACTAATTTAAAATAATTATAATTTGTGATTGACTTTCATTCTCAAGTAGTTAAAATAAAACTATAATCACTTAATAATAATTATAATCTAAAGGAGTGTTTTTAGTGGAGAAAAGAAAACTCACAACGAATCAAGGTGCCCCGATCGGCGATAACCAGAACTCAATTACAGCTGGAGAAAAAGGACCTGCACTGCTTGAAGATTATCAGCTAATTGAGAAATTGGCTCACTTCGATCGTGAAAGAGTTCCCGAAAGAGTCGTTCACGCCCGAGGAGCGGGAGCGCATGGTGTATTCATTACAAAAAACAGCATGAAAAAATATACAAAAGCCGCACTTTTTCAGGAAGCAGGCAAAGAAACACCTGTATTTGCCCGTTTTTCCACTGTCGTCCATGGCCAGCATTCTCCTGAAACCTTACGGGATCCCCGTGGATTTGCCGTGAAATTTTATACAGAAGAAGGGAACTGGGATTTTGTCGGGAATAACCTCCCTGTCTTCTTTATTCGTGATGCCATGAAGTTTCCCGATATGGTTCATTCATTAAAGCCGAATCCCCAGACGAATATCCAAGAACCAGAGAGATATTGGGATTTCATGTCCTTGACTCCGGAATCAACCAATATGCTCCTGCATCTCTACACGGATGAAGGAATCCCCGCGAACTATAGACAAATGCGCGGATCCAGTGTGCATGCGTATAAATGGGTGAATGCAGCTGGCAATACAGTGTACGTAAAGCTTAGTTGGAAGCCGAAACAAGGTATTAAGAATTTATCTGCGGAGAAAGCAGCTGAGATTCAAGGGAAAGATTTTAACCATGCAAGCCGTGATTTATATGATTCGATTGAAAAGGGAGATTTCCCTGAATGGGATCTGTATGTTCAGGTACTGGACCCAATGGATATGGATTCCTTTGATTTCGATCCTCTCGATGCGACGAAGGATTGGTCAGAAGATGACATCCCATCTCACTTTGTCGGTACGATGATTTTAAATGAAAATCCAGAAAACATCTTTTCTGAAACTGAATCAGTGGGCTTCAATCCGGGAGTGCTTGTGAATGGAATGCTTCCTTCTGAAGATAAGTTGCTGCAAGGAAGGCTATTCTCCTATTCTGATACACAGCGTTACCGGATAGGTGCCAACTACCTCCAGCTCCCGATCAACTGTCCATTTGCTCAGGTGGCGAATAATCAAAGGGACGGACATATGCCATTCAAGCAGCCAACGGGCTCAGTGAACTATGAGCCGAACAGCTTCGATGATACACCGAAAGAAGTGGCGGGATATTCGGAAATACATCAGCCGATGACGGGTGAAAGAGGAAGACAGAAAATCCGGAAAACAGATGATTTCGGTCAGGCCGGACGTATTTACAGAAGCTACCCGGATGAGGTGAAAGAGCAAGTAGTGAAGAATATTTCCAGTGAACTATCTCAAATCAACGAAAGAATAGCCTTGCGCGCGGTGTGTAATTTCTTCCGGGCAGATGTAGAGCTCGGTAAGAAGCTAGCGGAGAGTATTGGGGTGGATTTGACTCCTTATTTGCAGCATATGGAATAAGCATGGAGGAGTGAGTGCTGGTCTTTTTGTCGGTGGAGTGGTGCTGATGAAGGGGCTGGTGCTCTTTTTATGTTTGGGGAGATATTAGGTGGGTGGGAACGGGAGAAGAAGGATTCTAATCATTGAATAGTTATCAACAATGATTATCTGCCATTTTCAGGTTTTATCTTCCATATTCAAGATTTACGTGCCATTTATAATTTTTATGTGCCATATATTCATTTTACCTACCATTTTCAAAAAACGACAAAAATCGCATCTCCAAACAACCCCAATCACCACAAAAATAACAAAAGCCACTTCCAAAAAAAGAGAAGTGGCCACCGCCTTCAAAATGAATTCCGTTCGATCCCGTACTTCCTAATCCGATATTGCAAATTCTGCCGGCTCATTCCAAGTGATTTCGCCGTTTTGGTAATATTAAAGTCATGGTATTTCAATGACTTCTGAATATAATAGGTTTCTGCTTCTTCAATGAAAAGCTCCAACGGTTTGATCTCGGCTCCGGATTGGTAGAGGAACTCCGATTCATCCTGGCTTTCACCTCCGACAGCTGAGTGGTGGATGCGCTGCCTGAAACCAAATGGAAGATGATTGAAACCGATCTCCTCTTCAAAGCCAACGAGATTAAACGCTCCCTCGATGACATGCTCAAGTTCCCTCACATTGCCCGGCCAGTCATACTGTTGGAAAATCTCCCTTACTTCATTCGAAATCCCCTTGATACTCATGGCAAAATGGTGGTTGTACTGGTCAATGAAATAGTTCACGATCTCCGGTAAATCTTCTTTTCTCGAACGGAGAGAAGGGATGAAGATTGAAACAATGCTCAGCCTGTAATAAAGGTCCTTTAATAACCGCCCTTCTGCGATGGCGTCGATGGGATCCTCGTTCACCGTCGCCATCACCCGTACATCGTATGGAAGGTCCGTCCCTTGGGAAAAGAAGTTTAATAGCTTCTTTTGAAGGGAAGGGGTTAAGGAGTTGATTTCGTCGAGGAGGAGGGTTCCTCCCTGTGCTTGTTGGAAGAGGGATGGTCGGTGATCTTCCGGGTTGCTGCCTTCCCGCTCCTCATGAAATAGGATTTCTTCAAGCATATCATCGCGTAATGATGAACAGTTCTGGGTGATGAAGGGACGGTTGGCGCGTGCGCTGTCGTTATGGATGCTTTGAGCGAAAAGCTCCTTGCCTGTCCCGATTTCACCACAGATCAACACAGGGGAAGAAGTCCTTGCCGCCCGCTTTCCAGTTTCGACTGCGTCCTGCAGGCGGTGATGCTTACCGATAATGCTATCAAAGGTATATAAGCTGCTCGGGCGCTTATGTATATGATCCCTCATCACCTTTTCGAGTTTGGTGATGTCCCTGGCAATTTCAATCGCTCCAATCAACACCTCATCATGAAAAATAGGGAATGTATCGTTCATCGTGGTGATTTCGATTCCATTTATATTAAAGTAAGTTTGCTTAACGTTGAGGGTAGGCTCCTTTGTGCTTAGAACTTTAAGAAGTGTACTTTCCTCTTCGGAATGAAATTGGAAAACATCCAGCAAATTTTTATCAAGGACGTCTTCAATTTCCATGCCTTCGATTTCGCGCATTTTACGATTGTAGATGATGGTTTTCCCGGTAGAATCGATGACATGAACGCCTGATTCGATATGTTCAGCGACTTTTTCGTACATATACAAACGCTTTTCAGATTCCAGCATGCTGTCTCGCTCCTCTTCATTTTTGTTAGATCTTACTGCAAAACGTATCGTCTATTGTCTTCTTTTTGCGCAAATTTTCCATCCGTTCGATGTTAGATTCAGGAGTTGGTGTCAATGGAATCCGCAAAAAGAGTGGAATTATAAGAAATTTTAAAAAACTCTTGAAAAATGCAACTATCTTTTGCATTATTATAAGTGTAAGGGTTTTCTAAATGCAAATATTTTTTGCATGCCTGTTAACTAACCTCGTCGTTGTACAGGAGCTATCGTTGGCTACCAACCATTTGGTGGATTCAACATGTCAGGTACCGACTCCAAAGCGGGCGGACCGGATTATCTTCTGCTTCACCTTCAAGCGAAAACAACATCAGAAACACTTTAAGAGTATGAAAACGGGAAGGGGTCTTTGTCTACAGGGGCTCCAACCTTGTATATAAACAATAATATTTTTTTCATTACCTAAGGAGGAACCTATATGGCAGTAAGTACTCATTCGATTATTGAACAAACGGAGAAATATGGTGCGAAAAATTATCATCCACTTCCAATCGTCATTTCAGAAGCGGAGGGTGTATGGGTCAAAGATCCGGAAGGCAATAAGTATATGGATATGCTTAGCGCTTATTCAGCGGTCAACCAGGGACATCGTCATCCAAAGATCATCCAGGCGTTAAAAGATCAAGCAGACCGTGTGACACTGACGTCACGTGCGTTCCACAACGATCAATTAGCCCCTTGGTATGAGAAGATCTGTAAGATGACTGGTAAAGACATGGCCCTTCCAATGAATACGGGTGCCGAGGCAGTGGAAACGGCGATCAAGACAGCTCGCCGCTGGGCGTATGATGTGAAGGGTGTAGCAGAAAACAGTGCGGAAATCATCGCGTGTAACGGGAACTTCCACGGAAGAACGATGACAGCTGTTTCCCTTTCTTCAGAAGAAGAATACAAGCGTGGTTTCGGCCCGATGCTTCCAGGGATCAATTTGATTCCTTACGGTGATCTGGATGCGTTAAAAGAAGCCATCACTCCAAATACAGCCGCTTTCCTTATCGAACCGATCCAGGGAGAAGCAGGGATCGTATTCCCTCCTAAAGGCTTCATGAAAGCAGCATATGAATTATGTAAAGAAAACAACGTTCTATTCATTGCAGACGAAATTCAGGCAGGTCTTGCCCGCTCAGGGAAAATGTTCGCGTGTGAGTGGGAAGATGTTGATCCTGACATGTACATTTTAGGAAAAGCACTTGGAGGCGGAGTGTTCCCGATTTCATGTGTTGTGGCCAATGAAGAAGTATTAGGCGTATTCAACCCCGGCTCCCACGGTTCTACTTTCGGAGGGAATCCGATGGCATGTGCGGTTTCTGTCGCATCGCTGGATGTATTGATCGATGAAAACCTGGCAGATCGTTCTCTGCAAATGGGAGAATACTTTATGAGTAAACTTCGTGAGATAGATAATCCTATGATTAAGGAAGTTCGAGGCAGCGGATTATTTATCGGAGTGGAACTTAAAGAACCAGCCCGTAAATACTGTGAACAACTGAAGGAAGAAGGACTGCTTTGTAAAGAAACACATGATACAGTCATCCGTTTCGCTCCACCACTTGTCATCTCACAAGAAGATCTGGATTGGGCAATTGAAAGAATCAAAAAAGTATTGTCTTAATTCCCGCTGGGGTTAAAAGTTTTTTTCTTAAATAGAGTGGAAAAGGCATGAAAATAAAAATTATTTCTTTCCCCAGTCAATGGTTAAAGATACGGTAATATGTTACAATTACAACGTTTCAGATCACATAATAAAGAGGCGAATGTTTACAATGGGAGAAAACCTTAATCTGTTTACTTCTACACAGCATGTCATCAATGATGCTTTATCGAAGCTTGGATATACGGAAGAAATGTATGAACTTCTGAAAGAGCCGATTCGTATGTTGACCGTTCGTATCCCGGTTCGAATGGACGATGGCAGTATCAAAGTATTTACGGGCTACCGTGCACAGCATAACGACGCAGTCGGACCTACCAAGGGCGGAGTACGATTCCATCCTGAAGTGGATGAAGAGGAAGTAAAGGCTTTATCCATGTGGATGAGCTTGAAATGCGGAATTGTTGATTTGCCATACGGTGGAGGAAAGGGCGGGATCATCTGTGATCCGAGAACGATGTCTTTCACTGAACTGGAAAAGCTAAGCCGCGGTTATGTTCGTGCCATCAGTCAAATTGTCGGACCTACAAAGGATATCCCGGCACCTGATGTGTACACAAACTCACAAATCATGGCTTGGATGATGGATGAGTACAGCCGTCTTCGTGAAAATGACTCACCAGGATTCATTACAGGAAAACCGATTGTTCTTGGTGGTTCCCAAGGTCGTGAAAAGGCAACGGCTCAAGGTGTTACCATCTGTATTGACCAAGCTGCAAAGAAACGTGGCATCGACATCAAAGGTGCACGCGTCGTCATCCAAGGTTTTGGAAATGCAGGCAGTTTCTTAGCGAAGTTCATGCACGATGCCGGTGCAAAGGTCATTGCCATTTCCGATGCCCATGGTGCCCTTCATGATCCGGCTGGTTTGGATATTGATTATCTGTTAGACCGTCGGGATAGCTTCGGTACGGTAACGACACTATTTGAAAACACGATTTCAAATAAGGAATTGCTGGAGCTGGAGTGTGACATCCTTGTCCCTGCTGCGATTTCAAACCAGATCACTGAAGAGAATGTCTATGATATTAAAGCATCCATTGTGGTAGAAGCTGCAAACGGTCCGACTACCTTTGAAGCAACACGAATTCTTTCTGAAAGAGGAATCCTGCTAGTACCAGACGTGCTTGCAAGTGCGGGTGGAGTAACGGTTTCATACTTCGAATGGGTTCAGAATAACCAAGGGTATTATTGGACAGAAGAAGAAGTAAACGAGAAGCTTCATGCTAAACTTGTCGAAGCTTTCAACAATGTATACGAAACATCTCAGAATCGTCGAGTGAATATGCGACTCGCCGCATACATGGTCGGCGCACGCAAAATGGCTGAAGCCTCTAGATTCAGAGGTTGGGTGTAACGATCGCATAAGATAAGAACGTATTCTCAATTTATTGGGGATACGTTCTTTTTTCGGTTTTAAAGGATTTATCTATTTAATTACGAAATGATTAGAGAGCATCGATTATGGGTAAAATCATTGAAATTGACAACAGATGCAAATCATCGTACGATATTTATGTTCTTATGTTTAAACTATTAAACATTAATGTTCTGGAGGGATTCATGTGTCAACTGAAATGATTATAGAGGAAGCTTCTATTGAAGCGGTTGAATCAACACTTCATCAACATAAGCAATTTTTTAAGTCCGGGGTTACGCGGCCAATACAATATAGAAAAGACTTGTTAGAGAAGTTCTCAGCAGTCATAAAAAATCATGAAGCAGAAATCATCGATGCATTGAAAAAAGATTTAAATAAATCCGAGATGGAAACGTATGCGACAGAAATCGGAATCCTGCTTGAAGAAATTCGTTTCGTTCTCAAGAATATCGACGTATGGGCAGAACCTAAAAAGGTCAAAACGGCGAAAACACATATTGGCTCGAAAGCCTATACCGTCCCGGAACCTTACGGGGTAACACTGATCATAGCACCTTGGAATTACCCGATCCAACTTGCACTTGCTCCTGTCATTGGAGCGATCGCAGCCGGTAATACAGCCATCATTAAACCATCAGAATTAACTCCTTCTACATCAGCTTTATTAGCTGAAATGATCAATACTCATTTTGATCCAAGACAGCTTTTCGTAATTGAAGGAGGAGTGGAAACAACACAGCATCTCCTGAAACAGCCTTTCGATTATATTTTCTTTACCGGGAGCGTCCCAGTCGGAAAAGTAGTGATGGAAGCAGCAGCAAAGCAGTTGATTCCTGTCACTCTTGAATTGGGCGGGAAAAGCCCGTGTATCGTGGATGAAACCGCTGATATTCCTCTGGCTGCCAAGCGCATCGCATTCGGGAAAGTGACGAATGCCGGACAAACGTGTATTGCACCTGACTACCTGTTTATTCATAAAAGCAAGATAGATGAATTTATAACTGAATTTAAGAAAACGGTTATTGAATTTTATGGAACAGAACCATTAAAGAGTGAGAAATTTGGTAGGATCGTCAATGAGCGTCATTTCAATCGTTTAACAAGCTACTTGGAAGATGGAGAAATCCTCTTAGGGGGAAATGTAGATGCTGGGAGCTTAAAAATTGAACCCACTTTAATGAAGCCAAGAGATTTTACTGTACCGGTGATGCAGGATGAGATATTCGGCCCGGTTTTCCCAGTCATAGAATATGAGGAGCTTGATGAAGTCATTGATTTGGTGACAGAGCGGCCGAAGCCGTTGGCCCTGTATTTATTCACGAGCAATCCAATTACAGAAGAAAAAATAAACGGATCGATTTCCTACGGTGGCGGTTGTGTAAATGATACACTTATGCACATCGTTACACCGTACCTTCCTTTCGGGGGAGTAGGGGAGAGTGGGATTGGGAATTATCATGGAGAATCAAGCTTCTCAACCTTCTCACATTACAAAAGCATCTTAAAACAGACGACGAAGTTTGACTTAAGCTTCCGTTATCCAAGTGGAAGATTTGGTATGCAGATCATTAAGAAGTTACTGAAATAAGAAAGGTGACCCAGAGGATGGGTCACCTTTTAGAGATTGTACGGAGATCCAGTTTTTAGCGCGTAGGCTCAGTATGAGGTTCTCTTTCAAGCTCTTCTGTCGGTTTAAATAACAGCCCAAGGTTAATTAGACCGGCAATACCAACTAAACCGTATATGATTCGTGATAGAGCGGCATCTTGACCACCAAAGATGGCTGCAACAAGATCGAATTGAAAGAAGCCGATAAGTCCCCAGTTCACAGCACCAATGATGGTAAGAACCAAAGCAATGCGTTGAATTGCACTCATGTTGTTTTCCTCCTTATTGAATGGCTCATTTATAAGTTTCCCATTGCTCCTATTCCTATTCAATTTGACTGCAACAAAATTTCCTTGTGCAAGTTCTTTGCATTTTGGGGATGATATATTCGATAATAGGAAATGTGTTTAAGACATTTTGGGTAACGAAATAGTTCGGCCCTTATAAAATACAAGGAGGTAACAAAAAATGAATGACTTTACTTTTTACAATCCAACCAAATTGATTTTTGGAAAAGGGCAAGTAGAACAGCTGAAAGAATTGGTACCTCAATATGGTAAAAAAGTGCTTGTCGTGTATGGTGGCGGAAGCATTAAGCGTAATGGGTTATACGATCAGGTAATGTCTGTATTGAAGGATATTGATAGCGAAGTATTCGAGCTTACCGGAGTAGAACCGAATCCACGTCTTTCCACAGTCAGACGAGGTGTAGAGATAAGTAAAGAAAATAATATTGAATTTATATTAGCTGTGGGTGGCGGAAGTGTCATCGACTGTACAAAAGCAATTGCTGCTGGTGCAAAGTATGATGGTGATGCATGGGATCTTGTAACGAAGAAAGCTTTTGCGAAAGAAGCTCTTCCATTCGGAACAGTCCTGACTCTTGCAGCGACCGGCTCTGAAATGAATGCAGGATCAGTTATTACGAATTGGGAAACGAATGAGAAATATGGTTGGGGCAGCCCGGTGACATTCCCGCAATTCTCTATCCTGGATCCGGTAAATACCTTCACAGTACCGAAAGATCATACAATCTACGGTATGGTGGATATGATGAGTCACGTGTTTGAACAGTATTTCAATAATGCAACCAACACACCACTTCAGGACCGTATGTGTGAGTCCGTTCTGACTACGGTTATCGAAACAGCTCCGAAGTTGATCAATGATCTTGAAAACTATGAGCTTCGTGAGACGATTCTGTACTCTGGAACAATTGCCCTTAATGGAATGCTGCAAATGGGCTACAACGGTGACTGGGCCAGTCATAACATTGAACATGCCGTTTCAGCCGTATACGACATCCCACATGCAGGTGGACTCGCGATCCTATTCCCGAACTGGATGAAGCATAACTTGAAAGTGAATCCTTCACGATTTGCTCAACTGGCAGAACGAGTATTCAATGTAGACCCTGCCGGTAAGTCAGAAGAGGAAGTGGCACTGGAAGGAATCGAAAAGCTTCGTGAATTCTGGACGAGCATCGGAGCACCGTCCCGCTTGGCAGACTATGACATCGACGACAGTCAACTGGACCTGATGGCAGACAAAGCCATGGTGAACGGCGAATTCGGTAACTTCAATAAATTAAACAAAGATGACGTACTTGCGATTCTGAGAGCATCTCTATAATGAAATGTGGGAGGGACGGACCTTGTGAAGGTCCGTCCCCCTCTGTATTGGTTTGTACACCAATAATTAGGGGAATATAAGCGGGTGAGTACAGTTGTAGAAAAAAGTTTGCAATGCACACGCTTACATAAAGGGGGCTTTCTTGATTCTCGGGTCAGCTTTCGATAAAGTGAGATAGAAGAAAATATTTTAATCGGAGGATGGTTATGACACACATTCGTTTTGATTATTCAAAAGCGTTATCGTTTTTTGGAGAACATGAACTTACATACTTAAGTGATGCCGTGAAGGTTGCTCATCATTCGTTACACGAACAAACAGGTGCAGGGAACGACTTCCTGGGATGGATCGACCTTCCTGTTGAGTACGATAAAGAAGAGTTTTCCCGCATTCAAAAATCAGCAGAGAAAATTAAAAATGATTCCGATGTCCTTCTTGTCATCGGTATTGGTGGTTCTTATTTGGGAGCCCGTGCAGCGATTGAAATGCTGAACCACAGCTTCTACAATGCTCTTCCGAAAGAAAAGCGTTCCACTCCACAGGTCCTGTTTGTTGGACAAAATATCAGCTCCACATACATGAAGGACTTAATGGACCTTCTTGACGGAAAAGACTTCTCCATCAATGTGATTTCGAAGTCCGGAACTACGACTGAACCAGCGATAGCTTTCCGTATCTTCCGTAAAAAGCTGGAAGAAAAGTACGGGGTGGAAGAAGCTCGCAAACGCATCTATGCGACAACGGATAAATCGAAGGGTGCCCTTAAAACATTGGCATCTGACGAAGGCTATGAAACATTCGTTGTTCCTGATGATATCGGCGGTCGCTATTCTGTCCTTACAGCCGTTGGACTGCTTCCGATTGCTGTAAGCGGAGTGGAAATCGAGACGATGATGAACGGTGCTGCACAGGCCAGTGAAGATTTCAGTAAATCCGAGCTTACAGAGAACCCTGCTTATCAATATGCTGCTGTTCGTAACGCGCTATATAATAAAGGAAAAACGATCGAAATGCTCATTAATTATGAGCCTGGTTTACAATACTTTTCTGAATGGTGGAAGCAGCTATTTGGGGAAAGTGAAGGGAAAGACCAAAAGGGAATTTATCCTTCTTCAGCTAACTTCTCAACAGATCTTCATTCTCTTGGACAATATGTTCAAGAAGGACGCCGTGACATTTTTGAAACGGTCATCAAGGTTTCAGAGCCACGTCATGAGCTGAAAATCGAGAAGGCTGACAGTGATTTGGACGGCTTAAACTATTTAGCCGGTGAAACGGTTGATTTTGTAAACAACAAAGCGTTTGAAGGGACCCTGCTTGCCCATACAGATGGTGGCGTACCAAACCTGATCGTTGAAATTCCGGCGATGGATGCATACACATTCGGTTACCTCGTGTACTTCTTCGAGAAAGCGTGTGCGATGAGTGGATACCTGCTGGGTGTAAATCCATTTGACCAACCTGGAGTGGAAGCATACAAAGTAAATATGTTCGCCCTTCTTGGGAAACCAGGCTTTGAAGAGAAGAAGGCGGAGCTTGAAAAACGCCTTAAATAAGGAAAGAGCACTGAGGAAATCTCAGTGCTCTTTTTACATTTTTCTTTCACTTTAGGAGAAACTATCCCTAAAAGAAAGGGGATGGATCCACGTGATAGAGCTTTCATCTAATATTGAAGGACAGCATTACCAACTGTATAAGCTTGAACAGCTATTAAAGCCGCTTGGATATTCGATAGGTGGTAATTGGGATTATGATCACGGCTATTTTGATTACAAAATTGATGACGAAGTTGGCTACCAATATTTGAGAGTGCCGTTTACGTCTGTTGACGGTCAATTGGATTCAAGGGGGGCCACGGTTGAGTTCGGTAAACCGTTCCTTCTCTCTCATAAATACCAGCGTGGCTTGGACGATAACGCATCAACCGGAACCTTCTCAGGCTCGGTCAATCAATTTTCCGAACCACAAGATCCCGATGCAAGCTTCCCGGAAGAATATATTGAAGTCGGGAAAGAACTTGTAAAAGAGCTGGAGAACGTTTTATTCTCTAGTTAGAGATCACAAGCAGTTCATCCGTTTCTTCAACCAAAGTCGTCAAAGGAGGATTCACAGTCGTGTTTTCTCCTTTTTTTATGCCTAATAAGATAATATTGTTCTTCAGAAGGTGTGCACTCAATGAATGGAAATTTTCATTGATGTATTCAACGGAAACAGGGATCAGCTTCAGGTTATTTCCTTTAAGGTGGTTCAACAGCTTTAAAATCGTCTTAGACATCCCTTGAGAAATGATGCTGTTCATCATCACGTAGCTGGTTTGCATATTTGTTTGTATTACTTCATCGGCTCCAGCGCGTTTGGCATTGGCCACTTGATCCTTCTGGAGGATTTCCACGACCGTGTATAAAGCAGGATGATTCCCCTTTATCGCGAGGAGTGTTAAGACAGAATTCATGTCTGCTGTCATCTCATCTTTATTTTGGTCTGCAGTGATAATGGCAATCGAAGCTTCATGAAGGTTCACTTTGTTCAAAATTGCATCTTTAAAAGGTGTTCCTCTAACGAAATGAATATGGTTATTATTATAGGGGTTCTTTTGAAGGGTTTCATCGACAAGAATGATATCACACTGGGATTGAAGAGAAGTCAGCTGGTTAATCACTTCCCGCGTTCGTTCATTCCAGCCTACTATGACGACATGCTCTTTTCCCTTAAAGGCAGCTCTTCCTTCCAGATAGGCATTTTGTGTCATGACCGTTTCCGCTGCAAGTGTGACAAAATAAGTTGAAAGAAAGCCTGCACCTACAAGGATGAGAACAATGCCAATCAATCTGCCTTCAAATGATGTAGGAACAAAATCCCCATAACCCACCGTTGAAGTCGTAATAATCGCCCACCAGATCCCATCGAATAAGGAAGGGAAGGTATCGGGCTCTATGAAATGAATGATCGTTCCAAATGAAAGCATCAACGTAATGGCGATTGTAAATATTCGTATAACTAAAGGCCAGCGCAAGAATCCATGAAACATTTGCTGCACCATACTACCAGCTCCTTTTTCATCTGCACTGACCATTATTGCCTATTCAAGTTCGTCTAAAACTCTGAAAGCCATTCTTTCTTCAATAAACTGTACATATATGCATCATATACTTGATCATCCTGAAGGATATATTCCCTTAGTAAGCCTTCCTGTTTGAAACCGAGTTTTTCAACTACTCGTGATGAAGCCTTATTATAAGGAACGATCACTGCCCCTACACGATTCATTCCTTTATCTGCAAATAGGTAGCTGAGTAACGGGGAGAGTGCCTCACCCATGATTCCTTTACCCCAGTGATCAGGGCTAAGGTCATATCCGATTTCGCAGCGCTTATACGCTTTCGAAATGCCGTGGAAGCCACATGTCCCGATCATCTTATTCGAATGCTTCTCCTCGATGGCCCAGCGCATGGGACCACCTGTTTCCAGGTGCTTTTCGTAGTTGTCGACCATACTTACCGCCACTTCTCTCGAATCGATCGGACTCATTCCGAAATATCGGAGAACGTCCCCGGAAGTATAGAGTCCATAAAGAAAATCGACATCTTGCAAAGTGATTTGCCTTAGTAATATTCTCTCCGTTTCAAATACTGGATATTTTTCCAAAATTATCAACCCCTTTGTACATGAAAGTATACCATGTCAGGAACGGGGGAGGATGGGAAATTTCATCGTATCTTTTAGTATTGGTGATGGTTTGTCATAAGTGCAGTTTTGATGGAGAATGATTTCTAGGGACACAAATGAACTGAACAAAAAAGCCCCTGTCAGTGTAAGACAGAGGCTGATTCATTATGACTTCATTCCCGCAGATTGTGAATCCGGTCTTCCTATCCTTGAAGGAATTGATGCGTCTTTCACGTCAGTCAGGAGTGATGGATCTAATTCAGAAACGGATGCTTGACCGGAAAGGGCCATCGTCAAATCGAGATCTGCCAGTACATTCCGGATGACATCCTTCACCCCTTGTTCACCAGCCAGGGTCAATCCATACATATAGGGTCTGCCTAAGAGAACGGAACTCGCTCCCAGGGCCAATGCTTTCACTATATCCGCACCCCGTCGGATTCCACTGTCAAATAGTACAGGGATCCGTCCATTCACAACCTGACATATCATCGGCAATGAGTCTAAAGCTCCAACGGCCCCGTCAACCTGCCTTCCACCATGATTGGATACAATAATCCCATCCATTCCGTGATCGATGGCAAGCTTTGCGTCATCGGGGTGTAGAATTCCTTTAAGAAGAATCGGCAGGCTTGTATGATCTCGCAGGAACTCCAGGTCATCCCACGTCAAACTGGCATTGCCAAACACTTTGGCCCATAGGGTGGCAGCTGCCTTCGCGTCAACTTCAGGGGGATCTTTCAGCATTGAACGAAAGACAGGGTCGCTCACATAATTCCCGACTCCTTCTCCTGACAGAAAGGGAAGATACGCGTTTTCAAGGTCTGATTCACGCCATGCCATCATCGCAGCATCAAGAGTAACGACGATAGCGGAGTATCCGGACGCTTCAGCCCTCCTCAGCATACTGGCTGCAATCTCACGTTCGTTGCTCCAATAAAGCTGAAACCATCTTGGGGAGTTACCCATGACAGAAGCGATTTCCTCCATGGAGTAAGTAGAGGCTGAGCTTGCAATGAACGGAACATTCATGGATGATGCCGCACGTGCAGACGCGAGTTCCCCATCAGGGTGAACGATGGATTGGACTCCGATGGGAGCGAGCATAAGAGGGGAGGAGTAGACTTCTCCCAAGACAGTCACCTTCAGATCACGGTTTTCAACGTTGTTCAGCATACGGGGAACAATCTGCCAGCGGTCGAAGGCATTTCTGTTGGCGCGCATCGTATCTTCACCGCCCGCACCTCCCGCTACATAATAATAAGGACCGTCTTCAAGCTTTTCCCGGGCCTTTCTTTCAAGCTCTTCAAGCCGGAATGGAATGGAGGGACGGACCTTCCTCTGATAGATTTCATTTTGGACATGGTTTCCACACTGATTCATGGTATTCTTCTCCTTTCTCCTTTGCCGGAACAGGTGCAAATAATAAGAAGGAAGCGTATGTAATCGGCGAGCTTTTCCTTATAAGGAAAATGTTACTTATAGAATTCAGAAAAGTCAATTTATTGATGGTGAAAAAAGATTCCGATTAAACGTCCGGACCCTATGTTATTTATATATATAGACGTTATCTCTTCATGTGTTATAGTATCGACGGTCGTACATACATTGTCACTGAATCGATGAACCGCCAATCATCTAAAAACATAAAAAAAGGCGTCCTTATTTACAAATAAGGACGCCTCTTTATGTATGGAGCATAGCGGGATCGAACCGCTGACCTTTTGGCTGCCAGCCAAACGCTCTCCCAGCTGAGCTAATGCCCCGTGAATCGGTCAAGATTAATTATAAGAAATGTTCATAGCGTTCGTCAATCTTTTTTTATAATATTCTTAGTTTTAATCTATATAAAAGCGGCGAACCATTGTCCGCCGCTCTCCTGACATGGACTAAACATACTCACTCCACATCTTCATCCTTTCATCTATTCAACAACTCTAACCCTTTCACCATTGCCAGCGCTTCTTGATCGGCAATCACCGTGACATGCTCGTGGCGATTCAAGATAGAAGCAGGGAAGTTCTCAGAGATTTCTCCTTCTACTAACTTTTTCATGGCCACTTGTTTCGCCTCACCTGAAACAAGGAGAAGGATTTCTTTGCTTTTCATAATCGAAGAAATCCCCATCGTGATGGCTTGAGCAGGTACTTCATCAATCGAGTCAAAATAACGGGCATTAGCCTCACGTGTAGACTCGGCAAGCTCGACAATGTGGGTGTTGGATTCAAAAGGAGTACCTGGTTCATTAAAACCTATATGTCCGTTGCTGCCGATTCCCAGTATTTGAAGGTCGATTCCGCCATGTAAACGGATTTTTTCATCGTATGCCTCGCATTCCTTTTCGAGGTCGACGGCTTTTCCAGAAGGGATATGGGTGTTTTCTGAATCTATATCAATATGTTTAAATAGGTGGTCATTCATGTAATGGTAGTAGCTGTTAGGGTGTTTACCGGACAATCCGATGTATTCGTCCAGGTTAAACGAAGATACATGTTGATAGGAGGTCCTGTTCTTATTATGGTCATTTATCAATGCTTCATAAAGCCCTTGTGGTGTTCCGCCTGTGGCTAATCCAAGGGTCAGCTTATCAGATTCTTTCACCTTGGATAACAGATAGTCTGCAGCGACTTGACTCATTTCCTGGTAGTCTTTCACTTCAATTAGTTTCATGAGTATCATCCTCTCGAATATAGGCTATTTTTCCTTTACATATCGTTGTGTATACGTCTTTGTTTTCGTCTAATATGACGATATCTGCATCTTTCCGGGGAGCAAGGCTACCTTTTCGATCAAAGACATTTAATTGTCTGGCAGGGTTTTCAGCGGTCATTCTGATCGCGCTTCTCATATCTCCCCTAGTGAATTCCTGGATATTTGTAAAGGCGTCTTTCATCTTCAATACGCTTCCTGCTAAAGTGTCTTCGTCCAATAATGCTTTCCCGTCCTTAACCGTCACCATCTGACCGCCAAGATCATACTGGCCGTTTTTCAAGCATTTGGCTCTCATGGAATCAGTGATGAGGATTAATCGCTCGTCTGTAATTTGATCGAATGCCAATTGGACCACTTCCGGACGAACGTGGATGCCGTCTGAAATCAATTCCACCATTAATTCTTTTCGAAGGAAGGATGCTCCGACGATGCCAGGCTCTCGATGATGAAGTCCCGACATTTGGTTGAACAAGTGGGTAACATGGGACAATCCTGCATCGATGGCTTCCCCGATCTGATCATAGGTTGCACTGGAATGACCGACTGAAGCGACAATCCCATTCTCTTTTAAGTAAAGGATCAGTTCGTATTCATCATCAAGTTCAGGGGCAAGGGTCACCAACTTAATATTCTCTCCTGAAAGAGCATGCCAGTTTTTAAACACTTCGACATTTGGCTTCTGGATACGATTCAGAGGCTGTGCTCCTGCCTTATCCGGATTTATGAATGGACCTTCTAAATGAAGGCCGAGTATTTCTGCCTGACCGCTTTTTTGATGGTCTGACATATAGTCTGCCGTTGCCTTCAAGGCTTTTTCGATTGCACCGGATGCTTCCGTCATCGTTGTCGCAAGGAAGCTTGTGGTTCCTTCTTTCGGAAGTGTCACGGCCATCGTGTCGAGAGCTTCCCGTGTGGCATCCATTGTGTCGGCACCATTTACGCCATGAATATGAATATCTATCATTCCCGGGACAACACTATACCCATGAGGAAGTGAAATCACTTTGAATTCTTCTGTATTGGTTAACTGGGAACGCTCACCCATTTCGGTGATCATTCCATTCTCAATTTTGATATACCCTTTTTCATATACTGTATCTTCCCCATAGATGTTGCCATCCAGAATAAGCAGCTTTTCTATATTTGAGATCATTGGAATCACTCCTTGAGTACTTTACATCTCTACAATAACACCTGATAGTATAGATGTCTATACCAGTTTATTTTTGAACAGTATATTTGTAGTGAAACTGCAATCTAACTTTATAAAATCATTAATCTAACTTTTTTATTCATAAAATTGGTATAGACATCTATTCCTTTATGATGATATGATATGGACTGATTAAACGCTTTCAACTGAAACAAAAGGAGAGAATGATATGTTAGGATTCTTACAACGAATCGGTAAATCACTCATGCTTCCAATCGCGGTGCTTCCTGCAGCTGCATTATTGCTGCGCTTAGGTCAGGATGACTTATTAGGAATCGCGTTCATGTCCGAAGCAGGAGATGCCATATTTAAAAATTTAGCATTAATCTTTGCCATCGGGGTGGCAATCGGATTCTCGAAAGATGGAAATGGTACGGCTGGATTGGCTGGTGCCATTGGTTATTTGGTCTTAACGGGCGGGTTAAAAGCCCTTGATCCGGATTCCAACATGGCGATTTTCGGGGGGATCATCTCCGGGGTCGTGGCAGGTTTATTATATAACCGTTATAGTGATATTAAACTTCCGGCCTGGCTGGGATTCTTCGGGGGCAGACGTTTCGTTCCAATCGTAACCGCTGCGTCCATGGTTGCACTCGCAGGAATATTTGGAATCGTCTGGCCGCCGATCCAGAGCGGGATCAACTCCATTGGTGAATGGATCATCGGTGCGGGAGCTACGGGAGTCGGTGTGTTCGGCCTACTGAATCGTCTCTTGATTCCAGTCGGTCTGCATCACGTGTTGAATACACTTGTATGGTTCGAATTTGGGACATTTAAAGATGCAGCAGGAGAAATTGTAAAGGGAGATATTCCACGTTTCTTTGCGAGTGATCCGACAGCGGGAACGTTCCAAACAGGCTTCTTCCCTATCATGATGTTTGGTCTGCCTGCAGCGTGCCTTGCGATGATCGTGACAGCGAAAAAACATTTACGTGCCAATGTATCGGGGATGTTAATCGGGTTAGCCGTCACTTCATTCTTAACAGGGATTACAGAGCCGATTGAATTCAGTTTCATGTTCTTATCTCCTGTTCTTTATGGAATTCATGCTATATTAACAGCAAGTTCCATGGTCATCACGTACGTGCTTGGCATCCATCACGGTTTTGGTTTCTCAGCAGGTGCCTTTGATTACATCTTAAACTTTAACATCGGCCAAAAACCTTGGCTGTTATTAGGGGTAGGCATTCTTTATGGAATCATCTATTTCCTCATATTCACCTTCTTGATCAAGAAGTTTAACTTGAAAACTCCAGGTCGTGAAGATGATGAAGATGCGGTAATAGCAGATGAGAATTCAGGTGGAAATAGTAAATATGAAATAATGGCTGAACATTTTCTGAAGGATCTTGGCGGGAAAGAAAACCTGGCAGTGATCGATAACTGTGCCACACGATTACGATTACAAATCAATGACGTCACACTTGTAGATGAAAAAGCGTTAAAAGCACACGGGGCTAAAGGTGTGATGAAGGTAAACAATAAAAATCTTCAAGTCATTGTCGGGACAGATGTGGAATTTGTTGCCGATGAGTTAAGAAAGTTAAAATAAATGGAGAGAGCAGACGGGTTTGTCGTATTTGGCAAAATCGTCTGCCACTTTCACATGGACCTCGGATAATTGTCTGTTATAAACAGGGTGTATATACTAAAATAATAGATAAATCGTTATTTCGAAAGGAGAAGCGTTCGTGGTAAATAAAAATTCTCCTCTTCCTTTGTATTATCAGTTAGAAGAGCACCTAAAACATCTAATACAGTCTGAAGAGTTAAAACCGGGTGATGCCCTTCCGTCTGAGCGGGAGTTGGCGGAATCGTTCAAAATCAGCAGGATGACCGTGAGACAGGCGATTACCAATCTAGTGAATAAAAATGTGTTATATAGAGAAAAAGGGCGAGGGACATTCGTCTCTCATCGAAAAATCGAACAAAGTCTCCAAGGCTTAACAAGCTTTAGCGAAGACATGAAGAGTCGAGGACTCGAGCCAGGCAACAAATTATTACATTTTGAAATTTCTCCCGTCGGTGAGGATATTCAGGATCTTCTTTCGTTAGAAGAAGAGGAACTTGTGTATACAATGAAACGAATCCGTCTTGCAAATGGTGAACCGATGGCACTGGAAACAAGTTATATCCCGGTGAGGCTGCTGCCAGGATTGAATCAGGAAATATTGGGAAAATCACTGTATCATTATATTGAAAGTGAGTTGGACCTTCACATCAGTCATGCCACTCAATCAGTGGAAGCGGCAATTGTGACGGAAGAAGATACGAAGCATTTAAAGGTGAATAGCGGGGAGCCGGTGCTACTTATCCAACGAGATTCATTTTTAGAAGACGGTACCCCTTTTGAGTTAGTACGATCGATTTATCGAGCTGATAAATATAAATTCAAAATCAACTTGGACAGACTTTAAAAAAGAGTAGGAATCCTATTTAATGGGCTCCTACTCTTTTTCTCTATAATCCTTTTGTTAACAGAGGAATACGCTTGCGATACTTTTTAATTAACTTTTCGTTATGATCATCTGCGCCATCCACGTTTCCACTGATGAAGATAGGCGGTTCAATTCCGTCTATCACCATATATTCAATGGCACCTGCCATGACGCTGTTCAATATCGCCGCGCCGATGACGGTTGAAGATGGAGAGAATGGGACAGACACTCTTGGGTCAGTCAGCACTGCATCTCCTACAACGGAGTGATTATTAATGGCAAGATCCACTACTTCACTCAGAAATTTACCACTGGGATGTCGGGACATCTCCTTCTCTACGTAATCAAAGGAACTGATGGACACAACATAAGCACCCATTTCTTTGGCGTGAAGAGCTACTTCGATGGGAACGGGATTTTTTCCAGAAGTGGAGAGAACGATCACCACATCATGGGGCTGAATATCTTGCGCATTCATAAACTCACCCGCATACCCTTTCGCTCTTTCTAACTGAGAAGATCGTACTGCTCCTTCATGAAGCATGAGCGGCTCAATCAAAATCGGATTGATCGGAACCAGTCCACCTGCCCTGTAGAACACTTCTTCTCCAAGGATGTGAGAGTGACCGCATCCGAAGAGCTGAATAATTCCATCTTGTTGGATGGAAGAAGATATCTTTTGAGCAAGCTCTGCCATTTTTTCAGCTTCTTCGGTTTGAACAACATGTAATTTTTCCTGGATTTTTTCAAAGTATGTAGAAATCATTTTCTTCCTGCTTTCCTTTTTTCTTTCAGCATATCATATTTCTTGTGAACGTCTTAGAAGAGGGAATAAATACTGACAAACCCTACAAATACTGCTGCAATAAATGAAAAATAAGCAGAAGCTTTCTTGTTGGAATTGTATTCGAAAGCCCCAACACAAACATCATGGCACTAAAGAAAGAAGCATGATGGTCGTAATGAACTCAGGTGGATCCTCACTTACCAACCCGTACAGGGCAAAGGCGATAGCGATGGTCGAAAATAGGATTCTTAACTTGAACAACATGACATTCACTCCTGATACTATAGATTAAGACAATAATAACATTTATTTCCACTCTCATTTGAAAATCTTTGCTCTGCACACTTTACATGTTATCTTTACGCTGAATCGTGGTAACATAAGGAGTAATGAACTGTACGGAGGACATCTATGCGTATTTTTAGAATTTTAAACAACAATGCTGTTGTAGTGGTGGACGGGCCGCAGGAGAAAATTGTGATGGGGAGCGGGATTGCTTTTCAGAAGAAGAGAAATGATATCATCCCCAAGAACAAAATTGAAAAGATCTTTGTCCTTCATGAGCAATCCTCAGAGAAATTCCAGCAGCTCCTGGCAACCTTGCCGGAGGAACATATTGAAATCGCTGAAAACATCATCAGCTTTGCAGAGGGGCATTTAAATGCCCCTCTTAGCGATCATATCCATATTGCAC
Source organism: Rossellomorea yichunensis (assembly GCF_032337515.1). Classification (NCBI taxonomy): domain Bacteria; kingdom Bacillati; phylum Bacillota; class Bacilli; order Caryophanales; family Bacillaceae; genus Rossellomorea; species Rossellomorea yichunensis. Next base: position 32,979 of record NZ_JAVYAD010000005.1, on the reverse strand, counting down.
TGACGGATCACCTTTCATTTGCGCTTGAAAGACTGCAGCAAGGAATCCCAATCCAAAATAAGCTCTTGAACGAAATCAAGCTCCTATATAAAAAGGAATTTGAAGTCGGAGTGTGGGCAAAAGAAGAGATCAGGCGGAAACTCGGTATCGAAATCCCTGATGATGAGGCGGCTCATATTGCCCTTCATATTCATACTGCAAAGATGGATGCCCCGTCTATGAGCGAATCATTGAAGCACGCAACGATTCTGAGGGAATTTGTCGAGCAGGTAGAGTCCCTTCTGTCCATAAAAGTAGAAGAGTCGAGCATCAACTACCAACGATTGATCACCCATCTCCGTTTTGCATTAAATCGGATTGAGCAGGGAGACCAGTTTGATCCCATTGATGAAGACATGCTTGAACTCATACAGATGAAATACCAAAGGGCTTACGAGTGCTCAAAGGAAATTACAAAGTATCTGCAACAAGAATACAGCATTGACTTCCCACCATCAGAGGTTGCGTATATCGCTCTGCATATCGAACGCCTCATAAAGTAAATGGTTGACGGTATCGCTTTCATCTTGTAGAATAAACTCATCAATTTCATACAGTAGGATTGTTACTGTTCATGCAGGCAAGACCTAGAATCTTTAAGACGATAATGGTAAGCGTCTCTCTTTGACCTACCTCTATCCTCTTAAGGGTACTAGGTCTTTTTTTATTGATTCTTTTAAAGGTTCTTTTTGAAACTTTGTTGCTTGTGCATAAGCTAGTGTTGGGTGATTTCCGCTGCAGGTGCTCGCTTTCCGCGGGGCGTGAGTTGAGCCTCCTCGGGCTTTGCCCTGTAGGGTCTCAACTTTCCCGCAATTCCCGCAGGAGTCGAGCACCTTCCGCTCCAATCAACTTAGTATGAATCCTTAAATAGGAATAAATAAAAAACAAGAAATTTAGCAAACAACCTCATTTAAGGTGATCAAAGATAGCATTCCTATTAAGGAAGGAGGATTTTGCTTTTGTTACATTGTTCAGTGACATGTTTTAGCTCTGTCACGACAAACTCTTAAAGATGGTGAGGGGAACTGCGTAGACTCCTGCGGAAGTACGGTCGTGCCGAGACCCCGTTCGGCTAAGCTGAGGAGGCTCGGCCGAACGTCCGCGGAAAGCGAAGCAGTTCCCCTCACCATCCAGAACTCTCTGATTGACAGAGCCCGAGCAGACCATATGTAAAATCAACAATCTTTGAGAAAAGAGTCTTTTTAATTAAATATTTTTTTAAAAAAACAGGAGGGATTCATGATGAACTATCGTGAAGTTGCAGAACAGCTTGTCCCGTTATTGGGCGGCAAGAATAATGTTGTAAGTGCCACTCATTGTGCGACGCGTCTTCGTCTCGTGATTGACGATGAAAGTCAGATAGATAAAAGTGCCATCGAGGAATTGGATGGTGTGAAAGGGGCATTCTCAAGCTCCGGTCAGTTCCAGATAATATTCGGGACAGGGAATGTAAACAAAGTATTTGAACATTTCGGCCCTCTTGTTGGTGCATCTGTTGAAGATAAGTCTCCAACAGGTGAGACTCACAGCGATGCAGCAAAACGGAAGATGAACCCGTTTGCCCGTTTTGCCCGTACACTCTCAAACATCTTTGTACCGATCATCCCGGCAATCGTAGCGGCTGGTATGTTAATGGGGCTCCTTGGCCTGATGAGAACATATAAATGGGTCGATCCTGAAAGCGGTCTATTCGTTATGCTGGACATGTTCTCTTCTGCAGCCTTCATCATTTTACCGATCTTGATAGGGATGAGTGCTGCGAAGGAATTTGGTGCGAATGGTTATTTAGGTGCTGTTATCGGGGGAATCATGACCCACCCTGCATTACTGAATCCGTGGGGTCTTGCCGATGCCCAGCCGGACACCCTTGATTTCTTCGGATTTGGTGTAGAAATGCTCGGATACCAAGGTACGGTTATTCCTGTACTATTAACCGTTTACTTAATGGCAAAGATTGAAAAAGGCTTACGCAAAATTGTACCGAATACCGTTGATTTATTGGTGACACCGTTCTTGACGGTCATCTTCACAGGATTTACCGCCCTGCTTATCGTTGGACCACTTGGAAGAGTCCTTGGTAACGGAATTACAACGGTTCTGGATGTTGTCTACAACACAGCTGGACTGATAGCGGGACTCATATTCGGTGGATTGTATTCAACGATCGTATTAACCGGTGTTCATCACAGCTTCCATGCCATCGAGGCTGAGCTGTTATCAAACATCGGCGGAAACTATTTGCTGCCGATTTGGGCAATGGCGAACGTCGCACAAGGTGGGGCAACACTCGCTGTCTTCTTTAAAACGAAAAATAAGAAAACGAAGGAAATTGCTGTACCGGCAGCCGTGTCTGCTTTCCTGGGAATTACAGAGCCGGCGATATTCGGGGTTAACTTGAAGCATCGCCGTCCGTTTATAGGAGCAGCCATCGGTGGAGCGCTTGGTGGAGCATACGTGGTATTCACTCAAGTGATGGCGAACGGAATAGGACTAACGGGTATTCCGATGTTCGCAATTGCTCAAGATCCACTCAACTATGGAATCGGATTTATCATCGCTGTAGCAGGCGCATTTGCAGCAACCTTATTACTGGGTTGGAAAGAAGAAGCAAAATAGAAATCTTTATCCTTACTAGTCACCTGACTAGTAAGGATTTGCTATATTTAAAGTAGAATCCATTAGAACGAGGAGGAACTCGATATGAAACAAGGAATTATCTCACTGGGTGAAGCACTGATAGACTTCATCCCTCTGGACGAACAAAATACTACCTATCAAAAAAGTCCCGGAGGAGCTCCTGCGAATGTAGCAGTTGGACTCGCTAGATTAGGCGCGAGGTCCACCTTTGCAGGAAAAGTGGGAGATGATGTATTAGGGAGGTTCCTGCAAGAGACTCTTCAGGAATATGGGGTTCGGACCAATCAGATGCTTTTAACTCCTGATGCCCGTTCGGGAGTGGTATTTGTTACGAACGGAGAAGACGGGGAGCGCAGCTTTGACTTTTATATTGATCCGAGTGCCGACCGATTCCTCCAGGTGAATGATATAGACGAAGAGGATTTCTTAACTCATAAAATCCTTCATTTTGGTTCCATCTCCCTGATCAGCTCTCCGGCGAAGGAAGCGACGCATCATGCTGTGAAAGTGGCGAAAGAGAATGGCTTATTGGTTTCGTATGATCCGAATTTACGATTAGGATTATGGGATTCTGAGGAAAGCGCCCGAGAAACGATTAAGAGCATGCTGCCTGAAGCGGATGTATTGAAGATCTCTGAGGAGGAACTGGAATTTATCACTGGTGAAAAGAAGATTGAAGCAGGGGTAGCCAAACTGAAAGCATACAATATTCCTTTCTTGATTATCACGATGGGGGCAGAAGGAAGCTTTGTGTACGTAGGAGATGCTCGGCAGTATGTACCTGCCATGAAGGTGAAAGCAGTGGATACAACCGGGGCAGGGGATGCGTTTGTATCCGGGATCCTCTATTCAGTACATGAATACACTGGGGATATTGAATCTTTATCAATTGAAGAAGCAGCACGAATGGCTCAGTTTGCAGCCGTGTCCGGTGCACTTGCTGCCTCAACCAAAGGGGCAATGACTGCTTTGCCTTCCTTAAAGGAAGTAAACCATCATCTGAAGAGGGGGGAGGCTTGATGACCAGAGATGAACAATTGCGACAAACAGCCTATGAAGAAATGGAAAAGCACAAGGGTGTTGTAGAGCAGGATCCATACCGCCTTCATTATCACCTCATGCCGCCTGTAGGGCTTTTGAATGACCCAAACGGATTCATCCAATTCAAAGGGGTCTATCATCTCTATTATCAGTGGATGCCTTTTAAAACCGGACATGGTGCAAAGTTTTGGGGGCATTACTCGTCAAGGGACTTAATGAACTGGACGCATGAAGACATCGCCCTCACGCCGGCAGAATGGTATGAGAAAAATGGTTGTTATTCCGGAAGTGCCATAGAGCATGACGGGAAAATCTATGCTTACTATACAGGGAACGTAAAGGACGAGGAAAGGAATCGGGAATCTTATCAGTGCTTAGCTCTTTCAGAAGACAGCATTCATTTTGACAAGAAAGGCCCTGTCGTTCACTTACCGGAAGGATTTACAGCCCATTTTCGCGATCCCAAGGTGTGGGAACAAGATGGAACGTATTTTATGGTCGTAGGTGCACAGACAACAGAGTTAAAGGGGGCTGTCGCTTTATTGCAATCGGAGGATCTCCTTGATTGGGAGTATCGGGGTGTTCTTACCGGCGGAGGGCAGGGGGAACTTGCCAATTTCGGTTATATGTTTGAATGTCCAGACCTTTTTAAGTTAGGAGATCAGGACATCCTAATTTTCTCCCCGCAGGGAATTGAAGCTTCTGGAATGAAGTATCAGAATGTATATCAGGCAGGCTATGTTGCCGGTCAGTTTGATTCAGCTACAGGAACGTTTAAACATGGGAATTTCGAGGAATTGGACCGCGGCTTTGACTTCTATGCTCCACAAACGACAGTCGATGACAAAGGACGCCGTATCCTATTTGCCTGGATGAGTGTACCTGATCAAAATGAACAGGATCATCCCACCATTGAACATAAATGGCTTCATACGATGACTCTGCCTCGGGAGTTAAAGTTTGTGAACGGTAAAGTGAGACAAGTTCCCCTTGAAGAATTACGGGATTTAAGAGCAGGAGAAGCTATAGAACACAAGGTTGTATTGGATAAAGAAAGCCGGGAACTCAATGGTGTAAATGGAAAAGCGTTTGAAATGGAGATCAGGGATCTGTCTTTTTCTGAAGGGTGGTTTGATCTTTCCATTGGAGATGGATGCAGGCTCATTTATTCTGTCGGGGAAAAGATAGTGACTCTTGAGCGCAAAAGCTATGTAAATGGAGTGGTAGAGAAGAGGCAATGTAAAGTGGTGAATTTAGATTCGTTGAGGGTGTTTGTCGACACTTCCTCTATTGAAGTATTTATAAATGAAGGAGAAGAAACGTTTACAAGCCGATTCTATCCATCACCAAATAACGATACTGTACTTTTCAGATCCTCAAATCAGGCTCGATTTACCATTAGAAAATGGGATCTGGACCATGTAAACTTGAAATAGACTGCCGATACGGTGGTCTATTTTCTTTTTCATACTACTAGATAGATGTTATAGTAAGATAATATAAATCAGATTTCCTGAAAGGATTTTTCATGATGAATTATAAAATGATTGTACTGGACTTAGATGATACATTATTACGAGATGACCAAACGATTTCAAAGCGTACAAAAGATGCTTTGCTTCTGGCACAGGAAGCGGGAGTGAAAGTTGTTCTGGCATCCGGCCGCCCAACGTTTGGAATGAGATGGGTTGCAAAAGAACTGAAGCTTGAGCAATATGGAAGCTATATTCTTTCTTTCAATGGATCGAAAATAATAGATTGCAAGACAAACGAAGAGAAATACAGTCGAACATTATCAGCTGAAACGGTTCATCGCTTATACGATTTAAGTAGACGGGAAGAGGTTGGCATTCTGACATATGCTGATGATGCGATTGTTGTAGAAGAACCAAGTGAATTTGCTTCTATTGAAAGTGAACTGACAGGACTGCCTGTAAAGGTCGTTCCAAACTTTAAAGAAGCGATTCAGGAGCCTGTTGTAAAGGCACTCATGTTAAAAGAAGCCGGTCGATTGGTAGACGTCGAGAAAAAGCTTCAAGCCGAACTGGAAGGTGAACTGAGTGTGATGCGCTCCAAGCCATTCTTCCTGGAGTTTACGCAGCTGGGCGTGACGAAGGGGGCAAGCCTTGACTACCTGATCAAGCCAATGGGCATTAAAGCAGAAGAGGTCATTGCCATCGGAGACAGCTATAACGACCTTACCATGATTGAATTCGCCGGTCTTGGCGTTGCGATGGGAAATGCTCCTGAGGATATTCGAGAGAAAGCTGATTTTGTTACAGCTTCTAATATGGCAGATGGTGTAGCAGAAGTAGTTGAGGAGTTTGTATTGAACAGATTGTCCCGCGTTTAATGGATTTAGGGTGATTGGAGTCCTTGAATTGGCTCTAGTCACCCATAAAAAGAGCAAAACCCAAAAAATTAGATTCAACCCCTATCCTTACTTATCATCGCACTCCCGATCAAACTCCATTCCCCGCTCCTCGATATCCGGAAGCTTCCGGTTGACTAATTTCGGAGGAAGGGGCTGAATTCCGAGAAAACAGTTGCAGTCGATGCTGATACATTTGTCGGTTTGATATAGGGTAAATAATTCATCGACATCGTCGGTAATGTATCCGTCTATATCCATTCCGACCAGTAGACTCAGTGTTGCACAGCCATCATCTATATCGATGAGCTTAAAGAATATGGTGCAGTTGGTGTGGAGGTGTGCTCGAAACGGCTCGCTATCTTCCTTTGTGTATAGTATAAATGGAATGGTGTCTACCTTGTCGTATTCACAAATGAACTTAAATTTCTGAGTGGCCAATTGGAATTGTTCCAGTAATAATTCATTCAGGGTTACGCATATACAGCTATCGTGATGACAAATCATCGCCTTAAATCCTCCTTTCACCTGTCTCTTATCATTAGTGTATTTTAGTCTGGAAAAGTGGTGTAGTGCATATATAACGGTTTAGATTGATTCTAAATAAAATTGAATGTCTTTAGAGGCATCTTTTGCACGCCTCTCTGATTCCTGCACGGACTCCCCGCTCGCCATAACATACCCATAACGATGCCCCATGGAAGTTGGAGGGCGAAGTGTTTTTCCATTTTTGGGTTTTATATATACTTCAATGATGCCTTCTTGTTGTTCTGCCATGTTTTTTCCAATCACTTTTAACAGCTTGCCAGTTTTGTTGACAGTCATGTAGTAGGTGTAGATATGTTTTTCCCATTTGCGTTCGCTATGATGAGGTTTACTAAGATATACCCTTAACGTTTCCTCCACTATGCTCAGTCCATATGCTTCTTCTATCATTTTGTTCATTGCTCCCCCGGAGATTCGAGGGTTGACTTCAATGAGTTTCCATTTATTCTTCACCAGCCGCATTTCTAAATGACAGCTTCCGTTAACAAAGCCAAGGTCATTGACAATCTCTCCAACCTTTCTGACTAGTACCGGATGATGGTATACGGGTGAAACACTATACCCGGTGACAATGAATCGTTTATGATAGTCGATTTGCTGTTTGACGACCACTGTGATCACGGGCTTGCGTTCTTTGATGACCACTTCTATTAAGTATTGAGGTCCCTCTAAGTATTCTTCTACAAGAAGACTTGGAGGTTTTTTTCGCTTTAATTTTTTTATGCCTGCAGTCAGCTCATCTTGATTACGAATGAGAAGGACATCCTTTGACCCGTTAGAAACGGGTGATTTTAATACTACAGGATATGAGAAGGTCTTTACACCATCTTTAGAAAAGGGAGGATCCATTTTAATGAAATCAGAAGAATATTCTTTTCCGGTCAGTTTCGTTCGGAGCACTGTTTTATCCATACAATCAGCAATCGGTTCCAAGGAAATGTCGGTTCCACAGAATTCATTAGACAGCCGGGCTGCTACATAAACGTAAGAATCGAGAAAACTGATTATGCACGCAATTTTCTTTCCTTCCTGCTGAAGTGTAGATATTTCTCTCCTGATTTCTTCTTCATGCCTTAAATCTACTTCGTACATTTCGTCGACATCCTGAAAGAGTTCTCTTTCTCTTATAAACTTCCTGCGGTTAGTAAATAGAATAGTGGAGTAGCCCAATTTTTTTCCTGCTTCAATACCGTCCCGTGGGGAGCCTGATTGGTTTGTACCTATATAGAGGATGTATTCATTCATGGGGGAAAAGCAGCTCCTTTATGTGTTTAGTCTCTACTCAGTATATGAGCTGTTTTTTGATAAGTATGGGCAACTAAAGGTGAAAACAGATAATTGGACGAGAATTTGCTAGACTCCTGTTAAAAAACGAAACAGCTTGACTACCACCTGCAAGGATAGAGTGAATAGAGGGGAAGCGGCTCTTTACATATATAAAATATTTAGGGGTATCATCATTGAATCAGCCTACACCCCCAAAGTATCAACAGAATAAACTGTACAGTAATGCAATGCTCGTACCCATCCTGAGCTTTGAAAGAGAATATGATAAATGAAGGAGCGTACCTTGAATGAAGTCTATCATCTTTATAGAAACCACTAAGTCAGGTTCAAGCAGGGAAGCAATTAAGACGGCAGACAGACTTGGATTTTATACCGTCCTGTTCACTGAAAGACCAAATTTTGTGGCGAAGCGGGAGGAATTTCCCGATGTCCATTTGATGAAATTATGTAATCTCAGTGATATGAAAGTACTGCAAAAGGAAGTAAAAGCCCTAATTTTGAAAGGGATAGAAATTTCCGCTATTGTGAGCTATGTCGATCCCCATAGCTACACAGCATGTACTCTTGCCGATCACTTTAATTTAAATCATTTTTCAACTGAAGGAATGAAAAATATTCAAAATAAAATTCAATCACGGGAACTGCTGAAGAACTCATCAGTAACTCCAGAATATTGGACGGTTGTAACAAAGGCAGAATGTAAGGAGTTAGAACCGAAAATCAAGAATAAGTTTCCTTTGGTCATGAAATCCCCAAAATCTACCGGCTCTAAAGATGTGTACAAGGTTGGAAATCTAATAGAGTATCGGAAGCGGTATAATACGTTGAGTACCCTTTATGAAAATCAGCCGATATTAATAGAAGAATACCTTCCGGAACCTCAGTATCTGGTGGAAGTGGTGGTTCACAAAGGAAAGGTTCATATTATGGCAATCATCAAACAGGATATTCAGTATAATAGACGCTTTATCGTGATGGGTTATAAATTATTACTGAATCCAGGGGTAAGATTTTCAAATGGTCTGATGAAAGCGATAAAAGAGATCGTTGCCAAGCATGGGCTCGAGACCGGACCTTGTCACTTAGAGCTTCGCCGCAAAGGAAATCAGTGGAAGTTGATTGAAATAAATGCACGTATTTCAGGTGCCGGAATGAATAATATGATCAAAGCAGCCTATGGAATCAATCTGGTTGAAGAAATGTTGAAAATGGCGCTGGGGAATGATCCGGATTTAACGCCTAAGTTTCAAAAGAATGTGTACATGCAGTACGTCACGGTGGAGAAAAAAGGGACACTCGAGAAAGTTACAGGAAAAAGAAAAGCCCTTGCCTCCCAGGGGGTAGTAGAAGTTTATGTCAAGCCCCGTAAAGGATCAGTGATTACACCGCCCTTGTCTATGGGACACCGGTACGCCTATGTAACCGCTGTTGGAAATACAGCAATAGAAGCTGAGGCGAACGCGAAGAAAGCAGCTGCAGAAATTCAGTTTTGGATTAAAGAGTCTCCGAAGGAAAAGATTACAACGGTCATTCAATAAGAAAAAGGGAGGGTGTGCATTTTCCTCCCTTTTTTCATGTACAAGTCAAAAAATGTGTACCTAGTAAAGAAAACGCCTTGTTTAAGCTTTAGCGGCTTTAAACAAGGCGTATCATTTTTATATGAATTTTTCTCTTCAGATGGTGTTCAATCCGTAGGATGTTAACCAAAAATCTTCTTGCAATATTCCACCGTATCCACCATCTCAAGGCCGCTTGCTCCTTTAATCAGAATCGTCCAGTTTGGTTGGATGATTTTTTCTAGTTTAGCATTTAATTCATTCATATAATGTCGGTTAAAGTGAAAGATTCTCTGTTTGTTCATACCAGCTTCTCTTGCGCCGGCTCCAATATTTTTGGAAAGGTTGCCATAGGTAAAGAGGTAATCAATCTTTTTCTCAGCGACGTATCTTCCTATTTCTTTGTGAACGGCTTCATGTTTGTCTCCAAAGCCTGCCATACTTCCCAGAACTGCCACTTTCTTTTCACCCTCCAATTTCGTAAGTACGTCGAGTGCTCCTTTCATGGCATCAGGGAAAGCATGGACTGTATCATCAATCAGCGTGATATTGCTTTTCAGCTGCATAACATCAAGCCTGTGCTTTGGCTTCTTAACTTCATTCAATCCTTGTTTAATTTCTTCAGGCTTAAAGCCGAGAAGGTCCGAAATGGCGATGGCGAGAAGGGCATTGTAAACATAAAATTCTCCATGGTATGGGATGGAAAAGGTATGTGATTTACCAGAAAGCTTTAGGTCAAAGCTGATACCTTCCACGCTGTAGCGCAGATTTTTTGCCTGGTAATCTGATGGGGAATGAATGCTGACCTTCTTCAGTACTCCTGTGAAATTCTTAGTGTGAAGAAGCTTTGAATTCTTGTCATCTCCATTTAAGAATAAATGTCCATCACGATCCATTCCCTTAATAAGCTCCGATTTAGCAGCAGCTATTCCCCTGATATCGCCATTGAAGTTGCCAATATGGGCAGTACCGATATTGGTGATCGCTCCTATGTTAGGCTGGATTATCTTGCAATGCTTTTGGATTACGCCGGGAAACGCCATTCCATACTCAAGTACAATAGCCCGATGAATGAAGTTGATTTCATCCTGGTGCTTTTCTGTATGGTCGGTCCGGTTCCAATAATCACTGGATTCGAAGATAATCCAGCGGGTTCTGAGAATAGACGCGATGAATGATTTGGTAGTTGTTTTGCCTGAGCTTCCGGTTACAGCAATGATCGGTCTTTCAACGGAGAAATCTTTATCCATAGTAATCCTCCTTTCATTATTTACTTGGATTTTTCCTTGGCTAAATAGATGCAGTATTGTATGGTGTTTTTGACAACATCCATCTCAAGATAAAAGGTCGGGGGACATCCTGGTCTCCAGTTCACTTCATAGATCCATATTTTCCCCAGGTCATCCAAAGCAACATCAATTCCAAGCTCATCAATACTTTCTGAATAACGTTCCTTTTGCAATTCGTCCAAATGCCGGGCAAGGAGCAAAGAAAAGTTTTCTAAATAGCGCTTAATGTTAAAGTAATCATGATTTCCAAATTCCTGCTTCAAAAAAGGAACCAGATAATTCATCGAACCGCCGTTGTTAATGTTTGAGACAATCGTTCCCGGTGCGCCGATCCTCGGATAGATAGAGGTAATGACCCATTTCCCATCACCGTCTTTTTGAACGTGAAGCCGAAAGTCAAATACGCTTCCATCTTTTGTCCGGCAATTGATATAAGGCTGGACGAGAAATTCCTCTTCTTGAATATGATCTGAAACAAATACTTTTAATTCATCATAGGAAAAAAGATGATCGTCCGTGTTCAGTAACACTCTAAAATCATTTCCGACACGTTCAATATAAATAATAGATATACCTTTACGCCCGTTTACAGGTTTAAAGACAATCTTCCGATAAGCTTCCAAAAAAGAAAAGAAGTGATTCGTCCCTCTTACTACTTCTGAGGGAATCAAATATTGTGTGAACTCTCCAGCTTCCTTCAGTCGTTTATAAACCGCCATTTTATTGCCGATCGAATGGGTGGTAAATGGAATAGTCTTCTTCAGCTTCTGAATAACGTCATTGGATTTAGCAAGCTTTTCAGGGCTTCCTGTGTTATAGATAACATCAGGAAACGGAAATGTTCCTTCCACCCACTTTCCGTCTTTATATTCAAATCCGGAAATGGTTTTCCTTATAAAATCTACTCCCCCTGGAGAAAAATAGACCATCTGCGTTCCTTCTGCCTTGGCAACAGCTGCATAAGCGTATGATTTAATAACACTATCAGGATGCTTTCGGTGGTGCAGCATTCCAATTCGAATCAATTGACTAACCTCCTTTAAAATATCTTCTTCCTTACTAGTAAATGATGGTCGTCCCGTTGGGGGAACGACACTTGTGATTAGGTATATCGCCTTTTTTACATCGTTCAACTCATGAATAAATGGCATTCCATAAAAGTCTATAGAGATAACTTGTGTGTCCCCTGAAGCAAATTTCCAACCCAAAGAGAATGACATTTCCCGAAAGGCTTGCGATGATGGCAGCCTTTCCTTGTGCTTGATCATAGTCAGGCCAGTAGCCTGCAAGTAACGAATCAGGATTATTCTTATATATTGCGACCACCTTCATATTGCCGGTATTCGTAAACCAGGCTGGCCGGTAAACAAAACCGGTATCTTCAGCGTGATATCCTTTGGTTATGGGATGGTTCTCATAGTGGATCTGCAATAATGCATTTTTATTCCAGCCGCCAGAATGAACCTCAGCTTCACTCAGCTCAAGAATAGAGGTTAAGGCTTTAGAAGCGCCAGCACCTATTCCGATCACTTTTCCACCCTTTTTTACAAAGGCATGAAGGTTATTCCGGCAGGCTTCCTGTTGAGCGGGGGAATCGAGTACGAAATCGCGGTAAAGGCTTCTTATGTTTGATGGTGGATAAAATAAGTGCTCATACCCGTTGTAAATAAGAACATTCACAGAGGATAATGCTTCTTCTGAAGCTAAATCCTTCGCTCTAAATTCCTGGAACGGAATATTCATTTGCTGCAGGGCAAGCTTCAGCCCTGAATGAGCCTTTTTATGAAAAAGGCCATCATCTATAAGAATGCCTACAGAAACAGGTGCACCTGCGCTTGTTTCTTTAGGTTTAGAGTTTTTTTTCAAATATTTGAAGGGTTTCATACCTGCATCTACCTTTTCAAATACAGGGTGACAGTTGACCCCCCAGCTTAATGGAAGACTCCAGGAACAAAATTCAGATATTCTTTCAGATCCTGACGAGAGATCTTCCCCTTTAGTGAGGAAACAGTAAGCTATATTCGCTCGTGCTTGATTCATTGGGACAATGGTGGTGCCTGCTGAAAATGAATGTCCTTCATACGTGAAATCTTTCGTAGAGGAGTACAGCTTTATTCCATTCTTCTGAAGATGTCGCTTTAGTTTCCTGAACTCTGAATGGCGTTCGTTCTTTTCTGTCAGTACGTAGTATTTTGGAAAAAAGTCCTGTGAGTGAGTGGGATGAACATTCTTGATTCCACGCTGGAAAAAGGCAGCTTGATTTTTGTTTAGTTCCTCTTTGTGCTTTGAAATATGGGTAAGAGCAGCTGAAAGAGCTAAAAGAAGCCAGGTGATGCCATCCTCTGAACGGCTCGGTGATTCAATGGTAATCCCAATCGCACCATGCAGCATCGAATACATCGAACAGCAATATGGACTATAGTCATCCCATCCACCTTTTCCATCACGGTAAGGAATGAATGTCCCTTTTAACGACTTAAACCTCTTAGAAGAAAACGTTTCTTTTTCTGCAATTAGAAAGTCTTCCATGCGCTGAGCAAGGGGCAGTGCGCCCTTCAGATATAAATCATATTCATAAGCCGGGTTGTGGGGTGGGGTACAGGGTTCAATCAATCCAATGTGAGAGGATTTTTTCCATACATACCCATGCAAGTCCAATACGACGGCAGGCTTTTCTTTCACAATGAGATTGACGATGCTCTCTGTTTCAGGCTGTGATTGTGTAATGAAATCCCTGTTTATATCAAAGCCCTCTGCATTATAGCGTGTCTTATGCACATATCCGTCTGGATTACAGCAAATGACACAAAATATAATCAAATCATCCAGCCATTTCGTGCTATCGCCATCTTTTTGAATCTTATTCAAAAAACGCATTAAAGCTGTCGATCCGGTGGCTTCATGTCCATGAATGGAAGCGGTAATGACGATTGGCGTTTTCTTGCGTCCCCCTAAAGAGCTTTTCCTTGTTTGAACTATTTTTGTTCCGGAATCGGCAGGCTTTTGAATCGTAACACACCAAATGTCCCGACCTTCAATGGATTTGCCGATTGAGGAGAGGGAAAGGAATGGACATTGTTTCGTTTTCTTCTCTATTAATGCTTCTAGTTTTTTATAAGAAAGTATAGTACTTCCCATGTAGTCATAGCCTCCTTTCTATAGTTAATTCAAGGGGAGGTAATTCTGCTATGGACAAGTGTCCCTTTAGGACAAAATGATGCATTTTCACTGCCGGATGTCTTTCTGAACCTCAACCGCTTTTCGACTCAACCGATTTCTTGACAACCACTAGGAACAGCCATCTTGTGGTAACAGCCTTATATAAATAGCCTTTAGCCGTTTCCTCAGTGAAAACTTGTACATATATTAATACATAGAAGAGGGTTAACAGATTAAGAGAGGTGATTCCCATGAATATATCGATTGAGAAATCCACATTTAAGGAGCTGGAGCCTCTCATTCTACTTGCTGGTAAAGATGGAATGAGGGTTAATGACGTGCCGGGATCTGTATGGTTTTGTGCAATAGTGGATGGAGAGATGGCTGGATTTGTTTCTTGTTATATAAGAGAGAAGCATGGAAAGGCGGTATTTAAAAGTGATTATGTTCGGGGGGAGTACAGACGGAGGGGCATCTATCGAAAACTTTTTGAAACGAGATTGAACTACGTGAAGAAATTCAATGTGAGAAAGATTAAAGCTTCCTGTACGAAAATGTCTTTAGAGTGCTTCTTATCTTACGGTTTTAAGAAAACAGAAAGCAGGTCAAGGAAATATACAGATGTTTTGATGTTTGTAGATTAGATTACTAGATGAGCAGGAGGAACGAAATGATTACGCTGAAATTAACGGATATCAGAAGGCTGTTAAATGGAAGGCTGGTAAGTGGTTCTGAAAATATGAACATCCATGATGCGATAATATTCCATCAGCATAAGTTAAAGAAGAGTCATACACTGGTTTTCATGGATAAAAGGAAGGCGATCAGTGAGAAAAAATGGAAGAGAATGATAAGAAATGCTCCTTGTGCCGTGATAACAGATCATGACCAAGATTCTGTAAACGAGGATGAGGGATTGACCATCATTCAAGTAGAAAATGTAAGAGAAGCCTTTATGAAGTTTGTAACAGGCTACCGGAAAATATGCTCACTCCCGATTGTTGCCATCACGGGGACATGCGGGAAAACAACGACCCGGGAGATGCTCACACATATTATGGAGGAGAATCATTCTGTCACTTCAACGGAGTGGAATGATAACGCCCCCCATAGGTCTTTTGAATACCTGATGAAGATAAATGAAAGCACAGACTTCGGTATATTCGAAACAGGCTTGGGCGGACCGGGTGATCTACGGTATCACTGTAAGGTTTATCAACCGGACATCGGGGTTATTACCAACATCGGAAGTTACCACCTTGATCGTTGCAAGACCTTCGAAGGATACCTTGCAGCTAAAGCGGAAATGCTTGAAGGACTGCAGAATAAAGGAACGCTACTCTTAAATGCAGATGATCCGAACATTTCTAAAATCAGCTTGGAGGAGTATAAAGGAACCGTTCATTATTTCAGTATCCATAAGCATTCCGACTTCAGGGGAACCTCAATATCCATCAGTGAAGAAGGAACCCGTTTCATCTTACAAGCAAACGGCAAAGAATACCCTGCCTTTATCCCAGAAATCGGAGAGCATCACGTCTACAATGGATTGGCTGCTTTACGGGCAGCGATAGAACTCGGGGAAGACATTGAAACGGGAATCAGAAGGTTAAGTAGCTTTAAAAATATAGAAAGGCACTTTGAACTGTGTAAAGGACGGAACGGGTCAACCATCATCGATGATACTTGGAACGTCAACCCTACCTCTTTAAGAGAAGCCATTAAAACACTTTCTATTATAGGAAAAGGAAAGAAACGTGTTGCTCTTCTCGGAAATATCGAGAGGCTTGGCGCAGAGTCAAAGGATGTACACAAGCAAATCGGAAAATACGTGGTGGAATGTGGCATAGATGTCCTGATCACGTATGGAAAGAAAGCGCAGTATATAGCGGAGCAGGCAGCAAGGGAGAGTCAGGATATCATCGTGCATCCTTTTACCAGTATTAAAGGGATGGACAAAACGATTTTGAATCATCTGGATGAAGACACATATGTGCTGGTGAAGTGCCGGGCCGGCAGTAGACCCTTGATGAGATTAAGAAAACGCTTGATGGAATCTGAGTAAGAATGGAAAAGGGAGGGTGAATGGTGAAACGTTTACAGCTAAAGGAAGTAATAGAGGTGGTGGGAGGGCGCTTGGTTCATGGTTCAAAGGATGTAGTGGTGAAAGATGCAGTCATTTATCATCTCCATCCCATCATTCAGAGCCACACCATGATCTTTTTAGATAGAAGGCAGCCATTCAACTATGAGAAAATACAACATCTGGAACCCTTTGTCATCATTAGTGATGCGAGGAATAGCAGGGAGAAATATCAGGAAGCCTTTGCGGTGATTGAGGTGGAAAATATCAGAAAAGCCATATTTGCATTTGCTGAATATTATAGAAGCTTATTCAATATACCCGTTATTGCCATTACTGGAACGGATGGTAAAACAACGACTAAAGATATGATTGTTCATATTTTAAAAAAGCAGTATTCCGTTCAGTCCACTGTAAGAAGCAGAAATGCGCCAAGGAAGTCCTTCGAATATCTGATGGGAATCGATGAGGATACAGAAGTGGGTGTATTCGAAACCGGCTTGGGGGCTCCCGGAAATCTTCGATATCATTGTGATATCTTCCAGCCTACCATCGGAATCATCACGAACATAGGAATCTTTCATTTGGATAAATGTAAAACATTGGAAAATTATATCTTAGCAAAGGGAGAAATCATTGAAGGTTTAAAAAACAAAGGGACTTTACTTGTAAATGGAGACGATGAAAATATAGCAACACTTCCATTAAAAGACTATAAAGGGAAGCTGGTTTCCTTTGGGAAATCCGCAGGGACAGATTTGAGAGCTACTGATATTAAAATGGATTCAAGTCAAACCAAGTTCACGATGACATATGATTATAAACAATATTCCGTGGTTCTGCCTTGTCTCGGCGAGCATCAGGCTTATAATGCAATGGCAGCGATCGGTGCTGTACTGAATGTGGGTGTGGATATCACCAATGCCATCAATGCACTGCAATCGTTTAATGTACTGGAGAAACACTTACAAGTGAAGCAGGGGATCAAGGATTCTACCATCATTGATGATTCATGGAGTTTAACTCCCGGAGCATTAAAAGAGGCATTGAAAGTCCTGCAATCCATTGCGTACAACCGGAAAAAGATCGTATTAATCGGCGATATCGGCAGGTTGGGAGATCACACGACAAAAACGCATTTAGAAGTTGGGGAGATGATTTCGGAGCAAAACATAGATGTTCTCATAACCTATGGACAGAACTCTAAAAAAATCGCTGATAGAGTAGAAGAAAAAAACACGCATATCCAAGTATACTCATATTTAAATATTCAAGACGTATATCAAAAGGTCATCTCATTATTATCACCTGATAGTTTATGTTTGTTTAAGTGTTCAAATACAGATAATGATCTAATGGAACTTAAAGAACATATTATCAAGAAAGGTGAAATGGAAAGGAAGCAGCATGATGAACGATAACATTAGGACAGGAGTGAGACAATGAAACCTCTGCCACTGAAAGAATTGATAGGTGTGATGAACGGAGAGGTCGTATACGGGGATGAAAATTTCGTCGTGAAGGATGCAATGGTTTCACATTTACACAGAATAAAAGAGAAACATACGTTAATTTTTTTGAAGAAGCGCAAAGCCTTTCACATTGATAAGGCGAAAAGATATTCGCCTTATGTCATCGTAACCGATAAAAGCGATGAAGAACTGAAGGATATAGAAGCTGCCGGTATGATAAGGGTCCAAGATGCAGATGACGCCTTCTGGGCTTTTACCCGGTATTACCGGCAATTATTTGAACTGCCGATCGTCGCAGTTACAGGTACTTGTGGAAAAACCACTACCAAAGAAATGCTTTCCCACCTTTTATCCTCCACACATTCCATTCAATCCACCATCAGAAGCAGGAATGCCACCAGGAAATCCTTCCAATATCTAATGCGAATCGATGAAAATACAGATGCTGCCGTGTTTGAAACGGGTCTGAACGGTCCGGGTAATCTTCACTATCATTGCAAGGTGTTTCAGCCCACGATTGGAATCATTACAACGATCGGTGTCGATCATTTGGATAAGTGTAAGACGTTAGACGGATATATTAAAGCAAAATCCGAGATCGTATCAGGTGTCAGGAAAGGTGGCACTCTTATCCTAAACAGCGAGGATGAAAACACAAAAAAAATATCTCTCACAGGTTTCACCGGCGATATCATTTATTGTGGAACAAGTGAAAGTGCTGATTATAGGGCAAGTGATATGGTTTACAAAAAGAACGGAATGTCATTTACTTTGCACCATAAAGAGAAGACTTATAGAGCCTATTTACCGGGATATGGTGAGCATCAGATTTACAATGCGCTGTTTGCTCTTGCAGCAGCCCATAAAATCGGGTTGAACCTTAAGAAGGCAGTGATACGATTGAGGGCTTTTGAAAATCTGGAACGGCATCTCCAGGTTGAAGAGGGCATCAATGCTTCTGTGATCATCGATGACACGTGGAGCTCAAACCCAACATCAGTCGCAGCAGCCATTCAAGTATTGGAAACTCTGGGAAATAATAAAACAAACGCTTTATTATTAGGTGATATTGCCTATTTAGGAAGTCATGTAAGGGGAATTTATCATGATTTAGGAAAATTAATTGCATCTACAAAAATCGATATCTTAATTGCGGTGGGGGAAAATACAAAGCATTTAGCAGAGCAGGCAAAAAAATATGGGTTTAAAGGAAAGGTATTCACAGCAGCTTCAACAGCTCTTGTAAAGGAATATGTCGAAAATCTGCTAGATGAAAAAACCATTCTTTTAGTTAAGGGTTCTATGATGGATAGAGAATTAATAGGGCTTGCAAAGTCCCTTAAAATGAAAGAATAAACAGGTGAGAATAAAGACCTATTCACTTACCCCCGCATGTATGACAAAACATCCTTGGCAATTATTACATCCATTTTTGGGTGAAAATCAATGTTATACTTTCTGTGGTTAATTATTAGAAAATTTCACTTTATTCACAGGAGGTAGAAACATGAAGAAATTAATGACAACAGCGGTTTGCACAGTTGCTTTGACGTTCAGCTCTGTGTCTATTCCGCTTGTGCAGCAAGCAAATGCAGCAACAGCTCCCCAACAAGCTGAGGTAGAGCAGAAAGCTGATAATATCATATCTACTGCAAAGAGTTTAATAGGCAAAGCGACATACGAAAGGTATGTTTATAACCCGCCACATCAATTTGGCTGCAGTGGGTTCATTTACTATGCCTTCAAACAGAACGGTATCGACCTTGCAACAAGGGATACAAACGTACAGGCTCAATTAGGTGAGTATGTACCAAAGGATCAGCTGCAAAAGGGAGACATTGTTTTCTTTGACTCAAATCCGAATGATAATGATCCTGTGACTCATAATGGAATATATATAGGCGATAACAAGATCATTCATATGGCAGACGAAGAGAATGATATTCTTATCTCAGACTTAGACGGAAAAGAATATTATCAGAAAAACTATAAAACAGCACGCCGTGTACTTCCTTCCTTTATGTTTGATCAAGCAGCATCCTCAACTGGGGAAAAGGTAGTTGAAATTGCGGAAGGTTTAATTGGAAAAGCATCTTACGGCACGCCTTATAATGAAGAAACCTTGACCTTCAATGGTGCAGGAATGACTTATTATTCGTTTAAACAAGTAGGAATCGACCTGAAATCAAAAACAGCCAGTGAACAATCAAAACTGGGTGAACCGGTTAAACGTCAAGACCTTCAAAAGGGTGACCTTGTGTTCCTTTCAAATAATTCAAGTAACGGAAAGATTGTTCATGTAGGTGTTTATGCCGGGAATGATCAAATCGTCCACGCTGCCGGTTCTCAAGCAGGAATCAAGAAAAGCGTTATTCTTAACGGCTACTACGACGAACATTATGTTACAGCGCGCCGTGTGATTGATGTGAAAGCGGCTGATACAGAAGATCAACCTGAAACGACAGAACCTGAAGCACCTTCAGTGGAACCTCAACCGGATGGACAGACACCTACTGCCCCTCAGGAAAAACCTGAACCAGAAACGGATGTTCAACCTGAGGAAAAACCAGAGAACACGGAAGACAAGCCTGCCCCTGCTCAAGATAAAGGCACAGAAGTATCAAGCCTGGCAGAAGATTTAATGGGAAAAGCTCAGTATGGGTATTCTTATGATGAAAGTACAATGAGCTTCAACAGTGCGGGACTTGCTTATTATGTATTTAAACAGAACGGAATCGATCTTCAGGATAAAACTGCAGCAGGTCAAGCGACAAAAGGCCAAAGCATCAGCAAATCCCAATTGAAGAAAGGCGACTTAGTGTTCTTCTCGAATTCTTCAAGTAATGGAAAAATTGTCAACACCGCGATCTACGTAGGCAACAATGAAGTAATCATGTCTGCCGGCAAGAGCGTGGGCGTAGTTAAGCGAAACCTGGATAGAAGCTGGTACCAAGAAAATTACGTAACTGCCCGCAGAATCATTCAATAGCAAAAGCTTATAAAACAAAAGTTTGTGTTCTTTTCCAAAGTCTAAATCTAAAATGACCGGAGTCCTTTAAAGGATTTCGGTCATTTTTTTTGTTTTGGAGACTTTTGAAAAGGCTCTTTTCGTTAAGTTTGTTTAATAACATTGAATCTGATAGGGCTCTGTCAATCAGTGTGTGCTGGATGGTGAGGGGAACTGCTCCGCTTGCAGCTAGCGTTCGGCCGAGCCTCCTCAGCTTCGCTTCCGGGGTCTCGGCACGACCATACTTCCGCAGGAGTCTACGCAGTTCCCCTCACCATCTATAAGAGATTTTCTTGACAGAAATTAAAAAGGCGCTTTTTATAAGAGGTTGCTTTCTAAAAATTAATTTTATCTTTTTTAGATTTTATTAAAAAACACATTGCTTAGAAAGTTGATTCTCGCTGCAGGTGCTCGACTCCTGCGGGAATAGCGGGAAAGTTGAGACCCCGCAGGGCAAAGCCCGAGGAGGCTCAACTCACGCCCCGCGGAAAGCGAGCACCTGGAGCGGAAATCAACCACTACTCGCTTTTTCATAAGCAACAAAGTTTACGAAAACAGCCTTACGAAAAGAAATATCGAAAACAGGAAAAATATGTATAAACACCGGTAATCTATGATACTATTAAAAATAATAATCCAACAGGAGGACAATCCATTGAGGGGTATTGGCGGTATTTTACTTAAATTCTTCTTATCTATAGTAGGCATTATTTTTATAGGCGGACTGCCCGTTCTCCTTTCCGGTATAGGGCATCGTGAATTAAGGTTGCAGGCGTATTGGCAATCCATTAAAGAAATCGTGTCTGCCCTGTTTCACCCGGGGGATTTAACATATGTCACTATCGGTGGCCAAAAAGAACGCGACTTGTTTCCTTATTTGTGGGAGCCGATCACCTATTCGTTACTCGTGTTGTTTTCTGCCTTTCTTCTGGCCGGCTTCTTAAGTATTCTCCTCACGATCCTCACCATGTTGTTTTCTCAAAAAAACCGGAATCGAATCAAGTTTATGTTTTATTTATTCGAATCCGTTCCGGATGTACTGGTTATCCTGAGTGCTCAATTACTTGTCCTCTTTCTCTATAAACAAACAGAGATACTGTTTTTTGAAATTGCTTCAGTTGATATGGAACGGGCCTTTCTTCTGCCGGTTCTGGTATTGGCGATTCTGCCCACAGTTCAGTTGTTCAGGATGTCTATTCTTTCATTTGAGAATGAAGAAAGAAAAGACTATGTCACATTGGCACAATCCATTGGACTCGGTAAACTGGTGATAGTAACCTTTCATATTTTAAGGAATGCGGTTATCTCCGTGTTCTTTCAATCAAAAAAGACCATCTGGTTTATGCTCTCTAATCTATTTGTGCTGGAGCTGCTATTCAATATAGCAGGAATAACCCGCTTCTTAATGTCGACGTTGCAGCCGAAAATGTTTACCATTGCGGTTCTTTCCATTTTCATTCCTTTGTTTGTCTTCTACACAGTGGGAGAAATCGTTCTCTCAAAAAAAGCGAACAAGGGGGAGGAAATATAATATGAAGAAAAGTGTGTGGCAAAATCCATTATTTCTTATCGGATTTACGTTTATTGCCCTCATGCTCCTGTCCAGTTTTATGTATTCGTTGGTGTGGGGGAATGAAGTGAGAAGACTGTATTTCATTAGTATTGATGGTGTTGTTGTGGAATCCTCCCCGATATCACCTAAATGGCTATTCCCATTTGGAACCGACCCCCAGGGGCTTGATATGCTCGGTAAAATCATTATCGGAGCAAAGTACACGATTTTAACCGCATTAGTGATTGCCTTTCTACGTGTATTATTAGCGATCCCGATCGGACTCATTCTAGGGACATTTCTTGTGAAGTATAAGAAATACATCAATGGCTGGATCGATTCCTTCCATTACATCCCCTTAACGATTCTTGCTTATTTTTTGTTGGAACCGATTCTTTGGGAACCATTTGGCGGGTTTCCTAATTCGATCGTTGAACGCTTCATCATTGAAATATTGATTTTGACCTTCCTTATTGTGCCCATTTTGTCAGTTTTGTTTGGCAACGAAGTCTCTATGCTCTACAAACAGGAATTCATCATGAGTGCGAAAACACTTGGAGCGGGAAAATGGCGGATCATTTTCAAACATATTTTACCCGGATTGAAAGAAAAGCTTGTGATCGTACTTGGACAGCAATTCATGCAGACCCTGATCATCTTTATTCATTTAGGGTTACTGACCCTGTTCCTAGGGGGAACCGATGTAGACTATCAAATGATCAAAGACCCTCCAAGATCCATCACCTACGAATGGTCGGGGCTGATCGGGGACTCATTCAGGTACCTTCAAGGAGCACCGTGGGTTCCACTGACACCTATTCTGTTCTTTTCTGCCACAATGCTATCAATTTCATTGATGATAGAGGGATATGTCCAGACAACGAGCGGCCATTCTTATTATAAAGAGAAATTCAAAGCGGCTTATCGGCCACATAATGAAAGAAAAGGTTCACCGGTGCAGGATGACTTTGATAAGGTAAAAATGTAGAAGGGCATGCGCATAATAATTGAAGAAGAAAACAAAGAACTTGGTAAAAATTTCATAGTATCTTTAGGTTTGTATAAGAGAATTCCAGGGAATAAGTTTACACTGAGTAAACAATCTTAAATCACTATTAACATTTCTAGTATATATATCCACAAGATTGGGAAAGTATGGGTCGTTCACGAATCGTTCAAAATGAACAAAGCCTTGACAGCTCAAGCTTTCCTGCCTCGCTTGATACGGAATGTCGAATTTTCATGAAATATTTTTGTTACGAATCTCAACAAAATGTTATACACATGAAATTATTTTTTGTTATAATACTCGTTGTTGATTCAAATGAATTTACATTTGCTAAACAAATTCTTAATAAACTTTCAGTCATACATGATTTAAATAAATACTAATAAAAAAGGTGATGAAGCATGAACTTCTTAAAAAGACAGTTTGATGATATGCGTACTGGGAAGTTATCGTTCTTCTTTACAGTCGTTATACTATTTTGGATTAAGACTTATGCCGTATATTTAGCTGAATTTAACCTGGGAATACAAAATGCGCTTCAGCATTTTCTTTTATTTTTTAACCCATTAAGTTCTGCCCTATTATTCTTTGCCTTCGCATTATTCTGGAAAGGCAAAGGACGATATATTGCGTTTATCGTTATTAATTTGTTAATGTCCTTCGTTCTATACGCGAACGTCGTGTACTACCGCTTCTTTAATGACTTTATTACAGTACCTGTTATTTTACAGGCGAAAACGAATAACGGTCTTGGTGGCAGTGCACTCGAATTGATCAGTCCAATCGATATTTTATATTTCTTGGATCTATTCATCATCATTGGATTAATGGTTCTTAAGAAAGTGAAGCCACAGGAGAAATTGCGTTTCCGTTCAGTATTTGCGGTCATGACATCTGCAGTCCTTGTGTTCTTATTGAACTTAGGGTTAGCAAACATTGATCGTCCTGAATTATTGACTCGCAGTTTTGACCGTAACTATCTGGTGAAGTATCTTGGTACTCACAACTTTACGCTTTATGATATTGTTCAAAACTCTAAAACATCTGCTAAGCGTGCTATGGCCGACAGTAATGAAGTTTCAGAAGTTGAAAATTACGTAAAAGCAAATAAAGTAGACCCAAATCCTGAATACTTTGGTAAAGCAAAAGGGAAAAACGTTATCTACATCTCTATGGAATCACTGCAAACATTTATGATTGGCAGAGAGCTAAATGGAGAGGAAGTTACACCATTCTTGAACTCTCTAGTGGATAGTAAAGAAGCGATGTACTTTGATAACTTCTTCCATCAAACAGGTCAGGGGAAAACATCTGATTCTGAGTTTATTATTGAAAACTCATTATTCCCTCTTCCTCAAGGTGCTGTATTCATGACGCATGCTAACAATACGTATCAATCAGCTCCTTCGATCCTAAAGGGAAAAGGATATACGTCAGCGGTATTCCACGGTAACTACAAAACATTCTGGAACCGTTCTGAGATGTACCGTTCGATGGGGTATGACAAATTTTTCGATGCAACTTATTATGATATGAGTAATCCAGAAGAACAGCTTCCTTATGGATTAAAGGATAAGCCGTTCTTTGAAGACTCAATACCGATGCTGGAAAGCTTAAAACAACCGTTCTACACAAAATTCATTACGTTATCCAATCACTTCCCGTTTGACCGTCATGAGGAAGATGCTAATTTCCCTCAAGGTGAAACAGGTAACGGTGTAGTGGATCGATATTTCCAAACGTCTCATTACATGGATCAGGTATTAGAAGACTTTGTGAATGATTTAAAAGAAAAAGGTCTATATGAAGATACGATGATCGTTCTTTATGGTGATCACTATGGAATTTCTGATAACCATAATAAGGCGATGTCCGAGGTATTAGGTAAAGAAGTGGGTAACTATGAAAGTGCTCAGCTGCAACGGGTACCATTGTTCATTCTTAACTCTGGTGCAGAAGGTGGAGTTAACCATACGTTCGGTGGACAGATTGATCTTCGCCCTACAATTATGCACCTTCTGGGAGAAGAGACTAAAGATTATCTAAGCTTCGGTCAGGACCTGCTTTCTGAAGAGCGCAAGCAAATCGTACCTTTCCGTAATGGTGATGTCATTACAGATAAGTACTCTGAAATTAAAGGAGTCTGCTACGATAACGAAACAGGTCAACCTGTAGAAGAAGGAAACAATGCCTGTGAAGAAGCAAGTAAGGAAGCGAACAAGCGTTTAGAGCTTTCCGATAAAGTGGTTTACGAAGATCTACTGCGCTTCTATAAACCTGAAGGATATAAACCGATAGATCGCTCGGATTATCAGTATAATAATCCAAATCCAAAAAGCTCAGAAGATCCTGAAGCTTCACAAGAAGAAAACCACGAATAAAATAAGTAACTTTAAACAAGCTCCATCCACCAATTTTGGTGAGATGGGGCTTGTTTTTTTGTTGGTTGGGTTGATGGGTTTTGTGAAGGGGGCGGATTCAACCGTTGAATGAATCGTTAGCGTTTGTCAGGCAAATATCGGCATGGATTTGACATACGAATAATGGCTCGAATTTAACAGTTGAATAATGAAAGGAATTCAACAGGAGAATAAAAAAGAAACGGATGGTTGTTTTTGATTGATTTATGATAGAAAATGATTACTTTTGATTAAAAGTGATTGATTTTTGTAACCGTTCTCATTATAATGAAAGTAACAAGAAACGGAGAAAGTAGGAGAATGCTATGTTAACGGAGGAACGACATCGAATCATCTTAGACTTGTTGAAGGAGAAAGATGCGATAAAAATCCAAGAGATTGTGGGTGTTACGAACGCTTCTGAGTCAACGATCCGCCGGGACTTAACACAGCTCGAGCAAGAGAAGTTTCTGAAACGTATACATGGTGGGGCTGCTAGGCTTCAAGGGAAATTGAAGGAATTGAGCGTTTCTGAAAAATCATCCAAAAGCTTTCATGAAAAGCAGTCCATCGGTCAATATGCTGCTTCCCTCGTAGAAGAAGGCGATTGCATCTTTTTGGATGCAGGCACGACGACCTTGAATCTCATCGACCATCTACCGGAAATGGATATTGTAGTTGTAACGAACGGGTTGACCCATGTGGACGTCCTCATTCAAAAAGGTTTTAAAACGTATATGATCGGCGGATACGTAAAGCCGGTGACAAGAGCGATGGTCGGGAGTGGAGCGGTTGAATCCTTACGACAGTATCGATTTGATAAAGCATTTATGGGGGCGAACGGGGTTCATGCTCAATATGGATTCACGACTCCTGATCCCGAGGAGGCTCAAGTAAAGCGTATGGCCATTGAATTATCAAGAGAAGCCATTTTCTTAACGGATGACTCCAAGTTTGGAGAAATTGCATTTAGCAAAATTGTGGATCTCGATAAAGCCATGATTATAACGAACGCACTGGACGGCGAACATGACAAGGAAATGATGAAACAAACTACGATAAAGGTTGTGACACCATGATATATACCTTAACACTGAACCCTTCTGTCGATTACATTATGGAACTTGACTCCTTTCAAAAAGGAGGTCTAAACCGAAGTGAGAAAGAAAGTGCATTTCCCGGAGGCAAAGGGATCAATGTCTCCCGTGTTTTACATGTACTGAATGTAGAAAGTGTTGCTCTTGGATTTGCAGGAGGATTTACCGGTGAGTATATTAAACAATTTTTAAATAAAGAAAAGATAAAAACTGAATTTGTCGAAGTAGAAGAAGCTTCACGAATTAACGTGAAGGTTAAGTCCGATGATGAAACGGAAATCAACGGTAGTGGACCATCGATTCGTGAGGCACATATAAAGCAGTTACTCCAGCAAATATCATCATTAACAGAAGAAGACATGATCGTTCTGGCTGGAAGCATACCTGGATCGGTGCCTAAATCATTTTACCAGGAGATTGCTGAGCGATGTAAGGAACAAGGAACGAAAGTGATTATCGATGCCGAGAAGAACTTGATTCAGCCAGTTCTTTCCTTGAATCCCTTCTTGATCAAACCGAATCATCATGAGCTGGGGGAGATGTTTGATGTGAAGATCGAGTCAGTTGATGATGCGGTTCACTACGGAAAGAAGTTGAAGGATTACGGAGTAGAAAACGTGATGGTTTCAATGGCGGAAAAAGGTGCCCTCTTACTGACCGGTAAAGAGGTATTGTATTCTTCCGTACCAAGTGGAGAGTTGCAAAGCTCGGTCGGAGCAGGAGATTCTACCGTTGCCGGATTCCTTGCGGGACTATCAAGGGGCTGGAGCATTGAGGATGCATTCCGCTTAGGAACCTCGGCTGGAACTGCCACGGCTTATTCAATCGGTCTTTGCTCATCGGAGAAAGTGGAAAGCTTATTTACAGAAATTCAGATTACGAAAAAATAGGGGGGAACAAACATGAGAATTACGGAATTATTGACGAAAGATACGATTCAGCTAAATATATCTTCTGCATCCAAAACGGGCGTTATCGATGAATTGGTTTCCGTATTAGATAAAAGCGGGAAGCTAGAGGACCCTAAAGAATTCAAGCAAGCGATTCTTAATCGCGAAGCGCAAAGTACAACAGGTATTGGGGAAGGTATCGCCATTCCACACGCGAAAACATCGGCAGTCAAAACACCTGCGATTGCATTTGGTAAATCAGAACAAGGAGTAGACTATGAATCTCTCGATGGGGCTCCTGCTCATTTGTTCTTTATGATTGCAGCAACAGAAGGGGCCAATCAAACACATTTAGAAGCGTTAAGCCGTCTTTCTTCTATGCTGATGGACTCCGAGGTCCGCAAAGCGTTAGTGAATGCTTCATCAAAAGAAGAAGTTTTAGAAATTATTAATGTTCATGATCAAGAGGACGAGGAAGAGATCCCTGTTGAAACTTCCACAAGCGAAGGAAAGGTCCTGGCCGTAACGGCATGTCCTACAGGGATTGCTCATACGTATATGGCAGCAGATGCGTTGAAAGCCAAGGCGAAAGAAATTGGTGTGAATCTAAAAGTAGAGACGAATGGATCTGGTGGAGCAAAGAACGTCTTAACCTCTGCAGAGATTGAAAGCGCTGTAGCTATAATCGTAGCTGCCGATACGAAAGTGGAAATGAATCGGTTTAAAGGAAAGCCTGTGATTGAGGTTCCTGTTGCAGAAGCGATTAGACGTCCTGAAGAATTATTGAATCAGGCTATGAAACAAGAAGCGCCTCTATATAAAGGTAGAGAGCAATCTGGTGAGACTGGGGCCGGTCCTGAGAAAAAACAAAAGTCAGGCTTTTACAAGCATCTGATGAATGGTGTTTCTAACATGCTCCCTTTCGTTGTAGGTGGAGGGATCCTGATTGCGATCTCGTTCTTATTCGGCATTCAGTCAGCGAATCCTGATTCTCCTGAGTATAATGAATTTGCAGCCATGCTAATGAAAATCGGCGGAGATAATGCCTTCTACTTAATGGTGCCTGTCTTAGCGGGATTCATTGCCATGAGTATAGCTGACCGACCAGGATTTGCCCCTGGTATGATTGGCGGGTTGATTGCTGCAACGGGTCAAAGCGGGTTCTTAGGTGGAATTATTGCCGGTTTCTTAGCAGGTTATGTAGTTCTCGGAATCAAGCGTTTAACAAACAATTTCCCTCCTTCATTGGAAGGGATCAAACCGGTATTGATCTATCCGTTGCTGGGAATTTTCATTACTGGATTCATCATGCTTCAGTTCCTTGTGGAGCCACTGAGTGCAGTGAATACGGGTATTCAAAACTGGCTGGATGGATTAGGAACAGGGAACCTGATTTTACTCGGACTTGTTCTTGGCGGCATGATGGCAGTCGACATGGGAGGTCCGATCAACAAAGCGGCCTTTACATTCGGGATTGCCATGATTGAAGGTGGGAACCTTGCTCCCCATGCAGCCATCATGGCTGGTGGAATGGTACCACCACTGGGGCTTGCACTGGCAACGACACTATTCAAGAAGAAGTTCAATGATAATGAGCGAAAAGCGGGTATCGCGGCTTACTTTATGGGAGCATCCTTTATTACAGAAGGAGCGATTCCATTTGCTGCAGCCGATCCGTTCCGGGTCATCCCTTCTATTGTGACAGGTTCTGCGGTTGCAGGAGCGTTAGCGATGTTCTTTGGGATTGGTTTACCTGCCCCCCACGGTGGATTATTCGTATTCCCGGTAGTAGAAGGGAATCCGTTCCTATATCTGTTAGCAGTACTGATTGGCTCTATTATTACAGCCGTAATGGTTGGGTTATTAAAGAAGCCGATTAAATGATTCATGAAAGAACCAGGTGAACTCCACCTGGTTTTTTTGATTTTTGCGTTTTAAAAGGTTCGTTCCAGGTAAAAAGTATAGGTAGATGATGGAGAGGGGAAAGGTTATGGAGATGATAGATTATCTGGAGATCCCAGATGAGTTTTACACTGCTCTTATTCGTATTATGTTAATCGTTCTACTGAGCGGCTTAATTGGTATAGAGAGGGAATTTAAAAATCACCCTGCAGGTTTACGCACTCATATTCTTGTGGGTGTCGGCTCCTGTTTATTGATGCTTGTTTCCCTATATGGATTCGAACCGTTTTTAGACGAACACCCTCAATTAGTTGGTTTTGATCCAAGTCGGATTCCTTCCTATGTTATTTCGGGAATCGGCTTTCTTGGTGCGGGAACGATTATGGTCCATGGAGGCGTGACGGTTCGAGGTTTAACCACTGCCGCCAGTATTTGGGTTGTTGCAGGCTTAGGGTTGGTAGTCGGCATTGGGATGTATTATTTAGCGATCTTTACAACACTGGTAATCGTCGTGACGTTATTTTTCTTGAACAACCTGGAAAGCTTTTATAAGGAAAAAGTGAAGCATAAGAAGCTCCTGCTCCTTAGTCTGATTGTGCAAAAGGGGAAGGGTAATATCACGTCTATAAATGACGCACTTCATGATCATGGAATCGAGATCACTCAATACCAAATTGAAGAAGGAGATGAAATGGAGGGGGTGGATGCCTTTAAATATTCCCTTCTTATATTAACTCCAAGTGTCCTTCGATTTAATGAAGTACTGGAAGTTGTCCAGGATTTAGAATGTGTGAAAAAGTTCCAGCTTCACAAAAAATGAAAAGGAAAGAGGGTGTTCATGCATCCTCATTCCTTAACTTCTATAAGCTTTCAATTTCCACATCTTTTATCCCTTCTATTTCTGAAATCGTATAGTAAATGTCTACCGTCTTTTTTCTGAAGTCCACAATGATTTTCAATTCCAAAAGGTGCTGCTGATTCTTTAAGTCTTTGATCCGGATATTTTCAATAGAAATTTCTTCAGCTTTAATTCGTTCAATAATCGATTTGATCTCTTTTTTCTCCAAGATGATAGCACGCAGGGAAAGCTCTTTTTCCCGCAATCGTTTCGGTCCTAAATACGTAATGATAATCGGCACCACTTCAACGGAGACAATCAAGAGGATCACACCAGCCGTAGCTTCCATATAGAAGCCTGCTCCAACAGCAATTCCAATTCCTGCCGCCCCCCAGATCATGGCTGCTGTCGTTAACCCTGAGATACTGTCATTCCCTCTTCGTAAAATCACACCTGCCCCTAAGAAACCGATCCCTGAAACAATCTGAGCTGCCAGTCGCAAAGGATCCATCGTGATATTTACTTTATCCGATCCCTCCGAAATATAAGCAGACTCTATAGAGACAATCGTTAATAAACAACTCACGATACATATAACGAGAGACGTCTTTAAACCTACAGGCTTTCGCTTTAATTCTCTCTCAAGCCCTATGATTAATCCTAAAACCGCAGATACACCCAGCTTTATCATGAATGTTGTATCTAATAGTTCCATCAAGCCCCCTCCAGTTCTACGTGTATCCCTGAAAATTCATGTAGTAATTTACCCCTGCTGATTATAAAATAGGAGCAACGAATACATATCAGGAGGTTTGTCATGTCAGACACAAAGGTTAATCCATATCTATTACTCGCAATCGGAGTCATCTCCGTATCAACCTCTGCTATCCTGGTAAAAGTATCGAGTGCGCCAGCAGGTGTTTTGGCCTTTTACCGGTTGTTTTTCACAGTTCTATTAATGTCCCCAGTATTTTTCTTAAAGTATGTGAAGGAACTGAAAGTTATTACTCTAAGAGATTGGATGTTTTCAATTTTAGCCGGGGTCTTTCTGGCCTTTCACTTCATACTCTGGTTTGAATCCTTAAATTATACTTCGGTTGCCAGTTCTACGGTACTCGTCACATTGCAGCCATTATTCGCTTTTATCGGGGCTTACTTGTTCTTTCAGGAAAAACTAACAGGGAGAGCCATCATCTCGGCGGTTTTAGCTGTTAGTGGGAGTATCATCATAAGCTGGGGAGATTTTAAAATAAGCGGAAGCGCGCTATGGGGAGATATTTTAGCATTGGTGGCATGCGCTCTCGTAACAGGATACCTGTTATTCGGGCAGACGATAAGAAAACGGCTATCCCTCATTACCTACACGTATTTGGTCTATGCGATCAGCTCAGTCGTTTTATTCTTATATGTCATGATGCGTTCCGAAAGCCTTGGGCCATATCCGAAAGAGGATTGGGTCTACTTTCTATTGCTTGCCATTATCCCGACGCTATTAGGTCATTCATTATTCAACTGGTCCCTGAAGTGGTTAAGCACCTCAACCATCTCTATGGCCATCCTATTTGAACCAATCGGCGCTTCAATCCTTGCATATTGGCTCTTAGCTGAAAAAGTGATGATGACTCAAGTGGTTGGAGGTCTTGTCATAATCATCGGCGTTACCTTCTTCTTAATAGAAGAAAGGAAATTAAAAAAGATGGTCCAAAAAGTCAACGAGGTGAAAAAGAATGAAGAACTTCCGCTTTAGAAAGGCAAACCTTCAAGACTCACCCGGGTTAGCATACGTACACGTCCATAGCTGGAGAACGACGTACAAAGGAATCGTTTCAGAAAACTATCTTCAGTCTTTATCAATAGAAGAAAGAGAACAAAAGTGGGTACAAATCCTTTCCGGAACTCATCATACGTATGTATGTGAATTGGATGATGGGAAAATCATCGGCTTTGTTTCATTTGGGAAAGAGCGTTCAGGCGAGTATGAAGGGGAATTGTATGCCATTTATCTTCTGGAAGAATATCAAGGTAAAGGCATCGGGAAAGAGTTCTTAAAAATTGCCGCTACACGTCTTAAAGAACAAGGATACAACTCTATGTGGATCTGGGTGTTGAAAGAGAATCCCTCCAAACATTTCTATTATGCCTTTAAACCTACACTCATTAAGGAAGAGGTATTAACCATTGGTGGTGAGTCGCACCAGGAAGAAGGGTTGCTGCTGGAACTGAAGTAAAAAGGAGTAAAGGAGCCGTCACTCCTTTACTCCTTTTTACTTTATTCACTTAACTAGAGCCCCTTTAAGAAAATACGTATGTAAAACCAGAAAACACAAACGCCATGACGACGGAAAAGATGAAGGTCATTCCTCTTACAGGTGTAGTACTTTCGCTTATCTTAAGAGCTTGTACATATGAATACGCAAACAGATACACAGCCATGATGAAAGATAGAGATAATGCGACGTTAGAAAGCATGATAATAGTCTCCTTTCAGGAATGCGTAGTAATAATGTATATGGAGGTTTACTGTTAAACAGAACAACAGAAGGGATGGATAAAGTTTTTAAAGTTTTCCTTAAAAATATATTGCAATAACATTAACAGCATGTTATATTTATAAGCGTCGCTGATGCAGCAAACAACATTTCGGAAAAATAAATGCAAAAAGTTGTTGACGCGAGAATGAAAGATGTGTTATATTAATAAAGTCGCTTCAGAGCGGAGCGGACAAGCCTTGAACCTTGAAAACTGAACAAAACAAGACAATACGTCAACGTTAATTCTAGATTTATTTTTAAAGAGCTATTCAAA